>JAKABW010000008.1 GCA_021796535.1 Actinomycetes bacterium | reverse complement strand
GGATCCCGCATGGAACGACGGAAGCACTGCATCCGGACTTGCCTGGGCCAATAACATAGAAACGGCTATTGTCAATGCCAATGTCAGCGGTTTCCTCTACTGGTGGGGAGCAACCGGCATCAACAGCGACAACGAAAGCCTGATCAACCTGGCCAACTCCAATTACCAAGTCTCAGGCAGGTTGTGGGCATTTGCCAACTTCTCCAGATTTATCAGACCCGGCGCCACGAGAATAGGCGATACTTTGACAGGTCAAAGTCAGAACCTTCTCTCCAGTGCCTATCTCAGTTCCAACGGAAGTGAGACAATAGTGGTCGTCATAAACAACGGAGGAAACTCCACGACAGTCGGTATCAACCTCGGATCATCTTCTGCCACCACTGCCGTACCGTACACAACAGATTCAAGCGAAAATGTTGCTCAGCAGCCCACGATTTCAGTCAGCGGAGGCAGCTTTACTGCCAGCATTCCCGCAGGCTCAGTCACCACATATGTAATAAGCTGACGTAGCTCAGTAAATTACCAAAAAAGGGCTCAGCCGGGTAAAACCGGCTGGGCCCTTTTTATGTGCTAGGGCCTGCCGTATTAAATACTTTTCCGCCCACTTTCTTACGGCGTTTTTCATTTCAAGCAATTTGTTTAAACTTTCCGGTATCCTAGGAAAGGCTAATGAAACTACGGCATTGAAGAAATTCAGTTTCGCCGTCCTCTTTTGGACTTCATGCTTTTTATTCGGCGATCAGTTTTATCTATCCTGCCTTTTTCAGGCGACTCTCTGCTTTTGGAAAACACATTATGAGCAAAGAGCCTTTGTAGTAAGATTGCCGTTGGTAGGATGGATAAAATTCGTATAGCCGATACAGAAGCGTATGTAATGTTGACAGACAGAGAATTCGGCGACGCCAGGAAAGCCAACAATTGGGTTTTTGTCAATCAAAAGCATTCGGGGAACGTGTTGCTCGTCAACAATTTTTCGCTTTACCGGTCGCTTCCTGAAAACATCTATACTTTTGACAATTACGATCCGCTGACTACCGCAGCTGATGCGATAGTCGGTAAAGACATCACTAAGCCCATAGGAGTTTTTGGAGCGGACTGCGCTTTATTGGGTCTGGCATCCAATGAAGGTGTTGTAGCCGTCATTCATGCAGGCTGGCGCGGTTTGTTGACAAACATCATTCGTACATCCGTCTCTGCCATGCATCTGTTATCGGCAACCGACATTTGGGCTGTAATGGGGCCGTGCATACATAGTGAATGCTATGAGTTTTCTGCTGATTTGATAGAGAGGATCTCTTTACAGATCGGCTGTGATGTCGGTACATTGACCAATGACGCCAAATCAGCGCTTGATTTGCCGTTGGCCGTCACAGAACTTTTAAAGGCAGAAGATGTTATTATAACACCTGAAATTGCCTCGTGTACAGCCTGTGACGACAGGTGGTTTTCCCATAGGAAGCGCGGTGAAATTTCCAGACACGGGCTTGGGGTAATGGTGAATAAAACTGTATAGTGTGTTCTGCGGATCCAGATATGAATAAAGCTCATGCAAATATACTTCGCAACTTTCAAAATATCAGGAACAGGATTTCAGCTGCCGGCGGTAATCCCGATAAGGTAGATATAGTCGCGGTAACCAAAGGAAGAAGTCAGGATGAGGTAAAGACTTTGCTGTCTATCCCGGTCGCCGCTTTGGCTGGGAATTATCCCGATGAATTGATCGAAACCGCAAATTGTATCTTTGGGGGGTTATCTCCGGATATCGGAGTACATAAATTTCCGCCGGTTGCTTTGGCGCCGGAATGGCACTTTATAGGTCAGATACAGAAGAGGAATATAAAGAGGTTATCTTCCTATGTTTCGTTGTGGCAAAGTGTCGACAGAGTCGAGGAGATCGAGAAAATAGCCGAATACGCGCCGAAAAGTAAAATTTTACTTGAGGTCAATGGCTATGATTTGGCCGCCAAAGCGTATAAAAATTCTGACATCCATCCGGCATCTTTGCTGAAAAAAACGTTTTCGGACGATGATGCTCCGATCATCGGCAATATCGGTCGCGGCGGCATTGCCGTTGACGAGATAGAAAATTTTATAGAAAGTGCTTTACATTGTGATTTGAGTGTAAAAGGTTTTATGACTATTGCGCCGCTGGGGGACAGCGATCTGACCAGAGCGTCATTTGATATGTTGGGTGAGTTGACGGAAAAATTTGGGATGAGCGTTTGCTCAATGGGCATGAGTTCCGACTTTGAGTTGGCGGTAAAGAGTGGCTCCAATATGCTTAGAATAGGGAAAGCACTTTTTGCGTAGAGCTTTCTTGTATAGATAGAGAACGATTGAATTTATAAGATTAGGCAAAGAATAATGCGAATTGTCCTCATTTTCTGTGAGATAGTGGCAAAATTGAGAAATTGGGATTGTGCAGAGGGAAACGAAGAGGAGGTTTGGGATGCGGTCATTTTTTAGCAAAGCCCTAGAACAATTGGGCATCGGCGATATAGACGATGACGACGATTTTGAAGACGAATATGATGAAGAGGATCTTGGCGACGGGGCTTATCAATATGATGAGTATCAATACAGAGAGCAGCAGAAAGACAGACATATCAACGGTGCTGTTTTAAAACCTTTGCCGCAAGAACAGAGAGATATTAGGAAACCCATTTCTGTCAAACCGTCAGCGGCGGAGAATTTTGCAGTCAAACAGCCTTCCCTCAGACCGGCTTCCCAGCCAAAATCATCTCAACCCAAAGTTCATATAATGGCTCCGTTGGAATTTGGAGATGCAAAAGAAATCGGAGATTTGATAAAAAACCATACGCCGGTTATTTTAAATCTTGTCGACGCGCAGAGTGATTTAGCGCGTAGGATGCTGGATTTTTGTTCCGGTTTGATATACGCATTGTCGGGGAGTATGGAAAAAGTTGCCAATCACGTATTTTTGATAACTCCCACCGACGTTGAACTCTCACCGGAGGAAAAAATATGGCCCCGGGAAAAAGGTTTGCGCTAACGATATTGAGTAACAGATATTTTTAAGGTTTGATTTTTAGAGTTGCGCGAGCGCCAGGCGCATATTAGGAGTGATCGATGTTAGATAGAATTTTAGTGGATTTGCTTGAAGTGTACTTTGTTGCAATATTCGTTCGTATCATTTTAACCTGGTTTCCCGTGAGGCCAGGAACTCTCGTCTATCGTGTCGAAACGATACTTGCCAAGATAACCGACCCCGTGCTTACTCCTGTGCGAAAACTTATGCCAAAATTCAGCGCAGGCAGCGTGGCACTGGACTTATCGCCGATAGTGGTACTGCTTGTCCTCGGTTTAGTGATAGGCCTTTTGGGCGGGAAGGGATTCCTTGGCGGCCTGTAGTCGGTCAGTTTAAAGCTTTTGTTGCAGCGTTTTGGCGGGTGTATACCGCGTAAAAATATTTCTCATCTTTTTTTACATTTAATTTTTATTTTATGCTTGGCTAAGCTAAAATTACACGCTACCATATATATATATGGAGATCACGGGGAAAGTCCTACGCGAAGTAGAATTCAGAGACCGCCTGCGCGGGTATGACTTTGAAGAAGTTGATGAATTTCTTGAACAAGTAGCCGTAGCCGTAGATGCCATGCAGGCAGAGTTGGCTTCGCATCGCGAGTCACTAAAATTGGCAGATGACAGGATTGTCAAAGCCGAAGCTTTAATCGCGGAGCTGGAATCACAGGAGCCCACCGAAGGGCCCAAGCCAATTGATGACGAAGGCATTAAGAAGACATTAATGCTTGCGCAGAGAACCGCAGATATGGCGATAGCAGAAGCTAAAGCGGAAGCAGATAAACTTTTGTCAACTGCCAGGATAGATGCCGAAAAAGTACTTTCCGAAGCGGACGAGTACGTCAAAAATATGAAAACAGAAGCGGAAAAAGGTCTTTCTTCCCGTATCGAAAGTTTAACTTCACAGCACGACCAACTTATCGCAGAAATTAAAGTCTTAAACCAAGTCCTGAAAGCAGAACGAGCCAGATTGACAGAAGCCTTAAACGGTGCTTTGCGGTTTGTTTCTCAGGCTTTCCCGATGAGCGATACCGTTTCCAGCATAGCAGAAAACGGTAAGGCGGCATTGGGATCGTTGCTCGGTTCGGATAAGGGCAATTCCCACACCGAAACTGAAGATGCTTTCGGGAGTGTCGATTCTTCAAATTTTAATATTAAATCAGCGCACATCGGCAGTAGGCAATCCGATAACGGCGACCAAAGCAGCGGAGATGCAGTCGGTTACATTGACGGAAAAAGTCAAAATACAGCAGACGGAGAAGTCGGCGTTGCAGAATCAGAACACGCAGAAGCGGTTGCATCGGATGACTCGGATGCCAATCAAACAGATTTGACGATACTGCCTTCGGCCAACGAAAGCCAAGAATTTTCTTCTGAAACAGCGATAGATACCCAATACCATGGTGCGGCTCAAAGAGATGACGGCATAGTGGATTCTCTTTTGCAGGATATGTTCGAAAGCCTTGGCCAGGACAACGATGACGAAATTATGTGGGCTAGATTCACATCAAGTTCCATGGACGTAAACGTAGCCAAAAGCAATGATTCAATGGGAATCGCATCAGATTCGTCTGAGATGTCGGATCAAGGCGGCGGAGAAGACGTTCAAGGCGAGGTCCTGCAATTCGAAAGAAACAAAAAGCAGCCCAATAACTGATAAGTCTTTTTATCTTCATATTCGGTAGTTTGCGGTTATCTTGACTTTCTGATCCATATTTCACAAGTTTCCCCTATTTCTATAGACTTATGAAAGTAGTCAGTCAAATCGGCAGACGGGGGCAACTGTGTCATACCGAGGCGAACATCATCCCTGTTTTGTTGCGGTGAGGGTATCTCTGTGAAGTAAACAGAAGTTGAAAGTGTCGCCTGCTTTATTTCATCAATAAAGAGATAACGTTTTTTTCGGCCGACCCCCTCAGTCTCAGCCGCCCCTTCTTGTCTAAGGCATAATTGTTCCAGAGTCTTGTCGTCGATGGAGAGGACCAGGTCTATACGGTCGGTTATGACGAGACCCGCCTCGCGCCGTGCTTGTTGGATGTGACGTATGAGATCCCGTGTGATGCCTTCCGACAACAATTGATCCGTTATTTCCAGATCCAGAACGATAATCGTGTCTTTTTCGCCTATTACTCTGGTCGTTGTGCCATTGAAGGGGCGCAGTTCCAATTTATATTCATCCGGCTCTAAGACAACTCCGGATATGACAGGACAACCCCCATCGTCAAAGGAGTAATTGCCGACTTTGGCGTTTCTTATGACATCTTGAGTTTTATCACCGATACGCGGACCTAAAACAGCCGGAACTATACTCATTTCTTTGTTTATATACTGATCGGGGTTTGTCTCGAATATTACATTTTTGCAATTAATTTCTTCAATAATTAATTGAGTGTATGCCTGCAGAGATTCGTTGCGGGAGGAAACAATTTTGATGGAGGCCAACGGAAGTCTTGCCCTGATGCCGGCAGCCTTGCGGACTGAGTGGGCTTGTGAACAGATTTCCCTGACCAGATCCATGGTTTCGACCAGGTTGAGATCATCCGGGAATATTTCGTCGGATGGCCATGACATGAGATGGACACTCCTTTGGCCCGTAATCCCTTTATGGATGTGTTCGGACAGAAAAGGCAAAAACGGTGCTGTTAGCTGACAGAGTGTTTCAAGTACTGTATGGAGGGTATCGTATGCATCTTGCTTGTCAGCATCTTCTTGCTCGGCATCGTTTGGTCCTGTCGTCGGCAATGCGGGAATTTCTTTGTTTTTTGGATTCGGCCGCCAAAAGCGTTCCCTGGTTCTTCTGATGTACCAGTTGGTCAACGCGTCTAAAAAGTTTGCAATGGGAGCAAGTGCTCCCGGGATATCATACTGATCAAGGGATTCTGTAACCTCTTGAATGAGAACTCTCATTTTGGCCAGGATATAAACGTCCATCAGGGAATTTTGATCAGTCCTGAATTTGCCGACTGCCTTATCGCTACGTCCATACAGCGAAAGAAAGTACCAGGCATTATAAATAGGGTTAAGTATCTGCTTTACGGGTTCCGCCATGTGGCTTTTTTCCATAACCACGTCTTGCCCCCTCAACACCGGAGATGACAAGAGATACCACCGCATCGCATCGGCTCCTATCTCACGGAAGAACTCTTCCGGATCAGGGTAGTTTTTAAGTCTCTTTGACAGCTTTCTGCCGTCATGGCCCAGCACGACACCGTGAGCGATACAATTGGAAAAGGCCGGTTTGTGAAATAGGGCGGTGGATAGTACGTGCAGGCTGTAAAACCATCCTCTGGTTTGACCTACGTATTCACATATGAAGTCGGCGGGAAAGTTTTTTTCGAAGTGTTCTTTGTTTTCTACGGGGTAGTGCAACTGGGCGAACGGCATTGAACCGGAGTCAAACCAGCAATCAAGGACGTCATTTACCCGTCTCATCATGGATTTTCCGGTAGGATCGTCGGGGTTTGGTCTGATTAGCCTGTCGATTTCCGGCCTGTGTAAATCAGTGGGACGTATACCAAAGTCTTTTTCAAGTTCGTCAAGGCTTCCGTAAATGTCCGTTCGCGGGTAATCGGGATTATCGCTTTTCCAAACAGGAATTGGGGAACCCCAGAACCTGTTACGGGTAATTGACCAGTCTCTGGCGCCTTTTAGCCAGTTTCCAAAAGCCCCTTTGCCGATATGCTCGGGTTGAAAGTGAATTGACGACGAGTTCAGTTCCACCATTTCGTCTCTAATTTTCGTTACATTGACAAAAAACGAAGCGACAGCCTTATAGATCAAAGGAGTATCCGTTCTCCAGCAGTGCGGGTAATTGTGGGCATATTGCTCTACTTTGATGACGGCGTTTTGCTGTTTTAGTCTGGCGATAATTTTGTCGTTTGCTTCGAATACTTGAATTCCGTGAAACTCAGAAACTGTTTCTTCAAAACGACCCTGGTTATCAACCGGACAGATAACGGGAATATTATTTTCCGTGCAGACACGCTGGTCGTCTTCGCCGAATCCGGGTGCAAGGTGGACAATTCCTGTTCCTTCTTCGGTGTTGACAAAATCTCCGTCCAGGATCACAAATGCATTTTTGGTTTTAGCAAAATAATCAAAAAGATGATTATAGCTGAGTCCTGCCAGCTCATGTCCGGCTATGGTGCCGATAACAATGGGGTTTTCCAGTACTTCTCTGTAGTGTGCATAACGGGCTTCGGCGATAATGACTGCTTCTTGTGAAGAATCGTCGCCGTGTTGGACGAGAAGATAAGAGATATCCCTCCCTACCGCCAATGCCAGATTGGAAGGCAGGGTCCACGGCGTTGTTGTCCAAACCGCTATTTTGACTGCTGTGCTTTTGGACGTCCGACCGAGTTTCTCAACACTTTGTTCCGTCAGTGTAAAGAGAACCGTTACTGCTGCGTCAATCCGCTCGCGATAAGCGTCGTCTTGCCGTGTCTCAAAATTGGATAACGGTGTTTCACACTCCCAGCAGTAGGGGAGCACTCTGTAATCCTCGTAGATCAGCCCTTCTTTATGAAGTGTGGCAAACGCCCATATGACGCTTTCCATGAACGACATGTCCATGGTTTTGTAATCATTTTCGAAATCAACCCAGCGCCCCGAGCGCTTTACGTAGTATTCCCACTCTTTGACATATTTCATTACCGACGTGCGACAATAATCATTAAAAACGTCGACGCCCAATGCGGTGATTTGATTTCTGCCCGATACATGCAGATTTTTTTCTGCTTCTGTTTCGGCAGGAAGACCATGGCAATCCCAGCCAAAGCGCCTCTGTACTTTATGACCGCGCATCGTAAAATATCTCGGCATGGCATCTTTGACAAATCCGGTGAGCAGATGCCCGTAGTGGGGCAATCCGTTGGCAAACGGCGGTCCGTCGTAAAAAACTATTTCTTTGGCGTCTTTTCTGTTGTCTATAGAGGCTTGAAAGGTTGAGTCCCTGTCCCAGAATTTAATAATTTCTTCTTCAATTTTCGGATAGTCGGGTTGGCTTGGAATTTCTGGGTAGGAATCCATATTTTCTGCTGACATAGCTCTAGCTTATGTCAGAACAGAGCACTTCTTGAGGGCTTTCAGAGTTTTTTAAAGAAATAGACTTACGTTAAATCATCGTATGGAGTCCGGTGTTTGCCGCCCATTTTCTTGTGGAGATATATTGAGCGCCATCCTATAACGAGGGCAACAATGATGCCGCTCGAAATAGCGGACAGTAAAAGTGCTATTCCAAGGTGTGCATGCCAATGAAAACCAAGATAATTAATGACGACGTCCCGGTTGTTCTGAGCTATGAATACAATCAGAAACGCCAGTATGAGCAGAGCTATAACTATGATCAACCAAAAAGGTTTGTTTAAGGCAATTTTTTTTGAATCGGTGGGACTGTCGTCCTCGGTTTGTGAGTTCTTTTGATTGATCATTTCGTCATCACTGTGAGGCATCATGACTTATTTTAGCCCAAACGGTATTCAGCGTGCACAGCCAACGGAAAAGACCTCTGCCGTTTGCGCATACGCAGAGCTTTTGGCGGCCATTCTTCCCGATGCAGCGAGTCTTCTTCCGGGAGAAGCTCCCGCATCCAAATACCTATATAGACAGATGCCAAGAAAGATTAAAAAGTATTTTTTGTTACGAGGGATAAAGGACATGGGTCAGGCTTCTGAAATTTGAATTTACTTTTATAAATTGTTGTCGCTCAAGCCATCGTTTATAGGGGTAAGTGGTTTGAGAATATTATTGCGGCGTGAAACCTGAAGCCGCAACGGGGATAAGCATCAGATGGTGAGTCGGTCTGTAGGCGGGGTTCTGTACTTAGTGTCCTAAGCGGTGGCCATCTATCTTAGCAGCCTACCTGTGGATAAACGGGCGGGCAACCCTCCAACACTTGGCCTTGCTCCGGGTGGGGTTTTCATAGCCGGTCAAGTCACCCTGACCGCTGGTGTGCTCTTACCACACCGTTTCAACCTTGCCTGTGTTTTTGTTAACCATCGGCGGTTTACTTTCTGTTGCACTGTCCTGCAAGTCGCCTTGACTGGCCGTTAGCCAGCACCTTGCCCTGCGGAGCCCCGACCTTCCTCAGCGATATCAATCGCCGCGACCACCCGGCCGACTCACCGAATTTATTATAGTGCCAATTGTCGGGACAGACAATACCTACGGATTTTCAAATTATATCTTTACATACTATTTTTGGATAAGTGTCGCCATAGTCGGCGCTTATCTGTCGGTCAATCTTTGATAAAGCATATGCTGACAGGTGCATCTCTGTGGAAGATCAAAGAATATCGGAACGCACAAATCGCCTTCTTTTCGCGGCGTAAGGTTTTTTCTTCGGGTCGGCAGTAAAATGATGCATTTTTGCCTTTGGAGACTTAAGAAAACATTTTCCGTATTTTCGTGATTGCGGGAAGCCGCCGCTTGGTCCGCTGTGTCCCTTTACTGGATATCCTGCAAATACTTTCTGATGTCACCGCTCGCGGCGGCTCCGGCATTTTGGGTCCGGGGGCTCCCGCGTGTCTGCAAAGAACTCAATTTATTGTGGGCAAACGGATATGAAAGTGCTTCGCGTCTCGCTAAAGCGCTTTCAAGAGGGTTTAGCAGCATTTTTGTAAAAAAGTAATAATCGGGAAGCAAAAGCATCTTTGATCCGCTGTATCATAATGGAGTTAGCCTTCTGTCGTATTGGCGCGTTTGGACTCAGTATGAACGATAATAATAAAATACAAAGTTTTGGTTTTATCGAAGAGTATGAAAACGTATCCGAAAAGAGAGATAAAGGGAAAAAGAGTTTTTTGGCCAAATCTGCAAAAAATATAAACGATTCTGCCTTCGAACAAAGTTTTGATTTTGTGGCTGCTCCCGACGGACAAGAGGTTTCTTTGGACAAGGGCTCCTTTGGCGGTGATGCGGCGATTCAAAGCCGCAGCGATGCGGGTTTTAACCGCGGCGTTATCGGCGGAAATGAAGTTCTGACGATTGGAGCCTTCTATGAACGTCTGCACAAGGCAATTTCAAAAGAATTTCCGCAAGATATCTGGATTATGGGGGAAGTAAGAAAATTCCGCGAATCAAAAGGCCACAGGTATCTGGAGTTGGTTGACGCAGCCGAAACGGTCGGCAATGCCTCCGACTTCTCGTCGCCGAGCTCTTTTTCTCAGAGGTTTTCTTCCAAAAGTTCTTCTTTCAACGATAAGGTTTTGGACGTTGTTTGCTGGAGATCAAATTGGTCAGCAATAGAAAGTGACCTTGCTCAAGTCGGAATAAGCTTGGAAGAAGGTCGGGTGGTCAAAGTAAGAGGGCGGGTTTCCGTGTGGGAAGGAGCCGGGAGAGTCCGGCTCGCAATGAATAAGCTGGATATAGAAGCTCTGTTGGGACAGATAGCTTCTCAGAGACTGAAACTGCTACGCAGTCTGCAAGAGCGCGGCATCTATGATTTGAACAGAGAAAAAACCGTGCCCCTTGTTCCTTTGAAAGTGGGTCTGGTGACCAGTCCTGGAAGCGAAGGGCATAAAGATTTTGTCGGTGTGCTGGAAAGATCCGGCTACAATTTTCAAGTTTTTTTGCAGCCATCTCTTGTCCAGGGACAGGAAGCGGCGCGGCAGATATCCTTTGCTTTGGACCAATTTGACAAACAGAATATTCCCGTCGACATTATTTGTGTCGTAAGGGGAGGCGGATCAAAAAGTGATTTGGCCGTTTTCGACTCAGAAGAAGCGGCTCTGGCCATATTGCGCTCTCCTTACCCCGTTTGGACGGGCATAGGCCATACGGGCGACAATGCCGTGGTGGACATGATCGCCAACAAGGGATTTGCCACTCCGACGGCCTGTGCGGAGGCATTGGTAAGTGTGGTGGACGGCTACTATGCCAACTTTGTCTTTAGATTTGAGACGCTGACAAAAAAAGTGTGGGATGTCATCAATACATCATTTGTCGTGTTGGAGAAACACAAAAGCAATTTGGAACCGGTTTTATTGCGGAACATGGAGAGGCACGAGCGGGCCTATCAAGACAAAGTCAGAGAACTTACGGAAGTTTGCAACAGGCGGCTGAGGGAAAACCTATTGGTGCTTGAAGGGAAAAAAGGTGTTTTGACGATGAGTGCAAAACATTGCCTTGTCCAAAAAATTAGTGAGGTTGAGAACAAAAAAACACTCTTGCATGCCTTGGATCCAAAAAATCAGATGTCAAGAGGCTGGTCTTTGGTTAAAGGCGCCGACGGTAAAGTCGTAAAATCGGTTCAGAAACTGGCACAGGCGGATTTTCTGAGTGTTTATCTGTCTGACGGCTCCTTTGAAGCCGAAGTGAAAAACATAGTATCCGACAATTGAGGTAGACAATGAAAGGAAATTCAGAGTGACAGGTGATCCGAATGCCGTTGACGTCGAGTCGTTATCTTATGAGCAGGCCATTTGGGAATTGGATAAAATTATCAACCAATTGGACAGCGGGCAAATAGACATCGATTCGTTGCAAAAAAATTTCAGGCGTGCCGTTGATATAGCGGAAGAAATTGATAAGAGAATAACAAGGGCAAAAGACGAGGTGGAAGCCATTCTCCCCAGACTGTCCGGTCTTTCCGGCAAAACCTCTTCCGGCGCCGATCTGTCGGCGGAAAGCGTTTTTGAATAATGCAGCGGTACCTTTTGTATGCAAACGGTCCAGACCGGGTGGGAATAGTCGCGTCCGTCACTAAATCTTTGGCGGAATTGCAATGCAATTTGGAAGACTCCAGAATGACGATCCTGCACGGTCAATTTTCCATCATGATGGTCATTTCCGTCTGTCCGTCTTCCGGCGACGGAGCTCCCGCATCTCCCGCCGGGGACGGCCAAAAATATGAAGACACAAACAGCAAAAAACTTATAGAGAACGCACTTGCGGAAACGGCCGGACATTTTGGGCTGTACGTCTCGTTGGTAACACTGGATGATTTGTCGTCGGCCGTGCCGAGTCAGGCGGTTGCCGATGCTTCATCCGGGGCGGTGGAGTATCTTTGCATATCAGTCCACGGTGCGGACAAAATAGGTATAGTCAGTTCGGTTGTCGGACAGATAGCGGACAGCGGTGCATCCGTCGTGGACCTGGCAACGAGGCTGGTTGACAATGCGTATGTCCTGGTGATGACCATAGCGTTACCCGAAGACGCTTCGGCGGCGGATTTGGAAAAAAATCTGGTCAGGGTATCTTCGGAACTGGGGGTATCGTGTAATGTATCTTCGGCTTCCCCCGATGTCTTATAGGCGGCGGCGGAGTTTTGAAAAATACCGCTGACTCGTCATATTTTTTCCCATACATAATCCCATACGTAATAAGGATTGACCGTGTCTGTTAAACGGGTTGTCACCCACCAAGAAATTGATAAAAAACCGGCCTTGGATGTACAAAGCATAGACAATTTCTGCCTCACTCTGGCCCGGGATCTGCTGGATACCATGCACGCATCCCCCGGTTGTGTCGGTCTGGCCGCTCCGCAAATCGGGGTTTCCGTGAGGGCGTTTTCGGTCAATGTGACTGGACACAAGAAGACAAAAACTTGTCACGGCGAACTCGTGTTGTTCAATCCAAAGATTCTTTCCGGCGATGCTCCCGTTACGGCGAGGGAAGGCTGCATGAGTGTCCCCGAGTTGACCGGCGACGTAACCCGCTTTGAAAACCTGGCAATTGCCGGCATTGGCATAAACGGTGAAGAGATAAAAATAGAAACGGATGCTTTTGAAGCCAGAGCGCTTCAACACGAAATAGATCACTTGGACGGACTGTTGTTTTTGGACCGTCTGGCCGGTCCGGGGGCATTGCATATCAGAAAAGTTTACAAATAAACTCAAATAAACTGTGGCATTGCGGTATGGGTCGCCGGGTTTGCGCAAGCCCCGGATCTTCTCGGCAAGAGTTGTTGTTTGCCGACGGCGGTGTGTCAGAATCGTATTGCGCTCAAGGCGGGAACATTTTTTCGGGCTTTTTCCCTTGCGTCCAGCCATCTTGTTCTGTCTGCCCGTTTTGTCGGATTGATGATCATGCTCGGTTCGTAATCGGCGACAGCCTCGGAAAGATCGCCGTAAACCCCAACAGCCGTCAGCGCCGCAAGTCCGGCCCCGTAAGCGGTGGCTTCCCTGTGAGGGGCGACGTTTATCTGTCTGGAGGTTATGTTTGACAACAACTGTAAGAAAGTAATGTTTTCGGCCATGCCGCCGTCTACTTTTAAGGGAGATGTTTGATCGCCGATGCCGGCTTCGTCTGTGGCGGCGTCTATCAGGTCGGCTCCAATGTTTGCTATACCCTCAAGCACAGCTCTTGCTATCTCGGCTTTTGTCGTTCCCGGACCGATGCCGCTGAGGCTGGCTTTGGCGCCAAAGTCCCACACCGGGGTGCCTAGGCCGGATTGGGCCGGCACAAAACACACCCCTCCCGAATCTCCGACCGATTCCGCCAGGGGTCCTATTTGGGAAGGGGAGTCAACAATGCCCAAAGTCCCGCACAGCCAGTCTATGGCCGATCCCGCCGAGAGTCCGATCGCCTCTATGGCATAAGAGCAAACGTCGGCGGTCTTGTATGCGATGATTTCCGTGCAGCCGTTGGGCCCCAGGAGGTCTTTGTACAGAGAACGGGTACCTGTGTTGACGTCGGCCATGGCGCCGGTTCCGAATGTAATTTTCATATGTCCCTGACCGACGCAGGCCTGACCGATCATGGATGCCTGCTGGTCTCCAAGAATTGCCGCTATCGGAGGAGATCCTGGGAGAGCCGAGGCGTATCCGACCACTCCGATTGAGCTGACCGGCAGGGGCAGGATCTCTTCCGGTATTTTCAAAGCTTCAAGAACCCTGTGGTCATATATTCCGAGTTCGCGGTCTATTAAACCCGTGAGACTTGCGTTGGAAAGGTCTGTAATGTGGAGATTCCCGCCCGACAGGACGGCGGCAGCGTAATTGTCGAGGGTTCCCGCTTTATATTTGTTGATGCCGGTTCGTTTGGGGTCCATGGCGTCCAGCAGAAATTCAATTTTGGTGGCACTTTGGTTGGGTGCCAACCTGATGTTTTGCCTGTTCAGGCTCATACAGCGTCCTGTTGTCCGAAAGTCCTGCCAACTGATTGCTTCCTGTAAAGGTTGCAGGGAGTCGTCGTAGATGACGGCGGTCGCCCGTTGGTTGGTGACGGCCACGGCGTCGACGGGACCGAAATCCTCGATGAAGGATGTCATGTGGCGTATCAGCATGCCGGGGAGGGGGGAAACGTCAATTATTGCCGCATTTCCTTTGCGGTGTTCGGTACGGAGCTGTTCGCTGGCAAACAAAGTCATTTTTCCGCTGTCTTCAAGTGAGAAAATGCGTACGGAACTTGATCCGATGTCGGCGATTAAGGCTTTTGTGAGGGTTTTTTTCATATTTTACTCTCCGCTTACGGTTTGTAATTTTTGGGCAGGGGAAGATTGCTATAATATTGCAATAATACTCCCCCTTTTTTACCTGCCTTCATGTTCTCTCCGGAAAAGGCCGTTACTTATCATGTTATGAACTTAGCTCTTTTTGGCCTCGCCGGGTAAATAAAGCCATATATTGCCGTTAGTTTTTACTGCAAAGAACTTTACTGAAAAACTACCGATATGATTTAAGGATATAAACTTGTGAAGAAATACAATTTTTTGGAGGTTGTATGAGTCGGGGAGGGGGGTATTCCGGTGCGGATGCGACCTCACCGATACTCGCAACCAAGAATATCAAATTCGGCAGGTTTGCCCGGCGCGGCGGTATCACTTTTACGTCGTCTTATTCAAAACAGCGTTGGTATACGACCCCTTTTGCCATAACACTTATTCTGTGCGTAATCATTTCCTTTTTTATAGGTTTCGGGTGGTATAGGGCCGCCCGCAATCAGGAAAAAAGCAGTTTTTACGCGCAGGCGGCGGCGGCTCAGGACCAAATCGGTGTGGCGTTTCGAAGCGACATCGGGTATTTGGAAGCAGAACGCGCTCTGATTACCACTTTCCCCAACATTACCAATAAAATTTTTGCCAATTGGTATAGTACGACCAGCATAGGACCCAGATCTATCGGCAACGTCGGATTTTCGTATATAGTAAGGGTTCCCAACTCCGGTCTGTACAACTTCGCAAGCAAGCTGTACCAGGACCCCCCTTACGGAATAAAAGTTCCGCCTCCTTCTTCTTATGCCGTTTATCCTCCCGGAGCGAGGTCGAGCTACTGTCTGATGAAAATCGGATATGTGGCCGCAAAACCTCTGTATGCCACGGAAGTCAATTTTGATTACTGCGATCCCTCCCTGAATGGCACACCTTTCCCCAAAGCGTTTGCAACGGCTGAGGACAGGGCAACTTTTGTCGTCATTCCTCCGGTGGGTAAATACACCAAAGAGTTTTTTATGATCGCTCCCGTGTACCGCGGCGATGTCGTGCCGTCGACTCTGTCGGGCAGACAGTCTCAATTGACGGGTTGGGTGTTGAGTGCATTTTCGGTAGCCAAAATACTTAGTTTTGTGGCAAAAACAATACCAAATACCGGCATATCTCTTTATTTGAATACTTCTGGCAGCACGACAAAAGTGGGTCAATATCGGTCGGTAAATTCGGGGCCTTTTGCCATCAATATTTCGTTGGATGTGGACTCCGTCTGGCAGGTTGATTTCAGCAGAAATTCCTCGTTCGGCCCCCTTATCCAAGGCGCCGGCATTACCCTTTTGGGACTTATCTTGACTGCCGCCCTGGTTATTCTCATTCGCATGCTGGCCAAAACAAGAGAAAAAGCATATGAACTGGTGGACGAGAGAACCGGTGAACTAAAGCGCATGGCGCTTCACGATCCGTTGACTGGTTTGCCGAATCGGGCGCTGGTCATAGACAGGGCCACGCAACTGTTGGCCCGTACGAAACGCGAAGATATGGACGTGGGGGTCTTGTTTATCGACCTTGACAACTTTAAAGACGTCAACGATACCCTGGGTCACCAAAGAGGGGACCAGCTCCTTGTTG
Source organism: Actinomycetes bacterium (assembly GCA_021796535.1). Classification (GTDB taxonomy): domain Bacteria; phylum Actinomycetota; class Acidimicrobiia; order Acidimicrobiales; family Bog-793; genus JAJZMK01. The sequence continues at coordinate 79,249 of JAKABW010000008.1, read as the reverse complement.
CGGTGGCTTCCAGGCTTACGGCAGCCGTAAGACCTTCCGATACGGTCGGACGGCTTGGCGGCGACGAATTTGTCGTACTCCTCGAAGACCATTCCGGGGAAGCCAGTCCGGAAGAAGTTGCCGACAGAATCTTGGGTATCTTATCGAGACCGTTTATTCTGGATGAAAAAGAGCAAATAATGCTTTCTGTCAGGGCAAGCATAGGCATCGCCATCGGTTACCGAGAGAACGCCGACAATTTGTTGAGAGATGCAGACATAGCTCTTTATCAGGCAAAACAATCAGGAAAGTCTCGGTATAAGCTCTTTAAGCCGGAAATGCAGCAGGCTTTGAAAGAGCGTATGGCCCACGAGATGGAATTGCGGACGGCCCTTACCAACGGCGAATTTTTCCTGGAATACCAGCCGGTTTTTGACCTCAAGACATTGAGCGTGAGCGGTGTCGAGGCTTTGGTGCGCTGGCGCCATCCAAAACACGGCGTACTTTTCCCCATCGACTTTATTCCTTTTGCCGAAGAGACGGGAGTCGTCGGAGAAATCGGAACCTATGTGTTGCAACTTGCCTGCAGACAGGCTGCGGCATGGGCAAACCAGGGGTATCCCATTCCCATTTCCGTGAATATATCCGGCCAGCAATTGGATTCCGGCGAGATCATACAAGACGTCAAAGCCGTACTCAGGTCTTCCAAGCTGGACGCCGGTCTGTTGGTCCTGGATTTGAGCGAAGGCATATTGATGCGGGATGCCGACATGATGAGCAGGCGTTTGCGTGAACTTAAGCAGCTGGGAGTCGGCATCGCCATAGACGACTTCGGCACGGGCTATTCTTCCTTGGCATATCTGAGGCGTTTGCCGATAGACACGCTCAAGATAGACGGCAGCTTTATCAAGGAGGTGGCGGGCTCTCCGGAGGGTCATGCATTGATCAGAACATTGGTCCAGCTGGGCAAAACCCTCGGCATAGACACTCTCGCCGAAGGCATAGAGGACGAGTCTCAGCTGACCGAACTGCAAAGAGAACAGTGCGATTACGGACAGGGATTTTTGTACTCCAGGCCACTCACGCCGGATGCGCTGAAAGACTTATTGGACCGCAACCAAAACAGTGTCCGTCACATATGGCCGGTAAACGGATAAAAATTCCGTTTCTGTCTCACCAGGAATCAATATGAATACGGGCGTCGTTTCCGGGCGGCAAAATCCATGCGTCTGGGCCGTTGGGCGGGAGCCCCGTCGGCGGGTCGGCATCGGCGTAGCCCAGGGCTACGGCTCCTATGGTTCCGTATCCTTCGGGCACGCCAAGCGAGTCCAATACTTTCCTTGGCGGCCGGTGCAATTGGAAGAAGAGGGCTCCGAGGCCGCAGTTTTGTGCGGCCAGCAGCAGCGTCATGACGGCAAACGATACGTCCGTAATCCAAAAAGGGACTTCCCAGCGATCCGCCGTTTTCTTGTAGAGAGCGGAGTTCGCTTTGTCGTCCATGGCATATCGCTTCAGGTATTTTTCCGTGCAGTAAAGCGGGATGACAATGACCGGAGAGCGTTTTACTCCGGATTTGCCTCCCTTTTCTCTCCACTGCTTCGTGGTGGACGATGCCCAAAATACGGCAAGAGGGTGTTCTTCGGACAGGATCAGCATTTCCACTCCGCGGCAATTGCCGGCAGTCGGAGAGGTGAGGGCAAGTTTGGATACCGCAACAATTGTTTCCCGGGGGACCTTTTTTGGCGAAAAGTCTCTCGTCATTCTGCGGTTTAAAGCGACTTCGCTAAACTCCATTTGCGCAGTCTACCAAGACTGAAAGCAATTGCCGTCCGACTTTTAATAGGCGGCCGGCAAATTAATTTTTGACTTATGTCATATCCGGGAATACTTCCCGGATTTCATTGTTGTCAATGTAGTAATGTTGACTGATTTAGTAGTATTTAGATTTCTGAAATAATGTAATCTATATATAAGCATCGGTCTTATCGAAAGGAATTTGGGTTGCCTACCTTCAGAGAAATTTTTAGTTCAACAAGACGTCAGATTAAAGAAATACAAACTCAGGAAGCCGCGGCCAAACTCGGAAAAAGTGTATTTTTGGATGTCCGCGAGGCGGAGGAGTATGAGCAGGGCACGGTTGACAGCGCCATCCATATCCCGAGGGGATTTTTGGAATTGAACGTGGAAAATGCCATACCGGATAAATCGGCCCCGATTATCGTCTATTGCGCCGGAGGGGTGCGTTCCGCGTTTGCCGCCAAAACATTAAGCGAAATGGGATATACGAACGTATACTCGTTGGTGGGCGGTTTCAACAGGTGGAAAGACGAGAACCGGCCCTGGCGCATACCCAGAACGTTGACCCAAGATCAGCGTAACCGTTACCAGCGGCATTTGTTGCTTCCTGAAGTTGGGGAAAAGGGCCAGCAAAAATTGTTGGACTCCAAAGTCCTTCTGCTCGGGGCCGGAGGTCTCGGTTCTCCGGCCGCACTTTATCTTGCCGCCGCCGGTGTCGGCACGATCGGCATCGTGGACATGGACGTGGTGGACGCCTCCAATCTTCAGAGACAGATATTGCATAACATGGACAGGGTGGGTATGCAAAAAGTGGAATCGGCAAAGCAGACTATCCTCGCCATGAATCCGGATGTAAACGTCATAACTTACCCGGTAAGGCTGGGAGAAGACAACATACTGGAAATATTCAAAGAATACGATCTGATAGTGGACGGTACCGACAACTTTCCGACCCGCTATCTGGTAAACGACGCTTCCTTGCTCACAAAGACCAAGGTTGTGCACGGGTCGATTTTCCGGTTCGAAGGTCAGGTAACCTCTTTTGACCCTTATAACGGCCCCTGCTACAGATGCATGGTGCCGGAACCGCCGCCCGCGGAACTGGCCCCTTCCTGCTCGGAAGCCGGCGTATTGGGTGTGCTTTGCGGTGTCATAGGATCCCTCGAAGCGGTTGAGGCAATCAAATTGTTGCTGGGTATAGGCGAGCCCTTGGTGGGCAGACTTTTGGCTTATGACGCCTTGACCGAAGAAAGCAGAATCTTTAAAGTCCGCCGAGACCCGAATTGTCCGGCATGCGGGGAGGCTGCACAAGAGATTGTCATTGCCGAATACGACGATCTGTGCATGCCCCATGCCCACGTGGCCTGACGGTTTTGTGACGGCAAAAGCCGAGAGCCCTATTCGTTGACGCCGTTTTTTCTTTCCGATATTTTTGCCGTCAGGTACCGTCTTGCCTGAGGCAGAGAAGCGGCGTCGACGATTGTATGGGCCATGGCTTTTGCCCCGTCCAGCATGGCTTTGTCAGCCAGCGGCGTCAGACACTGAGCGGCGAATTCGGCTTGATGATTGACGATCGGGGCGCAGTCAAGACCTAGAGTCGGGTGGATGGCCGGGATTCGGAGAGACACGTTGGCCATATCGGTGGAAGCCGCCGGCTGGTTTTCAAGCGATTGGAAATGCCTGCCAAGCCGCTCCGCGTTATTCTGATAAATCCCCGTCAGAACTTCGTCCGATCGCATTTCGGAATAGGCGGGGCTTTGTTCTTCTATTTTCATTTCGCAGCCCGTGGCCAAGGCGCCGGCCGACAGGCAGTCAATGACCTGTTTCTGCCAGACGGATAGTCTTTGCAGCGTCTCGGAGCGTATGTAGTATTTGGCAACGGTGTGGTCGGGTATGATGTTGGGAGCCGCTCCTCCGTGGGTGACAATTCCGTGTACCTGGTCGTAGCGGCGGCTGTGCTGGCGCAGCAGTCCGATTGCCACCTGAGCCACGGTAATGGCGTCGGCGGCATTCTTGCCGTTTTCCGGAAAAGCAGAAGCATGTGCGGCTTTTCCAAAATAGTGGACGTCTATGTGCGAAACAGCCAGGCAGGGCATTTCTATCAGTTCCACGGGCCATGGGTGTACCATCATGGCCGCCGACAGGCTGTCGAACATACCGGCTTCCAGCATGATAATTTTGCCTCCGCCGCCTTCTTCTGCCGGCGTTCCGAAGACTTTTAATTTTATGTTCAGGCTGTCCGTGAGTCGTCTCAGGCCCAAAGCCGCACCCACCGCCGAAGCGGCAATGATATTGTGTCCACAGGCGTGTCCGATTTCGGGGAGAGCATCGTATTCACAAAATATGCCGAACTCCAATTCCCCGTCGCCGATTTCGGCGCAAAAAGCCGTTTCGAGGCCTGCCACCGGGGATGTGATTTCAAAGCCGTGTTTTTCCAAAATATTTCGGCAGGCGTTTGCTGAAGATATTTCCCGAAAGGAGACTTCTTTTAAGTGATGTATTTCGTGAGAAAGTTCCTTCAGCTCGTCGCTGTACAGATCGACGGCGGAGGACGCCAGGTTTTTGTCCTTTTCGGCCTGCAATTCTTCTTCCATGTCATTGTCTTTTCTGTGCTGCGCTGTTTTACCGGGAGACCGGCTCAAGAACGGGACAGCCTCACGGTTCTATTTGTGCTATCAGGCTGCCTTGGATGATACTGTCTCCCGCTCCTACAAACAAATTTGTCACTGTGCCCGATACCGGGCTGTAAAGGGGGTTCTCCATTTTCATGGCTTCGATGATGCAGACCAGCTGTCCTTCCGCAATAGCTTCCCCCTGCGTCACGTTTAAAGAAATGACGGTGCCTTGCATGGGTGAGGCTATGTCGCCTTGTGTAATTTGCAACGAATCGGTTTTTTTGGTTGCCGGTTTTTTCCCTGAAGCCGTTTTTACGGAAACGGCATTGCCGGAAGCCAAAGCAATAAGATCTTTGTCCAGGCGGATTTTGACGTCGTACTTTCTGCCATCCATTTCTACGGCAATGTCTTTTACCAAAGCGCCGTCGGTTTCGCCGATGGGTATCCCGACAATTTCGGATGCGCCGATCAGAGAATAGTCAAAATCATTCTCGACCGTTTTGGTGGTGTGGGTGTTGTCTGTAAAGTCCTTATGTTTCAGAAGGACTTTTGACAGCTCTTTTGTCGTGTGTATTCCTTCGATACTCATCTCTTCGAGAGCCCTCAGAAGACGCAGTCTGGCTTCATCGCGGGTTATGCCCCACGCGCACACTTTTGCCAGCAGGCTGTCAAATTGGGAAGGCATCACATCGTTTTGATAGTAACCCGCGTCTACCCGTACGAAAGGACCCAGCGGGTATGTCGCTTTTGTAATGAGACCGGGCGAAGGGGCAAAACTGCCCCCCGCAGGATCTTCGGCGTTGATCCTGGCTTCGATGGCATGTCCGTATTGTCTGACGATTTGGACGGAGGAGTCTTGTGTGTCGCGGTTTTGATGGCGGTATCTGTCAAACCAAAGTTTTTCTCCCGAGGCGATGCGTATTTGAGCCTGTATCAAATCTATCCCCGTCACCATTTCCGTAATGGGATGCTCCACCTGAATCCTGGTGTTCATTTCCAGGAAATAATGCTTTTCGTCTTCGTAGAGCATTTCTATGGTGCCGGCACCCAGGTAGCCGGCGTGTTTAGCCAATTCCTCCCCATCGGAGAGGATAGATTCTCGGATTTCCTCGGTGATGAATGGGATGGGCGCTTCTTCCATCAATTTCTGATGTCTTCTCTGGAGAGAGCAGTCTCTGTCGCCCACGGCCACAACGTTTCCGTGGCTGTCTGCCAGAATTTGCACTTCGATATGGCGCGGTTTTGCCAAGTAGCGTTCCAGGTAGGCTTCGTCAAGCCCAAAACTGGCCGCGGCTTCTCTTTTGGCCCTCTCCAATGTTTGCTGGGCTTCCTCCGGCCCGTAGGCAACCACGAGGCCTCTTCCGCCGCCGCCGTAGGAGGCCTTGATGGCTACCGGCCAGCCGTATTTGTCCCCGAAATCTATAATGTCCCGATGGGAAGTAACGGGTTTGTCGGTTCCCGGCACCACGGGAATGCCGGCCTTGATCGCAACGGAGCGTGCCGACAATTTCGACCCCATGAGTTCGATTGTTTCCGGTTCCGGAGCAATTAGTTTTATATTGTTTTCCCTTGCCAAAATACCGAGACGGGGGTTTTCCGACAGAAAACCGTAACCGGGGTGAATGGCGTCTGCTCCCGCATCCAAGGCAGTCCCGACAATTTTTTCAGGATTAAGATAGGTATCTTTTGTCAACTCGGAGCCGAGTGAATAAGCCTCGTCCGTGAAACGCAGATGTGCGGAATCGGCGTCCGCTTTACTGTAAACACCCGCCGATCTGATGTCAAGTTCCCGGCATGCCCTGGCAATTCGTATTGCTATTTCACCTCTGTTGGCGATGAGAACCTTGGAAAACAAGAGAATCCTTTCCCGACAAAAGGCCGTTTGCAAAGCCAATTGACCGTTTAGCAGTGTCTTTATTACTTTACTCAAAACACAGCCGCAATAATATGTATTGTGAAATATTGATGGACTTCAAAAATAACGTAATTAGGTTTGACACCATTGATTCGACCAACCGTTTTTTGGTTTCGGAGGCATTGCAAGGTGCACCCGAGGGAACCGTATGCGTGGCCGACTATCAGACCTCGGGCAAGGGCAGAGCCGACAGGATCTGGGAATCTCCTCCGGCGGGGGGTCTCCTCTGTTCCGTGCTTTTTAGGCCCGATATTGCCGTGAGTTCTTTTTATGTTATTCCGACTGTTGTTTCATTGGCCATATTGGATGCTTTGGAAAAAGTCGAATCCGTTTTATGCGGTATCAAGTGGCCCAACGATATCGTATACGGCGGCAAGAAATTGGGTGGCCTGCTTTCGGAAGTGGTAACCCCCGGGGTAAAAAGCGGAAATGTCAATTCGGCACTTGTGGTAGGCTTTGGCATCAATTGCTTTTGGCCGGCGGGGTTTAAGGCAGCAATCGATCCGGGAATTGCTCTTTTGCCCACCACCTTGGAAGAAATTACGACGAGGGTTCCGGATAAAAATATTTTATTGGAACACATTTTGGACGGCATCCGCGAAAGATACGAAAATTTTTTATTTCATTGGTCGGCCGCTTCCGTCCGAAGCGAACAAACCGGACGGGATTTCCCCCGGAACTCCGCCGGTGCGGAAGAAGACGCATCGCTGTCGTCCGCCGCCGGTGCCATAGCGGAGGAATACAGATCCAGATGCGTCACGGTGGGTCAAGATGTCCGCGTTCACTTCCGTGACGGGATCGTTAAAGGTCATGCCTCGGATATAGACCGATACGGGCGTTTGCTTGTCGAAACGGAGGGTCAGACGGTTGCCGTGGATGCGGCAGACGTCGTGCACCTGCGGTCGGATCACTGATCACACCGACGTTGCTTTGCGGACGTCTTGAGGTAGTTTTATGGTATCGATAAATATGAGTTATGCTCGGTTGTGATGATGTTTCTTAAAAAAAAGTATTTGATAAGGTATGTTTTATATCCGATTGGAAGAATATGAGGTTGGATAAGTCGTTTTTGATTTTCTTGGTCGCCGCCGGGTTGCTTTTGGCGTCCTGTGCCGGAGGCAACAATTCCCTGGCAAAAATTGTGCATATAAAACCGTCGGTTTCGCCGGTCCCGGCACAGGGCGGTTCAAACAATGCCGGAAAAGGCCCCGGAGAACCGGGAAAATCTTCACAACCCGGGCAGTCGAACGCAAAGAATCATTCTTCCGGTACGGCAAAGACATCTCTTCCCGTGACCGTGACGACCAACCCGATTTATGGGCTGACGACTTCCACGGTCGCGTCGTCGGCTTTGCCGTCGTCGGAGGTCTTGTCCGGCACTTACCCCTGGGGGCCGGTGCAAAGTCTGGGACCGGTCAACCGCATCCAATTTCTTCCCCTGTTGGCCGGGGATTTGACGCTTTCCCCCAAACCGCCCTTGGGGTTGCCGAGTGCCGGATTGATCACGGTAGGTTACAGGAGTTTTGGACAGGGTCAGAGCATTGTGTTGGTGGGGGGACAGAACAGCACCATGACTACATGGTCGCCGAATCTGTTGCTCGCCTTGGAGCAGAATTTTCACGTGGTCATATTCGATTTGCCTGGTACGGGATATTCCCCGATGCCCGATCAGAGATTGAATTTAACAAACGTATCAAATGACGTGGCCGGTTTTATAGCCGCTCTGGGTTTACACAGCCCGGTACTGGTGGGTTGGGGTCTCGGCGGCACCATATCGGCAAGGGTGGCCGAAACGCATCCGGGCCTCCTGGGGGGATTGGTACTTGCCGACAGCACCGCCGGGGGCAAAAAGTCGGTTTTCGGCCAAGTCCCGGCCGATGCCGCCGAACACATGAGTTCTTGGTTCACGTCTGCTCAGCGTTCTGTTGCGAGCGCCTATCTGAGTTCTCTGACGGATTACGCAACTGATACTTTGCAGACATCCGGGGTCTCTGTGTGGCACAACCTGGCAAAGCAGGCTTTTTCCGATAACTTTACTTACGATAAACTGCATCTGATAAACGTGCCGACGTTGATCCTTGTCGGGGGTAAAGACGGAATTTTTCCGCCGCGCAATTCACAGACGCTTCATCAGAAGATTGCCACAAGTCAATTGATACGGTACGGAAATTCCGGCTATGCCGCGATATTTGCCGACGTCAACAGGTTTATCTCTTCGCTGCAACAATTCATGTCGGGCACCACAACCACCACCGGCTGACGAAAAACGTGCATCCAGATCCCGGATCGGATGAGGACTGCCATAAAAAACGGCGTGCGCCACCGGAGTCAGCGGTATCGTCGGCAAAGCTTTTGCAATCCGGAAGCCGGGCCGCCGAACGTCAACGGTCGCCGCTTCGGCGTTTACGGTGTCTGTCTTTTTAAGCGTCTTTCGATCAGGTGGCTGTGCCCGTGGTCTATTGGTGCTCTGCGTCTTTCCACGAGCCTGTAGGCATTGACGGAATATTCCCTTACCATTCTTGCCGAAGTGAACCAAGAACCGTTTATGGCTATGGTGGAACGCATAATTTCCAGGTACTTGCTTCTTTCGTAAGTAAACAGTGGTGCCACGTCCAGCTCGAGCTTGTCGTATAGGGCTTCGGCGTCTTCTTCCGTGGAGCTGTAGTCCCTTCCCCCGATGGCCCAGCCGGTCATGCCTTCTATGCAACCTTCTATCCACCAACCGTCTAACGTGGAGAGGCTCGGAACGCCGTTGAGTGCCGCCTTCATGCCGCTTGTGCCGGAGGCTTCGTAGGGTTTTGTGGGGTTGTTGAGCCATAGATCCGTGCCGGCGCTCAGCAAAACGCCCAGACTTAAGTTGTAGTTCGGCAAAAACACCACCTCTACGGAAGGATAGAGTTCTTTGGCCGCGGCAAAGATCCTTTCGATCAGGGCTTTCCCCGGGTCATCGGCGGGGTGGGCTTTGCTGGAACACACTATTTGAATTTTTCCCACTTTTTCCGATATCTCCGACAGACGCTTTGTGTTCCGGAAAATCAGATCCGTTTGTTTGTACGGGGTTGCTCTTCTGGCCAGTCCTATCGTTAAAGCGTCCGGATCCAGCGTTTTGCCGGTCAGTTCCAGAACTACCTGTAACAGTGCCCTCTTTGCCTGTTCGTGTGAGAGTTCCAGCTCTTCCAAGGGTATGGATGCAGCGTAGCGCAAAAGGGCATTTTCCTGCTTCCAACCCGGGATATAGCGGTCAAAGAGTTTGGCGGTGCTGGGGGCGGTCCATTGGATTGCGTGTACTCCGTTGGTAACTGAGGTAATTTCTGTTTCCGGAAACATGCCTTTGGTGACGTTTTTGTGTTCCAGGGAAACAGCGTTTATGTAATGGGAAAGCGACATTCCCAGCACCGTCATATTTAGTTCGTCGTTGCTCAGCAGGCCCAACTGATCCAAGCGCTTTTCTGTGTTGTCTCCCAATTCTTCCCTGAGAAGGTAGCGGGGAAATTTATCGTGGCCGGCCGGCACGGGGGTGTGCGTGGTAAACACACATTTGGAGCGGACGTAAGCCATGTCCGCTCTGGCGGGCCTGTCGTTGTCGGGATTTTGCTGTGTCTCCGGATTTTGTGGCGGTCTCTTAGCTATCTCTTTTTCCAAAAGGTTGAGAGTCAGAAAAGAAGAGTGGCCTTCGTTCATGTGGTAAACGGCTATGTTGTCATGGCCGAGAAAAGGCAATATGTTGGAGCCGGCCAGTCCCAGCACCGCTTCCTGGCGCAGTCTGTGCCGCTGGTCGCCGCCGTAAAGCTGGTCTGTAATTTCTTGGTCGTCTGGATGGTTTCCGATGATCGAAGTGTCCAGGAAGTATACGGGGACCCTGTGTCCCGTTTCCCCGGTAATTACATAGCGCCATGCACCGACGGAGATGGTTCTGGAGCCTATTTCTATGTCGACGGTCTGGTCGATGCGTTCCAATAGGGATTCCGGCGACCATTGAACCGGTCGCTCCGTCTGTCTGCCGTTTTCGTCGACATGCTGCATAAAGTAACCGTCTCGATACAAAAGGGTTACCCCCACGAAAGGCAAGCCCAGGTCGGCGGCCGAACGCAAAAAGTCTCCGGCCAGCACTCCGAGTCCTCCGCTATAGGTGGGCAGAGAATCGCTGACGGCTATTTCCATGGAAAAATATGCTATCGTGGCGGCATTTAAACGGTTTTGATCCTGTTCCGGTGCAGATGTTGTCATTTTATCCTTTGGGTCTGTAACGTTTCTACTTAAATATTTTTGTAAAAATCATATATTCCGATCATAAACGGACTGTTTCGTTTTTATGTTCTTAACTTTAAATTACGTCTGTATTCCGATAAGTTTTTGTCTGTTGGCGGCTAATTGTAATTTTTTGTTATTTTATATACTAAGCAAGCACCGTCATGCATCTCCAAGCAAATATTTATCTGTAAAGCAGATGCAGACCGTGAACAAAACGGCTTTGTACGGAAGTCCGCTATCCGGACGACGGTCGGCATGACACTGGCTTGGCCGGTCGAGGACCTCCATATTTGCGCATTTCAAGTCGTCGGGATTCCTCTTCGGCAACTGCCATTCGAAGCCCAAGTCGTCGGGAGCGGACAGGGGAGATCCGGTGTGCGCGGATTGACAGAATCGGCCAAACTTTTTTCTTTGATAACAGTCATCCGGCAATTTTTTGATAAAAAGTGACCGGGCTGCCGGACAAAGTGAGGCCCGGAGTGCAATATGGTTTTTCAAGAGCTCATTTCCTTTTATGCGTGTCCGCCGCAAGCCGTCAAAACTCCCGGAGATGCCCATTTGGATCGTGTGCCGCAGGTTACGTTCGCCTTGTCTCTGTCTGCCGGCGGGAAGCAATCTCGCCCCCTGTGTCTTGACGCGGTTGAGGTCAGCGCCGGTTGGGTGCAACGCGGCATCAAGTGGGCCGAATTCTCTCTTTCCGGAGAAGCGGAGATAAAGCGGCGGCCTCCCGGGAACGGCACGCCGCATTGACGCATCCGTCGCCTTTGGGGTATCGGGCGGTTTTTTGAACAGGGCCATCCGCTGGGCTCCGGCACGGCGGTGTCGGCATCATGCGGTATGGATATCGGAAAGCATGCCGCTTTGCAATCGCGCCAGTTGCGTCAAGAGGGTGATCACAGCTTCTAAAGCGCGGTGTAACCGAGTTTTAAGCGTCCTTCGTAAGCTCACAAAGATCTGCTCCGTGCCCGGTGTCTGTAGGCCGGTGCGGAGTCGTATTGAGTGCGGGCGAGAGGACTCGAACCTCCACCCCGTAGGACTGGGACCTAAACCCAGCGCGTCTGCCAATTTCGCCACGCCCGCCTGTGTGGAGTGCTATTAGAGGTTACAACAAGATGAAAAGTAAAATCGGCAATTATGTAAACGAAATATTTTTTGCCGCAAACGAAACGCAAATGAAAACGGTGCTGCGGCTATTTTTTGGTTCGGGCATCTTTTCGGTAAAAAATGAACCGAAGCTTCAATATTTTAGCTAACCTTATCCTCATATGGCTAGCGTGAAAACTACAAAAGAGGCGCATACGATTTTGGAAAATGCGTCTATGTCGATATCGGCCAGAGGCGGAGATGCCTCTCCCATGATGGGAGACGTTTACCAACGTCTCCTGAAGGAAAGAATAGTTTTTTTGGGAACGCAGGTTGACGAAACATCGGCCAATTTGGTATGCGCTCAGTTGATCCTGCTGGACGCCGAAGACAACGAACGGGATATATCGCTTTATATCAATTCACCGGGCGGCTCAGTGACGGACGGTTTGGCCATTTATGACACGATGCAGTATATCAAGTGCGATGTTTCCACGGTTTGTTTGGGTCTTGCCGCTTCCATGGGTCAGTTCCTGCTTTGTTCCGGGGCGAAAGGCAAGCGCTATGCGTTGCCTCACTCGCGTGTTTTGATGCATCAACCTTCAGGTCAGATGCAGGGGCAAGCCGCCGATATCGCAATTCAGGCGGAGCAGATTATTTACCTGAAGAAGATGATGGCGGAACGCATCGCTTTTCACACCGGTCAGCCCGTGGAACGGATCGAAGCGGATTCCGACAGAGACAGGTGGTTTACGGCCCAAGAATCGCTCGAGTACGGTTTCATCGACAAAGTCATCGAGCACTCGGTGGCGTTGGAACGCTGATTTTTTGAGAACGCGGCTTATTCAATTTCTGCCGCTTTTACCCCCTGCCGCTTATTGTCGAGGTTGCAACACCGGTGTGGGTTGGATTTTGTCTCCACATCGGCCAAGCGGGTGTTATGGAAGGTATGTTCGGCAGAGGGTATGAAAAAACTTTTCCGGAAGGCGAGACCTCTTTTGGCCCACCGCAGGTTTCAAGTACGTGCCAGCCGAATAAATTGCCGCTTTGTCCGGACCCGGATGATGATGACCCCGCTCCCAATCCGCTGAGTTGCGGTGAAATGTAAGTTACCAGAGGAGTGCTTTGCAAAGAGCAGTTGTTGATTGCCGAGGTCATGGTGGTCCCGAACAAAAAATCTCCGTTCTGCCCGGAAAGCGGGTAGAGCCCGGCCGAGGATCCGACCATAACGTCGTTTTCGCCCTGACCGGTCAGGTTCGCGAGGATCGGGGAGGAGAAGTCGTTGCTTCCCAAGAGCGTTTGAGACCACAGCAACCGTCCCGTACCGGTCCAGGCATAGACTTTCGATTCCCCCTGATTTGGGTAACCGGCACCGCTGCAGGCAACGCACCAGGAAGTATCCACTATGTCGGGAATTTTGCTGCCCGTCAGGTAGCCGATTGCCGGAGAACCGAAACTCGGACCGGCAGTTTTGACGGGCCAGCCCGGAACTCGTCTGCCGTTTTTGGCGTAAAATGCAAAGAGTTTATAGCTGTCTGATTTGTAGGGAGGCGTTTCTCCGAATCCGGTTCCCACGACAACGGCCGGTTTTCCCGTTCCGTTGATGACTCCGACAGCAGGGCTCGACCAGACAGTCTGATTTTCGCAGTGTTCCCACATTCTGCGTTCTTGGCCGCCGACAAAGGCGTAGTCCATAATCCAGCCTCCGTAACAACCGCGCCGTCCGGTGGAATCTCCGCCCAGAAAGATATCGGTTGCCTTTTTCGGTCCGTGGACGTGATAAAGGGCGACGGAGGACCAGATGGTGTCCTGGTTGTTTATGGGAAACCCCGGCAGCAATTTCCCTCTCGGCGTCAGCGCATAGATGCGGTGATCCCAGGAGCCGAAAACTATGTCCTGCCGGCCGTTCCCTTGCACATCCCCGACGGCGGGTGTGGCAAAAACAGCCTGGTCGTAGCCGGAAGGGTAGGGGGCGTTGGTCCATTCGTTGAAAATATCAAGAGTGTGGAATATAAATTTGACGGTGCCGTTGGCGTTGAATGCCTCAAGGCCGCCCTGTTGGTCCGCCACGTAAGTCGAACCGGCCCCGATGATGATTGTCGGAGGGGAGTTTTTGCCGTTCAGGTAGGCGACGGTCGGACTGGATTCTATGGCCGTCGGCTGACCCTGCGCTATTTCGACCGGCTCCGGCCAGCCCGGCATATTCTGACCGGTGGCTGCGTTTAGCATGTAAACGTATCCGTTTTCCGATCCGAAAACTATCACCTGGACATTGTCGATGACCGCCGTGGTGGGAGAGCTCAATGCTTCGGCTCCCACCGTGTCGGTCCAGGCAGGCGAGGTAAAGGTTTGCAGCGCTTTGGGGCCGGCGGCATAGACCTTGCCGGCCGGCGACAAAAATATCGAAGATAAAATAAAAAGCGATATTGTGACAAACATCATACAAGCCGACATGCGGATACGTGGATGGGTTTCTTTTTTACAAAACGTCAAGATTTTCACCTGTGTTTGCCGATTTGGATATGCATAATTATTTATTTGCCAGTTTATTACGTTAGCGAATAAGATTTAGGCTAGAAAAGTTATAAGGCTATTAGGAGGAAGCGTCGTGCGGGAAAATAAAAATTCTTTGAAACTGGCCTTTGTCACTCCCCGCTACGGCAGGGATGTCGTGGGGGGTTCGGAAGCCGTTATGGCGGAAGCCGCTCACGGCTTGGCACAGCGTGGGCACCGGGTTGAAATCCTCACAACATGCGCCAAAAGTCATTTCAGCTGGGCAAACGAATTTCCGGAAGAAGTATTTACCGATGTTGATCTGGAAGTAAGAAGATTTAAGACGGTTACCAAAAAGAGACGCCTGGCAGTGGCCAAAATAGAGGACCGGCTTTCCGCCGGCGAAAGGCTTACCGATACCGAAGAAGACATTTGGCTGAACGAAAGATTCAGAGCCCCCGGGCTTTATCTGTATCTGCTTTCACAGCAAAGACGTTATGACGCCGTTGTTTTCTCCCCGTATCTTTTTTGGTCCACCTTGGCTTGCGCCGGGCTTGTCAAAGAAAAATCAGTAATCATGCCCTGTCTGCACGACGAACCTTATGCCAGGCTGGGAATCGTCAAAAAGACGTTGACTCAGGCCGCCGCACTGTGGTTTTTGTCCGAGCCGGAGCATCAGTTGTGTCACAGGGTGGCACCCCGGATGTCTCCTTTGCACGAAGTGACGGGTGCCGCCGTTGCGGTTCCGAATTCGTACAACCCGGCTAAATTTATGGAAAAGCACGGGTTGAAAAATCCATTCCTCCTTTACGTCGGAAGGCGGGAAGAAGGCAAAGGCTGGGACAACCTCATGAAATCTTTTGCTTCCGCCCTGGCAACACAAAGATTTAAAATGGATCTCATTACAGTCGGTGTGGGGAATCCCAATATACCGGAAAGTCTAAAAAATAATGTCATTGATCTGGGATATCTGGAAGCGGACGAACTCCCCGATGCTTTCAGCGCCGCTTCGGCTTTGGCCCAGCCGAGCAAAAACGAAAGTTTTTCCCGAACCGTTATGGAAGCGTGGCTGGCCAAAACTCCGGTCGTGGCTTCTTCTGCCGGGGAAGTCGTGACTTGGCATTGCGAACGCTCGAAAGGCGGTCTGACATATGCCGACAATTACGAATTGACGGAATGTCTGCAGTTGATAAGTTCCAATAAAGCATTGGCGGCGCAGATGGGTGAGAATGGAAGAGCTTATGTTTTGTCCAATTATACTTGGGACAAGGTGACAGACAAGATGGAAGATTCTCTGCAAAATTTGTCAGCCGTAAATCAGTTGGTTTACGGTGGTTAAGGAAAGGTTGGCTATGGAAGTCGGCAATACCGCGAACGGCATCAATACGGAAACTGACAACAATATTGTGAATTTACTTGCCGGTCTGAGCGAAGATTTTGTTCTTGTCGGCACCGTGGCTCCCGCCGGCGGCGGATTCGGACTTTACACGGGGCTCGTCGCTGCCGAATTGGCGATGCGAGGCAAAAGCGTCCGAATCCTCTCTCCGGACCGGCGGAGTGCGGCGGACAAAACAATTCCCACCGGTCCGGGTCTGTTGCCGCACTTGACAGTGGAGGCAAAAAAAGCAAAAGCGCTGATCCTCTCCCTTGAACCGGGATTGCCGTTTTCTCCGAACCTGACGAGGGTTCCCCGTGCCGTCATGCTGAACGCGGCGGCTCTCGCCATAAAGGCTTTCCCGGTCAGAATACTGATATGCGACACGCCGATTCAGGTGCCGGGCGGCATTGGAGGGAGAACGGCGCAAAGCTTTTGGACTTCCTTCGATCATATCGTTGTTCGCGGCGGAGAGGATCTGACACAGATACGGGAGCTTCCTTATGTCGACATGGGGAAAGTGATTGTGGCCGAACCTTTTGCCGACTCTTTTTTCGATACGGGGAATTTGTCGGAACGGGCATATGACGAAGATTTGATAGCGTCTTTTTCTTCCGAACAGGTTGCGTATTTACTGCATTTGCGGGCCGGCAGAGCCAGACAAATGACCGATGCGGCAAACGATTTCTCTCTGGGTACCGGAGAGAAAAATCAGGCTGTCGGGGCAAAAGCATCGCTGCGGGAGTTGAAAAGTTCTTTTTATACCGCCAAATACGTTTATAACCGCTCCAAGGCGGTATTGAAGAAGTTGGCAAACGGGATTTAAAAATTCCGACAGCTCAATAAACCGCTGTCCCCGCCGGTTTTTCAACAGGTTTCAAGAAGCAGATCCGAGAGGACCTGTGCCGCGTGGCTGAAACTGTACTTTGAGGCATGGGAAACGGCGTTGTCGGAAAAAGTCTTGCGGCGTCCGGCGGCAGAAAGCAGTTCAAGCAGCAATTGCGACAGCTCAAAATCCGAAATGCAGCTTGGAATCTTTATTATCACATCGTCAGGCAAGTCGCTTACCCAACCCATATCGGTTGCCACTGTGGGGATGCCTGCCGCCAAGGTGTTGGCTACGGCCGCCGAAGCCTCTCCGTTGAAGTCTGTTCGCGGCTGTACGGCCAAAGAGCTTTGCTCCAAGAACCTGTTGAAATCGGCAGCCGATACTTTTCCGGTGAACTTTACGTTTTTATCCACCCCCAGATTTTGTGAAAAAATTTCCAATTCACGCAACAGAGACTTATCTATAGGACCCACGAATGCCAGTACCGCATCGTCTCTCACGGACAACAATTTTTTATACGCATCCAGGATGAGTTTCGGATTTTTTATTGGATCAACTATCCCAAAGTGAGATATCAGGTGTCTGGTTTTTACCTCTTTGAGCCAGGAGGCAAGTTCTTCGCCGTTGTCCCAATCGGAGTGATCGTCGAATCTGGTATTTTTTTCTATAGCAAAAGGAATGACAGAAATTTTGTCTTCATCGGACGGTGCGGCATCCATAAGAGCCAGATTGCGTCCAGCCAGTGAGTGCACGAGATACGACTCGGAAAGCGCAATGACCCGACGTGCAAGCAACAGCGAGTATTTTTCTACGGCATATGGGGAAAGCTCGTTATTTTTGCACAGGCTCTCTTCCAGGCGGATGCCGTAAATATTTTCGATGTCTTTGGCAAGCCCCGTTTGGGCTATGCCGGGACGTCCGTGATAATGTCTGTACAGATTGGTCAGTCGCACGTCATGGGCCAGAACCACCCCCGGCCTCTTTGGGAGACAGGTGAGGGCTCCAAGGTGGTGGTGGCTGTTGCCAAAACAATAAAGCACCTGATCAAATCCGCCGAGGAGACCTTCTGCCATCGGAAGCGAAAATGACTGATAGGCGGGAACACCCTTTGGTGTGTGGGCCCGTATTTTTTGTCCGTACTCGCTCGGGAAAGGGCCGTCCGCGAAAGCCGTTATCGAAAAATCCCCCAATTTGACAAGCTCTTCCATGAGTCGGTAAGTATAGGCGGCGACTCCGGATGGTGCGGGCGGGACCGGGCTTATGATACCGAGGCGTTTTTTCTTCCTGACAACCGTGCGTCGCTGAGTCACAAAACCGGCATAAATTGCAGCGGCGGTTTTTTTGCCTATCTCTTCCCAGGAGCTCAGCCGTTCCGGTGTTTGTCGGCTGACGGTGGCCGGGAGATGTCCTTTGCCGGTTTTTTCTTCCGTTGCTCCGGTATGTTTCAGTTCTTTTGCGAGGTGGTGCCGGATGTCTTCGGTGTCGAGGGGGTCAAACAGCATTTCCGGATCCAACAACTCGTCGAAAGGAGAGATGGCGGACGCCGTCACTCTTTTTCCGCAAGCCAGAGCTTCGGCTATGGGAAGACCGAATCCTTCCGCAAGAGAAGGGAAGACCACGAAAGCGGCACATTGATACAATGCCGTAAGGAGGTCTTGCGGCAATTGTCCCGTGGCGAAGATATTGGAACCGTCGCCGGAGGGGGAAGCCATGTATTGAAAATGGTTGATCGTGGATTCCGGAAGGTCTCCCGAAAATACCAGTTGACGGTCTTGGCGCAGGTTTTTGTCCAACGCCAGAAAAGCTTTTATCAAGCGTTCGTTGTTTTTGCGCGGATGGCTTCCCGTCGGGCAAAGGATGTATCCCGGGCGCAGGCCGGGGAATTCGAGACCGAGAAGCCGTTCTTTTTCCAGGCGTTGGCCGGCGGATGTAAGCGGGACAAACGTCTTGTCGGTGGCAGCGCCGACGGTGACGACCCGGTCTTCGCTGAGGTGAAAATATTCTGTTACGTCACGTTTTGTTTTTTCTGAAATTGTAAAAACAGTGTCGGCGGAGCGTATGATTTCCAGTCTGGAGAAAAACTTGGCTTTGTCGACGGCATCACGGTGGGTGTACTCTTTCTCCAAGAGGGGTATCATATCGTAGACCACGACGGCCGTCGCCAGTCCGTTCCTCTTTGCGTCGGGGGGCATGATTTTGCCCAAGGGCCTGTCTTCGTCCAAGGGCCACATGCAGAGAAACATTTTTGCTTCCGCCGCAAAAGCTGGTTTTGAGGGTGCGTGGCTGATTTTTCCCGAAGACAAAAGCTCTCCGATGCCTCCCGGAGGGGGCAAATCCCGATCCAAGAGATAATCGGAAACGAGTTCCGGAGCCTCATTCTCCAATGCCAGACAAAAGTTGAGAATGTATTTGGCTATGCCGCGGCCGCGTGCCGAGGGGCTTTGCAGGGCTCCTATGTCTGCTATCACCGGTCCGTTTAGTGTCTTGCGGACGTTTTGCATATATCGGGCGGCCATGAATCGCTTTATTCTTTGGGATGACCCGGTCCGCCTGACGGGGGAAGGGTCCGGGAGCCCATATCCGCGGTCAGTCGCTCCAGGTTTTCCACCCTGTCTTTTAAGTCTTGCAATATGGCTCCGAGAAGGGCTGCCGTTTCCGTGTTTTGGTCGCTTTGGGATAAGATCAGCACCCTCATTTCGGCCAATTCTTCGCGCATCTTATCCAAGTATGACAGGACTCTGCCCTCTATCGGCTCAAGGCGGTCATTGATGTTGACCGTTTGTTCCTCGAGATGAATTACTCTTCCCGGCAAGGAGATCAATGTCCTTATCCTGGCCATCAGGGTTAGCTTTGATTTATCGGCTGCCATTTTAAATGACTTTACATCCTTCGCTCTTATCCGGGTGCCCAAACTTTTGGAAAAGATGCTTTTTTGGCCAAAGTTACTCTTCCCACAGGCGTTGATGCGGATGTTTTCCTGACAATATGAGTTTTTGGAGCGATGCGCGGTTTCTTGATGCGAACCCTTATCCGGCAAAGTGTAATATAGTTGTGGGCATAAATCTTTTGGTGTTTCAACCGGGCTTTGCAATGGTTATGGTTGTCTCGTTTGGGATAAAGATAAGCCGTTTTCGGGTATGGAAAGTTCTTTTTGAACAAATACTTATGGTGAAAATCAGGTCGTCTGTTCGGCCGGGCTACTAATATAAAGTACTGAAAAGATCGTTCGAAGATAGGTTGTGTAAAATTATATATGTTGACTAGCGAAAAATTGACAAGCGCTCAGTCGGGCGGGGAATTGCCGGCAAGAGTGGTTTCCGCCAAAACTACGCTGGGAAGCCGCTTGCTGAATATCTGGCAAGCCAGGGAGTTGCTCCTTTTTTTGATCAGGAAAGAATTAAAAGTAAAATATAAAGGATCTGCCCTCGGGTTTTTATGGTCAATGCTCAACCCCGCCATTGTCCTGGGTGTGTATTACGTCGTGTTCAAGTATTTCCTGAAGAGCTCCATTCCCGATTTTGCCCTTTTTCTTTTTTCGGGTTTGATAGTTTGGAACTTTTTTGCCTCCGCATTGCAAGGCTGTGCGTCTTCTGTGGTCGGTGCCGCCGGGATCGTCAAGAAAGTGGCGTTTCCCAGGGAGGTTTTGCCGCTTGCCCAAGTGGGAACAGCCCTGTTTTTCTTTTGCCTGCAGTCCCTCGTATTGATTTTGTTTCTTGCCGGTTTCCAGTTTGCGCCGGCTTGGTCATATCTTCCCCTGGTGCTATTTGGTCTGATTGACCTGATCATACTGGCGGCCGGAGTGGGTATTTTTCTCTCGGCCCTGAACGTTTCGCTGAGAGACATCGAGCATCTCATTCAGGTGCTGTTGCAGGCATGGTTTTGGGGTGTGCCGATTATCTATAGCTACAACACCGTCTATGACCTGTTCTTGCGACACCCCAGCATAAAATGGCTTTCCGCGGTTTATCTGGCCGATCCGGTTACATCCATTGTGCTTTCTTTTCAAAGAGCGCTTTACGGCCACGTCAGCTATACGACTCTGACTCCCGTGGCCAAATTGGTGTCCGGGCACCTGAAATACGTAAACACCCGCGTGACCACCATTGTGCTGGCAACTTATCCCTATCATTTCCTGGTAGAATTGCTTGTGATAGTCCTTTTTGTCGCCATAGGCGTATTTATAGGGGCCGTAAAGTATTTTGGAAACGTCGAGGGTAATTTTGCCGAGGAGCTTTAATAAATGACTTCCGCTATTGAGATCAGAGGGGTTTCCAAGCGTTTCCGTCTCTATCATGAAAAATACACCTCCCTAAAGGAAAGGGTTATCCATGCCGGTCATGTGCCGTACGAGGAATTCTGGGCGCTGAAAGACGTCAACGCCGAGATTCCCTCCGGCAAGACTATAGGCATTTTGGGGCGGAACGGATCGGGAAAGTCCACGCTGTTAAAGTGTCTGGCGGGAATCCTGCAACCCACGAGCGGCGACGTCGTTGTAAGGGGACAGTTGGCGGCTATGTTGGAGCTGGGAGCCGGTTTTCAGCCGGAACTCTCCGGAAGGGATAATGTGTATCTCAACGCGTCTCTTCTCGGTTTTACAAAAAAAGATATCGACAGACGTTTTGACGAGATAGTGGCTTTTGCCGAACTGGAAAAATTTATCGACAACCAAGTCAAGTACTACTCTTCCGGAATGTACGTGAGGCTCGGTTTTGCCGTGGCCGTGAACGTGGACCCCGACATTCTTTTGGTGGACGAAGTGCTTGCCGTGGGTGACGAACGTTTTCAGAGAAAGTGCATGGACAGGGTCCAACAGTTCCAGCATGACGGCAAGACCATCGTGGTGGTGTCTCACTCTCCTGACATGATGCGCCAGACTTGTGACGACGTTATGGTGATAGACCGCGGCGAACTCATCACATACGCTCCGCCGGGTGAGGCAATAAGGGCGTTTCGCGACAGACTGGTGGACTCCGGTTTTGCTTTACCCACCGACGTGGGGGAAACCGTGACCGACGGGGTGTCTTCCTCTATCTTTACCGTAAAGAACAGAACAGTGCAGATTGAAGAGATAGCTTTCGAATATCCCGAGAAAAAAGACAGGCCCTACATTGTGACCGGCGAACCCCTGGAAGTCAGAGTGGAAGTCAACGTGAAAGAAAAAGTTGCCGGAGCCTCTTTCAATCTGAGCGTACTCGACGAAACCGGAGGAATGCTGTTTACTTCCGATGCCGGCACATCCCGTTCCGGGCTCCTCTTGGAGCAGGGTAAAAAAATAATAAGTTTTGACTTCTCTGAGGTTCCCCTACTGGACGGCAGATTCTTGGTGAACGTAGACATCAGGGATTCCGGCGGTGTCGTGCTGGATCTTTCCGAGCAAAGCGCTTATTTTGAGGTCATGAACCCGGGCCGTGCCACGGGAATTGTGGCCATGCCTTTGGCGGTGCGGGTATCGGATGCCGACGGCTCGCAATTGCTGGAATCTGTTCAGTAACGACATGGGGACTAAATTATGAACAGAAAAACCGATCAAAACGGCAACAGATTCGAAGCTGATATGGAAGCTTTTCGGCTGAAGGTTAAAGCGGAAGCCGAATACATCTCCAACGAAAAATTGCCAAAAACAAATATTTATTATATCGACGACGTATTCGAGCAGGTAAAAGAAACGGTTTTGCTGTCGCAAAAGATTTTTGACAAATCGATCAAGTTGCGGGTTGTCGTCAAAAAATATCTGCCCCGCCAATTCATTACGGCCCTCAAGAGTGTCAAAGCCAAGTTGTCCGGTTGATCTCTTGGTCGTGGGTAAAAACGTTGACAACTTCTCAATCCGCGGGCTTTGACTTTACCGTGGATAAGCTATAACTGCAGCAGAGGACAATAATTTATGGATACACCAACCAGAATAGATCAGGTCATACCCTCGATAGTCGAAAAGGATGCGGTGAGTAACCACACCTTTACTATCCAGCGTTTGCTCCGTGAGATGGGTTTTGAATCTGAAATATATGTAGACGTTATCGGACCGGGATGTGAAGCCAGAGTTCAAGAGCTTCCCGAATTGGAAAAGTTTAACGACGGGAAACGGTTTTTGATCTATCAGTATTCGATAGGAAGCAGGGCGGCAAATTATTTTATGGCGGCCAAAGGATCAAAAATCGTCGATTATCATAACATTGCTCCTTCCCAATTCTTCACAAGGTGGCTTCCCTCTCTGGCGGCGGAATCCGTACTCGGCAGATCGCAGATGCTTCCGCTGTCCAAGGTATCCTTTGCCGCCGTTGCCGACTCCGGATACAACGCCGAAGAATTGAGGCAAAACGGTTTCAGAAATGTCGGTATACTGCCCATTATGATCGATCCCGGCAATTTGTCGGCCGTCCCGCGTCCCGGTTTGCTCTCCTCGCTGAAGGAGCAAAAGGGGACAAAGTGGCTTTTTGTG
Organism: Actinomycetes bacterium; assembly: GCA_021796535.1. Lineage (GTDB taxonomy): Bacteria > Actinomycetota > Acidimicrobiia > Acidimicrobiales > Bog-793 > JAJZMK01. Next base: position 56,473 of record JAKABW010000008.1, on the reverse strand, counting down.
GGACAGCTTGCCCCTCATAAAGCCCAGCACAATTTACTCAAGGCATTTTATTGCTATCTGAAGGCCTACGACACGGAAGCTCATCTTTATATCGTCGGACGGGAAATGGGCTCCCTCTACAAAGAAGCATTGTTGCAATTTACGGATCAAATCGGCATAGCCGACTCGGTGACTTTTACGGGCGGGATCACGAACGAAGAGCTTGTGGCATACTACAAGGGTTGTGATGTGTTTGTGTCGGCGTCAGAGCATGAAGGTTTTTGCGTACCGCTCATAGAAGCCATGCACCATGAAATCCCGGTCGTTGCCTACGGACAGGCTGCGGTGCCGGAAACTGTGGCTGATGCCGGCGTCGTTCTTTCCGACAATGACCCGTATGAGATGGCCGCCGCCGTTCACTGTCTGCTGGGAGATAAAAATTTACGGGAAGAGCTTGTTGCCAGAGGAAAAATAAATGCCGCCGGGTTTGAAATAAAGAGAACCGAAGAAAAATTTAAAGAAATGATCAAATCTTTTCTGACCGAGGAATAAACTCAGGTTTTCTGTTTTTCGCTGCGGCACAATCTTTTCTTTGGGATTTGATGGCGGCGGAAACGTACCCCCGTGACCACGCGCGCCAAGAGCTGATGTAATTTTGCCGTTATGGTAGTGGGATGGGGAATTGGGAAAGCATATACCAGGCGGTGCCAAATAGGTGAAAACGGCATTCAAAAAATATTTTTGGCCTGTTGTGAGATGGCTGGCCGGTGTCACCATAGGCTTGTTGGCACTTCAGGCCCTGAACGGCGACAAGGGCGAAGTGACCGAAGCTTTCCGGTATCTGTCGCATCTCAACGTCGTCTATTTGCTTTTTGCCATATTCGGGGAGATGCTTTCCGTCGTAAGTTATTCCTATTTGCAGTTGCGGTTGCTCAAGTCAGCCGACGTGGAGGTGTCCCCACTGTGGATGACCATGGTGAGCTTTGCCGCTCTCACGATATCGAGTTCTCTGCCCGCCGGGCCGGCTTTTTCTTCCGTGTATATTTTCCGCCAATATAAACGCAAAGGTGCGGATGACATTCTGGCCGGGTGGACGCTTTTTGCCTCCTTTGCTTTTACAGCCATGGCTTTGGCGTGCCTTGCCGCCGCCGGTGCCCTGATAGCATACGGAGAGAGCTCGTCGTATGATTTGTTGTATGTGATAGCCGCCATTTTTTTGATGGTGACCGCGCTTTTTGCTTTATTCTGGCGGCGCACGTATGTTTTCAAATTGGTGATGTATACCCTGAAAGCAGGACACAGGGTTATTCGCCGGCCCAGGCATGATCCGGGCAGAGTGACGGAGAAAATCAGAGAAAGAATTAGCGACATCAAACCTGATAAAAATTCTCTGATCTATACGGTACTTTTTGCTTTTGGCAACTGGCTTTTTGACTGCTCCTGCCTGGCGGCCGCTTTTCTGAGCGTGGGAGCCCCAATCCCCTGGCGCGGCCTGCTGCTTGCTTACGGTGCCGGTCAGCTCGCGCAGAACCTTCCCATCACTCCCGGCGGACTCGGGGTGACGGAAGGAAGTCTGACGGTTGCCATTGTGGCCTTTGGCGGTGCCGAGTCAACCACCGTGGCGGCCGTTCTGCTCTACAGAATTATATCGTTTTGGGTCTACATTCCGCTGGGTTGGCTGGATTATCTGGTCTTGCGCTTTTTGGAAAATAAAAATGAAAGGGGGAACCTAAAAGAGCCGGAGTTCCGCAAACAGGATTCGTTTGTTTCCGAAGGAGGGATTCCGGTGTAAATCCGCCGGCGAACCGGATATCGAAGGCCGTTTTTAACGGCAAATTAATTGCAGGAAACGGCAAAATATTGTCGTCCCTATCCAGGGAATTGCCCGGCAACCGTCAAAGTTGTCGTAAGGGCAGTCAACCCGCTGCTTTTATGGAGTAAATTAACGGTAGAAAGTATGAAAACTGACAGCGCATATCTCTCAAAAAAAACCGCCTTTTTGGTTGCGGTGTTGATTTCGGCAGCGGTTCTCGCCGGATGCTCACCTTCTTCCGATGCCTTGAGCTCAATTACCCAGCCCTCCTGTCTCACGGCCATACCGACGGGCAGGGAGCCACTGGGAAGTGCAGCCCACTTTGCGGGAATTAAGTACCTCAGCACAAAAGAATTCGTAGCAGATTTTACTTTTCATTATGTAAGACATGACAGAGAAAAGCGCTTGAGGAAATTACTGGACGGACATAAGAATCTGTGCATTGTCGCATGGAAGGGAAATTTCAATAATTTAGGCACAAAAAAAATTGCAGTGCTCAGCGGAAATAAAAAAGGCTCGGTCTTTGGCGTGGCCGTTACCGTGGTATCGGCTTCCGGCAGAAAACTGCTGTTCATTATGCTGTCGTCGCGTTTTAATTTTGGGTTTTCCAAAATATTTCCCCATGTTTTTGATGCCCCCATTCTCAGGTAAATCCTTTTCCACGAAAAAGCCATTTGTTTTTGTAAACTTTTCGGATAAGAATTCTTTTGCCAAAAATTATTTCTTTGTTCCGTTATACGTTTTGGAAGGAATATAACGGCATGGCAACAGCAACCAAACTAATTTATTTACAGTTAATATGAAAAAGTTTTTATCTTATCATTTATGCAGATATGTCGCTTAGCATGCTTTGCTGTCTGTAATTAAATCCTTATTATCGTTATGTGGGGATATCATAAAAATAAAAAGCGGTTTGTGAGATCAATTGATATGAAGCCTTCGAAACATAAATTAACGCTTATGGCTCGGGAAGTATTGTGGAGCGGCGGGTTTACTATTGCCGGTTTTGCCACCTCCGGTATTTTTGTCTCCCTATTTTTTTACATAGCGAGTGGCAGTATAAGCAAAATGGCGCTTTACAGCATCGGTCAGTATTTGGGTCTGATGGCAATATCGGTTTTATTGGTTGAATTTGCCAGAAAAACTTCCCCAAAGACTCTTTTCAGGGCCGGTATTGTCCTTTCTGCCCTGTTTTATGCGATACTGACGCTTTTGGGTCATCGCGTAAGTGGATTGGCCTTTTTGCTCGGTCTGTTTAACGGATTCGCAATAGGGATTTATTGGTTCGGGAACAATACTTTGGCTTACGATGTGGTTGATCCCTCCGAAAGAAACCATTTCTATGGGTTAAATTTTGCGATTATGAGCGGTTCCAACGTTGTCATGCCTCTTCTTGCCGGCGAGCTTATAAGTCATATTCACGGTTCTCTAGGTTTCAAGATCGTCTTCATGCTCACCTTTGTTCTGTTGGGTGTGGCCTTTTATTCGGCCCGTAAGCTCAGTGACACGGCCTCGATGGGGGAGGTATCGATTGTGGAATCGATACTTTTGCCGTTGCGCAAAAAAAATTGGATGTTTATGTCCGTCTCTTTGGCACTCAGAAGCATGAACCAAGTCACTCAAAGTTTGGGCATGATAATACTGGTTGTTTTGGCCACTCATAATTCCGGCGATCAGGGCTTGGTTGCTTCCGTGGTATCCATAGCCACTGCCGTCGCTTCGGTGGCGGCGGGAAAAATCAAGCCGGCTTGGAGAAAAATAGGCATACGTACTGGCGCTGTCGGGGTTATTGTCGCAACGTTGCTTCTTCTGGTATCACACGATCTTGTGACGGTTATTCTGTTCGGACTTCTCAGCGGACTTACCTACCCCGGTCTTTTTGTCCCGCTTTCAACCGTCTCGCTTGAGGTTATGGATCAAGACGAGAACTCCGAAAGCAACAGGGGCGGTTATGTTTTATCCAGAGAGATTGCCATCAATTTGGGAAGGCTTGCCGGCGTGGGGCTTTTGCTGGTATTTCTCCGCTTTGCAAGGCCGTGGCCAGCCGTATTTACGATTATGTTGATCGGTGCCGTCAGCCAGGTTGCGGTATCGGAACTGATCGTAAAAGTCATGGGCTCAACTGTCGAAAAACAAGACAGGGAAAAAACCGGAACCCCTTTGCCTCACGAAAGTATTTTGGACACAGCGGCAAACGTTATTATCCGCCCGGTCGGGCCTTAGGCGGGTTTCAGGCCCCTACGGCGTGGTAGCCGCCGTCGACGTGTATTATTTCGCCCGTGGTGGCCGGAAACCAGTCGGAAAGCAGACAAATACAGGCTTTGGCTACAGCCAACATTTTGTCAGTGCTGTCCCATCCGAGCGGTGCCTTCGATGCCCAGACGTCTTCAAACTGGGGGAATGCCGGAATTGATTTTGCGGCTATTGTTTTGACCGGACCGGCGGCGATCAGATTTACGCGTATATTTTCCGGCCCCAAGTCTCTCGCCAAATATCTGGCAAGAGACTCATAAGCGGCTTTGGCCACCCCCATCCAGTCATATCCGGGCCAGCTCACGGTGGCGTCAAAGTCCAACCCCACCACGGAAGCTGCGCCGGAGAGACGCAAAGCCGGCAAAAAAGCCTGCACGAGAGATTTGAGCGAGTAAGCCGATATATTGAGGTTGAGTGATACGTCATTCCAGTCGGCAGCAAACATACCGTGTCCGAGACAGTTTGGCGGGGCGTATCCTATCGAGTGAAGAATACCGTCCAATTTGGTGTAGTTGTCGGTCACGTATTTCGCCGCTTCCTCCAGTTGTTCGGGGACCGTGACGTCAATTTCCAACACCTCCGGCTCGGAGAGTAATTTTTGAGCGGTTCTTTTGGTCAGCGAAAGACCCCGTCCGGCTCCGGACAAAATAATTTTTGCCCCGTTTTCTTCCGCAAGTCGGGCGACTTTGAAAGCCAAAGAATCTTCCGTGAGGACGCCGGTGATCAATAAGGTCTTATTCGACAACATAGTCATAGGTATATATTTTTATCGCGTTCCCGGGTAGTTTTTTCAATTTATTGGTATTGTAAATTGAAAATTGTTGAGATATTGTTAAAGTTTTATCGATCTGTTAATAAAGTAATCCTCCTAAACTACTCTGTTGTGGACGATAGATAAACGGGTTTAGCAATATGCCCCCACTCCTCGGATAAAAAGCGTGTCTCTACGGATATATATAAGTATTGCTGCATATTTGAATATTTTTGACCGTTAGCCATGTATAAGGGATTTGTTTGTTATGGGTAAATATGAAACGATAGTTTTGGAGATCAGGAGGGTTGTTTATGCTGGCACCCATTCCCCAAAATGAATCTCAGCGCCTCGCTACGCTTTACGCGTTGGATCTGACAGACAGGGGACCCAACTCCAATCTGGATCGAATCTGCAAACTGGCAAGAAAGTTTTACAATACCCAGATGTCTTCGATAACCATGATCGACGCCGAAGTACAGAGGTTTTTGGCCACGGACGGATTTCCGCCGAATCCACTCCCACGTCAATTGTCGTTTTGTTCGCATGCCATTTTGTCGGACGATATTTTGATCGTGGAAGACGCTTTGCAGGACGTCCGGTTTTTTGACAACGAGTATGTCACCGGTCCGCCGAACCTGAGATTTTACGCGGCCAAACCCGTGTCTGCTCCCAACGGAGTCATTATAGGAACCCTCAATATAGCGGACGGGGCTCCGAGGAAATTTACCCAGGATGACGCCGCAACACTTTTGGATTTGGCGGAATTGGCGGAAAGCGAAATAAGAACTTTTGCCATGGACGTTTTTGATCAGCTGACCGGCTTGGTGAACAGGCGCGGCCTGCAATTGATCGCCGAACAGACCATCGCCAGAGCCATGCGCCAAGGGGAGTATGTAAGTCTTATTTATGTGGACGTAGACAAGCACGCCGACGGAGGCAGCGATTTACCGAGACTCGACGACGACTCTTTGTGCAAACTGGCTTCTGTCTTGAGGGGATACCTGCGGGGCTCTGATATCTTGGCGCGTTTTCGCAGCGACGAATTCGCTATTTTACTGCCCGATACTACGGACGATCAAACCGCCATTGTGAAAGAACGGGTACGCGAAGCCATCAACAGTTTTTCCACTATGTATGAAACTCCCAGATATATAGATGTTAACATAGGATCTTCCACTCTGGAGCCATCCGGAGGAGACCTGACTTTGGATCGACTGATAGAAGAAGCAAACGACTGACGTAAGGTCAAAAAGACACGTTTTCTTTACGAAGGAGAGTCCTTAGCCGGGAGGCCTTCTCCGCCGGTTTAAGATATTTTCCCCGTCAGTATTCTGTAGAGGTTGGCGGTTTGGGGGTGAACGCTTTTGAGGGGGTCGCCTTTTATCTCGAGCACCGCCGCCAGTATGTTCAGAACCTCTTCTATACCCAAACGGTTTCCCATCATGTCATGAGCGCGCATCTGCAGCCGATACAGGCGTTCGTCAAAAGGGGTGGCTTTCAAAGCTTGGAGGGCGGCCCACAATGCCTGTTCCGGATCTTGGTACTCCAGACACCACCGGCCTATCTGTATGGCACAAGTCACTATGGCCTCTTCGATTTCTGCTTGATAGCCTTCGAGATTGACCCAGTAACCCTGTGTCAAACCCATAAAAGGGCGTCCGGCGACAAGCCCCAATGCTTTTTGCCGCCGTTCCAGACTTGCGTCGGGGACATGCAATTCTTTGAATAAGAACCAGTCCACTTCGGCATCGGCTATATAGTGTCTGTCCGCTGTTTTCCGCAGACGCGGTTTGTTGTCCTTTGCATGTCCCAGAGCCCTTCTGGCTTCGGAAAGCCTGTTGGCTATGGTCTGCATCGGCACTCTTTTTTCCGGCCAAAGCGCCGTTGACCAGAGGGCGCTGTTTATTCCCTCCGGGTGCATGGCAAGATAAATGATAAGTTCGGAAAGTCTGGGGCTGTGGTCAAAGTTGAAACGCCCCCCGACAATTTTTACCGGACCGAGGACGCGGATATATAAAGGGCAATGTTTCTGAGAACGCGGTATCGCCGTTATGTTTTCCCGTGAGGCCGTGACGTCATGCGGAAAAGGCCCCTCGGTGTTGCGTGCCGGCGAAGCAATTCCAAAATCCCTAAAATCGTTTTGCGTGACGCTGGGATCACGGCTCGGATGAGCGGGATTTTTTGTCGGCATGACGAGTACATCCTCATTTGCGGTTGTTTTTTGTTCAATATGGATCGGTGTATTGTCTTCTAAGTTGTTTTGCCTGTCAAAAGCGCCTTCCGGGTAATTTTCATTCTTTTCCCGTGAGGAGGGCGACGGTTTTGAGGAGTTGAGAAAAACGTCTGATTTTGACAATTCATATTCGTTCCCGGTTATCGGTACGGTGAGAATCATGTCCGAAAGCATGAGTTGGCCAGTGTCGCAATTGTGTGCAACACAGATAACGGAAGATTTATTTTGCGGATGACTGCCGGCATCGGTGTGCGGATGAGATCTTATATATTGTCCGTTGTGGGTGCCGACACTGTCAAAATACAGGCTTTCGGCTGTCTTTTGATTCGGAGAATAATTGTTTTTGAAGTTGGCTGGTGTCAGGAAATTCTCGGAGTAAGAGAGGAATTGTGCAAATTTCAGTTGTTCCGAGCGCTCTTCTTCCGTTTCCGGTCTGATGAAGAAAAAAATAAAGTGTCTTAGCCGATCTGCGGCCAATAAATTTTCCGAGGGGTCGGTTCCTTGACCCCCGTGTTTGTAAAGACCTTTTTCCTCCTCCGTGCGGCGTCCGGAGAAAAATTTCATAAAGTCTTTTTTCCCGCCGTCGGCATAGAAAGCTTCCGTTTGTTTTGCCGTTGCCGCGCCAAAAAAGTCTTTACAGCTTTTTGTGTCGCCGAACGGCAAAAGGTTGAAAAAGTGGTTTTTTGCGGCATCTTGCCTCTTCGTGGCCGGAGTCAGAGTCTCCGCATATATGTGCATATTCTCCCGAAAGATTTTTTGCAGTGAGGACAGGCCATCTTTCCCACCGCCGAGAGTATGCTCTGAGGATGTGGCCGGATCGAATCCGACAAGAATTACGTAGAAGTAGATTTTTTTTACCGAACGGCATGCTTCGTCGACGGCGGCAAGCATTTGAGGCAGAATCGATTTGAACAATTGTTCTCCCAGGGAAACCTGCTTTTTTTCGGCAAGGAGCAGTGTGGTAAATTTGGCTTTCAGAACACCGGTTCCGATAAGCAGCAGCTTTTCGTACGCGCTCTTGTTATCAGTGATGACTGACATTGAAACCCCCGTATAGCTATGGTTGTGTAGACCGGCAGCCATGCTTTTATAGCTGTAAACAAGATATTGGAAAACACAACAATGAAATTTGCATATTTTCGAATTTGAAATTTTTATAACAAGATTGAAACATGAAATTTTCGCGCCCTGCTTCCATATGGTCTTGTTTTGTTATGAACTTCTGTCCGCCAGGCTAAACTCCCGGCATACCGGGCGGGATACCTTTGGAATTTTTTCCTTGTCGACGACCTTATCTGTAGCGAGAGAGCGCCGGTGCGGCGACAGAGTCACTGTTTGGAAAGTGTCCGGCATGATTTTGTATTTTGGAAAAACTTTTAAGTTCGGCAGAGAAAACCGGTGCGACAGCCAAGTCTTTTTGGTTTTGCCCGATGTTTCCCCGGTTGTGGCGATGAGAAAATATTATTTTTTTCGAAACCGGCCTTGGCGTTTCGAATATGCCGGTCGAAACTGCGGACAAAAAATCTTCGCACAAAACTATCCTCGGCGTCGTCGCATTTTGTGTTATGTGCTATACTCTGCCCTTAGGGCAAAGCGACTCTTTTGTTATTTAAACGCTGTTTGGATAACCTGAGAAGTCGGTGCTTTTGGTATTAATTGGTTATAAAAGTTGTCAGATAGTCAAGTTTCGACGTGGGTTTTTACCCACGTCTTTGATTTTCAGACACACTGACAAGAACGAACGGGCGCAGAAAAGAGGTGATGCCATGAAAGTCGATGCGATACAGCCGGAATTGGAAGCGTTCTGCGTTCCCTTGGGTGTTACCGTCTACGATCTGCGGTATCAGCAGGAGAAATTGATTGTCATGCTGGACCGCCCGGCAAAACCCCTCGATCTTGCCGAATTGGCCGAAATAAGCGGCAGCTTCTCCTCTTTTTTGGACACAAGAGAAGATTTGCTGGCTGTTTTGGGGAATTTTGAATTGGAAGTCACCACCCCGGGCGTGGAGAGACCTCTGCGTCGGACGGAACACTTTCAAAAGGCGGCAGGGAAAAGGATAGCCATCAAATTAAAGCGGGCTTTGGCCGGCAGAAGAAGGCTCTGGGGTATCCTGGAAAGTACGGACGGAAGCGAAATAATAATCTCGGACGTCACGGACTCGGATCCCGTCAATGCGGTCTCTCGCTCTGCGGCAAAAAAAAAGAGCACGGGGGATAAAACAGCCGCCTCGCCGCCAGAGGGAAAAGCCGACTTTGTGCATGCCGCCGAGTTGGAAACCGCCGGCCCCTCCGTTTCTCTCGCCCTCTACAAAGGAATTGTTTTGGATCCGGAAGACATCGAAGAGGCTCATCTGTATTTTGATTGGCGGGAGGCCTTATCCAAAGCGGAATCTTCCGATAAAAATTATGGAGACACAGACGCGGATTCGGAATACTTTTCCGGTGAGGATTTGCCGGATGGGCCTGCCGGCGACATGACCACAGTTACGGAAGGCACACTTGCCCCCGCTCACCCCCGGCAAACCGATTTCTCCCGGGAGACTGCAAACAGTGATAGCGATAGGAGAGCCAAAAATGGGTAATAATTTTGATTTTTTTGAGGCGATTAATCAAATTGCGCAAGATAAAGGTATATCGGTTGACACCTTGCTCGATGCTCTGGCCAATGCTTTGGTGGCGGCTTACAAAAGGCTTCCCAACGCCGCCGAAGAAGCTTTTGTGACGATAGATTCCGATTCCGGAGAGATAAAAGTCTACGGTCAGGAACTGGATGAGTACGGCAATGTCGTGCGCGAGTGGGATGATACCCCCGCAGATTTTGGCAGGATAGCGGCTCAGACGGCAAAGCAGGTCATTTCGCAACGCATTCGGGATGCCGAAAGAGATCTTAAATATCAAGAGTATGCCGGACGGGAAGGCGACATCGTTACCGGTATTGTCCAGCAGAGCGACAATCGTTATACACTTTTGGATCTCGGCAAAATCGAAGCTCTCCTCCCTCAGGCCGAACAGGTGCCGTTCGAGCGTTACGAGCACGGTTCGAGAGTAAAAGCCTACATAGTGGAAGTGCGTAAAACAACCAAGGGTCCTCAAATAGTGGTGTCAAGAACCCACCCCGGTCTTATCAAAGGTCTCTTTGAACTGGAAGTGCCCGAGATAGCAAACGGGGTGGTCGAAATCAAGGCGTGTGCCAGAGAGCCAGGTCACAGGACTAAAATGGCGGTTTGGTCCAACGACCAAAACGTGGATCCGTTGGGCGCGTGTGTCGGTCCGCGCGGAGCCAGAGTCAGGATGGTGACGGGCGAGCTCCGCGGGGAGCGCGTCGACATTATACATTTCTCCACCGACCCGGTGGAATTCGTTATCCAAGCTCTTCAGCCGGCAGTCGTCAGGGAAGTTCAGCTGGACGAAGCTTCCGGTACGGCAGTGGCAGTCGTCGATGACAGTCAGCTTTCTCTGGCAATCGGCAAAGAAGGCCAAAATGCCAGACTGGCTGCCAGGCTGACCGGATGGCGTATCGACATTAAAAGCGATTCGCAGCTGAGGGATGAAGAACGCGGTATTTTTGCGACGGCTTGGGCCGAAGGGGAATGGATCGAAAACGAGCAGGGGGAAATGGTGTTTCAACCCGCCGGAGGCGGCAACCCCATATCTCTGGCCGAGTGGGAAGAACTTTCCGGAAAATCAGATTTGTCCGAATAGAGATACGGGGATTTTTGCAATTTTTTGGCGGTTTCAGGTGACGCCTGCTTTTCGCATGCCCGTGCGTACGTGTATAGGGTGCAAAAAAAGATACGGGGTCGGCAATTTGGATCGTATCTCTTTTGCGGAGCCGGATGTTTTGACCGTCGGCGGCGCCAAGGGTACGGGCAAAGGTGCGTGGGTATGCGCCGGAAATGAAGCCTGCCTGGAAAAAGCCCTCCGGTCGGAGATTTTGAGCAAAAGGTTCGGTAAAAAGATTTCTTTTTCCGTCGTAAGGCACATGAGGGAAAACTGCTGAGAAAGGTTTTTGGTTTTCCCTCCTTCGGCGTTCAAAGCATGCTCCGGCACACTAAGGGAGATCAAAACTTTGCCGCAAGATTATTTTGAGCGGGAACAAAGTGCTTTTTGAGATACTTGCCCGCCGGCAGCCGAAAAACCAAAAGGCGGATCTTTTGGGGCGTTTTGGAGCCCGGTTTTAGCATTACGCATATATTTCCCATATTTGCGTATAGGAAAGTGTCTACTTGGTAGTATGGGAAAGGCTAGTTTGGAATTATTAGTTTTCCTGGTATGTCAATGATAATCAGGTATGCGGTACACAGGTTTATGTCAAACCTGTTTGAGGAGTCTAGAAGGGACTGACTGGGTAGTTGGCTAAAAGGATTCGCGTATATGAGTTGGCGCGAGAACTCGGTTTGGATAACAAAGGAGCGCTGGATCTTTGCATCGCTTTAGGTATTGAAGTAAAAAGCCATTCATCCTCAATCGAAGACGCGCAGGCGGATCGTGTCCGCAGAAAAGCGGAAAGAGAAGGGCTTGTCAAGCCGCCGCAGATGACCGGGTTATCGGCCGTGGATGAAGCCGCCATCGCGGAGAAAGAAACTCCCGGTAAAAAGTCTTCCGTTTCCAAAGAAACGGAAGAAAGAAAACAAAAAGACCGTTTAAACGAGATATCGACGGAAATTGAAAAAAATTCAGAAGACTCTTCCCATGTTAAAAAAATCAGATCGGTGCCGCCGACAGGCGGCAATGTGCCGATTGGCGGCGAGGCCGTATTGAGTCCTTTCGAGAAGGAAGCCGCCGTTGTCGCCGGAGAGCACGGCAAAGTCATCAGAAGTCGTCCCGCAAGTGAACTTGCGGAACATGTGCGTTCTCCCCAGCCGCATCCCAGGCAAACCGAGGCCGAAAAAAAACCCCAGCGTCATCAGGGGAAGCCGGCACCCAGACAGGATTATGCGCATTCCGGGGATACACGGGGAAGCCGGGAAAACGGGCCAAAAGGCACCGGGGAACCGAAGCAGGTTCTGAGCTTTTCCGGCAAACCCATTCCCGCTCCGCCGGGCGCTTCCATGAAGTCTTTTTCCGGCAAACCCATCCCTCCTCCCCCCGGTATGGGGGGAAGGACGCGCGCTCCGAAGCCGCCGACAGCCGGTGCCCCCGGCGCTTCGCCGGCTCCTCAGGGGTCGCGTTTTCACAATTCGCCCAACAAGCCCGCCGACAACAGGCAATCCTCTCCCTCCTACAGGGGTCCTGGTTCTGCCCCGCCGCGCCGTCCGGCCGGACAGGGCACTTCGCCCGCTCCGGGAAAACAGGCCGGCAATTTCCTCGGGCTCAGGTCTTCGCCATCTCAGGGTCCCGGGCAAATGCCTGCCTCGGCCCCTTCCCGCGGAGGGCCCGGTTCCAGGGGAAGATCCGCTCCGCAAAAAAAGACTCAGAGACGCAAGAGGGCGGTGGAAGAGCTCGAGCCGATACAAGTAACGGCTTATACTCCTTCGAATGCGCCGATCCCCGAAGGGGAGATCATCATCGAGCGCGGTTCGACGCCGCAAGAAGTCGGTCCGAAGCTCAACAGATCCGCCGGCGACGTTATCCGCTTTTTGTTTCTGCAGGGTGAAGTGGTAACCGCCACACAGTCTCTTACCGACGAAATGATCGATCTTTTTGCCCTGGAGCTCGGCGCCAAAGTAACGCTGGTGGATCCGGGAGAAGAGCAAGAGGCCATGCTGACCGCAAAATTCTTCGCCGAAGAAGACGAAGAAACGGCCGCACCGCGCCCGCGCCCGCCGATCGTCACCGTCATGGGTCATGTCGATCACGGAAAGACGCTTTTGCTGGACAGGATCAGAAATGCCAACGTCGTGCAGGGGGAAGCCGGTGGAATCACACAACATATCGGGGCCTATCAGGTGGAAAGAAACGGGCGCCTGATAACTTTCATCGACACGCCAGGACACGAAGCGTTTACCCAAATGCGTGCGCGCGGGGCAAAAGTTACGGATGTCGTTATTTTGGTTGTGGCGGCAAACGACGGCGTCATGCCGCAGACTGTCGAAGCGATCAATCACGCCAAAGCGGCCGAAGTGCCGATTATCACCGCCGTCAACAAGATTGACCGTCCCGATGCGGATCCGACAAAAGTTATGCAGCAGCTTGCCGAGCACGGTTTGTTGCCGGAGTCATGGGGCGGAGACACGATAACTGTTGAAATTTCGGCCCTGCAAAATCTGGGTATAGAAGAGTTGCTGGATCAGGTTTTGGTCCTTTCTGAGGTTTTGGAGCTGAAAGCCCCTTACGAAGGAAAAGCCAGAGCCACCGTCTTGGAATCCAATCTTGACATAGGCAGAGGGGCTGTGGCCACCGCCGTTGTGCAAAAGGGTATCCTCAGAGTGGGAGATCCGCTTGTGGCCGGTTCTGCCTGGGGAAAAGTCAAGGCACTGATAAACGACCAAGGTGTCCAGATAAAAGAGGCTTTCCCCTCGGCTCCGGTTCAGATACTCGGTTTGTCCGAGCCGCCGCCCGCCGGAGAGGAAGTCAGAGTTACCGCGGACGCGGCAACCGCCCGGACCATAGGCGAGAAAAGGGAGCAGAGGGCCCGCTTGGCAGGACACAACCAAGGGATAGTAACAGGTTCCGGTGCAAAGCTGGAGGACATTTTCGAACAAATCCAACGCGGAGAAACCGCAACTCTGACGCTTGTTCTGAAAGCCGACGTTCAAGGCTCTTTGGAAGCGATCACCGAATCTTTGCGCAAACTTGAAAACGATGACGTAAAAATCGTTTTTGTTCAAAGAGGCGTGGGCGGTATTACCGAAAACGACGTACAGCTTGCCGTGGCTTCCAAGGCCACAATAATAGGCTTCAACGTGAGACCCAGCAGACAGGCCAGAGAACTGGCGGAGTTCCAACGCGTCGAAATCAGAACTTACGAGATCATTTATAAGCTTATCGAAGAGATCCAAGCGGCCATGATCGGCATGCTCGCTCCCGTATATCAAGAAATTGTCACGGGAGACGCCGAAGTGCGTGAAATTTTCAGAGTACCCAAGATCGGAGCAATTGCCGGATGCTACGTGCAAAACGGTGCCATTACCCGCGGTTCAAAGGTAAGATTCCTGCGTGACGGAACCATTATCTGGAAAGGGACCATCACTTCTCTGAAGAGATTCAAAGAAGACGTCCGTGAGGTGCAGGCCGGTTTTGAATGCGGCATAGGGCTGAGTGATTTCTCCGACCTGAAGTCGGGAGACGTAATTGAGACTTACGAAGAGCGGGAAATAGAGCGCAGTCTGTAGTTTGATATGTCGAAAAGTCAAAAACAACACAGTTTTCCGAGAACAGACAGGCTGTCTTCTCTTTTTGCAAAAATACTGGCATCGGAAATCGAGCGTATCGCCGATATCGACGAGAGGCTTTTTTTGCTGACCCTTACCGGTGTCGTGGTGTATCCGGATCTCAGTCATGCGACAATTTTTCTCGATGCCCCGGAGGGATTCGACTTTGACATCCTTGAGGAATACAAGGGGCGGCTGAAGACATCCATCGCATCTCTGTCCAGACTGAAAAGGGTGCCGGCATTGCACTTTATGCCGGATCCCGCCATTGCGGCCGGAAGCAAGGTGGACACCGTCATTCGTCAAGAGATGTTTCATCAAGAAGTTGTCTTTGAAGAAGACAACTACAAGGAATTGGACTTATAGAGAGCCGTCGGTTCGATCACAAAATGTTCTCTCGTCAGTTTTGCCGCAATCGCCGTCCGCATGCAGATGCGCACATACGAAAAGTAAAATGTCAGACTTTCACTTAGACGGCGTCGCCGTGGTAGACAAGCCGGCGGGGATGACCTCCCACGACGTGGTGTATGCCGTGAGGAAAAAACTGCACATCAAAAAAGTCGGACATGCCGGCACACTGGACCCCGACGCCACCGGAGTGCTGGTGGTGGGCGTGGGCAAAGGAACCAGACTTCTCAGATTCGCCCAGTCTGCCGGTAAAATCTACACCGGAAAGATTCATTTCGGTGCCGCCACGACAACCCTTGACGCATCGGGCGACGTTACCGCAAGTTTTGATATGTCCAGTCTGAGCCGGGAAAATACAGTTTCCGCCGCGTTTTCTTTGACCGGCAAAATTCAACAAATCCCGCCGATGATTTCCAGCATTAAGTTTCAAGGAAAGCGTCTGCACCGTTTGGCGCGAGAAGGATACGAGGTTGAACGCGAACCGAGGAGTGTGGAGGTGTATGATTTCGTCATACTCGGTTTCAAAGAAAGCGAAGATCAGAGACGTCATTTAAAAAATGCTTTTTCGTCCGATCCGGCTCCCGTCGGTCCGACCGCGGAAGTAAGGGTAGAATGTTCTTCGGGAACCTATGTCCGGTCTTTGGCTGACGATCTTGGGAAACTGTTGGGCGGAGGAGCTTTTTTATCGGATTTGCGAAGGATACAGTCCGGGCATTTTCATGTCGACAATGCCGTCACCCCGGAGGATTTGGATGCCGAATCTCTCCGTCCCATAATCGATTTGCTGCAGGACTTGCCGAAAATAGTCGTTCCGTCCGCTTTGGCCGGAGCCGTTTTAAACGGTAAGGTTTTGACCCGTGCCGAGTTGTCGTGTGACGGCTTGGGCCCCTGGGCTCTTGTGGACGATACGGGAGAATTGTTTGGGGTCTATGAACCGTATACGAATTCCAGCATTAAACCCATGCTTATTTTAGCAAATAGTATGTAACTTATTTAACGGATAGAGCGTATGAAAAAATGAGCAATTCGGTCTTTCGCAAAAAATCGATAATTGCAATAGGAACTTTTGACGGAGTCCACCTTGGTCACCGGTATCTCATCCGGCAAGCCGGGTTATACCGCGGCAAAATTGCATCGTATGGCGACGCTTTTGGTTACGACTCGTTGAGGTGCACGGCCCTGACTTTTGACAGACATCCTTCTTCGATACTGCGGCCCGGTCTTGAACCGCTGAGACTGACGGGTTTGAGCCAAAAGATTGATTTGCTGCTCAATACGGGCGTTGATAACGTTTGCGTGATTAAATTCGACAAGCAAAGGTCGCAGTTGTCGGCACATGATTTCATTGCCGAGTTTCTGGTGAAGGAGCTGAATGCAGCCGCCGTTTTCGTTGGCGAGAATTTCCGGTTCGGTCATCAGGCAACGGGCGATACACAATTGCTTGCCCAGATGGCCGAAGAAATGGGGTTTTATTTTCAATCCGTTCCTTTGCTGGTGGATAAAAAACTCAGAACAACGATTTCATCCACCGCAATCAGGACTTTGATAATTTCGGGTAATATTCAAGAAGCCAACAGACTTCTGGGCCGCCCCCATGCGGTATCTGCAAACTTCGTCTCTTTCGGGGAGAACGGGTTGATGTTTGCCATTCCACGCAAAACTGCCTTTCCCGTAGCGGGAGCTTACTCGGGGCGTCTTAAAGCGCTGAAAAGGCAAACGAATTTTGCACAATGGGATGAATTGGGCGCCGAAGAAGATTACGTATGCATAAAGGACACCGGTATCTCAGAAGCTACGGAAGTCTTTGCAGACATAACAATACGTCTGTGTCCTCCGGAAGGATCGGTCGGTGAGGCCAAAGACTCCGGCACGTATGCTGAAAACCTCACACCAGACAGTGGGATTGCGGCCGAAGACGGGAATCCGGGATCCGAATATCGGGTCAATCCGACAACAAACGAACAGCTGGATTTCATAAATTCCGGTACTCAGATTATTGAGTTGTCCGGGATCGGCAAAAAAAAGATTGATTTTCGACAATTCGGTACGCTCCCTTCTTCGGAGGATAACGGAGCCGGTGAGCGTTATCTGATTGAATTGGAAGCCCGACTCGACTGATTTTTCTTTCCCATACACGTTATTTTCGTTTAGTGGATTGAAGATTGATACTTATTGTCGGTGGGTCAAGACCTGTCGCGCACTCATAAATCAAATCGATGATGCGTTATCCAATACCATACGGTTGTGGCGGCGGCACAAACCCTTCTAGAGGGCACAAGGGTTTGTGCATGCTTTTTCCGGATCGAAAGAAGCCGGCCGGGTGAGCGCAGCCCTCAGGACGCGGTTTCCTTACACCGTTTTTGCCGACTCGGTGTCGGGTCGGTTATTTTGGCCCACCAATACTTTAATTTCTTCGATTTTGGTCAGTAAAACCTCTAAACCGCCTGCGGTATCCAAGTTTATGTAGTCTTTGATGACTTCTGAATCTTCAAACGTTTTTATTGCCCTGGCATCGGCGGCCGCACTCTGAACGTTTTGTCCAACCATAATGACGCTCAGTAAAACAAGTTGCAGGAATGTCTGGGCTATCCAGGCCACAAGTCCCTCACCGTTTGGTTTTAAAGCAGCGGGAAGTCCTATGAGGGCAATAAGAGTGAACAGATATGCACACCACATGGTACCAATAAGACTTGTGATAAAAACGGCTACTTTTGCATTCCATCCGTCCACTTCACGCATTGCCGTTTTTATGGAGGAGAGTGACGGATGCAAAACATGCGCCAACGAGTGTACGGTCTTTACCGGGTGCTTAGTTTCGCTTTGAGACATTGAATTTCCGCCTATCTTGTATATGTCTTGTTTTCGTATAATTTAACAGAACATATTTGGCCCCGCTTGATATTGTCTTCTGTTTCTCGGTCAGGCGACCCGTCGCCGCTTGGATGAACTCTGTTGATATGACAATGTATTTTTTGAGTTTTCAATCCGGCCACGGTTCTCCAATCCGGCTTTTTTTGAAAAAAATGACAGGACTGACATGACTTACCGGTAATGCAAAGATACATTTAAAAAATATCGTTTTTTGCATCGATATGTATCTACATACGGTTTGCCGATTAAAAACCGGAATTACGGAGGGGGAATATGAAACGTCTGCCATTGTTTTTAACCGCTATATTTTTGACTCTCGTCGTATCGGTTTCTATTATCGTGGGCGGAGCTGCGGCGGGTATTTTTTCTGCCGGCAGGGTAGCCAATCATCAAAGTAAGTCAGGTGCCGCCGGTCAGGTAAGAAAATACTCTGTTCCTGACCGAGTCGGGGTAAATGCCCATTCCGGCGTGGCCGGCAGTGCTACTTCACTGTTGGGTGTCTACGGAGGCAGGAAGAAGGTCAAATCGTCTGCTTCCTCAAAGAAAAAGACTTACAAAAAAAGTACCGAGGGCTCAAAAAAGAAAACCGGTTCGAAAAAAGGACAGAGAAGCATAAAATTCACCAAGAAGAAAACCGGTAAAAAAAGTACCAAGGGCTCAAAGAAAAAGACTTACAAAAAAATTTATAAAAAAGCGGAGGCAAAACAAAAGCAACAAGCAAAATCAAGTTCATCCCCAAACAAATCTCCGGTGACGTCCACGACAGTCAAGCGCGTTGTCGTTACCACCACCAAACCGGTCGCCACGACAACAAATCCCGACAAGACTACCACCACAGTTTCCGCTCAAAAGGTATTATTTACATACTCCGGTACTTCAAGCGCCATAACCAACAGTTTCAATGTTCCGCCCGGCGGTTGGACCATGGAGTACTCCTACACTTGTAATCCTGCCGATTCTTTGTTTGATGCCGTCATTTATCAGGGAACCGGTATAGACATTAACGACTTTGGAGCCAAAGTGGCCAACCAGGGGGTGGGGCACGGCAGCTATTACTATATAGACAACGGGAGTTTTAATATTCACGTATCGGATTACAAATGCAGCAAATGGACCATAAAGGTCGTCGGCAAATAAAAACCATGCCGGTTTGGGCAATACCCACCCTCGTGCGCCCAGTCTTGCTTATCCGCATCGGCGGTTTGTCGGAATAATGTCAGTCAATAAATAACTTCAGCCTTTTGCCGTGCTTGGATGAGATGATGTCGGATAGCCCGGGTTTAGATCATTTATTTGCAAAAGTGTTAAACATCGCTTCGTCTTATGGAATACGATAGGTGATATGTCTATCACCGAAAGCAGATTGAAGGCGTATCTAGAAAATTGGTGGCGCCAATTCGGCACGGATGATTCTGATACCAAAAAGAATCTGAGCGACTTCAGTGTGAATGATTTGGCGCAGGAATTCAGGCAAGACAAAACTTTCAGAAGACTGGAGATCTCCTCCTTTTCGTCTCTGCCCAATTTTTCAGTGATATTCAATCTGGTAAAGTCTCTTTCACCGACTCCAAGTGATGAAGAGGCGGCTTTAATTGCCGGTGCGTTGATGAGAGCTGAGAAAGGTAATAAGGTATTGAAAAAAACCACATTTATAGGGGCTTTAGTGACAGTCGTTGCCCTCGCTCTTAGGAATATTTTACGGGGCAGGTAGAGAGCGACTGTTGATAAATGAAAGTCTCAACAGACGTAAATAATTTATGAGCGATGGCAATCTTACAATCCCCAACGCCATTACTTCTGTCAGAATTCTGCTGATAGCTTTTTTTGCCGTCGCTTTGCTGGCATTTAATGACAGGGTTGCGGCTCTCGCGATTCTGATGTGCATCGGTTTAACCGATTTTCTGGACGGCTTTCTGGCGAGACGATTGGGTCAGGAAAGCAACCTTGGCAAGCTGTTGGACCCCGTGGCCGACAGACTGGCCATCATCACCTGTGTCGCTGCCCTTGGTGTCGATGCTTACATGCCTCTTCCTTTGGTAATCGGTATCTTGCTTCGTGAGGTTTTGATAAGTTGCGGAGCGTTGATCATCATGCTTAAAGGGGATAAGCTACTGGATGTGAGTCTTATCGGTAAAGCAGCTACTTTCGGACTTTACTTGTCGCTCCCGTTTTTTTTGGTGGGACATTTAAATGCCGTCGCAAATACGGGTATTGCCGATGCCGGCGAATGGCTCGCAACAATCTCCCTGGTGGCGATGTTTGTTGCTACATTTAATTACGGAATGAAAGTTTTCGGCAAAGATAAAGGTGCGTTTCCCAATGTCAACTGAGCTATCGAAGTCTCGCGGTTGCGGGCTTATTTGTCTGTCTCAGTCCGGCTGCCGATCCTTTGACGCAACAGCCTTCGCCTTTTTTCTTGCTGTGAAAAACGACTGTCGGGGATTCTCATGGGAATGAAAGCGGTTTTGATGGCGGGAGGGGAGGGAACCCGGTTGCGGCCGTTGACGGCCACGCAACCAAAACCGATGTTGCCGATAGTGAACAGGCCCATGGCCGAACACATAATCAATCTTTTGAAAAAACACGGTTTCAACGAAATTATTATAACCGTGGCCTTCATGGCGGAAAGTATCAGACGTTACTTTGGGGACGGCCGTGAGTTCGGTGTCGATATCATCTATGCGACGGAGGAAATTCCGCTGGGGACGGCCGGTTCGGTGAGCAACATACGGAACCTCTTGGATGAAAGATTTCTCGTTATATCCGGCGATGTTCTGACGGACATAGATTTAACTGCTTTGCTGGACTACCATGTGGCCACCGGGTCAGTGTGCACACTCGCTTTGAAGCAAATGGAAAACCCCTTGGAATTCGGTATTGTAATAACCGATCCCGCCGGGCGCATAGAGAGATTTTTAGAGAAACCTACCTGGGGGCAGGTATTTTCCGATACCGTCAATACAGGAATTTACGTACTGGAACCGGAAGTCTTTAACTGGATCGAAAAAGACACGGCAGTCGACTTTTCAAACGACGTATTTCCCAAAATGCTTGAAGCAGGTTCTCCGATGTACGGATATGTGGCCGGAGGTTACTGGGAAGATGTGGGAACCCTAGACAGCTATTTGGTGGCTCACCGTCATGTTTTGGACCAGCTGGTGGATTTGGACATTGACGGTTTTGTCTTGGATGAGGGTATATCCATGGGCGAAGGTGCCGAGATAGATCCCACCGCGACCATCGTCGGTCCGGTGTACGTGGGGCAAAATTGCAAGATAGGTTCGGGTGTCACTCTGGGCCCCTACACCGTTCTCGGGGCCAATGTCCGTGTGGGGGCGGGTTCCGACGTGGAAAGAACAATTATCCATGACAACTGTTATATAGGGGACTCGGTGACCGCCAAGTCATGTGTGGTCGGAAGGTCCTGTGAGATTCGTTCGGGTTCGCATCTCGGGGACGGCGCCATTTTGGGGGACTTTTGCCAGATAGGCGAACATGCCATCATCGGCCCGGGAGTAAAAATCTATCCCAATAAAATGGTGGAGAACGGGGCTTCGGTAAATTCGTCGATAGTGTTTGAGAGCAAAGCAACCAGAAATCTGTTTACCCAGGAGGGAGTTCTCGGACTCGCCAATGTGGATCTGTCTCCGGAATTGGCGACCAAGCTTGCTTTGGCCCACGCCTCTACCATGAGCAAAGGTTCTACCGTGGTAGTGTCGCGTGATTCGAGCAGGGCTGCCAGAATGCTGAAAAGAGCCATTATGGTCGGGCTGAATTCGGCGGGTCTGCATGTCGAAGATTTGGAAGTGGCGACCATACCCATGACGCGATTCCAAATTCGCACCACTGCGGCCCACGGCGGCATTACCGTGCGTCTGGATAAAAAAGATCCGCAGTCGGCTATTATAAGGTTTTTTGATGCCGACGGAATCGATCTGGACGAAAACGCCCACCGTAAAATCGAAAAGGTTTTTTACAGGGAAGAAATGCGCAGAGTCTTGGCGCACGACATAGGCGATATCGAGTTCCCAGGACGTACCGTCGAGGCATACACCACGGCCCTGTCACAAAAAGTCAACCTGTCGGCTATCCGCAGGGCAAAATTTAAATTGGTTTTAGACTATGCCTCCGGAGCGGCAAGTTTTTTGATGCCCAGTATTTTGGCAAAGACCGGTGCCGATACGCTTGTCATAAATCCGACCGCCTCAACGGTCGGAGTGCTTAATTTCGATCACACCAAACATGCAACAAGAATAGCCGAATTAGTGAAAACCTCGGGAGCCCATATGGGTGCCATAATCAACCCGGAAGGCGAAGTACTGACGGTCATCGACGGCAGGGGAAGAATCCTGTCACCGACTCGTTTGATGCTGTGTCTTGCCTACCTTGTGGCAAAGAAAATTCCGGAAGCAAGGATCGTCGTTCCTGCCAATACAACTTGGTCGATCAACGAGATGCTGACCGACCTGGGCGCTTTTGTCGTTTGGTCAAAGCTCGGCTCGGCACACCTGATGGAAAAAGCAATTGCCGAACAGGCTGATTTTGTCGCCAACGCAGACGGGGGATACGGATTTCCGGACTTTTTGCCCGCGTTCGATGCCGTTTCCGGTTTGTTGTATTTGCTTTCTTTGTTATCCGAGTCGGAAGTGGGTTTATCCGATCTGCTGGACAAGATGCCGGAAGGAAAAGTTTTGCATCAAGAAGTCGCTACGCCGTTTGAACAAAAAGGTACTCTGATGAGAACTCTTTTGGATGAGCTGCGAAACGACGGGGAGGTCATTCTGATAGACGGCATCAAGATCGTCGATCCCCTGGGTTGGAATTTGGTGGTTCCGGATCAAAAGGAGCCCGTGACACACGTCTATGTGGAAAGTTTCAATGATTTGGATGCCATTCACCGTCTCAATAATCTGGTCAAAACTATCAACAAAATTTTGCAGGACTCGTAGTCGCAAAAGAAAATCCTCCGGCAGGAAAGCTTGGATATGTGACCGCCAAAGCTCCCTTCGACTTCGGCAGCCGCCGCATGCATATTCACGTACGGACATGACAGAGGCAAAAAAGGCTTGCCCGGTGCAAGTATATATACATGTAGATGTAAATATATGGTCTGCGGATGGGAAAAAATATGTTTCCGGGAATAAAAAATACCCATCCCAGATGACATCCGATCAACAGTAAAGTAGCATGTATAGGATGAGCATTCCGAGTAATTTGTACTATACAAAAGATCACGAATGGTTGCTGCCGGAAGCCGACAACCTGGTGCGCGTGGGTATAACGGATTTTGCGCAAAGTGCCCTTGGGGATATAGTATTCGTTGAATTGCCGACCGTCGGTGCCGTTGTCGGCGAGGGAGACGTGATAGCCGAAGTGGAATCGACAAAATCTGTTTCCGAAGTATACTCACCGATAAGCGGTAAAGTAACGGCGGTTAACGGCGAACTCTCCGGGTCGCCAGAATTGATCAATTCGGATCCCTATGGCAAAGGGTGGATCTGCACGATAGAAAGCGGCGACCCCCTTAACTCGGAAAAATTTTTATTCCCTGCAGACTACTCGTCAATAACACAAAACTGAGGTATCCGCCATGGACAACAACTCAAAAAAGTGTATTTTATGCGGACATCTGAACGCAGCGGAAGCCAACTATTGTTCATCCTGCGGCACCGCTTTAAATAAGGTGACCGACAACACATTGATATGTGCGCCGGATATGTCCTTTGACGATCCCCCGGCGGCGGAGGAATCCCTGCTGGCGCTGAACCCAGACATCAAGGGCTCGGTTTTGGTGGTAAAAATTGGGCATGAAGTCCTTATTCATTATCCCATCGACAAAGAAATCACCACCATCGGAAGAAGGACCGACAGCGACATATTTTTGGATGACATTACGGTTTCCAGAAACCATGCCGTTGTCGAACGACGCGAAGGCGGAGGAAAATTCGCTTATTACCTGAAAGACGTGGGATCGCTTAACGGTACGTATGTCAACAGGAACAGAATAGAAGAAGCGGAGCTTTTGGGGGGTGAAGAAGTGCAGGTGGGCAAGTTTAAATTGGTCTATATGGCACAACAACCCAATTGACGGCGGAACAGGCAAAAAGACAGCATCTTTCTATCGGCGAAGTGTTGGAATTGCTCGTAGAGGACTTTCCCGACGTTACCATTTCTAAAATAAGGTTTCTGGAAAGCAAGGGCTTGATTTCTCCGGAACGGACCCCTTCGGGTTACAGACGGTTTTACGGTTCCGACGTCGACAGACTCAAGTCGATTCTACTTTTGCAAAGAGAGCATTATCTGCCGCTCGACGTGATCAAATTCAGGCTTGACAACGGAGGGCAACCGGGTCCGGAAATTCACTCCCAGCTCAGCCTCTCTTTTGTCGGACACGAAGAGATCCCAATTGCGGAATCCACAAACCGACACGCAACTCCGGAGCGCACCGGTATGCCCGATTCTTTAAAAAGCAGCTTTTCCTCCGCCGAAACCCTTCCTGAAACCACGGCTGCCGCCGCCGAGATGGTAAACGTCACATCTTTGATATCCAGGACCCCCCGCCGATTGAACGGCAAGGCCGCCTTTGCCGACGGCGCCGTCGAGGAAGCAAACCGTGGCGGAGAACGGAGTTTGGGAACCGACGGCTTTGACAGGCAAAAAGAGGCAAAACCAAATTCCGACGCGGGGCATGCGATGGGCACTCGTTTGCTTGAAGAAGAAAAGTACGCCGTAAAAGCCGCCAGCGTAGCGTTGGAAGTCTCTTCGCTTTCCGGTGTCACGGTGTCAAAGCTCGCGGCCGCTCCCCAGGGAAGCATCCGGGGTGACGACACTTCCCTTGTTGCGCCGAAAGCGGTGGGGATGTTTATCGGTGCCGAGAGCGCCGTTCCGCGTGAACGCGAAGCCGGAAACAAAAAAGAACTCCCCGCCGTATCGTCAGGCGTTTCCTTTTCCGGACAGGATTATGTGAGTGATCAGTCGGAGCGGAAGCATTTTGACGGGGTCACCAACGATAAAGGCAGATATGCGTCCCAGAGACAAGCGGCCAAGCCGGCGGAATCCCGCGATGACGACGCCGGTTTGCGCCGGTCCGCCGTTTTTTCGGAAAGCGACAAGGAGCCGCAGGACGACCAAAAAATAGCGCCTCTCGCCGAACGTTACTCTCTGTCCGTTCGGGACCATGCCTCAGACGTCAAGCCGGCGGAAAATCAGGTCGGTCTCGATTCCGTCAAAACCACAAGGGGAAATCCCCAATTTGATTTGGCACATACCATGTACTCCAAGGAGGAACTGCTTGTAGAAGCCGAAATAGACTCCCAGTTATTTGCCGAACTGTTGGAATACGGACTTATATCTGCCAAGAGAGTGGCCGGAGAATCCGTATACGAAGAGAAAGCCGTCAGGGTTGCCGCCTTGGCCGCCTCTTATCTTAAATTTGGCATAGGACCGCGGCATTTGCGCAGTTTGAAGCATGCAGCCGAAAGGGAAGCCTCCATGTATCAGCAGTCGATCGTGCCGCTTTTGCGTCAGCGCAATCCCGAGTCGCGCAAAAAAGCTCTTGACAACATAGAGGTTATGACTCAGCTCGCCAAAGAATTGAAAGATTGTTTCCTGCGCATAGAAATTGACGAAGTTTTGGGCGGCAAGACCCAATAGCTGCAATAAATAAACCGTTTTCCGGCCGCTTTTTAGAGACGGACGGGAATGCCTAAACTTTCTGATGAGTTTTATGCGGCAACCCACCTCCTTCCTGCGGGAAAATTCAGATTTTCATCCTGCGCCGACATGGAAGTATTGCAATTTGAGTAATCTGGTTAATATGCTTGAAGTGAGATTGGCTGCCGTCAGGGTGGATTTGAATTCAAACACACCCGTCATTTTATTGGAAGAGAAGCTGGATGCCAGAAGGGCATTGCCCGTCTATATCGGAGCGCCGGAGGCGACGGCGATAGCTTTGGCTCTGCAGCACGTACCGGTTCCCAGACCGATGTCCCACGACCTGATGGTGGACATCATAACTTCTCTCGGGGCGGCCTTGGAAAAGATTGTCGTCACGGAAGAGCATGACGAGACTTACTATGCGGAAATGTACCTCAGAGTCAACAACGGAAGCGAAATAGTCCTTTCATGCCGTCCCTCAGATGCAATCGCACTGGCTGCCCGGTGCAACGCACAGATGTATGTGGCCGACGAATTGATGGAGCAAGCGGGGGTTCCCATAGAATCGGAAACCGAACCCGACGACGGCGAAGAGATACTGGGGCAGTTTCGTGCTTTTCTCGACCAGGTAAGTCCCGAGGATTTTGACGACCTGTAAAGTGGCAGTTTTAATTTTTCCATGCCATTTGGACTCAAAACAGGCGAAACGTGTTTTAGGCGGCTGTCGGCATAAATGCTCTGACGTGAATATATGCCTCAGTATGCCTGCATAATGTAAATTGCCGTGCTACATTATATTTCAGAACGCCGTCCGCGTATGGAAAAACGCGCAAACGGGCGGAGCAGAATAAAGTTGGTGATTATATTGAATAAGCTTGCGGACAAAGATCTAAACGGTTTTCGCGGTCCCCAGGTATGTCAGATCGTCGGTATTACTTACCGCCAACTGGACTATTGGGCGAGAACAAATTTACTCAAACCTTCTTTGACGGACGCCAAAGGTAGCGGCAGCGCCAGGCTGTATTCCTACAACGATTTGCTTTGCCTCAGGGTCATCAAACAATTGCTTGACGCCGGTATCCAGCTGCGGTCGGCGCGCAAAGCGATACAGTGTCTGAACGCCGCCAATCAATCTCTTACCAGTGTGAACCTTGTGATAGGTCCCGACGCCACTATTTTAATCAGGAACGGGGAAGAACTGCTCAATCTGATTCAGGACGGGCAAAGTGTATTCAATATACTGCCTTTGGGCAACTTGCAAAATGAAGTTGACGCAAAAATAGTACAGCTCATGCCGGAATGGTCGGTTGCGGAGTCCGAGCAGCAACCCAAAATCAAAGCTGCAAAAGCCATTTAGCATACAACTCTGATTCTTGTTGCCGCTCGGCCGGTCCCGACCAAATATTTGTTATAAGTTTTGTTCCGGGGCACGGCGTCTTTCCCGCAAGGGCTTGCTTAGACAATGCCCCGGGTTTCATCTGTAGACCGTCTCCGGCGGTCCGGCGGAGATCGTTTCACCGTCCCGATAGTTTTCGGTGTCGGAAGTTTCGGTGTTGCCTTCGCTGTAGAGCTTGGATGGCCACCAGTTCCACTTACCCAAAAGTGACACTATGGAAGGTACCAAAAGTGTACGGACCAGGAAGGTATCCATGAGGATACCTATTGCCAAACCAAAACCTATTTCACGAATTTCACTGCCGCTGGGCCCGCTTCCTCCGGCGATGGCAAGCACGGCAAAGGTTCCGGCCAAGACCAGGCCTGCGGAGGTAACCGTAGATCCTGTTCGCCCGACGGCCTTGGAAACCGCTGTTTTCAGATCGTGGTTGTGAACTTCTTCTCTGATCCTGGTCATGACGAGTATGTTGTAGTCTTCTCCCAGCGCGAGCAGGAAGATGAACATCAAAAACGGGAGGATGAATGTGATGCCGCCGGATTTTCCGATGTCAATGAATACTATCGTCGATACGCCGAGCGAGGCCAGATAAGAAAGAGCCACGCTGATGATTAAGTACAGCGGTGCCAAAACGCTTCTCAGGACGAAGGCCAGCAGGAGGCCGATGGCTATGATGGCAAACGGAATGATCGTCAACAGGTCGTGATTGGATGTGGAGGATACGTCATACAGGGCAGCCGCTTCGCCGGTAAGTCCTTCTGCGGTTGCTCCGTTTTTTCTTCCCACCGAGGTCACGATTTTTCTTATTGCCGGCGTGGCGTTCATTGCCGAGGTACTCTGTTGCGGTCCTGCCGTGAGCAAAGCCTCAAACTGTATGACTTTGCCGTCGGATGAGACAAACTGAGTCGTCTGTCTGTACTCTTGGTACATCTGTTGCGATACTCCGGCAACGGGACGTGTCATCACTGTGGGAAGCAATTTGGGGTCACCCAGCATCGTATGCAGTTTCCGATATTCGGCCGTCGATATTTGCGTGCCGTTCGCGTCAAGAGGACTCAGCAATTCTTTGAACTGTCCCGTTCGGGTGAGATCCGTATTTATGGAAGACAACACGGCCGGATCGGACCATACCGGCTTGTCGAAGGAAAATATAATGTTGGCGGGGTTCAGTCCGGAATGCGGAAAATGTATCAGGAGAGCGGCGTTTCCTTTGGCGACCCCGGAACCGGTGGGGGCGTTCAGGGCTCCGCCAAAACCACCGGAGCTGTAACTGAGAACTGACATGGCCAGTGCCACAAATACGACAATTCCCGCGACAAGGGTCTTGCCCGGTTTTTGTACGAGTTTGGTGGCGATTTTCCCCCAGGTGCCGTTGTGTTGGTCCAGGTTTTTTTTGCTCAGGTTGGTTGGCCAGAAAAGAGCTTTGCCGCAAACGGCCAACAAAGCCGGAAGGAGGGTAAGACCGGCTATCAGCATAACGCCGATTCCCACGGCAAGAGGAATACCCAAGTCGTGGTAAATACCGAATGTGGCCAGCAGGAGGGAAAGCAGTGCGATAATGACCGTGGCGGCGGAAGCCGTTATGGATTCGCCGACTCTTGTCAAAGCTCTGGAAGTTGCTTCTCGGGAGGTATGTCCGGCAAGCATTTCTTCTCTTACCCTAAATACCAGAAACAGACCGTAGTCGGTACCGGCTCCCAGGATAAGCACGATGAGAAGCAACTGCGTTATTTCCGAGATCTGTAATCCGTGGGCACCCAGTCCGCCTATGAAACGGTTGGCAACCACGAGGGTTATGCCGGCCGGTATCAGGGTCATGATGGGTGCCAAGACAGAGCGGAAAATAATCAGCAACAAGATGATGATGAAAAGGATGGAAAAGCGCTGTGTCTGACTGCCTGTTTTTTGCGAAGAATTCTGATTGGCCACATTGGTGGCGATATTGCCGGCCAGATTGAAGGTCAATCCGGGCGGAGAGCCCGCTTTGTGGAACGTGGCCTGCAAGTCGTTTATTACTTGTGTCTGGCCGGTGATGTCGCTCTGATTCAGATGAACGCTTGCCGCTATTTGCACAGCATGGCCGTCGGGGGAGAGAGCCAGGACTCTGGCTTTGAATACATTCGGCACCGATTCGGCAAGCCCCACCTCTCTTTTGACGGCCGCCAGATCCGCCGCCGTCAGCTTGGCGGAGTTGTCATAGGCGACGACGGTAATTTCTGAATTGACATTGGGGTTTCCAAGTATGGGGGAAGCCAGGGTGTTGGCTTTTTGACTGGGCGCCGAAGCCGGCAGAAATTGACTGTTGTCGTTGTTTACCTCACTGCCCAGAGAGGGTAGTGTCTTGGAAGATATGATAATGACCGCGATCCACAATAAGATAACCAGGTAGCGATATTTAACGACGCCTTTACCGAGTTTTTCAAAAAATTTAGTCAATGTAAGCCTTTCGTTTGGGGAAAAGTAAATGTTTGCTCGGAATCATATTTCGCTCAGATAATTGTCTCAAGAGCCATGTCTTTGCTTTCGTCCGGCGACTTGTGCCCGGTGTGTTTTCTCAGCTCGATTTCCGGAAGGAAGAGGGCCATGACGAATGCCAGAACCGTAAGAGGAATGGCAATTTCAAAAACAACATGCATGCTCGAACTGTAGGCATCGGCGATTCCCAAGCGGATGGCTGTCGGCATGTGGCTTAACGCTGCGGGCGTTATGTTTCCGTTGGCCACAGCCGGGGATATCTGCTGTTTGGGCATATCATGAATAAGTTTAGTGGCCACTATATTCGAAAATATTGCTCCGAAAATCGCCGTGCCGAATGAACCGCCTATTGATCTGAAGAAAGTCGCCCCGGAGGTGGCAGCCCCCAATTCCTGATGGGGAACGGCATTTTGTACCGCCAGAATGACAACCTGCAAAGTCATGCCGAGCCCCAGGCCGAATACAAACATATAGGAGTCAATGGCAAATGTAGAAGAATCCAGTTTTATCAAGGTAAACAGGGTCATTCCTATTGACATAAGGAACGTACCGATTATTGGGTACATGCGGTATTTGCCTGTTTTTACTATCAGCTGGCCGGCGCCCACGGAAGCCATAACCAGACCTACCAGCATGGGCAAGAGGTCAAGTCCGGAGATTACCGGAGAAGCGCCTCTGGCGTCTTGGAAGTAAAGGGGCAGATAAACTATCGAGCCAAACATGGCCAAGCCCAACAAAAAGCTGACGCTGCTTCCCACCGCAAACGTCTTATTGGAAAAGAGGTGCAGGGGCAACACGGGTTCTTTGGCTTTTCTTTCGGCTGCGACAAATACACCGGCAAGCACGATACTTCCGGCAATAACGGCCAGCATCAGCGGGTCGGTCCAAGAGTAGGTGACTCCGCCAAGACTTGTGTAAAGCACCATTCCGGTGGCGGCCAGTGCGATAAGGACAGTTCCCAAGTAGTCGATGGTGTGGTGCATTTTTGTAAGTTTTTTCGGCACCTGTTTGGCAATGATTGTCAGCGCCACGGCTCCCACGGGGACGTTGATATAAAATATCCATCTCCAGGAGAGGTGTTCCACGCAGACCCCTCCGAGGAGCGGTCCGATGATGCTCGCCAAACCGAATACGGCACCAAAGAGACCCTGGTATTTGCCGCGCTCTCTGGGGCTTGCCACGTCACCTATGATGGCGGTGGCTCCTATGATAAGTCCGCCGGAACCGAGTCCCTGGACCGCCCTAAAGAGGATGAGTTCGATCATCGAGGTGCTGAGGCCCGACAGTGCCGAACCTATCAAGAAAATAACTATGGATATTTGAAAAAAGCCTTTTCGGCCGTATAAGTCACCCAGCTTTCCCCAGATGGGAGCCGATACCGTAGTGGCAAGCAGGTATGCCGTCACAACCCAGCTGAGGTGCGAAGCCCCGTGCAGGTCGGCCACTATGGTCGGCAACGCCGTGGCCACGATGGTTTGATCAAGGGCCGCCAAGAGCATTCCCGTCATGAGGGCCAAAATAATCAGTCGGACCTGGCGTCTGGAGTGGATGGGGTTTACAAAATCGGCAACGGTTGCGTTATCTGTCGCTTCTGTCATGTCGTTATTCCTTTTGTTGTATGAGAACTTGTTTATTGATTGAATGTTTTGTCGGACAAAAACCCGTTTTCCAATTGAGCTATGGCGCGCACGATCATTTCTTCGATCGGCGGCGCATCGGGTCGCGTTACCCAAAGCATCATCATGGCGCGCGTTACCGCAAAAATGCCCGTCACAACGGATGCCAGATAAATAGCGGTATCGGTATCAAGTGTCGTTTCCGGGTTGTCCTTTGTGAATCTTTCCTGCATGGAGAAAAAAATTCTTTTTTCCGTCTTCACCATTGCCGCGGCAAAGGCCATAAAGAGCTGCGGTTCGTTGTAAATAATTTTCATTTTAGACTTCAGCAACTGACGCTTGTCTATGCCGGAGTCCGAACTCAGGGTTTCCCGGATGGTTCCCAGGATGGCATTTTTTAACAAAATAGGCGGGTCAACCCGCTCCGTTGAAGATGCTATGTAGCCCGCTATTTCATTTCCAAGATCATAGACATTCGCGCAAAGAACCTCTTCTTTGGTGGGGAAGTAATTGAAAAAAGTACGGTTGGAGACGTCAGCGGCTTCGGCTATGTCTTCTATGGTGACGTTGTGCAGTCCTTTTCGCGTGATAAGCTCCAGGGCGGCCTGCTGCAATGCGTTGCGTGTGGCCAGCTTTTTCCGTTCCCGCCTCGTGGGGTACTGGAGCGGGGAAACCCGATATTCGCCGGCTTGAATTGTTTTGTCGTCTGTTTCATCCATGGGAGTACCTCACTTTCAGAATAGCGGGTATTCGGAAAAAAATTGCACAAAATAAAATATTTTACAAAAGTTAATAATTTATTTACTAAAAAAATACTCTTTAGGCAATTTTGTCATGTGGGGAGTCGGGTATGAGATTTTTGCCGGATGTCCATCCCTGTTTTGGGGAACGGGTTTTCTAGAAGTCGCCTTTGGTGAGAAGATCTTTGATGAGACTTTCCTTTTGGACAATTTCTGCTTGAAAATCGGTAAGACGCTTTATTTTGATATCCAGGAGGTTGCTCAGATGGCTTAAAGAATCCCCGGCTTCAATGAGTATCCGTCTTTTTTCTTCCGGACTGTCGGTGGTTTTCCAAGCCTCTCTCAATACTTCAATGGACTCTTCTTTGTCCAAGACAGATTTTATGTCTTCCAAGTTAAAAGAAGTCAATTCCTGCAATTCGCGTATCCGGATGGTGCGTTCTATGGTTTTGGTGTTGTATTGACGGCATCCGCCGGCGGTATAGGCAGTGGGTTTGATGAGTTTTATTTCTTCGTAATATCTGAGAGTGCGTTCCGATACGTTGGCCATTGCGGCCGCTTCCCCTATTTTTACCAAACCGGTATCGGCTTTGGGGGAAAAGTTTTCTTCGGAGAGTGTCTTTTCTTGCGGATCGGAGGCTGTCTTTATCATGATGATGTTTACCTTTTTTAGTGAATAAATTATAGTTGCATCAGTCGGGGGAGGTATCCTCGGAATGCGTTACCGACTGACCTCTGCTTCCAACCCGAGATCCCTTTGCAGACCGCTCTCCGCGGCATGCGGGGAAGAGGTCTTGACCGGTTCGCTCAGTTCCTGCCTGACCGGGGCTTTGTGGTGTGTTTCGCCGTGCACGTAGCGTCCACCGCGCAGCATCGAAGCCACGGCCGATACCAGAGCGGCGATGATGCCGAAGCCGAAAGCTTCATGCAAACCTTGGGAAAACGGCTTGGCGATGAGACCCGGGAAAAAAGATCTTCCCGTCAGATAGCCCGGATGTCGGGCTGTGTTGACGGCCGGGCCGAGTATGGCATGAACCGGATTGATGCCAAGAAATGCGGCGAAAAGACTCCCCACGGGGGGGAGGGAAGAAGCTTTGTGGGCCACGCTGTTGCTTATGCCTTGCGCGATCAGCCCGCTTTGCAGCGCGTGCGGCAGAGAGGAAGCCAACCCGAGGATAATCAGGGTGAAAAATATTCCTATGGAAAACACCATGGCCGAATTCTGGAACGTGTTGACGGTTCCGGCCCCCGCCCCTCTTTGATCGGGGGGAAGGCTGTTCATGATGCCGGCTTGGTTGGGGGAGGCAAACATTCCGAAACCGATGCCCATCAGCAACAGGGTCAGGGCAAAAAATATGTAGGAAAAATTGACTGGCAATATGTCAAGGAAGCCGAAACTGAGGGCGGTGACGAGCATACCGGCCACGGCAAAAGGTCTGGCGCCGTGTCTGTCTGAGGCGATGCCGGAGAGCGGCCCGGCAATCAAAAAACCAAGTGTCAAAGGCAGCATGTAAATGCCGGCCATCAGGGGAGTCCTGGCAAAGCTGTAGCCGTGCAAAGGCAGCCAGATGCCCTGGAGCCAGATGATGAGTATGAACATCAGACCTCCTCTGGCAAGCGCCGACAACAAGGTGGCAAAGTTGCCGGCGGCAAAGGATCTGATGCGGAAAAGCGAAAGTTGGAGCATGGGATGGTCCGATTTCAATTCGATGACGGTGAAAATAGCCAGTAAGAGAACACCGGAGATAATTTCTGCCATTACGACAGGACTAGTCCAACCCATGGTGGATCCGCCGTAAGGTTCTATGCCGTAGGTGATGCCGATGAGGACGAGAACCAATCCGACGGCAAAGGTGATGTTGCCGAGCCAGTCTATCTTGACGCGTACCTTTTCCCTGGTGTCCTTCAGAACCAAAAAGCCACCCGTGGTGCCGATCAGTCCGAAAGGCACGGAGACCAAAAAGATCAGCCGCCACTCGACGGGAGCCAGCAAACCACCCAGGACAAGTCCTATAAAAGATCCTCCCACTGCAGCCACGCTGTTGATGCCGAGGGCAAGACCGCGTTGGTTGGACGAAAAAGCATCCGTGATGAGAGCACCGGAGTTGGCAAACAGAAAGGCTCCTCCCACGCCCTGTCCGATTCTCATTACTATGAGATACATCGCGGCGGACGGCCCGTGCATCCAGGTGAGGGAAAGCAGAATAGAGAATACGGTAAAAATAGTGAATCCGGTGGAGAACATTTTTGCCCGGCCGTAAAGGTCTCCGAGCCGGCCCAGGCTCACCAAAAGAACGGCGGTGGCCATCAAAAAACCCATCAGCATCCAGAGGAGATAGCTGGAGTTGCTCGGTGTCAGGGGGTTCAACGATATCCCTTTGAATATGTTGGGAAGCGCGATGAGAATGATGCCGGAGTTGATGGTGGCCATCAGGGTTCCCAGGGTCGCAAAAAACAGTACGAACCATTTGTAGTTATCCGAATGGGGCCTTATGTTCATAAGTATCTCCTTAATTTTCCCGAGGGGTTGCGAAAAAAACTGTCATAACAGCAAAAATTGATAAGCCGTCGATATGAATCAGTATAGAGAATAGTTAACGTCAACGTCAACGTTATCAAAAAAAAGCATAAAGCGGCTTCTGGGAAAGTTCCGGCAATATCGTCATGTGACGTATCGTCCGATGTAAATTGGGTCATGCCTTATTTGGCTAAACCCAATATCAGATATCAAACATCTTACCTGTCTGCCTTGGCCGAATACAAAGAAGAGGGTTTGGACGCGGGGCCTCCTATTTTCGCGTTGGCCGATCCTCCGACGTTCGACAGATACGTCAAAGATATATGCGGCAAAGTGAATAACCGGTCTGCCATAAAAAGCGACCCTCCTCCGTCCGTGGTGTGGTGGTGGGTTGAAGGCAGCAGGTATCTGGGACGCATCTCTCTCAGGCTTTACCTGACGCCTTATTTGGCATCCTACGGAGGGCATGTCGGCTATGACGTGCGCAAGTCCGAGAGAGGTCGGGGAGTGGCTTCGGAAATGCTCAAAGCGGCGTTACCGCTCGCACGCTCAATGGGGTACGAAAAGCTGATTCTTGTTTGCGAAGAAAAAAATATTCCATCCAGGAAAGTTATTGAAAAGAATAACGGATTTTTTCTGGGATACTCCGTTGACGGGGAGGGGAAAAAGCATCTCAGATTTCAGATTGACCTGACCGGCATCCGTTAAGGTTTCGACGGTTTTGCCGGCCATTTTCCCGAAACCGGTAAAAATGTGCGGAAGTGGGAAAAAGTTGCTACTATTAAATATGACTGGTTTAGTCATATTTACTTTGGAGGCTTCAATGGGCAAACTCAAACCGGGCAGTTTTTTCGGTTTTCCCGAAACGGTAAACGAAGTTGCCGCCAGAACCGTCGCCGGCGGTGTGACGGTCATGGCCGTCGGATTCTGTGTCACAGGCAACCGTCTTTTGCTGGGTCTTCTCTGTTACGGCTTTTTGGCCAGGGTAGCTTCCGGCCCCAAACTGAGTCCTTTGGGCAGATTCGCCACAAAAATCGTGGCCCCCCGTTTGAAGCGTTTTTCCCGTATCGTTCCCGGCAAACCTAAGCGTTTTGCTCAGGGGATCGGAGCGGTATTTACGTCCGCAGCTTTGATACTGTCCGGATTCGGCTTCTCTGAAGCAGCTCTCATTTTGACGGCTGCTCTGGCATTATTTGCCTCCCTGGAAGCGGTACTGGCTTTTTGTGTCGGTTGTCGCCTGTTTGCGGCTTTGATGAAGCTAGGTTTTGTGAACCCCGATTACTGTGAGGAATGCGCCGATATAAGGCTTCACAACCCGTCTCACTAGCATTTTTGCGATAATTAAAATATCTCAGCCATTCCACAGGATATTCTCAGACCAAAGTGTCACAATGGAGATTACAAGGAGGAAGAGATGAATACTGACGGGCAGATTGCCGTAACAAAAACCGGTACAAACTACGTCCTCGGCTGGACTTCTTACTTTTGCGGTGTTTGGAGAATCGGAGATGTGAACGGTATTCCCGAATACAATTATCCGCCTACATCAGCCGGATGGAAACAGGCTTGCGAACAATTCGAACGTCTGGAAGCCGCTCTCGGTTTTGCGGCTTTCGGCACAGAAATGCTGCCTGCACATCTCGGTGCGGTCTATCCGCAAATCTCCGACATTCCGACCCCGACTGTCGTCACGCCCCCGATGGGGTTGCCGGAGACAAAATATCTTGCGCCGGATCAAGTCGGCAATTTCCCAAGGGAAAAAAGCGGATCAACTCCGTTTTATTCGGAGGGGAATCCCCATGTCTTGACCGCCGCCGGAGATCCAAATGCAATTCCGGCTGCGGGGAGAACGCCCGATCCCGTCGCCATCGGACAAAACGTTTCGACGAATGTCTCCGATCCGACGGGTCGGGTCTCGGGTAAATCCGGTTTGGCTCTTTGGCAATTCGGCGGAGCCGCCGTAATGGTTGTCGGTCTTATAATCGGCGTAGCGGGGATTTTTCCGAAATACCTGTCGGGAGGAGCGGCCGGAACACAAAGTTTGGCTAGTTCCGGTAGCCAGCTGGCCCCCCATATTTTCTATCTGGCCGCTTGGGGGCTTTCGGCGGCTTTGATCATGGCCGGCACCAACCTGACGGCATTCGGAGCCAAGTTGGCTTTCGGCGTGTCCCTTGTCTCCTTCGGACTTTTTATGGGAGACATAGCGTCGGGCATCAACGCAAGCTATATAGGTCCGGGTCTGGCGTTATCGGCGGCCGGCTGGGTCTTGTGTACGGGAGGCGCCGTCATTTCCTACTTCGCCGTGGGTGCAGGCGAAAAGGCCGGGGAAAACAAACTGCATATAGGTAAATTGGGAGTGGCGACGGTGTTGGCCCTGTCTTTGGCGACGGCCATACTCTACATTCCCTCCTGGGACACTTACACTTATACCTCGGTGCTTTCCGGCGCGCCGGTCGCCCATACTTATACCGCAGGAGACGCTTTACAATTGCCGGCTCCGCTGATAGCCGGAGCGGTGGCCACCGCCGCGGTGTTTTTGCTCTCGGCTCTGTATGCGATGGTGATAAGAAAAACCAAGTCGGCTTACCTGCTCTTTGCCGGAGGCATCCTGGTAATGCTGGGACAGGTGGTTTCTGCTTACATCCAGCAGGACAATCCATATTCGGCGACGGGCATATCCAGGGCGGCGGCCCAGTCGCACGGGATAGTCGTTACCGACGGTTTTACCCCGGTTTTTTACGGTTTTTTCATCTGTCTGATTATACTGGCTGTCTTTTTGTCTTCCGACTTGGCCTCCTCCGGATACTACTCCAACAGGGGAAACGGTATTTTTGTCAGCTTTCCGGCAACGCAAAACGTTTCGGGAACGGATGCGTCCCGCCAGCCCGTCCCGCCCTTTGATGCCAGATGGCAAAATCCGACATTTAGGGACCAGCCACAGGAAGGTGATGCCTCCCGGTTCGGCCCCCCGCCCTTTGACAGAGAAGGCTGACAGCGTTACGGTTGGGTTGTGACAACGTAATTTCCAATATCTGTCTCTTTTTATCAGAAGTAAACTAATATGGATGAAATGAGTTCGGATAAAGATCCTCAATTCGGTTACAGAGAATTGCTGGAACGGGAAAAGTCGTCATTGACGGGACAGCTGACAGAAATCGGGTACGGGGAAACAGGCGGCAGCCGTTTGGATTACGATTCCAACTTTGCCGACTCAAGTCAGGTAACCGCAGAGAAAAGCGAAACAGAGGCTCTGGTGACGGAACTGAAAACCGCTCTTACCGATGTCAACGAGGCGCTTTTGCGATTGGAGAACGGCACTTATGGGCTTTGCCAGGCCTGTGGACGCCAAATTGCCCAGCCCCGCCTTGAAGCCATACCCACAGTGAAGTACTGTATAGACTGTGCATCCGGGCAAAAAAAACGATAGGCAAACGATTTAGTGACTTTTCGGGACAACGCCGCATCCTGGCGTAACAAATTCCACAGTCGGGGCCCTTCGACTCTCATTATTGCGGCGGTGGCCGCCGCTGTCTTATACGAGATAGTAAAACATCACTCCCTGAATAAACTCGATGTAATTTATTTTCTCGGTCTGATCGTAGCGATAGTTTTTCACGAAGTTTCGCACGGTTTTGTCGCTTATCTGTGCGGAGACGATACGGCAAAGCGCGCCGGAAGACTTACCTTAAACCCGATTCGACACATAGATATTTTTGGCTCCGTTATTTTGCCCATCATCATGATCCTTACCGTGGGAGTCCCTTTTGGTTGGGCAAAACCCGTTCCGGTCAGGATTGACAAGCTGAGATCTCCCAGGAACCAGGCCCTGTTGGTGGGACTTGCCGGACCCGCCACCAATATCATATTGGCTCTGTTGGCGGGATTTATTTTTAAAGAGACAGCCAATCTGGGGCAATTGGTCTATACGCCCTTCGGACAGTGGCCGATATTGGAGCTGGTTCTGTTTTTATTCGGCGAACTCAACGTTTTGCTGGCCTGTTTTAACTTATTGCCGATTCCTCCGCTGGACGGATCGGTAATTTTGGAGAGAATTCTTCCCAAAGAACTGTTGCCGGGCTATTACCGCCTCAGAATGTACTCCATGTTTTTCGTATTGGCGGTAGTGTTGCTGTTTCCGAGTTTTTTGAACTCCATAGCCAGTCATGCCCTCACCTATTGGGGAAATATTTTGGGGTTGTTTTGAAACCCTAGAGCAGCCCCATGGCCCGTCTCGCTTTTTCCAGCGTTACGGCGGCGATTACCTCGGCTTTTTCAGATCCGGCACGCAATATTTCGGATAGGGTGTCTTCGTTGTCCAATATTTCGTAATATTTGGTGCGGATCGGGCGCAGGGCTTCTATGACGGCTTCGGCGACGGCCTTTTTCAACTCTCCGTAGTTGGAAAAGTCCTCCGTCAGTTTCAGCGGATTTGTGCCGGTAACGGCGCTCAAAATTTCCAGCAGGTTGGTCACCCCGGGGTGATTTTCCCTGTCGTAACATATCAGCATCGAAGAATCGGTGACGGCTTTTTTAATTTTTTTCTCGATGTCTTTCGGATCGTCCATGACGCCTATAGTGCCGAGCGGTGTGGCCGTGGATTTGGACATTTTGTTGGCGGGATTCTGCAGATCCATTATCCTGGCTCCGATTTCCGGAACCTTTGCCTCCGGCACGACAAAAGTATCCCCGTAGCGGTTGTTGAATCGGCCGGCCACGTTGCGGGTCAGCTCCAAATGCTGCTTCTGGTCATCTCCCACCGGCACAAAATCTATGTTGTATAACAAAATATCGGCCGCCATCAATACCGGATAGGTCAAAAGGCCGGCACGCACTGATTCTTGGCCTTTCCCCTTGTCCTTGAATTGGGTCATCCTAAGCAGTTCTCCGTAGGAAGCGGTGCATTCCAAGAGCCAGGTCAGAGCGGTATGCTGGGGGACGTGGCTTTGCAGGAAAAGAGTGCATTTTGCCTGATCCAAACCGCTTGCCACGAGAGAAGCCGCCGTTTTGATGGTATTGGAACGCAGGGTCTCCGGAGAAATGTCAAGAGTCAGAGCGTGAAGATCCACTATAAAAAAGTAAGAGTCGTTGTCTTCCTGAGAGGCCACCCACTGACGGACGGCTCCCAGGTAATTGCCCAAGTGTAAATCTCCGGAAGGTTGGATAGCCGACAGTACTTTTGCCATCTTCTTATAATAGTTGCCGGTGAGAGGACAGAGACCGGACATGGGAAGAAATGGTAAAAAATATCCGCGGATGGTGACTCTTTCTTCAACACAGAGGGACCTTTTCTCCGGCGAAATAAATTACGACATTTTCGCTTCGCTGTGTCACGTATTGCAAAAACGACTAAATTATATTTTATGGGTTATGAAGTTCATCTGGATCTTTACGACGGCCCTTTTGATCTGTTATTGCAATTGATAAATGCACAGGAAGTCGACCTGTACGAACTTTCGCTTTCCGCCATTGTGGACGCTTACTTGGCCGAGCTGGACAAAATGGAGCACCTAAATCTGGAGATAGCCACAGAGTTTTTGCTGATAGCGGCCACACTGGTGGAGCTGAAGTGCAGACGTCTTCTTCCCGGTCAGGATGATCTTGACATCGAAGAAGAGCTGGCTCTTTTTGAAGCGCGGGACTATCTTTTGGCCAGGCTCCTCGAGTGCCGGATGTTTTCCGGCGCCGCCGATGCATTGGCATTTTTGGAAACCCAGGCAAGCGTGCATTACCCCCGCTCTTACGGTCCGGACGAGCGCTTTGAAGGCTGCACGCCCGATCCTTTGGCCAGAGTAAGACCTTTGGATATTTTAAGGGCAGCCAAAAAAGGATTAAGCGCCAAAGTAGACGACGAAGAACTTCCCGTCTTTCATATTCTGGAAGACGATATCAGCGTGGCGGAGACTTTGGACCTGATACTTTCCAGACTGCAGGTGTTGCGCAAAACCACATTTGCCGAGCTGGTAGCGGTGTCTGTATCCAAGACTTTTGTCGTGGCTTGTTTTTTGGGAATACTGGAATTGTACAAGCAGGGTATCGTTGAGCTTGATCAGTTGAGTACTTTCGGATCGATAGAAGTGACTTTGGTGAACGACGCCCCGAGTCCGGACATTTTCTCCGATATGGCGAGCGAATTTGATTTAAAATGACTCTGCCCGACGCTTTCGGCGGAGCGCCCATTTGAAGATTTGTAAAAGGAAAACGCAGCACTATGACAGACGATAAAGACCGCTTCGGAGTCGGAAACAGCCGGGAGGAAAACCGATCCGAGAACGGACCGAGAGGTTTTTCGGACGGGTATTTTTTATCCGATTTGTCCGAAGCACTTTTGGGAGACGACGCTTTCGGCATCAAAGGAACTTCGGATATCTCCGCCGTTAATGAAACACGTGTTTTTCGGAGCGGCGATACGCAGACGACGGAGGGAGACGCCGGGGATTTCCCCGAAACATACGGCTATGTTGACCTTGCCGCCGTCGAAGCCATCGTG
This sequence comes from Actinomycetes bacterium, assembly GCA_021796535.1. Classification (GTDB taxonomy): domain Bacteria; phylum Actinomycetota; class Acidimicrobiia; order Acidimicrobiales; family Bog-793; genus JAJZMK01. The sequence continues at coordinate 15,964 of JAKABW010000008.1, read as the reverse complement.
ATGGTTGCCACGGAGCCGGTACACGTATCTCTCTTGGCGGAGATTTTGGAGACCACGCCCGCCGTGATCGAGCGGGCCTGCGAGGTTTTGCAAAAAGCCTACGAAGCGGAAGGCCGGGGTTTTGAACTGGTGAGAATAGCCGGCGGATACAGGTATCAAAGTTCGGCACAATACAGTGATTACGTGGAACGTTTTATTATCAGAGATATGCCGCAGAAGCTTTCGCCGGCCGCCTTGGAAACACTTGCGATCATTGCCTACAAGCAGCCCATCTCACGGGCCCAGATCGCTTCCATCCGAGGCGTCAATGTGGACAGAGTGGTAAGGATGCTGCTGCAAAAAGATTTAATAAAAGAAGTGGGTAAAGACACGGGCCCCGGTCAGGCAATATTTTTCGGGACAACGGATCTTTTCTTGGAAAGACTCGGTTTGGACACGGTGGCTGATCTGCCGCCGCTGGAAGACTATGTTCCCGATGTCGCAACCGTGGAGGCATTGGAACATGTTTTGCGCGATAAGCCGTAATTTGTCTCCTTTTGCGCCGTGTCAAAATTTGTTTTGCGGGAGAGAGTTTTTGTCCGTCGCCTTTTTCGACCGGGAGGCAGTCAAACATGACTGATACCGGTTCGGAAGATCAAAATAACGTAAGGCTGCAAAAAGTATTGGCGCGTCTCGGATTCGGTTCGAGGCGGGCCTGCGAAGAGATGATCGACAGGGGAAGGGTAAAAGTAAACGGGGAAGTCGCCGTACTTGGTCGCCGCGTCGATCCGACAAGGGATTTGGTGGAAGTCGACCGTGTGCCGGTGTCGATAGAGCCGGATCTCGTTTACTATCTTGTCAACAAACCGGCTAAAATGTTGGTAAGCGCATATGATCCGGAAAACAGACCGCTCCTGCTCGGTATTTTGCCAAAATCGCCGCGGGTTTTTTCCGTGGGCAGACTCGACTATGACACGGAGGGACTGATTGTCTTTACCAACGACGGCATTCTTGCCAACGCCCTTACCCATCCGAGTCACGGCGTGGAAAAAGAATATTTGGTGCAAACTTTCCGGAATCCGAGCAATTTGGCGCTCAGGCAACTGCGCGAAGGCGTGGAGATAGAACCGGGAGTAACAACCGCACCTGCCAAAGTGGGACGCCTGGACGCCTGTCTTATCAAAATGGTTATTTGCGAAGGCAGAAACAGACAGGTTCGGCGGATGTTCGACGAAGTGGGGTATCCGGTGGCCAGGCTGGCCAGAACGCGCATAGGTCCCATAACCGACACGAGCCTCGCCCCCGGTGCTTGGAGGCCGTTGTCGGCCGAAGAGGTGCGTCTTTTGTCGTATGCCTCATACAATTCCCCAAAACGCGCTAGGCTCGGATTTTGATGACTAAAGTATTGAGGGCGATCAGAGGGGCCACCACACTGGACGCCGACACCCGGGAGGAAGTAACCAAAAAGACCCAGGAATTGCTTGGGGAAATTTTTACCAAGAACGATTTGGATCAAGACGATATTGTCAGTATCCTTTTTACGACCACGGACGATGTTGTTTCCGCCTTTCCTGCCTCGGCAGCCAGGTCAATGGGTCTGGAGGACACGCCGCTTTTGGGAGCCTCGGAACAAAAAGTGGCAGGTTCTCCGAAGTTTTGCATCAGGCTGCTGATGCACTGTTATATGAGCGTTCCCAAGAGTGACGTACGACACGTTTACCTCCACGGCGCAACAGTTTTGCGACCGGACATAAAGCCCTAAGACGGTCAAATCCAGCGGCATGACGCCGTCGCAACGATGGCGCTGTTTCAAAGATGATAACTTACATATGAGTACTTTAATTTGTGTGTGGTTTTGTATTTTATGAACGGTGAAAAATGACGGATTCGAATACCGAGCAGGTAAAAAAAATACAGATTGTCGGGTTGGGACTTATAGGCACTTCCATCGCTTTGGCTTTGAAACAGCAAGGTTATTATGTGACTGGTTATGATATAAATCATGCCACGGCGGCCACGGCAGACAAAATCGGAGCTGTCGACGACCTGGGGTTGGATATGACAGCCGATGTGGCTTTTGTGGCCACACCCGTATCGGGTGTCACGGATGTGGCAAAAATTTTACTGGTCGGCGAAAGTGAAAATCCAAAAGAACTTTCGGAGCTTTCTTCGATGCGCGCCGAAGCTGCCGCGGCCGGTCTCGTGAATCCCGACCAGATCGTTTCGGACGTGGCTGGCATCAAGTCAGGCATTATAAAAGAAGTTCGGCACCCCAATTTCATAGGCGGTCATCCCATGGCCGGTTCGGAGCGCCTGGGACCTCTCGGCGCCGACGAAAAGCTTTTTTACGGAGCGACTTGGGTACTCACCCCCACGGAAGAAACGGACCCGCATTCTTTTGCCGTGCTTTCTTCTCTGATACGCGGTTTGGGAGCCGAAACGGTGGCCCTGGAGCCGGACAGACACGACAAACTGGTGGCTACGGTATCTCACGTGCCGCATACGGTGGCCGCCAATCTCATGCTTTTGGCTCAGGAGCAGTCTTTTCGGGAAGCGGCTCTGTTGCGTTTGGCGGCCGGCGGTTTCCGGGACATGACACGCATTTCTGCCGGAGACCCGCTCATTTGGCCGGAAGTGCTCATAGACAACGGCGACGCCGTAATAAATACGATGGACTCCTTGATCGAAAGGCTTTCGTTGATGAGGTCTTTGATAGCCGAAAAAGACAGAGACGGGATTTACCGGGTTTTGCACGAAGCACAAAAAGCGCGCAGAAATTTGCCGCAAAGAGCCAATTCCTCAGAGGACCTGGTCGAAGTCGCCGTCAACATTGCGGACAGGCCGGGAGTGTTGGCCGAGATCACCACCTCTCTGGGGGGAGAAGGCATCAACCTTTACAACCTGGAAATAGTCCATGCGGCAGAAGAGACCGGCGGCGTTCTTGTTATGGTCATAGACATAAAAGATTTTCCCGGTGCCAAAAAACTGCTGAGGGAAAAAAATTACAATCTTTATCTGAGGTATTCCGGTGACAAATAAAATTATTGCGGCGGGAAAACCCCTGCAAGGAAAAGCTCTTATTCCGGGTGACAAGTCTGTTTCTCACCGGATGTTGATATTTGCCTTTCTGGCGGAAGGAAAGTCGGAGATAAGAGGTCTTTCCCGCGGCGATGACGTCAGGCGCACCGCCGCCGCCATACAAAACTTGGGAGCAACAATCGAGCCTTTGTCGGATGACGGAGCCGCCGGCGGAGACGACGTTTTGATAACGGGGGGAATATCGGGAGCCAAAGAACCCGTTTATCCTCTGGATATGGGCAACTCCGGAACGGGACTGCGCCTGATGGCCGGGGTGGTTTCCAGATTCGATTTTCTTTCGATCCTCATCGGGGACGAGTCGATACATCGCAGACCGATGGCCCGTATCGTTGAGCCGTTGTCTCAGATGGGGGCCTCTCTGGACGGCAGGGCCGGGGGAACTCTGGCTCCTCTGGTAATCAGGGGAGGAAATCTGACGGGCATCGACTACGCTCCGAAGATGCCCAGTGCTCAAGTCAAGAGCTCAATTTTGTTGGCCGGCATGGGAGCAAAAGGCGTGACCGTCGTGCGGGAACACACGGCCACCAGGCGTCATACCGAAGAGATGTGTCAGATACTGGGTTTGCCCATAGAAACAGAGGTTGCCGGTCACTCCCTGAAGGTCAGCTTACGAGCCTGCAATGTGCCGCCTTTCAAATTGAACGTGCCAAAAGATCCTTCTCAGGCTGCATTCGCCGCCGTCGCCTCCTCCATAGTGAAAGGCAGCGAAGTGGAGATAGAAAACGTTTACTTGGGGCCGGGCAGAGACGGTTTTTTGAAAGTTCTCCTTGAGATGGGAGCCGATATCACAGTTGCAAAAAGAGGAGAGAATACCGCCGATCTGTTGGTAAAATCTGCCAAGTTGCGCGGCACCGTCGTCTCCGGTCAACTGTTGGCGGATTCCATCGACGAAGTCCCCATTTTGGCCGTCGCCGCTGCTTACGCTTCCGGGCAAACCAAGTTTTTGGATGCCTCCGAACTCAGGGCCAAAGAAAGCGACAGGCTGGCAGCCGTAGAAGAAGGGCTCTCGAGACTCGGCGTAAACGTCAAGACCGAAGCAGACACTCTCGTGATAGAAGGAAACGGCGGGGTACCGGCGAACTTACTCAAAGGGGAGAGAATCCCCTGCAGAAGTTTTCATGACCACAGGATAGCCATGGCGCTATCCGTGGCGGCTATCGCCGCCTGCAACGAAGCCGATTCCGTCAAAGCTTTGTCTGAAATCGAAATAGACGATTTTGACGCCGTGGATACCAGTTGGCCCGGTTTTCTGGAAGCCTTTACGGCATTGGAAAAAAATTGATATCTTGTCGTAAGCAGTATTGTCAAGTTTTTCGGAGGCTGCAATTTCAACCGTAGACAGAGAAAATAAAGAACCAAAAAGAGGCATTGCCGTTGCCATCGACGGTCTTTCCGGTGCCGGCAAATCCACCATCGCCAAAGAGTTGGCAAAACGGCTTGAGTGCGAAACGCTCGACACGGGAGCCATGTACAGAGCCGTTGCCCACTTGGCCTTGGAGAGCGGCACCGATCCCGCCGACGGAGAAGCGACGGCGGCGCTGGCCGAACAAATGCAGCTTGTGACGGAAGACGGGCGTTGGTTTCTCTCCGGAGAAGATGTCACTGCGGCGCTTCGCAGTGCCCGGGTGGACGAAATTGTTTCGGTCGTGGCCTCACACAAGAAAGTGCGCGAAGAACTCGTAAAAAGACAGAGAACCTGGGTGAAAGAACACGGCGGGGGGGTCGTGGAGGGCAGGGACATAACAAGCGTGGTGCTGCCGGATGCGGATCTCAAGATATTTCTCAAGGCTTCCGGCGAGATAAGATCCACCAGGCGCGCCAAGCAAATCTCTTCGCCGGACTCACTCTCTTCGGGAACCGATTCAAAAGAGACATCCGACGAAGTTCTTTCTCAGAGCGGCGGTATACAAAATACCGAAAGCGAAAAGCCTGTCCGCGACGCTTCCGCCGCCACCGATTCCGATTCTTCCTTTGATTCCCTTTTGAGCAAACAGGCCAGATTGCTGGACAACAGGGACAAGATAGATCAAAACAGACAACACTCTCCGCTGGTAATCGTGGATGACGCTTTGGTGGTGGACACGGGAGAAAAAAGCATAGAGGAAATAGTCGAATATATTATAAAAGAATTGCAGGCAAAAGCGGAGAAGGTACCCTTGACAGAAGAAGAAAAAACACCGGTTCCTCAATCAGCCGTCTTGCCGACGGCATCCGCAGAGGTTCCTTTCGTGCGAATGCTCAGCTACAACTTATTTCGCTGGAGCATGGTGGGCATACAAAAGATTATGTTCCCAGGTCCCATCTACGGCAAAGAGAACATTCCCAAAGGCGGACCTCTCATCATCGCCCCGGTGCACAGGTCCTATATCGATTGGATGATAGTGGCGCGCATTTCGCGCAAAAGGCTTCGCTTTTTGATCAAAGGAGAAGTGTGGCGTTTTAAATTTATCGGCCAAGCTCTCGAATACCTGGGTTCTTTTGCCGTGAGGCGCGATGCTCCGGACCGTGATTCTCTGGAAACCTCTCTGAAGGTTCTGACCACCGAAGAGCCTTTGGTTCTTTTCCCCGAGGGAACGCGCTGTGAAGGCGACGAGATACAGGAGATAAAAGACGGTACGTCCTATATCGCCCTAAAGGCAAAAGCGGTTATATTGCCGGTCGGGCTGGGGGCAACAGACAAAGCCATGCCGAAGCACGCCAAATTTCCGAAAAGAACAAAAGTTACCATGGTGATAGGAAAGCCCATCTACCCGGACAACTTTATTGCGGACACCAAAAGCGGAAGGGTATCCAGAACCCAGGTGAGCGAACTTTCCAAAGTTCTGAAAGAACGGCTGCAGGAAGTATACGACCAGGCCAGAGGAATAAAGCCTCTGTAATCTATTCGGGCTTTTTGAGCCGCGTAGAGGAAAGACCTTTTCTTTCCCTGACGTAAGTGCGGATAACTACCCGGAAGTAATTGAGAGCATACGTCAGGTTGCTGCCTTTTTTAGAATGGCCGGATGCCCTGGCCTTCATGTTGATGGGGACTTCGGTAAAAGTAACGCCTGACATGATGGCGGAAATCAACAATTCCGAGGCTTGGAATTGGTGTTCGGCGAGAGTAAGTCCCTCCGTGAGGGAAGCGTCCATGGCCCGCATCGGGTTTGCCGTATCGGTCACTTTTGTGCCTGTCAAAACAGATATCAGGTAGCCAAAGAAAATAACTCCCGAGTTTCTTACCACATCCCGGGAAGCGGTTGTCCCGAGACGGCGGGACCCGTTGACAAATTCTGCTTTGCCTTCGACCAGTGGGGTCAACATGGTTTCAAAGTCGTTGGGATCACTTTGTCCGTCGGCGTCTGCCGTAACGATGTACTTTGCGCCGTATTCTCTGGCGACTTGATAGCCCAAGCGCAAGGCCGCCCCTTGTCCTCTGTTGACGGATGCCGCAATTCCGTAATGCCCCATTTCCCGTACGATTTTGGTGGTTCCGTCCTCTTCGCCGTCGGTAACCACTATGGCTTTGGCGGGGAGTCCGCATACGGTTTTTGGCAGAGTAGCGAGCACCTGACCGATATTGTCAGCTTCCTTGTAAGCCGCTATGATAATGACGACTTCCGGAAGGGTTATTTTTCCGTAAAAATCTTCAAAATCTTTGAGAGCGAGAGAGTCTATAAGTTCGTCCGTTTGGGCTATTCTGCGCTTTTGCCGTTCTGTCAGAGGTTCTCCGAAAGCATAAGCGAGCAATTTATTGCGGAATATCTTTGTAGGTTTTACGGGTTGGTTATCAGACGCCATAACTTATAGTTCCTCCGGCTCACGTTGGTCCGTTGCTCAAATAAATGTATTCTCAATATATATTTGAATAGAATGCGATAAATACAAAATCTCCGGTTTTAATGCCGCAAAAAGCCGTTTTCGGTTTTGCAAAGCACGCTTGTCCGTCGGGCATAAAAATTTTTACAATTGATGTCCCTGCAGCAGCATGTCTACGGCGGATAGGTTTTTGTCGTCCGCTATCGGAGAATCCGGCTCGTTTTTTATGGGTATGGTGATTTGCAGTGCGGCCGTCATGGCGCTTATCAGTTCTCTCAGATCCCTGGGGGGAGGAAAGTATTCGTCTTCGTCCGTAGATCTGAGTACTTCTACGCCATCCGACGGGTTTAAAGCGTCGATAACTTCTTCCACCAGCCATTCCGGAGCCGATGCGCCGGCGGTTATTCCCACGACTCCGTCCAAATCGTCTGGCAGCTGGGAAGCCGAGTCGATGCGCAGGACGCGCTTACACCCGGCCGCTTCGGCCACGTGGGCCAAAGAAACGGTATTTGACGAATTGGCTGACCCTATGACCACAACAGCATCGCATTTGTCCACGATGGTTTTGAGGGCAGCCTGCCTGTTGGTTGTGGCATAACACAGGTCGGATTTTCCGGGCATCCAGATGTCGGGGAACGTCTCACGCGCTTTTTGGGCGATTCCGCTCCATTCGTCGTGAGGGAGAGTTGTCTGTGCCAGGAGAGCGACGGGAGAAGTCACGTCGTCTAAGTTCTCCAGATCGCTTTCGTGCTCCACAAGCTTTACCGACGCCGGGGCGACGGCCATTGTTCCTATGGCTTCCTCATGTCCCTGGTGTCCTATATAGATGACGGTATACCCCTGTTGGGCTCTTATTTTCAGTTCATGATGAACTTTGGTGACAAGCGGACAGACGGCGTTGACGGCCACCCTGTTGTCCGCTGCCGCCTGTCGTTCCACTTCCGGTGCCGACCCATGAGCAGACAGCATAACTGGGGCATAGGGAGGCACCTCCGCTATGTCGTTGACGAAGATAACCCCTTGTCTTTCGAATTCTTCTACGATCAGGCGGTTGTGTACTATCTCGTGATAGCAATAGATCGGCGGTTCAAATATCCTGACCATCCAGGACAAAGCTTTGATGGCCATCTCCACTCCGGCGCAAAATCCTCTGGGTTCTGCTAAAACAATCCTTTTTACTGTCACGGTACTATAGTTTACTAGCTGTAATCTTATTAAGTGTCTTATCCAGTAATAGTTAAGGTGGAGAAGGAATCTCCCGCCGACGCGGTCGGTATTATGCCCGGCGATGAAATTGTCACGATCAACGGCATCGTGCCGCGCGACGTCATCGAGTACCGTCTGGCGGCGGACGAGTCGTTTGTGGAGTTGGAACTCTCCAGGGGAGGCCTGACGTTTCAGACGGAGGTTGTCAAGCAGGCGGGAATACCTTTGGGGATAGAAGTGTCCTCTCCGGTATTTGACAAAATACGCACCTGCGACAACCACTGCGAGTTTTGTTTTATCTATCAGTTGCCGAAAAATATGCGACGCAGTCTCTACATGAAAGACGATGATTACCGTCTTTCGTTTCTCTACGGTAACTTTACGACCCTGACCCGTTTTACCGAAGCGGATCTGCAGAGGGTGACGGAAGAGGGTCTGTCTCCGCTTTATGTGTCGATACACTCCACCAACCCGGATTTGCGGGCGGAAATGTTGCGCAACAAGAGGGGAGCTACAAGCCTCAGATTCTTGAGAGCTCTGCTCGACAACGGTGTCACGGTGCACGGACAAATTGTCGTTTGTCCTGGGGTAAACGACGGAGAGAGATTCGAAGAGACTTTGGCCGGCATTTTGGAAGAGTATCCCAAGCTGGCTTCCGTGGCGGCGGTACCGCTCGGGATAAGCCGTTACAGTGCCGAAAAAAGAATGAGAGCCCATACTCCGGAAGAGATAGACTACATTTTGGATGCCGTGGAATACTGGCAGCAAATTTTCAAAAAAACTCTCAAAAAAAGGATGATATTTGCCGCAGACGAATACTATATACTGGCAAATCGTCCTTTTCCGCAGGCAAAAGACTACGAAGGTTTCCCGCAGTTGGAAAATGGCATAGGAATGGCCCGTGCTTTTGTCGACAGTTTTCGTTCCGGCAAACAACATGTAGCTTCCGTTCGCGGCGGCTTTTTCCAGTCCGTGGACGGCGCCCCGGACTATGGCTACAGGGCCAATCGTCTTGGGGAGGCAAAACACTCGGACGGAGCAGGGGATAAAACAGAAGGCATCCGTTCTTGCGGAAGCGGCGATATCGACGGGAATATCAATACGGCTGCGAACGGAGATGCCGCATACGCTTGCCTGGACCATACTTCGATAGGTACTTTTGTCCGGGTGCCGGTCATTATCGGCAAAAACGGGAAGAAAAAGTCGGCCATAAAAAAAGACAGATCCTCGCTACCCATTACTCTGATCAGCTCCCGCTACGGGAAAAAAGTTCTCGAGGAGGCAATAGGCAGCCACGCTTTGACAGATCACGGTTATCTGGATATTCTGGCCGTCGAGAACAGTTTTTTTGGCGGCAATACTTCTGTTACAGGTCTTTTGACAGGAGAAGACCTGGCCAAGGTGCTTGTCGGTCTCGATCCCGACAGACGCTATATTTTGCCTGACGTATGTCTGAATGAAGGAATTTTTCTGGATGGCATGCGTCCGGAGGAATTGCCAGTAAAAGTCGAGATCATTTCGAGCGAGGGAGATGTGCTCAGAAAATTACTTGACGAGGTATCCGCAACCTTTCTTGATGCCGCTTACATCGGGCAGGACGAGCTTAGGGTATGATGGTAAACCATGTCTTTGGATGATGCGGTAAAAAAGAGCACAAGCAATATAATCACGGTAGCAGTCGTGGGGAGACCCAACGTCGGCAAGTCCAGTCTGGTGAACCGCATTGTGGGGAAAAGGATCGCCATTGTCGAAGAGATGCCGGGCGTGACGAGAGACAGGCTTTATCTGTCGACTTCCTGGAGGGGTAAGCCTTTTCGTATTATCGATACCGGAGGTATCGCCGAAGGCGGTTCGTTGCTTGACAAAAAGGTTTCGGGACAGGCTTTGAAAGCTGTTGGAGAGGCCGACGCGGTACTCTTTGTGGCAGACGTCACCACCGGTCTTACTTTTGAAGACGAAGGCATAGTAAGACTGCTCAGACGGATGTCGGACAAAGTAATTTTGGTGGCAAACAAAGTGGATTCTCAGAAACAGGAATTGTTGGTCGCCGAGTTTTATTCGCTCGGTTTCGGTGATCCGCTTTTGGTAAGCGCACTCCACGGGAGGGGTACCGGGGACCTTCTGGATCATATCTTAAAAGTCGTTGAGAAGAGAAAAGCCTTAAACGAAGATTACGCCGCCGGGTTCTCTCTTTCGGATGAGGTAAGCGTTTTTGGTGAGAGAGAAGAATTTTCGGATGAAATTGACGGCGGAGACAGCTTCGTCGACGAAAATGAGAATCTTTTTGACGACGAAGGGCCGTTGCCGTACCCCGACGAGGATCTGGCCGTTGCCATAGTGGGGAGACCCAACGTCGGCAAGTCCACGTTGTTCAATCTTTTGGTCGGCGACGAGCGCAGCATAGTGCACGACATGCCCGGAACCACCAGGGATGCCATAGATACCGTGATCGAAACAGATGTCGGAAGGATACGCTTTGTCGATACCGCCGGCATGAGAAGAAAAACACATATCGTCGAAGGTGCCGAGTACTACTCTCTCGTACGGGCTCTTGCCGCCATTGACAAAGCAAATGTCGCTTTATTGATCATAGACGCCACCGAAGGTGTTACCCATCAGGAGCAAAGCCTGACTGAACGCATCGACGCTTCCGGGTCGCCGATTGTCGTAGTTATGAATAAATGGGATTTGCTTTCCACCGAGGAGCGTCTGGCGGCAAACGAACAGGTGAAAGACAAACTGTTTTTTCTGTCCTACGCCCCGGTTATCAGGATTTCGGCAAAAACACAACTGGGCGTCAATAAAATTCTGCCTGCCATCGCTGCGGCAAAAGAAGCCTATGGGGTGAGAATTCCCACAGCAAGGCTCAACGATGCCATAAAAATGGCTCACGCAGGACAGCCGCCGGCCAAAGGAAGGATTCTGTATGCCGTGCAGGGGGGTATCAACCCTCCAACCTTTACGCTTTTTACTACTTCGAACCTGCAGCCTTCTTACATAAGGTATATCGAAAAGTTTCTTAGAGGGCAATTTGGGTTGGGACCGACTCCGCTGAAGTTTAGAGTTCGCATCAGATAAAGCGGTATCTGCGGGCAGTATTTTATGTCAGAAACTATGTCGCTGCAAGGGTGCAAAGCAATTTGGTAGTACAATAAAGAAAAGGGTTTTGCTATAAAGTTTGAGGTATAAACCCCGGCGCAACAGAGCAAAAGAGACGATGGTAATGACGGATCGCAGCATGGATATTCGGCACGCCGAAACGGCACAGGGCGCTGAGGACGCAAAGGAGCAGTCCGACGCAGAAGAAGAAACCGTTATAGCTCCTTGGCACTTCAAGTTACTTGTCGTGGGGACCGTGGGGTATCTGATATACAGGTTTATCTGGTTTATTTTTTTGCTTACCGGTCATGCTTGGAACGGATAACCTTTACTGGCCTTGACAAATGGATATTTCTTCCGAACCATCCTTGCAACACTTACGGGAATGCTCTCCTGTCCGATTCGTGCGTTGTCTTTTTGATGTCATTCTTTCTTATCATAAAATGCGTCTTTAGATAAAAATTCGTCTTTTTAGGATATATGCTATCTTTTAGATGTTGTTCGGGTAAGTTATTCGGATAACGGGCTGTAGCGCAGCTTGGTTAGCGCGCTTGACTGGGGGTCAAGAGGTCGTGGGTTCAAATCCCGCCAGCCCGACTGCATGCGGGCATGTCAGAGCCCATATTATCACTTGTTTGTGAAAAGAAAACAACATTAGTAACGCTAAAAACAGCGCAGCCGTCGGTCGGTCCTATTTCTAAACCCAAAAAGCTTCTTTGTTGCAGTCGATCTAATTACAATCATTTTGTCATAATGAGGTTATAGATGTCTTTGATGCTCGGGATCAGGTTGTGCTCAATAATGGTGTGTCAACGACTTCGAGAGGCACATCTTTTGTCGACATAAAAGAGGAGCCGAATGCCCCAAGAGCTCTTAAAGATGTCAATTTCCCATAACGGTTTTTTGGGCGAGGTCTCTGAAAAGTCTTGAAACGCGATCTGACTCAAAGTAAAAACTATTGAAGATGTGATATTGCTTCAGAATCAGTTCATTTTACTTCAAGTCCCAAAAGGTATTCCTTCTCTAATCTTTGAGCCTTCCTGTGACAGCAGTTCAGTATCGCAACCAGAAACTTGGGTAGGGAGGGGTAACACAACCCTGGTGTAAAAGGTCTATGGATCATCCATGTCGGCAATAGAGGGAGTAAGACGTAGATAAGGACTAAGGAGGGTAGAGGAAAATAGCAATTCCAGGGTCTTGTCTACCTAGGGTTGTAAGTAAGTTAGCGTCCAGTCCGAAGTTATTTCCGCTTAGCGCTCTCTTAAGCAGTCTTATTGTTCACAAGCAGGGTATATGCTTCTATCTCTGGAGGAAGCGTATCGTGTCCATCGCCCAATAATGACAACAAATTGATAGGTATGCGTTGGGACATGCGATCATGCACATAGTTCAGGCTGTTATCTCAGGGAAGGAGGCTAAAATAGAGCTCAAGGGATCTCAAGGAAACCTCCGGGATGAGCGATTTCCTTATCGTCATGTTCTGTATCTGGGTGATTGTCCCGAACCCCGAGCTTGCCACCTTGCGGTGGTTTCAAGCCGGAACTACGAGATCTTTCCCTGGTGAGACACTAGGGCTTCGGTTTAATGACGACGCTGCCCTCCGGCAAAAGTGCCTTCGCTCTCTTGGATGCAGCGCATGGCCTCAACTGCTTATAGCCAGGCGGGATCTGTAAAGCCCACCCCAGAGGCTCATAACGAATAGCGCGGGAAATATAAAAGTGGATCTTCTCTTACTACTCCATGTTTCTGGCATCAAATCCGCTCCGGGTCTTTCACCGTGGCGTCGATTTCCAACCGCTTATCGAATAGCTTTGTTGCCAGGCTTCTTTGCATTCAATAAGCGAAAATAGAACAACAAGTCACTTGCATTTCCGGTAGTGTTACTTTTATGAAATGGCTCCCAGACATTTTCAGTGTGTTGAGTCTTATGGCGGTCATCGCTATTGGTTATAAGACATTACAACTTGGACAGCGATCAGCGAAAGCGTCTGAGGCATCTGCGGAGGCTTCAATTCAAGCGGCTCAAGCAACAGAACGTTCCGTTATAGCATCAGAGAAAGCCGCAAGGTTAGCTGCACATGATGCACAGGTAAGACGTATTATGTCGGTTCTAGATGTCGTGCTTGAAATGCGCGAGCTTTTTAATGAACAAGTCAGTCCCATAGTTAATAAACCAGTCGGCCCTATAAGTCGGCAAACCGTTCAGCTTACCTCACCCGAAAAGCTTTCTCGTCTTGCATTGTCTAGAAAACTAAAAGTTCGACTCGTTCCATTTGAAAATAAAGTACAGGAATCTTCGCCCCTGCGTTCTCTTGTTGAAGGTTTATTTTGGAATACCAACGACCTTGAAGGTGCGATCACCGAGCTTAAGGGATGGATAAAAGAGGCAATATCTCCAAATTGATATTTCCATCGAGGTTGCCTGCAAATATATAGTAGGCAAACCGCATAAGTCTTGGTTGTTTCTCTTGAGGTATGTGCATGGCTCCTCACCGGTAATCGGTTCTTTGTTGGCGGGTTAGATTGGTCATTCCGGCACAGGCAGAAGCAAGCATTTCAGCTCATTATGCAATGCTCGAAGTCAACATGACAACCCCATCGTTGACAGAGAATGAATCGTGTATAAAAGCCGGGATGCTTCTGCTTATGCCCACGTCTTTTCGTTAAGGCTCTACCAAATAGTTGACATAGAGTAATCAGAGTCTTACTAAAAGTGAGTATATAACCTCTATTGGTAGTAAAAAAAAAGCGCTATATGTACCTAATAAAATAAAGCTGGCTAATTGGCAAAAAATGTTGAAGAATGTAATTGGCAACATAATCAATGGGGGCTTGTTAATTATAAAAGTCAACTCCTCAGCCATTCCTTTGTAAAAATAAGTTTGCAAAGTATTACATATGGAGAAACGTATGAAAAACAATTTCGGTATTAAGTATGACTACCCGATTGAAAACATAACCCGGGCTCTCAAGATACGGCTATCCGTTGTGATAACCATGGCGGTACTGCTCTTGAGTCCCATTTTTTATCTTGGTATGACGGTATCGGAAAACCCCGCGGCATATGCGGCCACGACTGTCACGGTTTCCGGTTCTGTCCGGTCGACAACAAAGGTGCCACTTCCTAATATATGCGTAACGTTGACACTTAATAGCGGTACCTCAATAAATGCCATCACAAATAGCAGTGGAAATTTTAGCTTTGACGCAAGTTCCGGGACCTGGTTACTCTATGTAAACACGTCCGGATGTTCCTTATCTGGGACACTTCAGTATCCCAATACTTCGTATGAAACCCGTCTCATGTATACAAATAGCGGTTCTGGCAATACCCAACTTGTCATCACCAATTCGAGTCCTCCGATTGCCACGGGTCCCATTACCCTCTATGCCATAAGTCAGATGCCAACCATAAGAGGAGTTGTTACTAATGATGCGGGGAATCCCATATCCGGTATCTGTGTTGCGGCCAATCTGGTAGGTGGTGCCGTAGTAAGATCTGCCATTACCAGCTTTTCCGGAGCGTATTCTATTCCGGTGGATCCAAGATACTTTATAGATCTTAGTTTGAATGAATCCAACTGCGGCAGTGCTTCAAATCCAGCTTATAGCAGCGGATACTATGAGGGTCCGGGGAACCCTATTCAGCTATTTCTTGGACCTAATTCGATAATAATTGTGGGGTCTAGTGGGCTTGTTGTAAACTTGACTTTACCTCAGGCCATGCCTGTCGCAGTTTACGGTTCTGTCCGGTCGACAACAAAGGCACCACTTTCTAACATATGCGTAACGATGACGCCTAATGCCGGTGTCTCGATAAATTCCGTCACAAATAGCAGTGGAAATTTTAGCTTTGACGCAACTTCCGGGACCTGGTCAATCTATGTAAACACGTCCGGATGTTCCTCATCTGGGACACTTCAGTATCCCAATACTTCGTATGAAACTAATCTGAGTTACATTCACGGCAGTCCGGAAAGTACCCAAATTGTCATTCCCAATTCGAGTTCTCCGATTTCCACGGGCCCCATTACCCTTTATGCCGTAAGTCAGCTGCCAACCATAAGAGGAGTTATTACCGATAATGCGGGGAGTCCCATATCAGGTATCTGTGTTGTTGCGGCTACTCTGTTCTCAGGTGGTACCGTATTGGGAGACGCCATTACCAGTTCTTCCGGAATGTATTCCATTCCGCTTGATCCAAGGTACTCTGTATATCTTAGTTTTAATGAGTCCATCTGCGGCAATGCTTCAAATCTACTTTATGCCAGTGGATGGTATAACGGTACGTCAAACTCTCTTGCGCTATCGCTTTCAAATGCTGGCCAAATATCGGTTGGGTCTAGTGGGAGAACTCTGAACTTGACTCTACCTCCGGCATCCTCATCATCCTCCGGTACCACAACGACTACGAGCACAACCACAACAGTTCCACCTGTAACAAGCACAACAACCACGGTTGCTCCCACAACCACCACCACTAAAGCTCCCACTCCGGTGGTGACGACAGTTGCCCCCACGACCACCACGGCAGCTCCGACAACCACCACGGCAGCTCCCACCACTACCACAACAACGGCCGCTCCGACTACCACAACAATGGCAGCTCCGACAACGACAGCTGCTCCGACTACCACTACAGCTACTCCCACAACCACAACAACTCAGCCTCCTCTCATAGGACACCTGGTTGTAAGAGATCACCTATTGTCTGTATTCGGACGTAAAACAGAGCTTTCTCTGTCATGCTTTACGGCAAACTGCAGAGGAAGTGTAAGACTCT
>JAKABW010000020.1 GCA_021796535.1 Actinomycetes bacterium | reverse complement strand
AAGAAGTATTGGTGATGCTTACATTGGCAGTAAAGCCTCCCGCCCAGGTGTCTGGCGTAATCGTTACCGCACAGGCAGCAGCAGATGATGCCGTTGTCGTGGTCGGGGCAGAAGTGGTTGTGGTCGGGGCTGCCGTGGTCGTGGTCGGAGCTGCCGTGGTTGTGGTCGGAGCTGCCGTGGTCGTGGTGGGAGCTGCAGTTGTTGTGGTGGTCGTGGTTGTGGGAGCACACTGTTGACCGTTCAACATAAAGACAGTCGGTATGGTGTTTGAGCCAGACCAGGTACCTTCCAGTCCGAATGTCTCGGATGAATTGGCCGCTATGGGCTGTCCTATTTGAATAGGTACCGCTCCGGTTATGGTTACTGTTTCATTTTTTGCCACAACCCCCGATCCTGTTTGAGTAATTGCCGCATTCCATGAATCTGTTACCTGCTGTCCGGAAGGCCATGTCCAGGCAAGTGACCAATTGTTCAATATCGATCCGCTGTTATTGGCAATTGTCACATTGGCGGTAAAGCCTCCGGAGTTGGCAGACGTGCTCCACACTGAAGTATCGACTATTTTTACGGAACATGTATTTGTAACAGTCGGGGCAAGCGTGGTGGTGGGAGCTGCAGTGGTTGTGGTTGGTGCTGCCGTGGTTGTAGTCGGAGCGGCAGTGGTGGTGGTGGGTGCGGCAGTGGTGGTGGTCGGAGCGGCAGTGGTCGTGGTTGGTGCTGCCGTGGTTGTAGTCGGAGCGGCAGTGGTCGTGGTGGGTGCGGCAGTGGTGGTGGTCGGTGCTACCGTGGTCGTGGTGGGTGCGGCAGTGGTGGTGGTTGTTGGTGCTGCCGTGGTTGTAGTCGGAGCGGCAGTGGTCGTGGTGGGTGCGGCAGTGGTGGTGGTCGGAGCGGCAGTGGTCGTGGTGACGCCGGAGCTACCGGAGCTGCCGGAAGAAGGTGCACCGGTCACCGTACAAGGAACTCCGTTCATGGTGAAAGCAGTCGGCATTGTATTTGTCGTTCCACTAAATGTTCCCTGGAAACCAAAACTTGTAGTCCCACCCGGAACCAAGGCAGTTGAACTTGTACTGTACACATTGACTGTTGATCCCGACTGGTTGATACTGGCGCTCCAACCACTTGTAATCTGTTGTCCGGACGGCCACTTCCAGCTCAAGTCCCATGAATACAGCCAAACCCACGGAGCCAACGATGAAGTTGTCGGAACCGTGTTGGTCAATGTCACGTTGGCAGTAAAGCCTCCGGCCCACTGACTGGGCATAGTCATATCCACATTGCATGAAACCGGATTTTGGTACGGAGTAGTCGTCAATTGCAGAGGAGTGTTGGTGGTTGTGGTGGAGGCCACGGGGGCTTGCCCGACGGCAACTACCTCGAGTGAGTATGCGGGCAACGTTACCGACCCGGCAGATGATGTGCTTTGCGTGATGGTGCCTGTTCCGTTATAGGAATAGACAGTCGCATTGCCCGTCAACTGTGTGCCTGAGTTGGCTATACTGACTGTCTCCGGCGTACCGCTCTCGTTGGCCAGCATAATGGATTCTTGACCAGATGCGTTCACGCTCGTATACGCCGCCACATTCGTCTGGCTGGAAGTCGTCGAAACCAAAGAATCGCCGGCGGCTGTAAAGTACTTCAGCATCGCAATGCCGTAATAGGTTGGGAAAGGCGTATTGACAGCGGGTTCGCAAACACTTCCCGTGCAAGTTGCATTCGAAAGTATTCCTTGGTCGTTCAAATCTGTTTGCCCGTTGATGTCGGTTGTGGCACTTCCGGCGCCGTTGTGCAAGTCCCACCAGTCAACATTGGAGGCACCTGCCTGTATCCATCCGAGTTCATCAAGCGGAGCAAAAACTCCAGCTTGTATACTGCCATCTTGGTATCCGGAGTCTGTTTCCGTCACAAAAATCTTTATTTTATTCCCTAAAGTTGCTCCGTCATATTTCACCAATTGGGCTCTGACGCTTGCGACCATGGACGGAATTGACGACAGGTTGGCGAACAAACTCGGTACGGAAGTGGAGTATGGATACCAGTGTATGATCACAAAGTTTGCCTCTGCCCCCACGGCAGACAAAACGGTTTGGTTCCAGTCCATAGTTTGACCTGCCAAAACGGTTCCGTCCGCATAACCACCGGGAGTTGTCAAAACTACTCCGACCTGTATATTGGGGTCAACCGCTTTCATAGCCTGAATATATTGGAGGGCTCTCGGTCCGTATGTTTGTGGCCCCAAGGGAGTATTGAGGTCTTTTTCCCAGTTGGCGCCGTAGGCACCGTCGCCGTAAACCTCGTTACCGATTTCCCAGTAATTAACATTGTAGTGATTGGTAACGTCTGCATATTTCACCCAGGCAGCTGCCAGAGCAGGGGTGCCGGTTCCATAGTTGGCGGTAATGATGGGTTGGGCGTTGCTTGCCTGTGCAACTTTCATAAAATTGGAAAAATTATTTTGCGGGTTTGCATAGCTTAACCCCTGATATGTCGAGTTGGTTTCCCAATTGTACACATCGGAAGTAGACCCGCCCGGATAACGCAGCATCTGTACTCCGGCATTTTTTAAAAGACTCGGAATTCCCGAACTCGTCAAATAACCATCGTACACTGCCGTGTTGACACCGAATGCCGTAGATGGCACGGTGGCCAAGGTGTCGGCCAAATTGACATTGACAGACGCCGAAGAGCCGGTGCCGGAACTTCCCGAGTTGGTGGCTGCCGCCGCCAATCCGCTTCCTACAAATATTCCGCTCCCATAATTTATGAGCAGCGGAAGTACTGCCGCCATGGTAATAATTAATGAACGGAATTTATATAACCGTTTCAGTATTCGATGATGCATAATACGGATTCTCCTGTCGTAGAAACAATACATAGTGACATCGGCGATCATGCGGTAAAGCCGGTTAAAGTTGAGAACGACACCCCCCGATTGTCGAAACTATTATATATGGCGTTATCTTGCCATGTCAAAATATATTTTTATAATATATTTTTTATAGTTTTTTGTAACGGCTTGAGCGCTTTAAGTGAGTGCCTGAGATACTTTCAGTGTATATGTCCCTACTGAAAGTCTATATAATTCTGCTCCGAAGAAATGTAAGATTTCTTCAGGCGGCATATGAAATCCTACGCTTTCACTTAACCGGTAGTGTCAGAAAAGTGTCGGTTATGCGTTCTTGAAATCTTCCCATGTTGCGGCCAACCCTTTTTCCAAGTCATATTGGATGGAAAAGCCGAGTGACTTTGCCTTGGAATTGTCGACTATAACGGCAGGCATTTCTCCCTGTTTAGCCGCTATGTGCTCTTTTTTAATTTCAATGCCGGTAGCCTGACATGTCAGTTCGTATAATTCGTTCATGGACACAGAGCGGGCAAGACCTATTGTCAGCGTATTGGACTTCTCGATCGCAAGACCAAGTTCGATTGAAGAAACAGCATCCAAAACGTACAGATAATCACGCATTTGGCTGCCGTCCCCATATATCTGTATACCGGTACCGGCCAAAGCTGCCTTCATCATTCTTGCCACAACGGAGTCCTTTGCCTGCATGCCTATGCCATAAATATTGGTAAATCGCAAAGCGCAGGTAGTCATATGATAACTGGCTGAATACGCGGACATCAGCATTTCGCCGGCGGCTTTGGTCGACCCATACGGCGTAAGCGGTTGCAAAGGTATGTTTTCGTTGATAATGCTTCGCCCCACATTGCCGACCACGGCATTCGAAGAAGCCAAAACGAATCTGTTCACGTTCAGTTCGCGGCACTTTTCCAACAGATAATGCGTTGCCAACACATTTGTATTGAAAACGGCTTCGGGATCGTTTACCGATTGCAATACGGAAGTAATGGCCGCAAGGTTCACCACGGCGTCAAACCCGGGAGTCAAAGCTTTATGCACTGTCGACCTATCCCGCAAGTCCCCGATCACACAATCGACACTGTCGTCGGGAAACGGGTTTAAGTCAACGACTCTGACCTCGTCCCCTCTTTCGATGAGACGCTTTACTAAGTGTTTACCGATAAAGCCGGAACCGCCCGTAACCAATACCTTCATGAATACCTCTCCTTAATTTTTTGCTGCCGTCTAGGACTTTGCCCATTATGACCCGTCGGCAACCGTCTGCGTCAAATAAGTTTTTATGTTCGGAAAACAGAGTATCCGGAATCAAAACTCTCAAAAACCAGTCTTTCACATATCTCCCGATTATCTTAGCTTCGTAAGGTCGGACAGAAACCTAAATACTTTTATTTCCTCCGGGGAATACTCCGATGTCTTTTCTCCATTCCAAGTCCCCCTGAAAAGTTGAGCTTATAGCCGTCTGCAGCTTGCTCTTTGCCGCTTCCAACGTATCGGCCGCAGCGGCAAACGCAACGGCCCTGGATGTACCGACCGTTCTGTACAAATCATTGCTCACCCGTTCCGAAGAGGAAAAAAATACTTCCACGTCACCCTCATTCGCAATGCCGGCATCAACGGAAAATTCACGCGGAACAGAGGATGTACCCAAAGCGTATTCCGGCGCAACCAGATAAACCGCCATCGAGGATTTACCGGAGAACCGGACGTTTTTCTCGGAAAGCTCTCCCCTCTCCATGAGAATAAGGGTTTCCGTAAAATCGCTGTCCAATACAGACATGATATTGATGGCTTCCGGATCGCCAAAACGTGAGTTGAACTCAATCACTTTCGGACCGCTTTCCGTGGCAAAAAAACCGGCGTTCATGCAACCGGAAAAATGCCTGCCGTGTCTCGCCAGATACCGAATGGCTTCGTATGTGATTTCACAGGCTTTGTCGTATACATCCTTCGTCAGGAAAGGAAACAGTCCGTTCTTTTGACTGCACGATCCCATACCCCCCGTACCGGGGCCTTCGTCGTTTTCAAACCTGTAAGGGTAGTCATAGGTGGCCGGGGGAAATATGACAGTTTTCCCGTCGGTCATGGCTTGTATCGTGAACTCAGGATATTCTATTTTTTCTTCGATTATGACTCCGGCGTTACCGGGTTCGCTCAAAAGGCTTGCCGCGTAGACTCTGGCCTCGGCCAGGTCTTTGAGGTGCGGACCCACCACTTTAACGCCTTTCCCGCCGGTCAGGCCCAGGGGTTTCACGACGGCATAGCCGTCGGCGCCGATGCTGCCGAGAGCCGCGTCCAATTCGGCGAAGTCTCTTGCCAGAGCATAGGCCGGATTTGACTCCGGAGATATTTCGCTCACAACCTGTCTGGAAAATGCTTTATTCCACTCGATTTCCGCACCGGCTTTGGTGGGACCGACGACCTTGATCCCCGCCGCCATCAGATCATCCACGACTCCGTTTGCCAGCGGATCATCACTCGATACAAGCGCCATATCAATTCCATTGGCGACGGCAAAATCCGTTATCGCCTTGCCGTCACAGACATTGCCCGTGGCAATTTTGCCACCCGTTTGAACGGCCAGATCAACCAAAGTCGGGTTTTGATGTCCCATAAAGGCATACAGAGAGGAAGATTTGGCCATACGCGAGCCTAATGCGGCTTCCCTGCCGCCGTGTCCAACAATAAGTGACTTCATGATTTTTTATCCCAACTCCGACTGAAACGATAGCTGACCGTGCTGCTTATTTACCCATTTGGTGAAGACGGCGGTTTGCAAGAGTAAGACTTGCCTCTCCGAAAGCTTCAGACAAAGACGGATGAGGGTGGATATACTCGGCCACTTCCATGGGGAGAGCTTCCCAGTTGTAAATCAACATGCCTTCTGAAATCATCTCCGTTACATGCGGACCGACCAAATGCACTCCGAGCACCTTTCCCGCTCCCTCATGAGTGCCCGAGGTATTTTTCTCGGCCACGATCTTCACCATTCCGCCCTGTCCGTAAATCAGACCTTTGGCAATTGAGGTAAGGGGGACTTTGTTTGTGACAACTTCATATCCCAGATCTTTGGCCTGCTTCTCGGTGAGACCCACGCTTGCCGCTTCGGGGTGGGAATAAGTGGCCCTTGGAATTCCGGCATAGTCAATGGGGATGTTTTTGATGCCGGCCAAAACCTCGGCCACGCGTATGCCTTCGGCAAATGACGCATGGGCCAGAGCAAGGGAAGGAGGAGGTAAGATATCGCCTACCGCATAAATCCCGGGAACGGAGGTTTGAAGCGTTGCCCAGTCGCTTGGGACAACGTAGCCTCTGTCCACCTTTACCCCGACTTCTTCCAAGCCCGTATTTTCGCTGACCGGAATCCTTCCTATCGCCACCAGTACTTTTTCGGCCTCCAGGGTCATTTCGCCGTTCGGGGTGGCGATCGTGCACTTTGCGCCCTTTTTGGTAATTTGGATGTCTTTCAACTGGGAATTCAACAAGACATCTATATTTTTCCTCTTCAAAGCACGCGCCATTTCATTGCTTACATCCTGATCTTCTGTCGGTAAAACGGCACCCAGCGCTTCGCATATGGTCACCTTGGCACCAAACGCGTGATAGAACGTGGCGAACTCCACCCCTATGGCCCCCGCTCCGACCACCAAAACGGAGTTTGGTATTTCGACGGATCTGGTTGCCGTATCGGAAGTCAGAATGACATTGCCGTCTTCGGGGAAAGCGGGCAGCTGACGCGGCTTTGAGCCCATCGCCAGCACGATTCCGCGTCTTGCGCTCAGCTCGATCTCTTCGGTAAGTTCCGTTACCGGATACGTTTTCTTGGCGGCATTGTTTGCATGGGATTTGACGCCCGACAAGGGCACATCGCCATAGGCACCGGAGACGGGAGAGACCAAAACTTTATTGTCGCCGATCAGGCGCGCCGAACCGTAAATTACTTTTATCCCGTCGTGGTGCAGATGGTCAAGCAAACCCGCGTGGTTTTTTTCCACAATATCGTCTCTTGTAAAAGCCATCTGCAAAGGATCCACTTTATCCAAAGAAGCAGAGATTCCCCACCTGTTTTTGCCTTCCTCTATATATTCGCTTATTTCCGCTGCATGCAAAAGAGCTTTGGAGGGTATGCAACCGCGGTGCAGACAGGTACCGCCGACCAGTCCTTTGTCGATCAACGTGACCTCAAGACCGAGTCCGCGTGCCCTGAGAGCCGTCGCATAACCCCCGGTCCCGCCGCCGATAATAATGACGTCCGTACTCTTTACTTCCTCACCAACAGCCATATATGCCTCCTCTTGTCTCCAGAGTAGTACTTTGTATCGGATTCTTTTCTCAAACTTATCGGATAAACGATATGCATAGCCAAAGATACAAAAAATTGATAAATTCGAAAACATGCGCCATGAAGGAACTCCAAGCTCTCGGAGTGACATTTATTGACAGTAAAGTATCAAGTAAACTTAAAAAGATGCCCTGTTTTCTGCAGAAACAAGATAAATCAGCAACACCGCTTGCGGCATGGTCATGAGCCCGAGCAACATGAAAACACGACAAAAGAAGGCCGGACTAAGCCATAGCAATACTTATGCCGTCTTTCAGCAAAACTAATAAAAGTTTAGATATATTATCATATAATAAACACGCAAATCTAAGTAGAACTGCGGTGGTTTCTGGATAAACAAGGAGTCTCATGGTTTCAAGGAATACGACGGCCAAGGCAGGCCGCGTAGCAGGCAAGGCGAACGACAGTAAAAACGTTGGCTCCGGCAACCAAAATGACAAGGATCTCTTGCTTTCTTTTTATGAAGAAATGGTATTTATCAGACACTTTGAATTAAAAGCTTCCGAAATGTACCAAAAAGCAAGAATAGGCGGCTACTGCCACCTAAATCTGGGCGAAGAAGCCACGGTTGTCGGCATGATGAGGGCAACACAAACGCAGGACTACCTATTCACAACCTACAGAGAGCACGGCTACGCCATAGGAAAAGGCAGCGATCCGAACCGCGTTATGGCCGAACTATTCGGAAAAGCAGACGGCGTTTCCCGCGGATGGGGAGGCTCCATGCACCTTTTCGACAGTGAAACACACCTGATGGGCGGATACGGAATCGTGGGCGGACAGATACCTCCGGCCACGGGAGCGGCCCTGGCAATCTCTTACAAAAACGACCCTTCGCCGGACTCTCCCATAGTCGTTTGCATTATGGGCGACGGCACAACCAACATCGGTGCTTTCCACGAATCGCTCAACATAGCGGCGGTATGGAAATTGCCCATCGTCTATGTGATAGTCAATAACTTTTTGGGTATGGGGACCAGCGTAGACATGGCTTCAGGAGAGCCCGAGCTTTATAAAAGAGGGGCCTCATACAGGATTGACGGCATAAGGATCAACGGTGAAGATCCTTTGGAGGTATACGACACATGCCTGAAAACTTTTAAAGCAGCCAGAGAAGAACACAGACCGTTTCTGATAGAAGCGATGAGCCACAGGCTCAAAGGACACTCGGTTGTCGACCCCGCCAAATACCGTTCGGCTGAGGAAGTTAAGGTAGCCGAACAACATGACCCGATTCCGTTGCTGGAAAAGAAACTTACCGAGTTGGGCCACCTGAAAGCACACGACATTGCGCTCATAGCGGCAAAAGCAAAGGAGCGCGTCAAGGAAGCGGCTGATTTTGCCGAGCAGAGTCCGAATCCCGACATCGGGCAACTCTTCTCAAACGTATACTCCAAGAAGCCGGCCAACGACTTCTGCCGTTTGCCGGGTGAACCTCTATTCGACGAGCACAGTTTCGATACGGTGACAGAGAGATAATATGACAATAAAAACATACAGACAAACCCTGCACGACACGTTGGCCGAAGAAATGCGCAAGGACCCGGATATTTTGCTCATCGGAGAAGAAATCGGGCATTTTGAAGGTTCTTACAAAATTACCGCCGGACTGCTGGCCGAATTCGGTCCGAAAAGAGTCAAAGATACACCGATTGCCGAAGAGGGTTTCACCGGTGCCGCCATAGGAGCGGCGATGCTGGGTTTAAAACCGGTAGTCGAGATTATGACCATCAACTTCAGTTTGGTGGCGATGGATCAAATTATCAACCACGCAGCCAAAATTCATGCGATGTTCGGAGGACAGGCAAACGTCCCTCTGGTCATCAGAACCCCGGGCGGAGGCGGACAACAATTGGGCGCCAGCCACTCACAAAACATAGAAGTCTTCTATGCCCACATTCCCGGTCTGAAAGTAGTTTGCCCATCCAATCCCGCCGACGCAAAAGGTCTGCTGAAGGCAGCCATCCACGATACCGATCCCGTTTTGTTCTTGGAAAACTTGGGTCTGTACGGCACAAAGGGAGAGGTTCCGGACGAGGACTACGTCCTTGAGATCGGCAAAGCCAACATAGCCAAGAGCGGTACCGACATAACCGTCATTTCCTATTCCAAAGCCACAACCGTCGCTTTGGAAGTGGCCAACGAGCTTGCCCATGAACAAATTTCCGTCGAAGTCATCGACCTGCGGAGTCTGCGCCCCTTGGACAGAAAAACCGTGGTGGAATCCGTCCGCAAGACTTCCCGGGCCGTAGTGATAGAAGACGACTGGCTCACCTACGGGATAGGGGCAGAAATAGCGGCCACCATTCAAGAGGGTGCTTTTGACTACCTGGACGCACCCGTAAGGAGGGTTGCGGCGGCCGAAGTGCCGGTTCCATACTCCAAACCGCTGGAACTTGCCTCTTTGCCGGATGCCGTTACTTTGTCAAAAGTAATCCACCAAGTACTCGACGCCACCGCTTTCAACAGATAACTTATATTTACATTAAGGTGATATTATGCCAGAAATTTTAATGCCCAGACTCTCCGACACCATGGAAGAGGGTAGCATCGCGAAATGGTTAAAAGAACCGGGAGACATGATCCATGACGGAGACGTCATAGCCGAAGTGGAAACCGACAAGGCCACCATGGACTTGATTGCCTATGAAGACGGTACTCTTACCTCCATTGTCGTACGGGAAGGCGCCTCGGCTCCGATAGGAGCCGTCGTGGCAATCATAGGCGAGAGCGGTGCCACCGCAGAACCGGCGGTGCGGGACGACAGGCGGAACGCAAAAGCCGCTCCCGCCGAGGAGCAAAAAATTTCCGGCGGATCTGCGGAACAAGACGATTTCTCGGTCAAAAAAGCGCTTCCCGCACAGCATGGCGACACGTCACTCAGACTTCCCAGTTCTCCTTTGGCAAGGAACATGGCCCGCAACGCCGGAATCGATCTGGCCGATATTCAAGGAAGCGGCCCCGGTGGCAGGATAGTAAGGGCAGACGTGGAAGCCGCCGTACAGAACGGCCGGACACAGACAATTGCAATCCCGTCATCCCCGCAAAACGGAAGCGGCCACACCTCAACACTGTTGCCGGTAAACAAAATGAGAAAGATAACGGCAGAAAGACTCACAGAGGCCGCCACTATTCCTCAGTTCACCCTGACAAGCCAGGTTGAACTGACAAAGCTGAACGCTTTGCGACAAGAAATAAACACCTATCTGTCCAAGTTTAATGAAAAAGTTTCCGTCACCGACATCTTAATAAAAGCATGCGCCAATACGCTCGTGACCCATGAAAAAGTGAATTCTTCCTGGGCCGAAGGTCAGGGAATTTTGCTTCATCAGGGCGTGGATATAGGTCTGGCCGTGGCCCTTGAAGACGGTTTGGTGGTGCCGGTAATAAAAGGAGCGGAAAAACTGTCCCTCAGACAAATTGCCGGCCTGACAAAGTCACTTATCGAAAAGGCAAGATCCAAGAAACTTACCCCCGACGAAATGAAAGGGTCTACCTTCAGTATCAGTAACCTCGGTCCTTTCGGCATAGAACAATTCACGGCCATCATCAATCCGCCCGAAGCAGCGATACTGGCGGTTGGATCGGCAAACATGGTTCCTGCCGTCAAAGAAGGCCAAATCGCGATGATATCCGCCGTCAAGCTTACCCTTACGGTTGACCACCGCATTCTGGATGGCGCCCAAGGTGCGGCTTTTCTGAAAGATCTTGTTGCTTCTCTGGAAAACCCGTCTTCAATACTTATATAGCAATAATCCTTAACCGGACTTTGGGGCAACCGGCGTCGTTGTCGCCAAAAAGCAGGCACTTAAGCAATTGCAGTGCGGGTGTAAGACAAATATAATGGTGACGTAGCACTACCCCACCTTGTGCTCAAAACTTAATAGGTATTTAAGCACATGTAGCACGAGTCACGAATGGATACAACATGAATAAGCAAGCTACGAATCACACCCGGGTCACTATTGCCGATATCGCGAAGGCCGTCGGTGTCTCAAAAGGGGCAGTTTCCTACGCACTCAACGACAAACCCGGTATATCGGACAAAACCAGAAAAAAAATTCTTGCCAAGGCCGACCAGCTCGGTTGGTATCCCAATACCGCAGCCAGAGCTTTGTCGGCGGCAAGGGCAAACGCCTGCGGTCTCGTCCTCGCGAGACCTGCCCGCACTCTGGCGTTTGAACCGTTTTTTATGCAACTGATTGCCGGAGTCGAGTCGGAACTTTCCTCAAGGGCAATAGCTCTGGCCATACAGGTCGTGGACGATGTCGAAGCGGAGATGCAGGTTTACAAGCGCTGGTGGGCAGAACGCAGGGTCGACGGCGTCTTACTGGTAGACTTACGGGAAAACGACCCGCGCATCGACTTTTTGCTGCAGCTGGGACTTCCGGCAGTGATCATAGGATCGCCCCTCCAAAACCACGAAATACCGGCGCTGTGGCACAATGAATACGGAGTCATGGAAGAAGTTGTGAGATATCTGTACGCGCTCGGACACCAGCACATCGCCAGAGTTGCCGGCGTACCCGGATTTATTCACACCATCACCAGAACAAAAAGTTTTCTCGACACCACCAAAGAATTGGGCATCAAATCACAAGTTTTGACCACCGACTTTATGGCCGAATCCGGTGCTCAGGCTACCCGGAAATTGCTTACCATCCCCAAACCGCCGACTGCCGTTGTTTACGACAGCGACATCTTGGCCGTGGCCGGACTCGGTGTCGCACACGAAATGGGTTTGAGCATTCCCACGGATCTCTCTCTGGTGGCTTGGGACGATTCCACCTTTTGTCAGCTTGTCCACCCGCCTTTGACTGCCGTAAGCCGCGATATACACTCTTACGGCGCAAGTGCCTGCCGTAAACTGCTTGACGTTATCGACAACAACGACGGCGGAGACGAAGAAACTCCTTCCGGCACATTGGTACCGCGTGCCAGCACGGGCAGATATATGGAAACCTGACGGCCATACCGATTACCCGTATGGAATTAAAAAATTTCCAAAACAACTGCCCGATAAACTGTTTACGATGCCGTTCGCTAGCCACCAAAAAATTTCAATAAATTTCAAATTTAGACTTGTTTAATATTAACTTAACCGTTATAGTTCTATCGGGGACCAATACTCGACATTACGAAGACGGCAAAAATTGTTTTTAAAAGCCAACTTTATGATTAGGAGACTCCGTAATGAATACAAAAAATACTGCTCTGAGCGATGCAAGTGCTCCCTTGTGGATCGGCGTTAACTTCTGGTCGCGTTCGGGAGGGCCATTAATGTGGCACAATTACGACGCTGCCGTCATCCGGGCAGAATTGTCCCAACTGGCACAAAGCGGCTGCAATGTTACCAGATCATTCTTATATTGGCCCCACTTCGTACCCAAAGAGCGTACTTTTGATCAAGATGTTCTTGACCGGTTCAGAGACTTTTTAGATGCCCACTCGGAGACAAACCTGTCGACCATCCCAACTTTTATAGTGGGACACATGTCCGGTGAAAATTGGGATCCGACATGGCGAAACGGCCGCGACCTCTACAGAGACACAACAATGGTTGCGGAACAGGGGTGGATTGCCCATGAAATCGCGAAACGCTTTAAAGACCACCCTGCCGTTTGCGGCTGGCTGGTTTCCAATGAAATGCCCCTTTACGGCGGCAAGGATGCTTCTCCCAAAGAAATTTATGCTTGGGCACAGGCAATGGTCTACGCCGTAAGAGCCGCCGGGGCAACACAGCCCGTCTCTCTCGGAGACGGGGCTTGGGGCTTGGAAATGACCGGGGTCGAAAACGGTTTTTCCGTCCGGTCTTTGCGGGAACTGGTTGACTTTATAGGCCCGCATGCCTACCCCATGCAAGACGACGAGATGCGCCAATTTTTATACGCAGCCTACATGTGCAGCATGGCTGCCGGTTTCGGCCTTCCTGTCATCATGGAGGAATTCGGCGTTACTTCCGACTTTGCCTCAGATGCCAACGCCGCTGTTTACTACCGGCATCTGCTCTACTCGACTTTGCTGGCCGGCTCAAAAGGTTGGATAGCCTGGAACAACTGTGACTACGATAACCTGGCCGGCCAAGATCCCTACCGCCATCATCCGTTTGAGCTTCATTTCGGACTGATTGACTCCGAAGGGAACCCGAAATTGCAGATGGAAGAGCTCTCTTCCTTCTCTGAGTTTATAAAAGGTTTCAGAGGCGGACTCACCCCCGGTAAATCGCAGGCGGCAATAGTCGTTCCGGAGCATTTTGAAACGATACTTCCATTTACCGAACAGTCTTTCAGGTCCGACATGTCCAAAAATATGCTGCAGGCCTATGTAAGCGCCAGATCGGCCGATCTGAATATCGAAATGACCAGAGAAAAAGACGGCTTCCCGGGAAATCACCGGCTGTATATCATGCCGAGCGCAAAAATGCTCACAACAACCGGAGTCAAGCTTTTGACTGACAAGTTGAACGCCGGGGCGTTTCTCTACCTCTCTTATTTCGGCGGCAGCACAAATAATCAGCGCGGACCGTGGATTCCCTGGCTGAATGAGCTATTCGGAGTCAGGCACAAAATGCGCTACGGACTGGCCGAACCAATACAGGAAGACGTCGTCAAATTCCTGTTTACGG
Source organism: Actinomycetes bacterium (assembly GCA_021796535.1). GTDB lineage: Bacteria > Actinomycetota > Acidimicrobiia > Acidimicrobiales > Bog-793 > JAJZMK01. The sequence continues at coordinate 16,592 of JAKABW010000020.1, read as the reverse complement.
AAAAGCTGGGCGACATCCAACCCGGCCAAACTCTGACATTCGCCGCCGCCGGCAACGCCAACAGCCTTTCCTATCTGCCCGTGGAAGCGGGTCGGACGACCAAAGTAATAGCCGTGGACCACAACGGAATGCCGGCCGTCACTTCTTATCCTCAAGGCACGGGGGTATCGTTTCTCTGCACCTACCCCATTGAGCACTTTGCCGCCAACACCGCAAATGCCAACCCCAACGATATTTCCAGGATTTACAGGGCCATAGCCGAAGAAGCCGGCTTATTGCCGGAAGTATATACGGACGACTGCCGCATAACGATAGGCACCATGGAAAGTGATGTCGGCACCGTTGCCATAGCGGCAAACATGACGCCGGAAAGCATAAATGCAAATATTTTTTGCCGTGAGGACTGCAAAATAATCTCCGCCATGGGGGAAATAATTCTTGAAAAAATAGCATTTTTACCCTATGAAGTGGTTGTTTTTACTCTTGTCAAACCAGATAAAACAATGTGAGCTTCCGGGAAGCAGAGGGGAGGATACCGCATCAAATACCGTCTACTTGCTTTCAAAAAATGATTGCCAAACAATATCAAAACTATTCACAGGAGGAACCAAATGCATAATTTATTAAACTATGTCAAAAACCATACCCGAAGAACCGCCGTTGTATTGATCGTTTCCGGAGTTATGATAGCGCAGACTGCCGGCATGAGCACCATTGCCGGAGCGGCACAAAGCCGCGCTTCTTCCCATGTGGCCCCGCACGGAGTTGTCACGGTTACCACCGGAGCCGCAGGAACATTCGCCGACGACTTCAATCCGTTTTCGCCCAACGCCGAAGATCCGTCGCACGGAATGGTATACGAACCGCTTTTCTTCTTCGACACGGCAAACGCAGGCAAGGTATCGCCTTGGCTGGGAACAAGCTATGCCTGGTCCAACCACGGCAAGGCTTTGACTTTTGAACTTCGCCACGGAGTAAAGTGGACGGACGGAAAACCCTTTACAAGCGCTGACGTTGTCTTTACTTTCAATCTGATCAAAAGGAACAAGGCTCTCAACCAGTACGGACTGCCGCTGGGCAAGATCGTTGCCGAAGGCCCCTACAAGGTTGTCGTCAATTTTACGAAATCTTCTTATTCCGACCTCAACTACGCGGCGGGGCTGACATACATACTGCCTCAGCATATCTGGAAGTCCATCAAAAACCCCCAGACATTCCAAGACACACACCCGGTGGGAACGGGAGCTTATCAGGTCACTTCGGTGTCGGGAGACGTTATGACGCTGACGGCCAACCCCCACTACTACATGCCGGGATTTCCAAAAGTCAAGACTTACCGTTTTGAATCTTTCAATGGCAACACGAGCTCCGATCTTGCCATTGAATCGGGTCAGCTTGACTGGGCAGGAAGCTACATACCGAATATAGGTACAAATTACCTGTCAAAAAATCCAAAATTCTCGATATCCGACATACCACTTTCCATAGCCTACCTGGTACCGAACATGAAAAGTGGCATAACCGCCAACTACAAGATACGGGAAGCCATCAGCTACGCCATCAACCGGGCGTTTGTCTCAAAAACAGTTTACAACGGCTACGCCAATCAAACCAATCCGGAGTCGGTGCTTCTCCCCAACTTCAAGGAAATACTGAATCCGAAACTGGCTAACAGTAAATTTACATATAGCATTCAACAAGCTAAGAATATCTTGAAGTCCGCCGGCTACAAAATGGGGAGCAACGGATACTTCGAGAAAAACGGGCAGACGCTGACGGTAACCTGCAAAGTGATATCGGGCTACACCGACTACGTGCAGGACTTGGATATCATAGCCAGCGAAGAAAAAAGCGCGGGAATCCACTTTGTGGTGCAAGGCATCTCATATGCCGAATTCACTTCGGAGCAGGATACGGGCAACTTCCAGCTTCTGATTGATAACTTCGGGTATACGCCAAGCCCTTATGTCTTTTTCAACAACCTCCTCAACGGCAACGACATACCCCCCATCGGTCAGATCGACACTGCCGGCGACTTCGGACGTTACAATAACCCGACAGTCGACAAATTGCTGTCCAAGATACAGGCTGCCCCGTCGGTTGCTCAGCAAAAGCCCTACTTCTACCAGATAGAGTCGACCTTTGCCAAAACACTGCCTCTTATCCCCATATTTGACCAGCAAGACGAGCAGGAATTCAACGGCAATGCCGTTACCGGAGAACCGACACTGTCGAATCCCTATGCCGCTTCGGCGGTATACATAGCCCCCGACCTTGGCTGGGTGGCAATGCATCTCGTTCCGGTAGGAAAATAAAGCACGGCGACAAAAAGCCATAGCTGACAAAAAAATACGGAGGGAGGGAAAAGTTGAGATACTTTGCACGCAAAATTGGCTTCTATGCCGTAGCGGCCTGGGCGGCAATTACCATTAACTTTTTCCTCCCCCGTCTCATTCCCGGGAACCCCGTGGAAATTTTGATGAGCAGAATTTCCCAATCCGGCTCGCCGCCTCCTGGTGAAGCAAAGACACTGGCCCTGTTGCTTGGCCTATCTCACGGCAATATATTCTCACAGTACTGGCATTATTTAGTGCAATTGGCGCATTTCAATTTCGGGATTTCGATAACGGATTTCCCGACACCCGTATCCCAAATTATAGCCTCCACACTGCCATGGACAATTATCTTGGTGGGGACGTGCACCGTTATCAGCTTTATGATAGGCATCGTTCTGGGAACGATAGCCGGCTTCAAAGGAGGACGCTGGGCGGAAGCATTAATTCCCTCCACAACCTTTCTCACTTCATTGCCATATTTTTTCCTGGCTTTACTCCTGCTGTACTTTCTGAGTTACGAATTTCATGTTTTTCCCCTTAACGGCGGATACTCGGACAGTGTAACAATAGGATTTACCTGGGCATTTATCTCTTCTGCCGTTTATCATGCCATTCTTCCGTCTCTGACAATTATCCTTGCCTCCATTGGTGGATGGCTGCTTGGAATGCGGAATATGACCCTCACCACGCTGTCCGAAGATTACGTCACGGCGGCGGAAGCACGGGGGTTGCCCCGGAGAAAAATTATGATCAACTATGCGGCCCGCAATGCGGTGATACCGAGCATAACGGGATTCGCGATATCACTCGGCTTCGTGGTGAGCGGATCCATCGCTATGGAGTATGTATTTTCATATCCGGGAATAGGATATGAATTGCTGCAGGCCATTTCCAATGACGATTATGCACTGACGCAAGCCATCTTTTTAATCATTACCCTATCGGTACTTGGGGCAAATCTGATTATCGACCTTTTGTATGGATTCATAGATCCGCGTACAAGGCAGTCGAGGTAAACAAAATGGCAGATCACCTCATGTATGTTGCTCAGGGGAAAAGTGCAACCGCCGCGACTACACCCACGAACAACAATTACGGACCAAAGGCAATTGTCAGGTACCTAAAGAGATTAAAAAGAGCGTTTCGTTCCAAAAAATTTATTTTCGGTACGGCCATTTTAACGTTTTTTATTCTTGTGGCAATTATCGGACCTGTCTTTGCCACAAACCCAAACGGTTTCGTCGGACCAGACATGGCGGCACCTTCGCTTAAATTTCCCCTGGGAACTGATTTCGCGGGACAAAACGTACTTTACCAGCTGATAGATGCCACCGGCCCGTCGCTTTTGGTAGGTTTTGAAGCCGGAGCCCTGGCCACCCTGGTCTCGGTCGTTATCGGAATAAGCAGCGGGTTGATCGGCGGGATCTTCGATGAAGCTTCTACCCTCTTTACCAACATAGTGCTCGTCATACCGAGCCTTCCTCTTGTGATCATAGTTGCGGCATATGCGGGATCTTCCGGTCTCACCCCAACCATTTTGGTCATCGCCTTTACCAGTTGGGCCGCTTACGCAAGGGTCTTAAGGGGACAGACTCTTTCCATCAGAAACAGAGATTTTATTTTGGCCTCAAGGATTTCCGGGGAAAAATTATGGCGGATTGTCTTTATGGAAATTCTGCCGAACGAACTGGCAATCATAGCTTCCAATTTTATCTTTATGGTGGTCTTTGCCATCCTGACACAGGCCACACTGGCTTTTTTGGGAATAGGAGACGTCTCCAGCCTAACATGGGGCAATATGCTATACCTCGCCAACAACGACGAAGCCCTGACCAGCGGAGCCTGGTGGTGGTTTATCCCGCCCGGCATTTGTATAGCTCTGGTCGGAACCGCTTTGGCGTTTATCAATTTTGGCTTGGATGAAATTCTAAACCCAAGACTAAAAATAGCCCGACGGAAAGACAGACATCCGAAATGACCACCGAACAAGACCGGATAAAAGAAAACATAAGACCCGACGCGGCCACAGACAGAACAATTGCTTGCGGTCCGATACTTTCCGTCCGGGAATTAAACGTTGAATACCGGGGTGAGAAAGTCACAAAAGCAGTGCAAAATGTTAGCTTTGAGCTGTACAAAGGTGAGATACTGGGTATCGCCGGAGAAAGCGGCTGCGGAAAATCTACCTTGGCATACGCCATAACCAACATGCTCAAACCGCCGGCATACATCAAATCGGGAAAGGCCGTTTACTCACAAGAGGACGGGAGCCCAATTGACATCCTGGAATTGAACGAGAAACAACTGAGACAATTCCGCTGGACAGAAGTATCCATGGTATTCCAAAGCGCGATGAACGCCCTCAACCCCGTAACCAACTTAAAAAAGCAATTCGCCGATATATTTTTGGCCCATAAGCCCGACATGAGCAAGAATGAGCAGACAGAAAAAACTCTTCGACTCCTGGAAATGGTCGGCTTGGATAAAAGTACAATCAACCGCTTTCCCCACGAACTCTCGGGAGGAATGAGACAAAGAGTCATTATCGCCATGTCGCTGTGCCATATGCCCAACGTGGTGATCATGGATGAACCCACAACCGCCTTGGACGTTGTTATCCAAAGAGAAATACTGGATGAAATTATAAATTTACAAAAAGAGCTCAATTTTTCAGTCATTTTTATCACGCACGATATATCGCTTCTGATGGAGATAAGCGACAGGCTGCTCGTAATGTATGCCGGACAAATTGTCGAACAGGCCCCGACAGACGAAATTATAAATCAGGCCCTGCACCCATACACAAACGGCATTATGGCTTCCATCCCGGATCTTTACGGCGAAAGAAAAGAATTGCACGGGATACCGGGAACCCCTCCGGATTTGTCACTGGATATCCCGGGGTGCCCGTTTGAGCCGAGATGTCCCGACGCCTTCGGGGCATGCCGCGACATCCCCCTCCAAAAAATATTCCTTGCGGATGGCTCAGACCATTTCGTCAAATGTCATAAATACGATCAGCGAGTATAAATTTTAAACAAAGCGAAACATATGCACACAACAGAAGCCCAAAACAGCGAGATTCCCCTGATGGAAGTCAAAGATCTCACAGTGGAGTTCAAACAACGGCACGGACGTAATCTGCGTGCCGTCAACAAAGCCTCTTTTGGTTTATACGCCGGAAAAACACTGGCCCTTGTCGGAGAATCGGGATCCGGAAAATCAACCATAGTCAAAACTCTGGGGAAACTTATCAAAATTGACGGCGGCAGTGTCGCCCTTGCCGGGAAACCAGTTAAAAATTACAGGCACACGTTTGAGTATCGCCAACAGGTTCAGCTGGTATTCCAAGATCCGTTTGCCTCCCTCAACCCGGTTCACACCGTATTCCACCATCTGGCAAGGCCCCTACTCCTGCACGGTAAAGCAGACAAAAAGAATGTCCGTGACAAAGTGGAAGAATTGCTGGAAAAAGTCAAGCTTACTCCGGCAGCCGAACTTGCCAATAAATATCCCCACGAACTCTCGGGGGGGCAAAGACAGCGTGTGGCCATCGCCAGAGCAATCGCGCCCAACCCAAAGGTATTGCTTGCAGACGAACCGGTATCGATGCTGGACGTCTCCATAAGACTTGAAATTCTAAATCTTTTGGACGAATTGCGACAAAAAGAAAACCTGGCGATTCTCTATGTTACCCATGACCTGACCACCGCCAGACATTTTTCATCATCCATCATAGTAATGCACAAAGGAGATATTGTGGAAAGCGGGGATACGGATGCAATTGTTCTGGCCCCGGGTCACCCCTATACACAGCTTCTGCTCAATTCATCCCCAAAAAAGAACCTCACAAAAGAGGAGTTGGGCAAAGAAAGATCGGAAAGACTTGCCGGCAAAGTATCGGCGGCGATGAAGCAAAGCCTGTACACCAACAAAGGTTGCAATTTTATAGACCGCTGCCCTTATGCAAAAGAGGTGTGCACCGCCGCCCCCGGGTATTTTACGGTCGGATCCGATAACACCCATAAAGCCAAGTGCTGGTTATACGAACCCAATAGCCGGCAATGAAAACGATGTGGTTAGCAGGCCAATGACAGAAAATGCCTTCTCTATTATTGATCAAATTGAGATCAATCCCGACAAGACAACCATCTATGCCGAGGGATGGCAATCCTGGAGCGCGGCAGAAACGCTTGAAGTCAATTCAACTCCTTATCTCGTAAGCAACCCGAACTCGAAAATTATTGACTGTCAAAATTCAATCTTAGCCGACAAGGGTGTTTTCCAAGGTTCCGGACTCCTCGCTGTGCAGACAGAAGAGTCGGGACCTGTTCATGTTTATCATCTTGACAGTGTTTTCGGCGATATACCCGTTATACGCGCAAAAAAAAGGGGTGGGCGTCTCGCTATTTCAGCCAACGCCAAGGTAACACACACATATTCCGACCAAGAGGACAGTCTTTACGATGCCCTGAGGGTGTTTGCAAACCGCATCGCCGTCAATACATTTACCGACCGGCGCTCCGCACTCAAAAAAACAACTTCCATACCCCCTGTCTGGTGCACATGGTATGGCTATTACGACAACATAACGCCGCAAGGCATCTATGAAAATCTTAATTTTATTGAATCAAACGATTTGCCAATAAACATTATTCAGATCGATGACGGTTATCAAAAGCATGCCGGAGACTGGCTGGATCCCTCGGAAAACTTCAGCGGCGGTTTCTCTGTTCTGAAAACGATGGCAAGAAATATTATGAAATCCGGCAAGATTCCGGGTATCTGGCTTGCCCCCACGGTCGTCGCCAAAGAAAGCACGCTGTCGGCCAAACATAACGATTGGCTGGTTAAAAACGCAATTACCGGAGATCCCATATCTGCAGGCAACGTTTTGCGTTCCGATGCCGCAGTGCTGGACATGACCAATCCGCTTGCTCAAAACTATATAAAAGACGTATTTCTGGAGCTGACGGAATTCGGGTTCCGGTATTTCAAAATCGACTTTTTGTACGCCGGGGCTCTTCGCGGCAAAAGATACGTCGAGATGTCAGATACGGCCGCTTACCGCCTGGGACTGGAAAGCATAAGATCTTCCGTGGCGGACGATGCCGTATTGTTGGCATGCGGAGCCCCTTTATTTCCCTCGGCTGGGTTGGTGGAGGCCATGAGAATAGGGCCGGACATAGATTACCGCTTCCTGCCCGCCGAAGACCACCCTTCCCTCCCCTCCCAGCGGAACGCTCTGCGAAATATCAACAGCAGACGGTATTTACATAAAGCGTTATTTATCAACGACCCTGATTGTCTGATAGCCTCACCCAATATGGAACAAAGGGAAAACTGGGCTGCGGCTGTCGGCAGTTTTGACGGCCTGCGGGCCCTCTCGGGCAACCTTGCCGATCTGGATGCCTGGGGAATAGAGGCCGTCAAAGATCTCATGCGGCCGGCCGCGTTGGATATCCGTCAATATAGTCTGGAACAGGAAGAACACTGATTATGCCTTGGTTTGATTTTGATCAAGAAACTTTAAAAACTTACAAAACTGCTGCCGTAGAACCAAAAGATATGGATTTTTTTTGGGACGGAATGAAGGAGATCGCCCATCAAAACAGTTTTCCCACTAAAATCACTCCTTATAAAGAAAACATCTATTCCGATATCGTCAGAGCGTACGATGTGACATTTTCGGGGGCATACGGCGACAGTATCAAAGCCTGGTACCTGCATCCGAGACACTGTCCTTCCCCCATGCCTCTTGTAATTGACTTTTCCGGCTACGGCGGCGGACGGGGGCTACCCTTGGAACATCTCGCGTATCCCGCTTTGGGATTTGCCGTATTCGTCATGGACATCAGGGGACAAGGCGGCTCGTGGCGCACGGGCGACACCGGTGACCCCGACCATGGAGGCGACAGTCCCAGCTATCCGGGAGTTATGACAAAAGGCATTGCCGATCACAAAAAGTATTACTTTACGAGACTCTATATCGATGCGGTCAGAGCCGTTGAAGAAGCCGCCCGGCTGGAGGAAGCGGATGAGACACGCATAGTGGCCGCAGGCGCAAGCCAAGGGGGAGCTCTTTCTCTTGTCGTCAGTTCTCTTTTGCCTCAGATGATAAAAGTGTGTATCGCAGAAGTGCCTTTTCTGGCCGATTTTCCGAGAACAGTAGGAATTGCATCTTATCCGTATAAAGAGATAGCCGACTTCTTGTCACAGCACGTAGACCTCGTCGATGCCGCCATGCACACTCTAAGCTACATCGATACGGCACTTCTCGCCGGACGCATAACGGCACCGTGTCTTTTGGCGACCGGGCTTATGGATGACATAGCACCGCCTTCCAGTGTGTATGCGATCTACAATGCGCTCGATACCACCAAAGAACTGGCCGTATACCCTTTTAGCGGCCATCAGGTACCCTCAATCCAGCAAGAAAGGCGCATGGAATTTATAAAGGCGCATATATAGAAAAACTGACGGGGCGGATACTTCTTGCATTGTCAAACAGCCGGGCCGCGAGATGTATGAATAACTGCAAAGTGACAGCGGAAGGAACCAAAAAACTTTGGAAAAAGTAAAACGACCCGATACCGATATTGATACCGCCTAACGGAGCGGCAATAAGGAGCACGGCTTAAAATACCCATACAAAAAAATCAAAGAAGCAATACGAAAAAAGCCCTTCAGCGGATACGCGTTACCGGAGTCATGCACGGCAAGTCAGTACAGACTATACCTTTTCCGGATACAGCATTGCATATACCAGATATACCAATAATACAATGCTTATTATAAGTGCAATAATATCGTTTGCCGACATCTCTCCTCCTCAACGTGCTTGTGTCTCTTGTCGCGATAAGGTGCTTTCGCTTATAACTTATTGCAACCTTTGCCGTATAGCCAAAAAGCAATAAAAATTAACATGACCACTATTATTGAAGCAAATGTTTGTAAGGCGTAACCCATATTTTTCCTTTCACATACTAGCTAATTCTATGGTCAAGTTTAGCTACTTCAAGATTCAGACTTAAAACATTTACATAAGGAGCACCAAAAACCCATAGAAACCGAGAAGTTATATGATTATTTATATAATGCATCAGAACGGATTTTGAAATATGATTTAAGTGGGCAACTCTGGGAACCTGCAGATAGGCTGCCTGAGGGGAAATATCCGGATCAAGTCCGCTGGCCGAACTTTCCACCAATTGCGGAGGTACCTGGCTGCTTGAAATACCCGGGTTTTCCTTTAAGACCTGCTGTAAGTTTGTTTTAATTTCTTTTATCAACAGCGGATTGGTGGGCCCGTAATTGCTCGGCGTGGACGCGGCTGCGTTGTAAGCGGGCAAAGTGGCACTGGGTCTTCCTTGGAAATATTTTGCGGATGTAAAGTTTTGTCCGATCAGACTCGATCCTATAATTTTATGGTTTCTGGAGACCAGCGAGCCGCCGGCCTGTCCGGGCATTATCAACTTGCCCAGTCCGAAAACGGCCAAGTTGTATGCCAGTCCCAATACCAGAAACGACAGTACAATAAATTTTATACTGCTCCATAAAGTCTTTAAGTACATGCTGCTCCTTTGATACTTATCGAATATCGGTTATTTTGCCAATGACACAAGGTGCAAAGTTGTTACCACCATGTCAATTAATTTAATTCCTATAAACGGTACGACTAATCCGCCAAGCCCATAAATCAAAAGGTTTTTCCTCAATATATTTGATGCGGATTTTGCTTTGTATTTAACGCCTCTCAAGGCAAGGGGAATAAGTATCGGAATGATAATTGCGTTGAATATAATCGCCGACAAGATTGCCGATTTGGGTGATGTCAAATGCATTACATTAAGGGCTTCAATACCCGGATATGCGACGACAAACATGGCCGGGATGATTGCAAAATACTTGGCAACGTCGTTTACAATCGAAAAAGTGGTAAGGGCGCCTCTCGTTATCAGGATCTGCTTTCCCGCCTCCACAATATCGATAAGCTTTGTCGGATTGGAATCCAGATCGATCATGTTTCCGGCCTGTCTGGCTGCCACGGTACCGGTATTCATGGCCACGGCAACGTCTGCGTTGGCCAAGGCGGGGGCGTCATTGGTGCCGTCGCCTACCATTGCCACCATATATCCTTCGGAGCGCACCGATTTGACATATTCCATCTTGCTTACCGGGGTTGCCTCGGCCAGGTAATCATCGACTCCCGCTTCTTCCGCTATCGCAGCCGCCGTGATCGGGTTGTCGCCGGTGATCATGACTGTTTTGATACCGGCGGCCCGGAGCATGGAAAGCCGCTCTTTGATGCCGGTTTTGACAATATCCTTCAGCTCAATTGCGCCCAGTATTTTTTTATCCTCGGCGACAAGAAGAGGAGTGCTTCCGGCGCGTGACATATCGTCGATGGCCCGGCTCAACTGCTTTTCTATATCCTCGCCGGCCCATTCGGCAACCTGCTTCACTGCCCCTTTGCGGATTTGGTGCGGACCGTAATCCACGCCGCTCATTTTTGTCTGGGCGCTGAACTCTACGAACAAAAGATCTTCTTTTTCTTCAAAATTTCCCGTTACACCGTATTGATCGCGACAAAGCGATACGATCGAACGCCCTTCGGGAGTTTCGTCCGACCGGGAAGCCAGTTGAGCCGCCCTAGCCAGAGCGGGCACGTCGATACCTTCGGCCGGCACAAGTGTCGCCGCCTGCCTCGCTCCCATGGTCAATGTTCCGGTTTTGTCCAGCAGGATAACGCTTACGTCACCGGCGGCTTCCACTGCCCTTCCCGACAATGCGATGACATTTTTCTCATACAGTCTGTTCATCCCGGAAATGCCGATTGCCGACAAAAGGCCGCCTATCGTGGTCGGTATCAGGGCAACCAAAAGTGCCACCAGTACCGTCACGCTCACATGGGTATGCGAATATGAGGCAAAAGGAGCTACACTGACGACGACGACAATAAAAATCATGGAAAGACCGGAAAGAAGCAGCGAGAGCGCCACTTCGTTGGGAGTTTTTTTCCGTACGCCGGCTTCTATCAAAGCGATCATTTTATCCAAAAACGACTCGCCCTTTGCGGCTGTTACCACAACATTTATTTCATCGGACAACACGGTTGTGCCGCCCGTCACGGCGGATCTGTCTCCTCCGGACTCGCGTACAACCGGAGCGGACTCACCCGTAATGGCCGATTCGTCCACACTCGCTATACCCTGTATGACTTCTCCGTCTGCCGGTATAACCTCCCCGGCTTTCACCACGACAACGTCACCCACGGACAATTCGCTTGAAGAAACGCTCACTATCTTTCCGTCGACGATTTTATTCGCCGGAGAATCCGTTCTCATCTTCTTCAGCTCATCGGCATGGGCTTTTCCGCGTCCCTCCGCCATTGCTTCGGCAAAATTGGCAAACAGGACCGTCAGCCAAAGCCAGATCGATATTTGCAGCGTAAATATGAAATTGGAGCCCTGTCCCGAAGTCGCCAGATAGCGAAACATTTCTCCGGTAGTCAAAACTGCTCCCACTTCCACAACCAGCATCACCGGATTGCCCATCAACTGTTTGGGTGACAGTTTCCGAACCGATTGCCGCAGAGAGAATCCTATGAGGTCTTTATTCCATAAACTTTGTGTTTTGGTGCGTCCGGATATTTCTTTATGACTTTCATTTTCCATAATTTGAATCCTTATTTTTTACCAATAGTCAACTGTTCTTTTAGACACCTGCATTATCCAAATAATTTGCCTGCATTTGCCGCAAATTGTTCTGCCAACGGACCAAGAGCCAGGGCGGGGAAAAAGATCAATACACCAACCACCAGGACGGTTCCCATGAGCAAAATCGTGAATAAAATTCCGTGTGTGGGGAACGTTCCGGCAGTGACCGGAATCCTCTGCTTTTTGGCGAGAGAAGCCCCCATCGCCATAAGGGGTATGTACATGGGATACCGCCCCAACAACATGGCTATACCGACGGTTGCCGAATACCAGGGAGACGCGGCATTCAAACCGCCAAAAGCCGAACCGTTGTTGCCCACACCGGAACTGAAGGCATACAATACTTCGGTAAGCCCGTGCGGACCGTGATTAAAAATACCCGTTTGCCCGGACGTTATGGCGACAGAAAGAGCCGACAGGACAAGTATCGCCAAACTGGGAATGATCATGGATAAAACAGCCATTTTGACTTCAAAAGACTCGATTTTCTTGCCCAGATATTCCGGGGTGCGGCCCACCATCAAGCCGGCCAAGAAAAGAGTAAGTACGGCGTAGGCGAGCATACCCACCATTCCGACGCCCCATGACCCGAATATGACTTCTCCCGTCATCATGTTGAAAAGAGGGATAAGCCCGCCCAAGGGGGTCATGGAATCGTTGGCGGCGGCCACAGAACCCCACGACACAGCGGTAGTGGTGTTATTGAAAAGAGTGGATGTTCCCACACCAAATCTTGACTCTTTTCCTTCATAGTTTTTGGTCGAAGCCAAGTGAATGCCGTGTGCCGCCAAAGCGGGGTTGCCTGCTGTCTCATAGTGATACATCAAAAAGGCACCGAGTATAAACAGGATACCCATGACAGCCATAATCGGTTTTACCTGAAGTTTGTCCTTTATCATCTTACCGAATAAAAATACACACGCCACGGGAACACTCATACCCAATATCAATTGGAACAACAGCGAAGGGGCATTCGGTGCGAGATACGGATGGGCTGCGTTTGCATTGAAAATAGCGCCGCCGTTATCGCCAAATTGCATAATGGAGGTCATGGATGCCACGGGTCCCTGAGCAATTATCTGCTTCCCGCCCTGCAGGGTATGCGCCACGACATAAGGGCTGAAGTTATCGGGACTGCCCAGGGCAATCAGCACAAGCGCGCTTATAAACGCCACCGGTATGACGAGCCAGATGGTTGTCCTGATAAAGTCACGCCAAAAATTGCCTATCGTTTTAGAATTGCTCCTCGCAAATCCCCTGACGACAACCAAAAAGATACAAATACCGCTCACCGGTGACAAAAATTGCTCGACGGTCAGCCAGATTTGCGACAGATAGCTGAAGGTGGTCTCACCGGAATAATTTTGCCAGTTGGTGTTTGTGACAAAGCTTATTGAAGTATTGATGTTGGTCCAGAAAGGAACCCTTCCCATATGGGCCGGATTCAGCCAGGTGAGAACGGGCTGCAATGCTATCAGGACAGTCAATATTACAAACCCGACAAAATTAACTGCCAGCAAGATAAACAGATACCTTGTCCAAGACATTTCTGAATCCGGATTCACCCCGAGGAAGCGATACACCTTCTTTTCTACCGGTACAAAAAATCTATCGGCGAACGTTTTCTTCCCGCCGTCTAAGAATTTATACATGTATACAGAAAGTAATTTCCCAATGGGAAGAATAATTATGAGCAATACAAATATCTGCAGAACGCCTTGCCAAGTCATATATATATTCCTAACAGTTATATTTGAGTTGATTTATTTATCAACTGACTTATAAGCCATTACAAACATTCATAGCAAGCGGCAGTTTCTGTCACCCGAGTGTTTATACATTTTTTATACAACCCAAGTATTTTTTTATACTTTTTTTATGCTGATAGATTGGGGCGAATTTTACCCACTGGCTATAATTTACCCAATGGGAAAAGGAGTGCTCCGCGTCTACCTCGGTGCTGCGCCGGGTGTCGGCAAAACCTATAAAATGCTCAACGAAGCCTGGAGGAGAAGCCAGCGCGGAACAGACGTCGCAATAGGTTGGGTCGACACACACGGACGCTCAGGCACCACGGCGCAAATACGCGACATGGAAGTGATTCCGCCCAAAATCTTCATGCACCGCGAACAGGAGTTCCGCGAAATGGATACGGATGCCATCATCAGCCGTCATCCCATGGTTGTGCTTGTCGACGAATTTGCCCACACCAATGCCACGGGGAGCAAAAACGAAAAACGCTGGCAAGATGTCGTGGAATTGCTGGAAAACGGAATCGACGTAATAACCACTTTAAATATCCAGCACCTTGAATCTCTCGGAGACGTGGTGGCTGCCATTACCGGCGTCATTCAGCACGAAACCGTGCCCGATACGGTGGTCAGAGAAGCTGACCAAATTGAATTTGTCGATATGACGCCGGAAGCTCTGCAGCGGAGGCTCGCACACGGAGACGTTTATCCCAAAGAGCGCATCGACATGGCACTTGCCAATTATTTTAGACTCGGCAACCTGGTGGCCCTGAGGGAGCTGGCATTACTGTGGATGGCGGACAATGTCGAAGAGCAGCTTCAGTCTTACAGAACGCGGCACGGCATTGACATCCCATGGGAGACAAAAGAACGAATTTTGGTGGGATTGACCGGCTCTGCAGAAAGTGAACACCTGATCAGGCGGGCCGCCAGAATGGCCCGCCGCACAAAAGGCGATCTGCTCGGTGTGCATATCATCCTGGAAGATGACCAAAATCCTCAATACCAAAATTCCATTCTCGACAAAACACGGAGTCTTCTTGAGCATCTGGGGGGCGTCTACAAAGAAGTTATCGGCACCGAGATAGCGGACACCCTCATCGAAGTAGCAAAAATAGAAAACGTTACCCAAATCGTCATAGGGAGCTCACACAGAAACAAATGGAGAAGACTCCTAAACGGCTCGGTGGTTAACGACATCATTGATAAATCCGGCGACATGATAGACGTTCACGTCATAAGCCACTCTAATGTGCGAAAAAACACTCCCGAACGGCGCGGCCAAGGCACGGACAAAAAGAGAGCCAAGCTGATAAACGGCTTCGTGGACAACAAAACGGTGAGCATCAGACGCAAGCTGATGGGACTGGGGTTTGCCGCAGTCGCTTTGCCCATCCTTACGGCAGTTTTGGTGAGCATCAGACAACAGCTGACGGTCGGCAACGTCTCGTTAATTTTCATTATTCCCATCGTCATAACGACGGCCATCGGCGGCGCCATGCCGGGACTGCTGTCGGGATTTATAGCATTTTTTGTGGTGAATTGGTACTTCACGCCACCGATAGGCACTTTCAGTATTGCAAGTGGACGGGATATAACGGCTCTCAGCATATTTATCATAGTTACGGTTATCATCAATATTCTTGTTGACAGGGCAGCGCGAAAATCAAATGAAGCCATCCGGATGCGGTCGCACGCCATGGCTTTGAGCAGGACCACCACAGCCATTTTGCAAGAGAACGACCCTCTGGATGTCATCATCAAAGAAATTGAGCGGAACTTCCTTGTGAACGGACTTTCTCTTGTGGAAAATAGTACGGACGGCGGCGCCTATAAAATTCTTATGTCTTCGGGAGTAAACCCCCCCACAACGGCCGAGGAGGCCACATTCACCCTGCCGCTTTCGGACAAACAAACACTGCTTTTGGCGGGTCCGGAATTGAGCGTCCAAGACCAGGAGATGCTCAAAACATTTACCAATCAAATTAAAGTTACCGTTATCAATAAAGAACTCTCGGACAGGGCACAGGAATCTGCCACATTGTCCAAGGCAAATGAAATACGGACGGCGCTGCTGGCTGCCGTAAGCCATGATCTGCGCACTCCCCTGGCGTCAATAAAAGCTTCGAGCAGTACTTACTTGTCCAACAAATCCCTCCTCGGTGAAGAGGAAAAAGAAATTCTTATCCATACCATTGACGAGGAAACCAACAGGTTAAATACGCTTGTGGACAATTTACTGGATATGAGTAGGATCTACACCAACTCCATAGAACTGCACCTTACACCGGTAAGTATCTATGAAGTAGTGTCTGCCGCCATTATTTCCCTCGGCATCAAAAACGATAAAATTGACGTCTATATATCAGAATCGCTCCCACAGGTGAACACGGATCCGGTTTTACTCGAGAGAGCCTTGGCAAACATCATGTCAAACGCCATCAAGGCATCCGACAACGGGCAAACAATTAAGATTATAGCCGAAGTAATATCAAAAGAGCTGATAGAAGTACGTATCGTTGATCAGGGGCGAGGAATACCGGCCCAGCACAGAGACAGGGTTTTCCTGCCTTTTCAACGGCTCGGCGACAACAGATCGACCAAAGGCGTGGGGCTGGGACTGGCCGTAGCAAAAGGTTTTTTAGATGCTCTCAGCTCAACAATTGATATTGAAGATACTCCCGGTGGCGGCACCACAATGGTTATTAAACTAAAGTATATACAAACATAACAATACGCCGGGAACCGATCTCATGCCGACTGTAACCGTAAAGGTTTTTAAAAGC
>JAKABW010000028.1 GCA_021796535.1 Actinomycetes bacterium | reverse complement strand
GATCTCAATTGATATTGAAGATACTCCCGGTGGCGGCACCACAATGGTTATTAAACTAAAGTATATACAAACATAACAATACGCCGGGAACCGATCTCATGCCGACTGTAACCGTAAAGGTTTTTAAAAGCATGGGACGGGTTTGACACTCGCAACATCCGGTCACATTAATCGAGAGAACCGCTTATGGCCAGCATATTGATAGTCGACGACGAAAGAGCATTCTCAAAAGCTCTCTCAATCGGTTTAAAGGCATCCGGTTATGACGTTCAATGTATCTACGATGCTCAGTCCGCCCTAAAAGCGGTGGTTACCTTCAAACCGAATATCATATTGCTGGATCTCGGCCTCCCCGACTTGGACGGTACCGAATTCATATCAACGGTCAGAACCTGGTCACAGGTGCCCATAGTCGTTTTATCGGCCAGAAATGACCAAGAAGATAAAATCAAAGCTCTGGACCGGGGTGCCAACGACTATATAACAAAGCCGTTCCACATGGGCGAGCTGCTCGCAAGAATACGGGCAGCGTTGCGGCATGGCGTTTCGATAAGCGACTCTCCCGTAATAAGAACAAACGATTTTGTCATCGACTTGGAGTCAAAACAAATTCATACCAGAGATAAGTCGGTCGTACGCCTTACCCCCACCGAGTGGCAAATACTTGAACTTTTGGTACTCAATGCCGACAAAATAGTCACCCAGGCCAATATGCTGCAACACGTCTGGGGAACGGGATACGACGACGAGTTTGCTTACCTTCGCGTCTACATCGGCAGACTGCGCAGAAAACTTGAACCAGATCCTTCGCATCCTCTTTACTTCATAACAGAACCGGGCATGGGATACCGATTCAGCATACCGGACGCCGAATAAGGCCTTCTGTCGGACCCTTACGGCATGCCTGCTCTTGCGGAGCGTGGACTAATGTCTCAACCACCATTTTGTTTGCTTGGGTAAAATTATCTTTCCCAATTTTGATATCAACAATTTTAGATTCACTTTATTGCCGACTTGCAAATCGATTTTGGCACGCACTAGAGTCAGATGTCTCCAACGACTTGCCTGCACCCACGGTATACCCTTCTGGCCGCGCTCACCGCTGCCGTCCCACAGCACAATGCTTTGTGGCAAGCGACACTTTCCGCAATCCTGCCGGTCTTTGTCACGACAGTGTAGGTAACGCTTGCCGAAGATGAGTTAGCACTTACGGGATTCCATGCAACAAGAGCCGCTCTTACCTTGCCATGCGGATTGTAAATAACATTGATCTTATCGGGCAGCGGAACCGCAGTCGTGGGGGTGTTGCCGTCGTGCCGGGTGCAGCCGCAACCGTTACATAGGTCGAGGGATTGACTTGGGTAACCACATCGGTCGTGTCTGCGGACAAAGATACAATATTGAGACTTCCGAGATAGCCGGAAGGCGCTGCAATGCTCGCAGTTACGGCAGTCTGCCTGAACCCGGCAAAATAGGTAGCGAGGCCAGCGAAATACAGCTACTGATCGGGACGGATGTATTCAGCTTACAACTCCAAGACGAATTGGAGGGGTTGCTTACAAAAGTAGCGCCGTTATCAAGTTCGATTTCCGCACTCGAAGCGTTATTCACATTTGTACTCCCTGACGCAACCGCCGGTGACAAAGTATACGTGAACGTTTGCCCGCACTGCCGGTGGACGGAGCAGCGGCCGACAAGGTGAAGGCGGCAGCGGTTCCCGCAATCGTCGTAACCGCAGATGCCGAGGTTTCTTGAGCGTAATTTGCCGTATCGGTCATCGAAATCTGAACAGTGAGTAAAGTATGACCGGCCGTAGCCGAGACAGTTACTGTGGTTGCAATCGTCGGTAAGGAAGTACCTTTGACAACAGGCAGACTGCCGGTATAAGTACAATCCGGCTCTCCGGAGTTTGAAAGAGAACAACTGTAATCGCACAAAGATGAAGCTTTTTAAAAAGTTTCCCGGGTTGGGAAATTCATTTTGACGGTCGGATCACTGCTGATAGTTCCGCCGAATAACGTACCGGACGGATAAACCGGTGTCGGATAACTGCTTCCCGCCACGGCCGAAAGTGTGGCGGCGGCTTCAATTGACAACACGGGAGGCCTTCAATTCCATAAGCGGATTCGTCGGTTTTTGATATGGAAACGCCGTCAGGCGACCTTAGTGTGCCTGCCGAAGAAAGATTGACTCCGTTGGTATTGCTGCTGACGGTGGCATCTATCGTTATGGGGTTGAGAGCCGTCCCGGGGGCAATCGACAGGGATCCGGATAGGCACAATTCACCGTCCGGAATGTCACGCTACAACTCCAGTCGGTTCCCGTTGCCGAAGATCGTGTGACGCCGGTCGGCAAGGTCTGTGTATGGGAAAGAAACTCGGCTTCCGTACCTCATTCATATATTTTTTTGTTGTAATACATAGCAGGGTATCTGTGCCCGTAATGGTACGGGTTTTTTGAAAAAATGCAGGCCGGTCTGACCAAATATCGCCGAGGCGTGACATAAGGCGTGCCAGATCTGATCCGGTTGCATCAGGGGTTATTGTTATCACCTGCCTGGACAACCTGTCATTTTTTTCTTTCCCTCTTCTTCTGTTATGCATACACCCACATCAAAGAGGTCTTGTGTTACCCAAAAGTCGGACTTCCTGAGAATCTGTTCTTCCTTGACCGCTATTGGGAACATGACTGCATTTCCTTTGTACGGCATTGATTGACCGTATCCTTTTTCGGATGTTTTATCTAGACCTATAGGCGGATAAAACTTATAAAGAGAGATCCTGTTTAAATTTTTGAAAGGATATTGGATCATCGGTAACTATGATACGTATCGACTCTCAAAAGGCTTCTTTAATCCGTCATATGAGAAATACGCCTGCAGCAAAAAATATTGATTTTGCCGTTCAAAAAACTGGCCGCCCATGCTTGTCCGCCGACAGAAGGATGATTCGACGCAAAGCTTTTACCCGAGGGGCGAAAACCGAAACTCAAACCGGAAAAGATCGAGTTTCGGTTTTCGATACTAAGCCATTTTTATGGAACACCCGTAAGCATTTTTCTGCTTTCAAATATTTACTTTACGGGGAGTGTCGTATGGACCTGAGCTGCTAAACCTGTTGTAGCAACTTCAAATCAAAACAACTCCGCCCCGACAGATGATGTACTTTGCCGTTCGCTCATCCGCTGACAATCGCCGCAGGCAGCTCTTGGACTTCCGGAGAACGCATGGTAAATAACTCCACAAATCCGCCGGCAAGAATCATACATTGTCCCACCACATAAAGAATGGCTCCCGCATTACCCGCATCAAAAGTACGGCCTTGGCCGGGTGCCGTAAAGGTCCATATGCCCAGGCCGCCCGTTGAAAGAAGCATTCCCACGATAACCAGACCTGACATCACATTCTTCAACCTTGCACCGACACCCGAGGTATCACTGAGAAGTTCCGCCGCCAACAGGAAAACCGCTATCACCGGCAAGGATCCGAACACCAACAAGAGATGCGCTCTGGTAAAGATTTGGTCATCGACTACCTGTGAAGCGGAGGCGACACTGGCCGCCCCATACCTTGTTTCATTCATCTCGATAAAGTAACCGTATACAAACATAGCGACACAAGACATAAAGTAGGTCATATACACCGCCAACCGCACGGGGTTAAAGCGTCTTTTGGCGGCATCTGTCAGATTTCTGAAACTGCCGCGTATTTCCGGCACCATAATGGCGGCCAGAAGAAGGGCTCCGACACCAACCAAACCAGTCATGGTGTCGTCCATGGCTATTCCGTTGGCACCACCCGCACCGGATGGGAACCATGCGGGAATGACAAATGTTCCTATGGTAGAAACCGCATATATACCGGAGTATAACGCTATCCCCGCCAACATAATACCGACACTCACACGGGCTATCTGTTTACGGATACCGTCAAGTTTGGAATATCCAAAAGCCTCCGCCGCCAAGAAAACGATGCCGGCCATAAAAGAAGGAAGCATCCCGTGAGAGTGTGATGTAATAATATTGCCCATAAGAGTCGAACTACTCTCATGCTGCCAATTGGCCCAAAACGACCAGCTAATTCCCACCTGTGACGCCGCAGCCAGTAAACCCATAACGACCCAAGTAAGAACCGATATACCGGCAAAAAACATTGCCCAACGTATTTCTGCTTTTTGTGCGGAAACACTCTCACCGGCAGGAGGTCTGAATGCGCCGTATGCCAAATCAAGAACAAATATTACTGTTACTGCAAATAATTCCATTGTGCATGGCATAATAACCCAATAGCCAAAACTCGTCAAAGAAGAAATATTGTGCTGCGTACCGTACCCTAAAATAAGGAACCCGACTCCTTCAAAAATGGCGACCAAGGCACTGTGAGAAATCAAATACCTTACCCAATTGTGCGTCACAAAGACACGAGTTGACAATATAAGAAACAAAAGCGCGGCCGGCAGCATAATGGCATGGTAGAACCAAATCATAGAAGGCGTTAAGTCTCCGCTACTGGCATCCTTTAGCCAGGGAACCGTTATAAAACTCAACACAGTAACCAAGACTATCCAGGCTGTCAAAAGCCTTGCCATCTTCGATGAAAAAGCATCCAATCTACCGCTTGGTATATTGATTGTAAACTGCTCTCTGTCAAGTACGGTATCTTCCATATTTTTCTCCTTAGTAGTTGTTACAGCTTGAAGCCAATAGCCATGGGCAGGATCAGCAATAAATAGAATGTGACGGCCATGATGCTTGATGAGAAAATTTTTGCCCGCCATGAAGCCATGTAGGCAAAATACAAACAAAGCAGAGAAGCCGCTCCGGCCGCCGCAAGCAAAACAAGATGAACGGGCGTCAACCGGGAAAGGGAAATCAGTGCAGTAAGAGCGGAGACGGACATCAGTATCCCGGAAAGCAAAATCACCGTTGTCAACATTGCCCTGCCCCAGACGATAGGCGCCATAGGTACGCCGGCTTTTCTGTAATCTTGCCGATATCTGATTGCAATGATCCATATATGTACCGGTATCCAGCCCATCAGCATAAATCCAAGCAACAATGCCGACGAAGATAGCGGAATTGATACGGATGTATAGCCGGCCCAAAGGACAAAGGGGGCAACGGGACTCCCCAAAACAATACTCCACGGTGTTGCTTTTTTAGTCAACAGGCTATAGACGATCACGTTATTCAAAAAGGCAAGCAGAAAAAATAAAAACGGAATCGCACCCAGTGTAAAGGCAAACAGAAATCCGGATGCCGTTAGGGTCGTGGCCAGATATGTTGCTTTTTTTACTGTGATCGTACCGGCAGGCAACGGGCGCGTTGCGGTACGGGGCATGACAGCATCAATATGTCGATCAATTATATTAGTCCAACTCTCCGCCCCGGCAGCCAGGAATAACGTTGCCACAGCGATCCTAAACACCAAGAAGATACCCAGTCGGTGTGTTGTGTTTTCACCGAGAACAGCACCCGCAACAGCAACTAAAATAAATATGATATCAATACGCAATTTTACAAATGAAAAATATCCGGTCACCCATAAGAGTGAGGAACTTTGTCGGCTTACTCTGTCTTCTTCAATATGAGTTTGGAATAATTGCGTACCCACGAGACAGATTCTACAAACACGTGCAATAGGCAAACAGGGTAAAATGTCACTTGAAATTTAGTAATTAGTCTTTATTAAAAAAGAAATTACATGAATAACAAATGTCATATCTGACATATGACAAACAAAATTCATTTATCCCAAAAGTCGGGTATGCCGAGCGGTTGAACTGTTGCCAGAAAACCGATCGCTTTGTATCTCTCTGATCCATCACACATAAGAATAAGGACCCCCGAAGGGATCCTTATTCTTATGTCGGTCTGTATTCTCTTGCGAAGAAAACTTATCAGCCGCTACATGATTGTCCGTTGAGACTGAATGCGGTAGGCATGGTGTTAGACGCACCGCTCCAGGTACCCTGGAAACCAAATGTTGCGCTTGCACCGGGAGCAAGCGTTCCGTTATAGGATTCATTGGAAGCCGAAACGTTGCTTGCGCTTTGTGTGATAAGCGCATTCCAGGTATTTGTTATTGTTTGAGATCCCGGCCATGTCCAGGTAAGTGTCCAATTGGAAAGAGATGAAGAAGAAGTATTGGTGATGCTTACATTGGCAGTAAAGCCTCCCGCCCAGGTGTCTGGCGTAATCGTTACCGCACAGGCAGCAGCAGATGATGCCGTTGTCGTGGTCGGGGCAGAAGTGGTTGTGGTCGGAGCTGCAGTGGTCGTGGTCGGAGCTGCCGTGGTTGTGGTGGTCGTGGTTGTGGGAGCACACTGTTGACCGTTCAACATAAAGACAGTCGGTATGGTGTTTGAGCCAGACCAGGTACCTTCCAGTCCGAATGTCTCGGATGAATTGGCCGCTATGGGCT
>JAKABW010000019.1 GCA_021796535.1 Actinomycetes bacterium | reverse complement strand
TGACAATACTTAAGCCTTACGACCTTCTTATAAGTAATCTTTTACGCATAAGACCAAAGGCTGTCAGAAGAGATCCCAAGAGAGCCAGCAGGATCAGGTAAAGGTTTGCACCAGACCATGGTTCCCCAGTATGAACGGTAGTTGCTCCAGAAACCGGTTTCTTGGTGGGCTTAGGAACAGGAACAACCTTTTTCTTAGCCTTCACAGTTATCTTTTTCTTTGGCTTCTTTTTCTTTACCACTTTATGAGCTGCTTTTGTCGCCGTAGTAAGCGTTGTTGTGGTAGGCGCTACGGTTGTTGTGGTAGGCGCTACGGTTGTTGTGGTAGGCGCTGCGGTTGTTGTGGTAGGCGCTGCGGTTGTGGTGGTAGGCGCTGCGGTTGTGGTGGTTGTCGGAGGCTTGGTTGTAGTCGTCGTCGAAGACGTGGTCGTTGTCGGAGGCTTGGTCGTAGTCGTTGTCGAAGACGTAGTGGTTGTCGGAGGCTTGGTCGTCGTTGTCGTCGAAGACGTAGTCGTTGTCGGAGGCTTGGTCGTAGTCGTTGTTGAAGACGTAGTGGTTGTCGGAGGCTTGGTCGTAGTTGTCGTCGAAGACGTGGTCGTGGTCGGAGGCTTAGTCGTAGTAGTTGTTGAAGACGTAGTGGTTGTCGGAGGCTTGGTCGTAGTCGTTGTTGACGTGGTTGTTGTCGGAGGCTTAGTCGTAGTCGTTGAAGACGTAGTCGTTGTCGGAGGCTTAGTCGTAGTTGTCGTTGACGTGGTTGTTGTCGGAGGCTTAGTCGTAGTCGTTGTTGAAGACGTAGTGGTTGTCGGAGGCTTGGTCGTAGTCGTCGTCGAAGACGTGGTGGTTGTGGTAGTGGGAGGAGGAGGCTGGATGAAGTATCTCTCGTGTGTTTCCACGTTAGCCGGATTTGCCGCAGTACCGAGTTGGTAAGCTATCAGATTACCGAGTACCTTACCGTTGTTGAATTGCACAACGCCGTTTGGCGCAAGAATCGATCCGTCCCATTGAACACCGTTCGTAAAAGTAAGGCTTGTGGCGGAGTTGAAGTTCCAAAGAGTGTGTTCGTCATTTGAGATGGTTCCGCCAACACCGTTAAATTCTATGGTGTTGACATTGTTGGTATAGCCTGTTCCTGAAACATTGATAATGGATGTGGCGCCGTTCGGTACCACTATGTTTACCGTACCCAAAAGCTGTGCGGGACTGACGCTAAAGTAGTTGACAGTGGTGCTTGTTCCCGTGAGTGTGGTATTTCCGCCCGCTGTGGAAACCGTTCCGTTGGCACTTGTTCCGGCCCATGTAGTCGAATCGTTGACGGCCGTTTGCCAACCGGAGTTGAAAGAAGTGGCACCCTTGACAGAAGCAGGATTACACTGGGGGTTGGCATTGGAAAAGATGGATACGTTGGACGATAAAGTCCCGCCGTAAAGAGCAGTACCCTGACCCATAGACAATGTGACGGTACCGCCGGCAGAAGAAATGCTTCCTCCCACCACCAAGGTGTCACTGCTGCAGGCATAAACTATGCTTGGACCGTCTGCCACGGTAAAGCTGCCGGTAATGGACAGGTTCCCGCCTACGGCAACCGTACCTCTCGAGTCCACGTTGGCTCTGTAAGAGTTGGTGTCGATAAATTCATTGTATAAAAACGGGTTGTTCCCCGGCTCGGTTGCCACAACCCCACTGGGAACGGCATTGGCGGTTGTCACAAAAGCAAATGCGACTGAGGATACTATTCCCAAAAAGACACCCGACACGACAAATGTCTTTGGAAGGACTTTTCTGATTCTCAAGAAAAAAGGACTTTTCCCATCGCGAGCAGTCATATATAAAAACTCCTATCAGTTTTATAAGAAATACACCAAGGTAACAAAACCCATAACAAACCCATTCCTGCATTGCTGAAGAACAACCGCGAATACAGATTTATACCTTTAATATGAGTATGACAAAAACTTTTATTTTTGTCAAATCAAAAAAAGCTAAAACACGCAGAAAACAAATTGAAAAAAACTGTCAGCCAAGAATTCCTAAAATAATTTATAAAAGTTAATTTGCGTTTACAACAAATTAATAGAAAGTAGTCATTGAAGTGGTATTTTATATATCAAAGGATCGCATAAGCTATCTAAAATATTACTTGCGGTCACAACATAAAAAATAACTTGACTGACAAAGATAAATATATATCACTAAAAGAAATAGTAAAAGCACAAAATCAAATCTTTATATTACTGTCAGTAGTGATATCACTACTGACAGTAATAAATACTGCCTCAAATACCTTCTTTCTTCTAAAAAATATTAATATTTTTTATAAAAAAATAGATATTTTTACGACAATATAGCATGAAATGACATGAAGTAATACTCAAAGGAAAAGCACACGTGTCACGCAAGGCGGCCTTATTTAGACCTACAAATCGGACCGGGAAATGCGGATATCTAAAAGCAGAATTTAGATGGGCTCAATACGGTCGTTGAGGCTTTACTTATTATCGCCGTCAGCCGAGATCCTGGTAGTCTTTTGGCGCAATATTTTGTCGATGGCCATGATGAGACGCCGGCTGACAATTTCTTCCTGCCCCACTCCTGATATTTCAATCAGTTTTCCGTGTTCGCGATAAAAAGCTATCAGTGGTTTGGTTTCTTTCTCGTATAAGTCCAAACGCCTTTGAATAGCGGCTTCGGTATCGTCGTCTCTCTGCACAACTTCACCGCCACAGTTGTCGCATATCCAGTCCACCCTGGGCGGCTTTGCAGTGGAGTATGTTGTTCCGCAATCGGCGCATACACGCCTGGATGCTATGCGCTTTAGAACAAGGTTCGTCGGCACTCGTAAATCGACGACTGCGTCGAGTGATTCGGGGGTCAAAAGGTCGTCAAGCATTTCCGCCTGATGCACATTCCTGGGAAAGCCGTCCAATACAAAACCGCGTTCATGCGCAATTCCTGTGCTTGTTCTCTCCTGGACAAGCCTTATGACAATGTCGTCCGGAATCAGTTCACCTTTTTCCATATACTCGGCGGCTTCAAGACCGACTTTTGTACCGAGTTTTACGGCAGCACGCAGCATATCGCCTGTTGCAATATGCTCAATAACATAGTGGCGTGAAAGCCTGATGCATTGAGTGCCTTTACCTGCTCCTTGCTTGCCAAGGACAATCAACCTTATAATTTGAGTCACTTAACGCAGAAAGCCCTCGTAGTTACGCATTGTGAGTTGACTATCCACCTGCTTGATAGTCTCAAGGCCCACACCAACCGCAATAAGCAAAGTCGTTCCGAAGAAAGGAATGGCACTGATACTCCATGCCGCCAGGAAAAGAGATGGGGTCAAAGCCACTGCCGCCAAGAAAAGAGCACCTGGCAAAGTAATCCTGTTGAGAATATGAGACAAATAGCTTTCGGTGGGAGGTCCCGGTCTTATGCCGGGAATATAACCACCCTGTTTCCGTAAAGTATCGGCCTGTTGGAAAGGATCAAAGCTGACCTGTACGTAAAAGAAGGTAAAGATAACGATAAACAAACCGTAAAGAGCCAGATACATACCGGAGGTTGGGGTATATAGGTTAGCCTGCACCCAATTTCGAAATCCTTCCCAAGGCAAAACGGTTGAAATGAGAACGGGTATGTAAAGGAGGGAGCTGGCAAAGATGACGGGAATAACACCCGCTTGGTTCACTTTCAGCGGTATGTATGTGTTTTGACCTCCGTACATTCTTCTGCCCTGCACACGCTTGGCAAAAGTGACCGGAATTCTGCGTTGGCCGAGTTCCACAAAAACTATAGCCACCATAACGAGTATGCAAACTATCGCTATAATAACCAATCCGGAATAGCCCTTTTGAGCTTTAATGACAGAGATGTCATAAGGAATCGTTGCCACGACATTGGCAAAGATGATGATAGACATCCCTTGCCCGATGCCGCGTTGTGTAATTAACTCTCCCAGCCACATGACAAAAGCCGTGCCGGCGGTAAAGAGCAAAATTATAAATAAGATACGGGGGGCCGTAAAGTCCGGGATCAGGTCAGACGCGGAGTTGGCCGTACCGGAAAGAAGCTGCCCGGAGTGCAGCAAAAACACAATGCCGGAAGACTGCATCAACGCCAGCGCTATGGTCAGATAACGTGTCGCCTGCGTCAGCTTGCGCTGACCCACCGCTCCTTGGTCACGCCACTCGGCAAACTTCGGTATGACAGTTTGGAGAAGCTGAATAATGATGGAGGATGTGATATAAGGCATTATACCGAGACCAAGAATGGCGGCTCTGGCCAAAGCTCCCCCGGAAAACAGATCCAAGAAACCGGCGAGTCCCGTTCCGGAAGCTTGCTTGGATATCAAAGCAATCCTGGCATAGTCAACACCCGGTACAGGTATATTGGCACCCAATTGGTAAACGGCTATGATAAACAAGGTAAAAAGTATTTTGTTGCGAAGGTCGGCGACCTTCAGCATGTTTCTCAAGCTAGAGAGCACGCCGCCTCCTCTTCTCGTCTGTCCATTGTTGTTCGGTTTCTGCTGTTATGACTGATGTAAATCAGCGTATGCGAATCAGAATTATGCTTGATCCCCAACTGAACACTCAGCCATTTTTAGTATATATTTTTGCAAGTATCTCATTGTCGGTTTAAGATACTTTTAACAATCGTCACATAAAAACTTTAATGACTACCTGTTGGCTAAAGCATTGCCTTTTGCCGGAGGTCTTCTGTCGCCAAACGGCAAAGCCACGATGACGGTCTGCCCGCCGGCTGCCAAAATGGCAGATTTTGCGGAAGCAGAAAATCCGTGGGCATGCACTGTGGCTTTTTTGGTGATTTCACCTCTGCCGAGTACCTTGATGAGGCCTTTGTGGTGCACTATACCCTCGTTGCGCAAAACTTCCGGAGTAATTTCCAAACTTGCTCCCTGAGCAGCCAGCTTTTCAATTAATTGGTTCAGGACATCCAGATTCACGACATTATATTCGATTCGGAACGGGTTGGCAAAACCGCGAAGTTTTGGAATCCGCTGAGTCAAGGGAAGCTGACCTCCTTCAAAACCGGCTTTTACCGTATTTCTGGCCAATTGTCCTTTGGTACCCCTACCGGCTGTTTTACCGCCTTTACCACCCGTACCTCGGCCTACGCGTCTTTTTGCCTTGTTGGCACCCGCGGGTGACGTAAGATCGTGCAATTTGATCATTTTTGTTTTCCTCCGGCTTTGCCGCTCGCGGCCAAGAGCTTGGCCGCTCTTTTGTGAGTCTCTTTTTCCAACTGGGTTTTATCCAGGTGCTCAACGGCAACAAGATGAGCGACCCGTAAAATCATACCCTGTGTTTCTTTTGAATCGACAAAGTAATTGATGCGTCCTATCCCCCTCAAACCCAAGGCATTCAGGGTACCCCTGTGAAGAGGTTTGGTGCCTATCTTGGACTTGATCTGTGTTACCTTTACAAAACCGCTTTTAGAGCTGTCAGACTTGATAGCGTTCATAACTGCGTTTCCTTCACCTTGACCTTAATTGAATTGGCTTAAGCCAATCTGTTTAGCTTCTCTGTTTCCCGGAAGGCATTCAAGAGGCCTTTGGGTGAAATTTCGTCTTCATATTTATCGCGCAGCCTGGCTACCTCATCCGGACGCCGCAGCAACTTCAAAGCCGCCACGGTGGCGTGGGCAACGTTAATGGCATTGGAAGTTCCCAGGGATTTGGCGACGATGTCGTGCACGCCCGCCATTTCCAAAATAGCGCGTGCGGCTCCGCCTGCGATAACTCCCGTTCCGGGTGCGGCAGGCTTCATGATAATTTTTCCGGCTCCGGCTTTCCCCAAAACCTGGTGGGTAATGGTAGAACCGGCCAACGGCACGGAAAAGATATTTTTCTTGGCTTCCTCGATACCCTTTTGTACGGCAAGACCGGCTTCTTTTGCTTTTCCGTAACCCAGACCGACCTGTCCCTTGCCGTCCCCGATCACCATCAATGCGGTAAAAGAAAACCGCCGACCGCCCTTAACGACTTTGGCCACTCTGTTTACCGAAATAGTTCTCTCTTCATATTGAGTCTCGGCCACTATAACTCCAATCCGTTTTCCCTGGCTGCCTCTGCTACGGCGGCCACCCGTCCATGGTACTTATTGCCGCCGCGGTCAAAAACAACTTTTTTTATACCTTTTTGCTCCGCCCGTTCGGCAATCAGTTTTCCGATGGCCTGCGCGGCGGCGACGTTGCCGGTGTCTTTGATTTTAAGACTTTTTTCGTAAGTGGATGCGGCAGCCAAAGTGGAGCCCGTGGCATCGTCAATCAGCTGAGCCGAAATGTGCCTGTTGGAACGAAACACGGCAAGACGGGGACGCGACAGGTCGCCCGCCACTTTCTTACGGAGCCTTTTATGGCGCTTTACTTTTAATTCGTGAACTGTTGCGGTCCGCATTACTTGCCAGCCTTCCCTGCTTTGCGCAATACGACTTCGTTTAGGTAGCGTACGCCTTTACCCTTATAAGGCTCAGGCTTGCGTATCTTTCTTATGTCGGCAGCCACCTGTCCGACGGCTTCTTTGTCGATGCCGTGTACCGTTATTCTGGTGGGCACGGGCACTTCAAAAGTAATGCCGCTCGGAGCCGGAACGGATACCGGATGGCTGAAACCCAGAGCCAGTTCCAACTGAGTGGGGTTTTTTAAAGTGGCTCTGTATCCGACGCCTATAATTTCGAGTTCCTTGGCAAATCCTGTGCTTACACCCGTGACCATATTGGCCACCAGCGTACGGAAAAGACCGTGCAGGGATTTTGCTTTACGACTGTCGTCACTTCTTGAAACCAGAATTTCATTTCCTGAAGCTTCCAGGGTGATCAAAGCCGGCAATTGCCTCTCCAGCTGACCTTTTGGTCCCTTGACAATAACTTTGTCGCTTTCTATTTTTACATCCACACCGCTCGGAACTGCAATAGGGACACGGCCTATACGTGACATTTATACGGCCCTTCCTTTCCTAGATCAAATACGGCAAAAACTGTCTTTGACAAACTGCCGTGCAACAGCATTGCTTCGCTGTAACTCTCACTGTTTTTACCATACATAACACAAAACCTCGCCGCCGACCTGGCGCTCTCTGGCCTCTTTGTCGGTCAAAAGCCCCTGGCTCGTGGAAACCACGGCCACGCCGAGCCCGCCCAATACTCTGGGCAGCGAATCTGCTCTGGCGTAAACACGCAGTCCGGGAGTCGAGACACGCTTCAAACCTTCGATGGCGCGCTTTCTGTCATGGGTATACTTTAAAGCAATTTCCAAGACATTGTCTTTTTTGACGGTGCTTGTCTTCAGCTCGCAAGAAGCTATGTAACCTTCACGTTTCAGAATTTCCGCAAGTGCCAACTTCAGTTTTGAGGCAGGCATGGAAACGGTATCGTGCATGGCATTATTGGCATTTCTGATACGTGTCAACATATCAGCTATCGGGTCGCTCATAGTCATAAAATACGCCTCCTACCAACTTGCCTTGGTGACGCCGGGGACTTCGCCGGCATGAACCAATTCACGCAGGCAAATCCTACATAAACCGAATTTACGAAACACCGCTTTAGGACGGCCACACCTACGGCAGCGGGTATATGCCCGTACTTTGTACTTTGGCTTGCGCATTTGCTTTTGTACAAGTGCTTTCTTTGCCATCTTCGACTATCCTTCTTTCCTGAAAGGGAAACCAAAAGCAGAAAGTAATGCTCTGCCTTCAGCATTGGTTTTCGCCGTTGTCACTATCGTTATATCCATTCCCCTGACCGCATCGATCTTGTCGTAATCTATTTCCGGGAAAATTAACTGTTCGGAAATTCCGAAAGTGTAATTGCCGTGTCCGTCAAAAGACCTGGAAGGCAAACCACGGAAGTCCCTGATTCTCGGAATAGCCAGAGCGATAAGGCGGTCAAGAAATTCCCACATTCTGTCTCCGCGCAGGGTCACCATGGCACCGATGGCGTTTCCTTCCCTGAGCTTAAAACTGGCAACCGACTTGCGGGCCCTCGTGACTACGGGCTTCTGACCGGCAATCAACGTGAGATCCCTTACGGCTCCGTCCAAAAGGGAGGCCTGCTGGGTTGCTCTGCCCACACCGGAATTGAGTACTATCTTTTCGAATGTCGGTACCTGCATGACATTTCCAAGACCCAATTCCGTTTTGAGTTTTGCCCTGACTTCCGTCTCATAGACTTTTTTCAACCTTGGCTTCTCTTCGGCGGAGCCCATGGCTTTGCCCGCCAAAGGAGTAACCGGTGCCACTTGCTGAGACACTCTGGCATTTCCTGCATTTCTGACAGTCATAATTTGCCACCGCACTTTCTGCAGATACGATATTTTTCACCGTTTTTATCGAAGGCAAAACCTGCCCTCGTCGGACCGTCTTTGGAGCATATCAAGGCCACATTGGAAAGCGCCATGGGCATGTCTTTGTCGATAATGCCGGCCTGCGTGGTGGCAGACGTTGCCTTTTGGTGCTTCTTCGAGACGTTTACACCGGCCACTATCACCCTTTGATCGGTCGGCATGACGCGTATGATGTCTCCGCGCTTACCTTTTTCTTTGCCCGCAAGTACTTCTACGTGGTCACCTTTTCTAATTTTCATCAGATCACCTCCGGGGCAAGGGATACGATACGCATAAACTTCTTTTCTCTGAGTTCTCTACCAACCGGACCGAAAATTCTCGTTCCGCGCGGCTGCAACTGGTCGTTGATCAATACCGCCGCGTTGTCGTCAAAACGGATATAGCTGCCGTCGGGTCTTCTGACCTCTTTCTTGGCGCGTACCACGACACAGCGGACGACGTCACCCTTTTTGACGTTACCGCCCGGGGTGGCATCTTTCACTGTGGCAATGAATACATCACCTATCCTGGCATAACGCCTTCTCGAACCTCCGAGTACTTTGATGCACAAGACTTCGCGTGCACCGGAGTTGTCGGCAACTTTAAGACGTGATTCCTGTTGGATCATCTTGCCTTCTCCAAAATCTCGAGCAGACGCCATCTTTTCAGCTTGGAAAGCGGCTTTGTCTCCTGCACTCTTACTCTGTCTCCCACGCCGGCTTCGCCTTCCGAATCGTGCACATAAATGCGCTTCGTTCTGAGAACCGTTTTGGCGTACTTACGGTGTCGTACCCTATCAACCACGGCGATTACCAAGGTTTTTTGCATCGAATTCGATACAACAATCCCTTCACGTATTTTACGTCGGTTTTCCCGCTCGGAGGAATCCGCAGTTTCTTGAGCAGTATCGTTATCTGTTTTTTGATTTACCATGTCTACTCTCTTATGCTTCGTCTTCTGTCAGCGCTTCTTCGGAAGAGGAGCCAAAATCGGCTTCGTCCTCTTCGTCTTGGACAACCGGGCGAACCCTCTTGCGTCTCGGTTCTTCTGCGGAGCGCGCTATGGCTTTTTTCTCCCGCTCCAGAGCCTTTTTGTCTGATTCGCTGCGATCAATTCCCAAATCCCTTTCGGTAAAAAGAGTCATGATTCTCGCAATTTCACGCTTTACTTCTCTGATCCTGGAAACGTTATCCAAACGGCCCGTGGCCAGTTGGAAACGCAAGTTAAAAAGCTCTCTGCGATAGTCGTCAAGCTCTTGGAGCAACTCGCTGTCGTCCAATTCCCGCAATTCACGTAATGCCGGCATCAGATTGTCACCTTCTCTTCACTGGCTGCCTGTCTCACCACAAACTTGGCTTTCATGGGCAGTTTTTGAATAGCTCTTTCCATGGCGGCTCTGGCAAGCGCTTCGTCCACGCCGGCCAGTTCGAAAAGGATCCTACCGGGCTTGACCACGGCCACCCAGAGTTCCGGGTTTCCCTTTCCGGAGCCCATTCTGGTTTCCGCGGGCTTCTTTGTCACCGGCTTGTCCGGGAAAACCCTGATCCAAACTTTTCCGCCTCTTCGGATGTGGCGCGTCATGGCAATACGTGCGGCTTCTATTTGCCTTGCCGTGACCCATGCCGGCTCTAAAGCCTGAATGGCATACTCACCGAAGTCGATGGTCTCGCCGCCTTTTGTGAGACCCGTCATCCTACCGCGCTGTTGCTTGCGGTGTTTTACTTTCTTTGGCATCAACATGGCTAATCTTTCTCCTTGCGGAAGTGAGGAACGTCGTGATGCTGGTCTCTGGTTTTGCGTTCGATTTCTTCCTCTTCGGCCAGCAATTCTTCGAGTTGATCCTCTTTCGATTCGGGCGCCTTTTGTTCCAAAGGCTCCTCGGAACTCAAATTGAATGTTGTGGTTACGTCCGTTTCGCTCAGTTCAAGAGACTCGTCGGTAAGCTCAACAGAGGCTTTTCTTTTCCCTCCGCCGGCCGTTATGATGCGGCGCGGTCTCGCTTCGGGTGCCGATTTTCCGAAAGCTGCGGCGGCGGTTTGCGGACGGGGCTCTTCGGATTGGACTTTGTAAGGAACTATGTCGCCTTTGTAAATCCATACCTTGATCCCCACGCGTCCGGTAGTGGTGCGGGCTTCTCTGAAGCCGTAATCTATGTCGGCACGCAAAGTGTGGAGGGGCACCCTGCCTTCTCTGTAGGACTCTTTTCTGGCCATTTCAGCTCCGCCGAGACGGCCGGAACACTGTATGCGGATACCGGCGGCACCGGCTTTTTGTACCGACTGCATGGCTCTCTTCATGGCCCGGCGGAAACTTATGCGCTTTCCGAGCTGATCCGCTATACCTTGGGCCACCAGCGACGCGTCCAATTCCGGCTGCTTGATTTCCTGGATGTTCAACTGCACGTTGGCATTGTTGGTCAGCTGAGCCAAGTGCTTGCGCAACCTGTCGGCTTCCTGACCTTTCCGGCCTATGACGATTCCGGGGCGGGCGGTGTGAACGTCGATCCTGAGTCTGTCCCGAGTTCTTTCTACCTCTATCCGGCTTACGGCCGCCGCTTCCAACTGAGCATTCAGGTACTCACGGATCTTGATGTCCTCGATCAGAGAAGTCTGGTAATCGCGGTCGGCGAACCACTTGGACTTCCAGTCCGTGGTCACGCCCAGACGGAATCCATATGGGTTGACTTTCTGCCCCATCAGCGTTCCCCTTCGTTCATCTCTGTTACCTCTTCTTCGCTTTCGGCGGTTACTTCGGCATCTTCCGCCGCGTCATCCGCACCGCTTTCATCGGTTATGATTTCCGAATCGGCCGACTCTTGTGAACTCGCAATGTCTTCTTCCGTTTCGGCCTCTGTCGGCAACGGCGCTTCTTCTTCATTCACGGCAAAATCCGGAGCGGCATCCGCAACGACAGGCTGTGTCTCGTTGCGGCTTTTCTTTGCGCCCGCCACTCTTCTTGCCCTGACGTCGGCGGCCTTGGCTGCTTCTTTCGCGCGCATTCTGGCTATATCGGCTTCCGGCATTCTGGCCAGTATCACCGTAATATGTGAACCGCGCTTGCGGATTCTGGTGGCACGACCCCTTGCCCTAGGCCGCCATCTCTTGAGAGTCTCAGCTTCGTCGGCATAGCACGTGGCCACATAAAGTTCTTCTCTGTCCAGCATTTCGTTGTGTTCGGCGTTGGCGGCGGCGGAACGCACCAGCTTGGCCACGACCACGGCGGCTTCTCTGTCCAAGTGGTCCAAAATGTCCAAAGCTTGGCGCAGGCTTTTTCCTCTGATCAGATCCAGCACTTCGCGGACTTTATAGCTTGACATTCTGCATGAGCGAAGCATTGCCCTGGTGCCGGAACGCTCGTTTGTTTTGGTACCCACTAGCGTCTCCCTTGTCTTTCTTGCCCTGCGTGGTATTTGAATGTTCTGGTGGGGGCGAACTCTCCGAGTTTATGACCGACCATGGACTCCGTGATGTAGACCGGGACGTGTTTCCGTCCGTCGTGCACCGCAATCGTGTGTCCGACCATATCCGGTATGATCGTCGAACGCCTCGACCAAGTCTTGATGACTTTCTTTTCGTTGGAAGAGTTCAGATTGTCCACTTTACGCAGTAAGTGGGAATCGACAAAAGGTCCTTTTTTTAAGCTACGCGGCATAATTTCCTCCTGGCCTATCGTCTCGCACCGCGGGTACGGCGACGACGTATGATCATTGCATCGGATGTCTTACGTTTGGCGCGTGTTCTGCCTTCGGGTTTACCCCAAGGAGATACCGGGTGACGGCCGCCGGAGGTTTTTCCTTCTCCTCCGCCGAGCGGATGGTCAACCGGGTTCATGGCCACGCCTCGTGACTGAGGCCTGACACCCTTCCATCTGTTACGGCCGGCTTTACCTATGGAAATCAATTCCACTTCGGCGTTTCCGACTTCCCCCAATGTGGCTTTGCAGTCGAGGGGAACTCTGCGCATTTCGGTGGAGGGCAGACGCAACGTTGCGTAAGGGCCGTCTTTGGCTACCAACTGCACGCTCATGCCGGCACCTCTGGCCAATTTGCCGCCGCCGCCCGGCTTCAATTCCACGTTATGCACGACAGAACCAACCGGAATGTAGCGCAACGGCAAGGCATTGCCCGGCCTGATGTCGGCTTTTTCTCCCGACTCCAGGATGTCTCCCACCTCTACTTTTTGAGGGGCCAAAATGTAACGCTTTTCGCCGTCGAAGTAGTGCAGAAGCAAAATTCTGGCGTTGCGGTTGGGGTCATACTCGACGGCAGCCACTTTGGCCTTCACGCCGTCTTTGTCGCGCCAAAAATCAATGATCCTGTACTGACGCTTGTGCCCGCCACCCTTGTGCCGTGCCGTCTTGCGTCCATAGTTGTTGCGGCCTCCCGAGGGAGGCAGGGAAGCAAGGAGGGTCTTTTCCGGCTTACTCTTGGTTATTTCGCTGAAGTCGGAGGTAGTCTGAAAACGCCTGCCGGCACTTGTCGGTTTTCTTTTACGTATTGCCACTCTAATTTTCCTTCTATCAGGTCTCAAACAGTTGTATACGGTCTTCGCCAACCAGGCGGACTATCGCCCTCTTGGTGGCAGAGCGCTGGCCGAAAGTAGCTGTTTTTCTGTTTCTTTTGCGCTTCCCCGGTTTGTTGAGAGTGTTGACACTTTTTACCCTCACCTGAAAAGCCGATTCCACTTCGTCTTTGATCTCAACTTTTGATGCACGGGGGTCAACCACGAATACATAGGCCCCCACTTCCATCATTTTGTAAGTTTTTTCCGAAATAACGGGCTTTATCAATACGTTCTTGGTGATATTCATATCAATTGTCCTCGTCTGTTTTCACGTCAACTTCCGCTGCGGCGCTTTCCTCTTCGGATGCGGGCTGAGCGGCTTTGGCTTTGGTTGTTTTCTTGACGGCAGATTCGGATTTGGCCGGAGCACTCTTTGTCTTTTCCGTTATCCGACAGTCACCCAAAAGCGTGTCTTTGGTGAAGACAACATAGTCGGAAGCCAAAACATCGTAAGCGGTCAGCTGGTCGCGGGGAATTGTCACGGCGTATTGCAGGTTGGAAAAAGAACGGATGGCTGTTTCTTCTTCCCTGGTGACGACCAACAGCACTTTGCCGGAAACACCCAGGCTCTCCAGAGAGGCAACGGCTTCTTTCGTCTTTGGCACAACGAAGTTCCATTCGTTGATGACGACTATTCTTTCGGAAGCGGCTCTGTCGGAAAGTGCCACGGCAAGAGCCTGCTTGACCATTTTCTTGGGGGTGCGCATATCGTAGCTGCGGGGTTTTGGTCCCAGTGCCACGCCGCCGCCCGTAAA
The DNA here is from genome assembly GCA_021796535.1 of Actinomycetes bacterium. Classification (GTDB taxonomy): domain Bacteria; phylum Actinomycetota; class Acidimicrobiia; order Acidimicrobiales; family Bog-793; genus JAJZMK01. Next base: position 18,585 of record JAKABW010000019.1, on the reverse strand, counting down.
GTGGGGGGCACGGATAGAGCCCTGTCGGGCGCTGCCTGTGCCTTTTTGTCTGAAGGGCTTGGCGGATCCGCCTTTTACTTCCGATCTGGTTTTGGTGCTTTGGGTTCCGCTTCTTCGAGAAGCGAGTTGCGCCACGACCACTTGATGGAGCAGCGCGATATTGGCCGGCAAAGAGAAGACGGATTTGTCGAGTTCGACCGAACCTATTACGGTTCCTTTCGTCGTCTTGTAGTCAACCGTGCGCAGCGGCAGAGATTCTTCTTTGGTATTTGCAACCGAAGACTTAAGTGATGCGGACATTACGCCACGCCTCCTTTGATACTTTGTCTGATCGTCACGACCGCTCCGCGCGGGCCGGGAATGGCACCTTTTACCAAAATAAGCTGCTTCTCTGGATCGGAGTCAACGACTTCTAAATTCAGCGTTGTAACCTGGACGTGACCCATCCTACCTGCCATCCTGGTACCTTTGAACACTCTGGCCGGAGTGGCACAAGCCCCTATGGAACCGGGAGCCCTGTGCTTTTTGTGGTTACCGTGAGCGGCGCCTTGACCTTTGAAGTTGTGACGCTTCATGCCACCGGCAAATCCTTTACCCTTACTCACGGCGGTTACGTCCACTTTTTCGCCTTTTTCAATCAACCCGGCATCTATTTCCTGGCCGACCTCATAAGAAGAAATGTCGTCCAGACGCAATTCCATGAGCTTTTTGCCCGGGTCGACGCTGTGAGTCTTAAAATGACCGGCTTCCGGCTTCGAAAGTTTTGAAGCCGACTTTACGCCGTATGTTATCTGAAGGGCGTCATACCCTTCTTTGTCTTTAGTTTTTACCTGCACCACACGCACAGGAGAAACTTTCAGCACCGTTACCGGCACAGCCCGATTTTCGGAATCGAAAACTTGGGTCATCCCAACTTTTTCGCCTACGATTGCTTTCGTAGCCATAGCTTTTTGCTCGCCTTCCGCTATTTCAACACCTAATCAACGGCACAAAACCGCTTTTAATACATCGATTACAAATTTTATAACTTGCGTAATACGCAATTATGCAAGCACCGGCAATGCCAAGTCTTGGCACAAGCAAGCTCCGCCGGATATTCCGCACGGAGCTTTTATATCTTTGGCCGGGTGGTCCCTATACCTAGGCACGCCCGGACGTCGATTTGAAAGCTAAACAGCTGCCACTTACAAGTTAGATACTATAGCATCAAAAAAACCGGAGATCATGAAAAGAAATAAGAATCTCAAAAAATCAACCGGAGTGAGCGGCTGCCCGCAAAACCGACGGGCCGTAATCCGTTAAAAACAATGCGGTTGCCAATAGAATTATTGGCAACCGCACTTGGGAGTGACGTTATGCCGATTGAATCTTTATTTCGATATCGACACCGGCAGGCAGATCCAACCTTTGCAGGGAGTCTACCGTCTTGGCAGTGTGATCCACAATGTCCAACAAACGCTTGTGAACTCGCATCTCAAAATGTTCGCGGCTGTCTTTGTGCTTGTGCGGGGAACGGATGACCGTGTATCGGTGCATTTCCGTCGGCAAAGGAACGGGTCCCTTTACTTTTGCCTGCGTCCGCAAGACAGTCTCTACAATTTTTTTTGTCGACTGATCCACAATTTCGTGGTCGTATGCCTTAAGGCGGATTCTGATTCTCTGTCGTGAGGCGTCTGCCATATTCCCTACTTAATTATCTTGGTTACGAAACCGGCACCCACGGTGCGGCCGCCTTCTCTGATGGCAAAGCGGAGACCCTCGTCCATGGCGATCGGCTTACCGAGCTCTACGGTCATGTTGGTGTTGTCACCGGGCATAACCATTTCGGTACCCTCAGGCAGGTCGATCGTTCCGGTAACGTCTGTGGTTCTGAAGTAGAATTGAGGACGGTAGTTGGTGAAGAACGGCTTGTGACGACCGCCTTCTTCTTTCTTCAAAACGTAAACGCTGGCTTCGAAGTTGGTGTGGGGAGTAATGGAGCCCGGCTTGCAGACAACCTGTCCTCTTTCCACGTCTTCCTTCTTTACGCCACGGAGCAAAATACCGACGTTGTCACCGGCCTGACCGGAGTCAAGCAGTTTACGAAACATTTCTATACCCGTAACGACTGTCTTTTGCGTGGAACGCAGACCGACGATTTCGACTTCGTCTCCGACTTTCAGCTGGCCCTGCTCGATACGTCCGGTTACGACGGTACCTCTACCCGTGATAGTCATGACGTCTTCCACCGACATCAGGAAGGGCTTGTCGATGTCACGCTGCGGCTCTTTGACGAACTTGTCAACTTCGGCCATCAGGCTGACGATTTGCTCGGCGGCGGCAGCGTCGCCCTCAAGGGCTTTCAATGCGCTGATGCGCACAATCGGGGTGTCGTCTCCCGGAAACTCGTATTCGTTGAGAAGCTCGCGAACTTCCAGTTCTACCAGGTCGAGGAGCTCTTCGTCGTCAACCATGTCGACTTTGTTGAGAGCCACGACTATGGAGGGCACGCCGACCTGACGGGCCAAGAGGACGTGTTCACGGGTCTGAGGCATGGGGCCGTCAGCCGCCGAAACGACGAGGATGGCCCCGTCCACCTGAGCCGCACCGGTGATCATGTTCTTGATGTAGTCGGCGTGACCGGGCATGTCCACGTGAGCATAGTGGCGGTTGTCTGTCTCGTACTCAACGTGAGCGATGGAAATCGTTATACCCCTGGCTCTTTCTTCCGGTGCTCTGTCGATTTGGTCAAAAGCGGTAAAAGCAACAGATGGGTTTTTGTCGTGCAACACCTTGGTGATTGCAGCAGTCAGTGTTGTTTTACCGTGGTCAATGTGACCCATTGTACCCACATTAACATGGGGCTTGTTTCGCTCGAACTTCTGCTTGGCCATTTGCCCTTACAGCTCCATTTTCCCTAGGGCGGGGCCGCTTGGCTCCGCCATCTTGCCTATTATTTGCTTCCAACCGACCTGGCATTGAGCCAATTCGATCTTTTTGGAAGTGCCGGGCAATCGAAATTACCCACATCGGCACTCACCCGTTCTCCGGTTCATCAAGCCTTATGGCCAAACGAGATCCAAAGAAGATATTTTCTTATAGTTTTTTACTTTATAAGATTTTTAGCGTCACAATTCATAAAAATATAGAAATTGTGACTTACCAACTTTACACAACAAAAAAAGCCGTCAGAATAATTTGAGGGGATATTTAGTTTCTCGCCCAAATTTCTTTTAGGCGGATTTCCCCGCAACAAAAACGACTTTTTATTTGGCGGAAGCGCCCCTTTCCACAATGACTTTTGCTATGGAATCAGGAACTTCCTGGTAACTGTTGAATTGCATTGTATAGGTAGCTCTTCCCTGAGTTTTTGATCTCAGGTCCGTCGCGTAACCGAACATGTCTGAAAGAGGAACCTGTGCTTTGACCACTTGCGAGTTGCCGCGCTGCTCCATGCCTTCCACCTTACCACGCCTGGAAGAGAGGTCTCCGATGACGTCTCCCATATATTCTTCGGGAGTCACCACTTCGACTGCCATAATCGGCTCCAACAATACCGGTCTTGCCATTCTGGCGGCTTTTTTGAAAGCCAGAGAACCGGCTATCTTGAAAGCCATTTCTGAAGAGTCCACGTCGTGATAAGAACCGAATACCAGGGTTGCCCTGATGCCCACCATGGGATAGCCGGCCAAAACACCGGAATCCATGGCTTCTCTCATACCGTTGTTGACGGCCGGTATGTATTCTTTGGGAATGACACCGCCCGTAATCTTGTCCACGAATTCGTATGTGCCGTCAGGACCGAGGGGATCGAGATCTATCACCACGTGTCCGTACTGACCTTTACCGCCGGTCTGACGCACATAGCGCTCCTCGACCTTTTGTACGCTGTCCCGGATCGTTTCCCGGTAAGCAACCTGGGGTTTCCCGACGTTGGCATCGACTTTGAATTCTCTGAGCATCCTGTCGACCAAAACTTCCAAGTGAAGCTCACCCATACCGGATATGACGGTCTGACCGGTTTCTTCGTCGGTCCTCACCCTGAATGTGGGGTCTTCTTCGGAAAGGGCAAACAGAGCCCTGCCGAGCTTGTCCTGGTCAGCCTTTGTCTTTGGCTCCACGGCAACATGGATAACCGGCTCGGGGAACTCCAGAGACTCCAGGATAATCGGCTCTTTGGAATCAGCGAGAGTGTCTCCCGTCGTCGTGGATTTGAGACCTACCACTGCCACAATGTCACCGGCGAAAGCGATGTCTCTGTCTTCACGGTGGTTTGCATGCATCTGCAATATACGGCCTATGCGCTCTTTTTTGTCTTTGGTGGTGTTGACCACGCCGGAGCCCTTTTCCAGGCATCCCGAGTAAATACGCAAGTATGTAAGCTTTCCCACAAAGGGGTCGGTCATGATTTTAAAAGCGAGAGCCGAGAACGGTTCTTCGTCGGAAGATTTACGCTCCGTTTCTCCTCCCGAAAGAGAAAGACCTTTGACCGGAGGTATGTCGGTCGGCGAGGGAAGGTAGTCGATAACCGCGTCGAGCATCGGCTGGACTCCCTTGTTTTTGAAAGCCGATCCGCACAGCACCGGCACGATGTGAGAGGAAATGGTTCCGTGTCTCAGGGCTCTTTTCAGGTCCTCGGCGGTAATCTCTTCTTCGGAAATATATTTTTCCATCACCACGTCGTCGTAATTGGAAACCACGTCGATCAGGTCATGACGGGCGGCTTCCGCTTTGGCCAAAAGATCGTCGGGAATGGCGTTGACACTCCACTTCTCCCCCATGCCTTCTTCGTCCCAAATCAAAGCCTGCATTGTCACCAGATCAACTACTCCGCTGAAGTTGGATTCCGCACCGATCGGGAGCTGGACGACGGCCGGAACCGCTTCCAGCCTGTCTTTGATCATTTGGACGGTTCTGTCAAAGTTGGCGCCTATTCTGTCCATTTTGTTGACGAAACAAAAACGCGGCACGCTGTACTTCTCGGCCTGGCGCCAAACCGTTTCCGTCTGGGGTTCCACACCGGCCACGGCATCAAAAACAGCCACGGCCCCGTCCAGAACCCTCAGCGAACGCTCCACTTCGACGGTAAAGTCGACGTGGCCGGGAGTGTCGATAATATGAATTACGCAATCTTTCCACTTACACGTGGTGGCAGCGGAGGTGATTGTGATGCCGCGCTCCTGTTCCTGGACCATCCAGTCCATTGTGGCGGCGCCTTCGTGTACTTCACCGATTTTATAGTTACGACCCGTATAATAAAGTATCCGCTCGGTTGTCGTGGTTTTTCCGGCATCGATGTGGGCCATGATGCCTATGTTGCGTATATTGGCGAGAGGGACTTCGCGCTTTAAATCAGCCATTTGTAACTTTTCTTTCTCATTTTATAAAGGTCGCTTCGCGACCGTATGTATCGAACGGGTTGCCGCCAATAAGTTTTGTGCCCGATGACTTTCCGTCTCCGGTCAAGCTGATAAGCCGGCAGTAAAACTTATTCCCGACAGTATTATAAGAGCCTTTTTTGGTCGTTGAGACAGTCGGATATAATACTACCAGCGGTAGTGAGCAAAGGCCCTGTTCGATTCGGCCATCTTGTGGGTATCTTCACGGCGCTTTACCGTAGCACCCGTCGAGTTGGCCGCATCCAAAATTTCATTTCCCAAGCGCAATGCCATTGTCCGCTCGCGGCGCTGTCTTGAGTATGACACCAGCCATCTGATGGCCAAGGTGTTGGCTCTCCTGGGTCTTACTTCCACGGGCACCTGGTAAGTGGCGCCTCCGACTCTTCTGGAACGCACTTCCAACTCGGGTTTTGTGTTGTCCAAAGCCCGCTTCAAAATCGTAAGAGGATCGCTCCCAGACTTTTCCTGCACTATATTCAGTGCTTCATAAACGATGCGCTCTGCCAAACCTCTTTTGCCTCTGGTCAAAATTTTATTGATAAGCTGGGTCACTATGACGGAACGGTATACCGGGTCCGGCATCAGATCTCTGCGCGGTGCAGGTCCATTACGAGGCATTTATCAACTTCCTTTCTTTGTGCCGTAGCGGCTGCGGGCTTGGGAACGGTCTTTCACGCCGGAAGTGTCCAGCGCACCGCGGATGATCTTATAGCGGACACCGGGCAGATCCTTCACACGGCCTCCTCTGACGAGAACAATCGAGTGCTCCTGCAGGTTGTGACCTATACCGGGTATGTAAGCTGTGATTTCTACTCCGGACGTCAGACGCACACGGGCGACTTTACGCAAAGCCGAATTCGGCTTTTTGGGAGTGGTTGTATAAACCCTTGTACAAACGCCTCTTCTTTGCGGAGCTCCTTTTAAGGCAGGAGTTTTGGTTTTGGTCCGCTTAGATTGGCGTCCATTGCGTACTAGCTGAGCAATTGTCGGCACAAATATTCCTTTTTACTTACTTTGAGACTTTCCTGAATAATTTAGCGTAATTTTCCGGTCTCTCTCGGAGAATAACGATATTAAATCTTTTGTGACAATATTTTTACGGGTTTTGGATTTTTACGGGTTTTGACTGTTCTGAGTGCCGCCCCGTCCGGAGCGGCACTCAGAACTTAAGCTATGCCCTGGTTGGGACCCGAGTCTCCGGAACCGGACTCTTCGTCGAAGGAGTCGTCTTGAATTCCGGCGGCTTCTTCGGCGGCGGCACTTTGACTCCTGGGGTTTTTTTGGTAAAGATCAAAGGGGTTTTTCGTGGGTTCGAAGTTGTCCAGCGTAATCGTCAGGTCTTCGTCCAGCGGCGAAACCGAAACATCGCCGACCATTGAGTCCTGGTAACCGTTGTCCAATTTCTGATAGTCCCGACCGTAAATACCCTGGAACATCTGGTCGTCGTCGGCCTCAAAACTTTCCGACAAAGCAGAAGTCGCCCAGTCCTGACCGGCCAAACGGGAATCTTCGGAAGAACCCGCCGTCTCCACTTGTCTCATCCAGGCCAAGATGCTTCCATCCCCGCCTTCGTCTTCCGCCGAGCTCCAGTAAGCCATTCTCGTCGCGTCCGGAATGGAGGGTTTTACCTTGCGGTAGATATCCACTCCGGTCCCGGCCGGAATCAGTTTACCTATAATGATGTTTTCTTTGAGCCCGAGCAGCTGATCAGATTTTCCTTCGATGGCGGCTTCCGTCAAGACCCTGGTGGTCTCCTGGAAAGATGCCGCCGAAAGCCAGGAATCCGTGGCCAGAGAAGCTTTGGTGATACCCATGAGTTCGGGTCTTCCTTCCGAAGGCTTTCTGCCGTTTTGGAAAAGCTCCCTGTTGGACTTGGCATAGATCTGCGAGTCGACTCTTTCGCCGGGCAGGAAGGGAGAATCGCCCGCCTCTGCCACCAATACCCTGCGCAACATCTGCCGCACTATCAATTCTATGTGCTTGTCATGTATTGATACGCCCTGGTCGCGATACACTTTTTGTACTTCTTCCACCAGATACTGCTGGGTCTCCCTAATGCCTTTGATGTTCAAAAGCTCTTTGGGATCTTTTGGTCCCTCAACCAAAGCGTCGCCCGGCTGAATTTCCTGACCATCGGCCACCTCCAGATGGGAACGCAGCGAAACCTGATAACTCTCTTCCTCTCCGTCGTCTCCCACCACGGCAATTGTCCGCTGCTGGTCGTCTTCCGTGATCCTGACGATTCCTTTGAACTTCGACAGCACCGCGGCGCCTTTCGGCGTACGGGCTTCGAAAAGTTCGACAACTCTCGGAAGACCGTGGGTAATGTCTTCTCCCACGACACCTCCGGTGTGGAAGGTTCTCATCGTCAGCTGCGTGCCGGGCTCGCCGATGGACTGGGCGGCAATTACTCCGACGGCTTCGCCGAGTTCGATCAGTTTTCCTGTTGAAAGAGATTTACCGTAGCAATTTGCGCATACTCCGTGAGACGTTTCGCAAGTCAAGACCGACCTTACCCTGACTCTCGTGATTTTACTGTCCTTGGCCAGTTTCAAAACGTCGGGGTCTTCAAGCATGAGACCTTTTTCCAGCACTTCGCCGGAAGTAAGCTTGACATTTTCCGAGAGGAGTCTGCCGTAAGCCCTTGTCTCCAAGTAGCTGCGGCGACCTGTTTCGTCTTCTTTGACGTCTTCTATCCAGATGCCTCTCTGAGTCCCACAGTCTATTTCCCGGATGATAAGTTCCTGGGCAACATCCACCAGTCTTCTGGTCAGATAGCCGGAGTCTGCCGTCCTGAGAGCGGTGTCGGCAAGACCTTTTCTCGCTCCGTGCGTGGAAATGAAGTACTCAAGGACGGAAAGACCTTCACGGAAAGAAGAAATGATGGGTCTGGGAATCATTTCGCCGCGGGGGTTTGACACGAGGCCCTTCATCCCGGCAATCTGGCGGATCTGCTGGGGGTTACCTCGGGCACCCGAATCGACCATCATGTCAAGCGGGTTGAAGGCCACCTGAGCCAGGTTCTTCTCCATGGCTTTACCTATTTCGGAGTTGGCCGACGTCCAGACTTCTATCTCTTTTTGTCGCCTCTCGTCGTCGGTTATAATACCGCGCTTGAACTGCATTTCGGCTTTTTGGGCTTCCTGCTCGTAGCGGTTCAGAATTTCGCGCTTTTCGGGCGGAGTTCTGACGTCGTCAATACTGATGGTCAGACCGGAACGGGCGGCGTATGAGAAACCCAGCTGCTTAATTTTGTCGAGGGCAGTGACGACTACGGCCTTTTGATAGTTGGCGGCCAGCGCCTCCACTATCGAACCTATCGTGGTGCCGCGTTTTCCGACGATGTCGTTGACGTATCCGAAGTCTTCGGGCAACGCGGCGTTAAAGAACAGCCTTCCCGCCGTCGTGACAAGCTTTTGTTTTGCGATGACACCTTCCGGAAGACCTGTTTTTTTGGCCTGACTCAAAGTCTTGGTTTGCTGTGTCTTGGAAAGCGGTTTGCCGTCTTCGTTCACCAAGACTTCTTCCATGCCGGACTTTTCATTGAGGCCGAAGGGGAATCCTTCGGAACCCGGCCTGAACTCTATCAAAGAGTGCAGATCGATATCCCCGGACTCGTACGCAGCTTCCACTTCGTACATATTGCGGAAAATTCTGCCTTCGCCTTTGGTGCCTTCTTTGACCAAAGTCAGGTAGTAAATTCCGAATACCATGTCCTGTGTCGGAACGGTAACCGGACGTCCGGTGGCGGGGGACAAAATGTTATTGGCCGACAGCATAAGTATTCTGGCCTCAGCCTGGGCTTCGGCCGACAGCGGTAGGTGCACCGCCATCTGGTCTCCGTCGAAGTCGGCGTTGAAAGCTGTACACACCAACGGGTGGATCTGAATGGCCTTTCCTTCCACCAGAACCGGTTCGAAAGCCTGGATACCCAGACGGTGAAGAGTCGGGGCTCTGTTGAGGAGCACCGGATGTTCTTTGATCACTTCTTCCAGAACGTCCCAAACCTGAGGCCTTCTGCGCTCGACCATTCTTTTGGCGGATTTGATGTTCGGAGCGGCTTCCACATCCACAAGACGCTTCATGACAAAGGGCTTGAAGAGTTCCAGCGCCATGAGTTTTGGCAGACCGCACTGGTGCAGCTTCAAAGTCGGTCCGACCACGATGACGGAACGTCCCGAGTAGTCGACTCTTTTACCCAGCAGGTTCTGACGGAAACGGCCCTGCTTTCCTTTCAGCATGTCGGAAAGACTCTTCAGCGGCCTGTTGCCGGGACCGGAAACGGGTCTGCCTCTTCTTCCGTTGTCAAACAAAGCATCCACGGACTCTTGGAGCATTCTTTTTTCGTTGTTGACGATAATTTCGGGCGCCCCGAGATCAATAAGTCTTTTCAGTCTGTTGTTTCTGTTGATGACTCGGCGGTAAAGGTCGTTCAGGTCGGATGTGGCAAATCTGCCGCCGTCCAACTGCACCATGGGACGCAGATCCGGCGGAATAACCGGAATTGCCGCCAAAATCATTGCGCTGGGGTCGTTGACCCTCTTACCGTTTTCGTCTCGGCGGTTGAACGCCGATACGATTCTCAAACGTTTGATGGCTTTTTGCTTTCGTTGCGCCGAAAGAGGCTTTTTCCCGAGCTCCGGGTCAATCACCTCGCGCAATTTCCGCTCTTCGTCGTCCAAGTCAATGCGCGTGATCAAATCCGATATGGCTTCTGCACCCATTCCGCCGCTGAAATAATCGCCGTAACGGTCTTTCAACTCACGCCAAAGACTTTCGTCTTCAATTATTTTTCTGGGGTAGAGCTCTTTCAATTCTTCCAAAGCGCGACCGGCCATGAGAATATCCTGGTCGGCGCGTTCTCTGATCACCGTGATTTCTTTTTCGATCAGCTTCTGGCGGGATTTCAAATCGGTTTCTTTTCCTCCGTCTTGCTCCAGTTGAGCCAGCTCCTGCTCCAACTGCGTCAGCTTGGCATCCACTTCCAGATCTTTGGCCCTGTTGATTTCGGCCATCTCGGCCTGCAGTTCGGCTTCCAGATTAGGGAGATCGACATGAAGTTTTTCTTCGTCAACGTGGGTAACGAGATAAGCGGCAAAATAAATGACTTTTTCGAGCTGCTTGGCTTTTAATTCTTCTTTCGGCTCCGTTCCCATCAAAAGATAGGCGAGCCAGGATCTTGTGCCGCGCAGATACCAAATGTGCACCACGGGAGCCGCCAGATCTATGTGACCCATTCTTTCCCTGCGGACTTTGGACCTGGTTACTTCTACCCCACACCTCTCACAGATGATGCCTTTAAAGCGGACTCTTTTGTATTTGCCGCAGTAGCATTCCCAGTCTTTGGTGGGACCGAATATCTTTTCACAGAACAGACCGTCTTTTTCCGGCTTCAAGGTACGGTAGTTGATCGTCTCGGGTTTTTTTACTTCTCCCCTCGACCAAGTTTTGATATTGTCAGCCGTTGCCAAACCTATTCTCAACTGTTCAAATTCGTTGACATCAAGCATTAAAAACTCCTCTCGGCTGCCCTGCGGGCGTCTTCCTCATCCGAACCGCGCTCCGGCCGACTTATATCTATGCCCAGTTCGTCAGCGGTACGATAGATATCTTCGTCTATCTCTTTCATCTCAATTTCTTGGCCGTCGGAAGAAAGAACTTCCACGTTGAGACAGAGTGATTGCATTTCTTTAATTAAGACCTTGAAACTTTCCGGTATCCCGGGTTCCGGTATATTTTCGCCTTTGACAATTGCTTCGTAGACTTTGACCCTGCCCAGCACGTCGTCGGACTTGATCGTCAGAAGCTCCTGCAAAGCATAGGCAGCGCCGTAAGCTTCCAGAGCCCAAACTTCCATTTCTCCGAAACGCTGCCCGCCGAATTGGGCTTTCCCGCCGAGGGGCTGCTGCGTGATCATCGAGTAAGGACCGGTGGACCTGGCGTGGATTTTGTCGTCCACGAGGTGAGCGAGTTTCAGGATATACATATAGCCCACGCTGATCGGGTTGTCATAAGGATCTCCGGTGCGACCGTTGTATAGGGTCACTTTTCCGTCGTCTTGGATCATGCGTGACGCATCGGCCCGAGACTCTTCGTTCAGATCCCTGAATATCTGTTTGATGGTGGGGTGCTTGCCGGCTTCCTCTTCTTCGTCCCAGTGGGCTCCGTCGAAAGAGGGCGTCGATATCCAAACGGCCGGGTCGGTCTTGGGCCGCGTTTTTTTGTCGGGGACTGCCGGGTCGTGTCCTTCGAGCGTGTTCCAGCCCCATCTGGCGGCGTAGCCGAGGTGGGCTTCCAGAACCTGGCCCACGTTCATTCTGGAGGGCACACCCAGAGGGTTCAAGATGATGTCGACGGGAGTTCCGTCCGCCAGATACGGCATGTCTTCTTCCGGCAAAATCTTGGAGATGACACCCTTGTTTCCGTGTCTTCCGGCAAGTTTGTCGCCTTCGGTAATCTTACGCTTTTGAGCTATATAGACTCTCACCAATTGATTCACGCCGGGGGGAAGCTCGTGGGAATCTTCCCGTGAAAAGACTTTGACGTCTATCACTTTGCCGGATTCCCCGTGCGGAACTTTCAAAGAAGTGTCACGCACGTCTCTGGCTTTTTCACCGAAGATGGCCCGCAAAAGACGCTCTTCGGGAGTGAGCTCCGTTTCACCTTTAGGTGTGACTTTTCCGACCAAGATATCGCCCGGGCCGACTTCGGCGCCGATTCTGATGATACCCCTCTCGTCCAGGTCGGCCAAGATATCTTCCGACAGATTCGGAATGTCTCTCGTGATTTCTTCCGCACCCAACTTGGTGTCTCTGGCGTCTATTTCGTGTTCTTCAATGTGGATCGAAGTCAGCACGTCGTCTTTTACCAAACGCTCGGAAAGAATAATGGCGTCTTCGTAGTTATAACCCTCCCAAGGCATGAAAGCCACCAGAAGATTTTTCCCGAGAGCCAACTCTCCGTTGTGAGCGGCGGGGCCGTCGCAAAGAACCTGGCCTTTGCGGACTTCTTCTCCTTCGTCAATCAAAACTTTTTGGTTGACACAGGTATTTTGATTCGACCTCTGGAATTTGGCCAGCAGATAAACTTTTCTGCCGAGTTGATGTCCGTTGCGGTCATATTGGTTGGCGTTGTACTGTACGACAATTTTCTCGCCGGAAACTTCGACGACTTCGCCGTCTCCTTCGGCCACGATGACATCGCCGGCATCCTGTGCGGCTCTGGCTTCGACACCGGTTCCGATGTAAGGAGCTTCCGGCACCAAAAGCGGTACCGCCTGTTTCTGCATGTTGGCACCCATCAGGGCTCTGTTGGCATCGTCGTGCTCCACGAAAGGAATCAGGGCCGTAGAAACGGACACGATCTGCTTCGGAGAGACATCCATCAGGTCGACGTCGGCCGGAGGCACGTAGTCAATCTCGCTTGTGGAACCGTAACTGGTGGAAGTGGCGCCCACGCGGATACCCGCTCCCTGCGGTCCGCGTCTCACCAAAACGCGATCGGAGGCAAAACGGTTCTGGTTGTCCAAAACGGCAGAAGCCTGTGCTATGACATAGCGTTCTTCTTCGTCGGCGGCCAGGTAAACTATCTCGTCCGTTACTTTCCCCTCAACCACTTTGCGGTAAGGGGTTTCTATGAATCCGTGATCGTTGACCCTGGCGTAGGTAGCCAGGTGTCCGATAAGTCCGATGTTCGGGCCTTCCGGAGTTTCGATCGGACACATTCTTCCGTAGTGGGAAGTGTGCACGTCACGCACTTCGAAACCGGCTCTTTCTCGGGAAAGTCCGCCGGGACCGAGAGCCGAAAGACGTCTCTTGTGAGCCAAACCGGAAAGCGGGTTGTGCTGGTCCATAAACTGAGACAACTGGCTTGTCCCGAAGAACTCTTTCAGGGACGCCACCACCGGTCTGATGTTGATGAGAGACTGGGGGGTTATGGCTTCCACGTCCTGTGTGGTCATTCTTTCCCTGACCACTCTCTCCATACGGGAAAGTCCTATCCTGACCTGGTTCTGGATCAGCTCTCCCACGGAACGAATCCGTCTGTTGGCAAAGTGATCCTGGTCGTCCAGTCTGTATCCGGACTCTCCGTTGGCGAGGTGCAACATATAAGTCGATGCGGCAAAAATTTCGCTGGGGCTCAAAACCCCTTGAGTCAAAGTCGGTTTTTCAAACTCGTAACCCAGGACTTCGCTCATTCTTTCTATTTCCGGACCCAGGCGCCTATTCAGTTTATAACGGCCCACTCGGGTCAGATCGTAACGGCGCGGGCTGAAAAATGCCCCTTCGAAATAGACTCTGGCGGCCTCGAGAGACAAAGGCTCACCCGGCCTGCATCTTTTGTAGATCTCCAGAAGGGCGTCTTCTCTGGTGGGAACGAGCTCGCGCTCTTTTTCCCACTGACCGGCCAAGAAGTCGAAGTGGTCGACAAATTTGTTCAAAAATGTGTCTTCCGTGTAACCGAGAGCCTTGATCAAAGTAAAGAGAGGCAAACGCCGTTTTCTGGCCACCCTGGCTCCCGCCGTGACGTCCTTGCCGGGCTTTGCCTCTACGTCGAATTCTATCCACTCGCCGCGGTAAGGGTGAATGGTGCCCACCACGATGATCTTGGCGTCGCGTCCGGGCTGGAAGATGATACCCGGCGATCTCACGAGCTGACTGACGACAACCCGTTCCGTACCGTTGATAATAAAGGTGCCTTTAGGAGTCATCATGGGAAAGTCACCCATGAAAACTGTCTGCTCTTTAATTTCTCCGGTTCCGGCATTCATGAACCGCGCTCTGGTGAAAATCGGAGCAGCGTAAGTCATGTCCTTGGACTTGCATTCTTCTATCGAATACTTCGGTCCCGGATTCAGATCCGGATCATATGCGTCAAATTCAAGTTCCAAGCGAAGCTGTCCGGTGAAATCTTCGACGGGACTTATGTCTTCAAAGGTTTCGACAAGTCCTTTGGTCATAAACCAATTGAATGATTCCACTTGCACGGCGATCAGATCCGGCAGCGGCAACACTTCCTCGAGGTTGGCGAACGAAAATCTTTCTGGTGTACGGTTTCTATAAGACAAGGATATACTCCCCGCAAAATGCGTCATAAAAGGATACGGTTAAAAAATCCCGCGACAGGACGCGACTTACCCTTAACATAGGTCAGAGAAAAAGCGCTTCGACTGCACGGTAATACTTATATTACGCGCGTTTTACCAACTATGCAACGCAAAGCACTATATTTTTCTAAATTTTACGAGATTAGTTAAGAAATATCAAGAGCTTTTAGACAAAAACTTTGCCGCTGTCTAATTTGTAATCCGTCGCTTGCAATTGCAGGAGCAAAGCCGACCGGGTTTTGGGGTCGCGTTTTGCGCGGTTCAAAAATTGTCCCCCGCCCGGATATATCCGGGCCGGGGACAACGACAGAACTTACTTAAGCTCTATTTTGGCACCGGCTGATTCCAGCTGTGCCTTTGCCTTCTCGGCGTCTTCCTTGGAGACGTGCTCGAGCACCGGCTTGGGTGCTCCGTCGACCAAATCTTTTGCTTCCTTCAGGCCCAAGTTGGTAAGGGCTCTTACCTCTTTGATGACCTGGATTTTCTTGTCTCCGGCTTCGGTCAAGATGACATCGAATTCGTCTTTTTCTTCGGCGGCTTCTTCGCCGCCGGCCGCTCCGCCACCCGCTGCGGGTGCGGCGGCCACGGCCATTGGGGCTGCCGCTGTTACGCCGAAACGCTCTTCAAACTCTTTCAGAAGCTCGGAAAGCTCGATGACCGTCATTGACGCAATTTGATCCAGAATTTCTTCTTTTGTTGCCACTTTTATCTCCTTGGTAATTTTGTTTCTTGTTTGGTTTGTAAATATTGTTTTGTGTAGGTTTGCACCGCTTGTTTCACATCGGCAAATCTCTCTGCCGAAAACTTTGTGATCTACTTGCCTTCATCACCCTCTTTGGATTGAATGAGAGCCGAAAGCGCATAAGCAAATTTCTGCGGAACCGCTTTCAAGAGTCCGGCAAACTGTACCATCGGAGCGGCAAGCGCTCCGGCCAGCATTGCATACATTTGCTCACGGGAAGGCAGATCCGCCAGGGCCGCCGTTTGCTTGGCGTCCACAAAAGAACTGCCGACCACTCCGCCTTTTATGACAAGGTTGGGGTGACCTTTGGAAAACTCTTTCAGTACTTTGGCTACCTGTGCCAGATCTCCGTCGACAAATGTGACGCCGGTGGGGCCTTCCAGGAGCCCGAACAGAGATTCAAGTCCGTGGGATTCGGCTGCTCTTTTTACCAAAGTGTTCTTGTAAATTTTGTAGTTTCCTCCGGCGGCGGCAAGGCCGCGACGGAGCTCTTCCAATTCTTTTACTTTCAAACCGCGATATTCCGTCAGAATGACGGCCGAGGAGGAAGACAGCTGCTCGTTAACTTCGTTTACTACGACAACCTTCTCCGAACGGGGTTCCCGCAGTGCAGTTGATGTCACCATGTGTCCTTTCCTAAAATGCAAAAGTGCAAGGCCAAAGACACGGTAAGAACTTTTGTTCAACCTCGTCCGGTGGTCTTGACCTTTATGCGTAAGCGCCGAATGTCTTTGGAAATGAACTTTTAAAAATATTTCATAACAACCATAGCACAACACAAAAGACATTTTGAAACTTTATAAAAAACGCTAAAGGTCTCCAAATTTTAAACACATAGTCGTAGACTTTTTGGGCTTTGGATGCATTTGGCGTTGCGGCGGTAAATACGCATGGAACGGCTTCATGACAATTGCGACGGTTCCTTGTACTCATTTAAGTTACCAAACTCTCCTTCGAAGCCACCAATCATCTTTCCGTGAAGCCGTTCTGTCAAAGGCTGTATTGTTGTCACCGCTGAGCTGGATTTCCATGCCTTCACAGAGTAATTGCTGTTTATACTCAAGATATTTACTGCCTTGAGTGCGGTACAAAATGTTTGACTGGTGATGTTTGCTGAAGGTATCCGGCAAAACCTCATGAGTTGACTTTGAGCTACATCAAAACCCAACCGTAGTCAAAAACTTGTCCGGTCTTTAAATCTGACACTACCGCCGGACAAGGCTTACTCTTCGCAAACCATAAAAAGTCCTGTAAGAAAGATCGCATTACGCCATATCACATACTCCCAAGCCACTTTGTGGTCGCAGCTCATTCCTAACCTTGGCATAGCGCTACGAGATATTTAAAACTGAGCAAATATCTCCGGTTTGCCACCTGATATTTACTCTTCTTGATTGAGTGGGCCTATTGATGCCGGATAAAGACATAATTCTCTTGGCTTTCTTACGATTTCGGCCCGGATGGAAATCTAATCTTCCGGCTTCATAAAACGGAGGCTGATCATGACCTGACCTTAATGATTTTACGACCTGCCGGTCCGTAAGGCCTAATCCCAACCTAGCGGTGTAGCAGGCAACACAAGGTTGCCCAAGGTTGTTGCGAAATGTTTCCGCAACTTGGATTGACCTCATCCCGGGTGGCTGGTATTTTGGGCGATTCAGTCAAACTGTGCACAGCCCAGGTTTTGAGAGTTGCTTGCTTTCCTTCGCTAATCGGTTATTCTCAAAGATCGGGCTTTTGTCAACATCTGCCACACCTGCTCTCAGTCGGGTCAGATTGTCCCGACACTGACACCGTACTTAGTTAGGGCTTTACTAGCTTTCATGCCTTTATCCCCCACTTGAGGCGATATTTCAACTTCATGTGTGGGTCTATTGGATTAAGAAACGTCCCTGTCTTCTCGATCCAACTTATTGTACTGTTTTTACCCAGACAGTATGTTTTAGCATATGTGATACGGCACAGATAATTACGACCCGGGTCTTCACGGCAACATAGGCGCTTTGTCACTTGGGGGACTCGCGTCGGTAACCCTGTTCCCGGATTGGGCAGAGCCGCCGGCCGCATAAGGAACCAAACCATGCTTATGACACCATCTCTCGTAGGACTCCGCCCTTAGTGACGGCAAAGGGATGTGCCTGAAACCCATCTTTAGACCGAGTGTCTTTCCGGCTACCCTGTTGCACGCTCGATACTGCAGTGCAGCTACAACCAGAGACGCTATATCCAGTACTCCCAGAAGTGCCCCTAAGGCAGCCAGCGGGAGTATGTTATTTCTGATGCCGACAATTGCGAGTAGTGGAAAGACAATCTGGCATAGTTGAGCAGCTAGCAAAAACATCAGATAACGCCAAAAGTACCCTGCGGCTTCCTCTCCGATTCTAGGAGTCAACAACGGAATCATTTGATCGGCTTTGATGGGTTTGGATATAAACGACATATATAATCAATCCTTTAGAACATTATACAACATCATGGTCATCTTCTGTATCTAAAGACGTTCCCTGAGCAGCGAGCAGTGCGGAGAAGCCATCCCATGCCGATGCCGACATGCCGACAGAAACGCCCAGGGCACCCCCTAATTGGTAGAGAATGGTAGCAAGGCCATCTGGATTGGTTGTAGCATCTACAATGCCATAGTAGCCGACAATACCAAGGCCTGCACCTATGCCATTAAAAGCTACCCCGGCGCAATTTTCCGCCGAAGCGAGCCGTCGACGTCCTCACTTGCCCGCGATGGCCACTAACTGGCCCGACCCAGCCTGTAAATGGCGACCTTAAATCGAGTTCCATTTACTCGGCGTCACGGGACCTTCCGGAACAATCCCACACTCACGCAACTTAGCAAGAAAACGACCGGGGAACAGTGACGCCACGACCCAAGGGTTGTCGAAACCTTCAGCATAAAAGCGGAGACCGTTTTGCGTCCGTTCAATCTTCGTTATTTTGTCCCGGCTCACTATCCATTGGGGCCTACCGAACGGTACGAGGTGCCCAGCTGAAAACGTAAGAGTATCGCCGTCAATATCCAGTCTGGCAAAGGGAAAGCCGATAAGTCTGGGAAAGCCGCCGTCACGAGAGTAACGGAGACTGCTACGCAACCGTATACGGCTTCCCGACATCACCACTCCTGCCCAACCCACGTATAGCTAGCCCCTCCGCCATCCCCCACTTGAGTCAATATTTCAACTTTATGTGTGGGTCTATCGGATTAAAAGAAACGTCCCTGTCTTCTCGATCTAACTTATTGTACTGTTTTTACCCAGACAGTATGTTTGGCATATGTGATACGGCACAGATAATTACGACCGGGGTCTTCACGGCAACATAGGCGCTTTGTCACTTGGGGGATTCTCGCC
>JAKABW010000018.1 GCA_021796535.1 Actinomycetes bacterium | reverse complement strand
AAGGAAAGCTGCTTTCCAAAAAGAAGAAGTAACATCCTTTAGGCTTCAAAGCGTTAGGTGTAAAAAGACAGATCCGATAAATCGGATCTGTCTTTTTACGTTATTGATAATTTAAATATTGGGAATCGTTTATTATAAACTTTGCTATGGATAATTTATTTCCCAAAGACTTTTCTGATTTTTCTCTTCCTCCGGCGGAAGTGGAAACTCTCCAGGTAGAAGTTGAACCGGGGGTCAAAATTATCCTGGATGTATGGACCAGACCCGGTTGCCATGATCAACCATTTTTGTTGTTACACGGTCTGGCGTCCAATGCAAGGATGTGGGATCAGGTTGCCAAAGTCTTATTGCAGTTGGGCCATAATGTTGCCGTTCCTGATCTGAGGGGACACGGACGTTCTTCTAAGCCAGATTATGGTTATGATTTTTCCGGGATATGCGGCGATATTGAAAAGATTCAAGATCATCTTGTAAACCTGGATGCTTCATGGGGGCAGGTGGTTGTGGTGGGACAGTCTTGGGGTGCGGCTCTGGCATTGGAACTGGCATGGCGGTCCCCCGGCAGATTGTTTGGTGTGGCTTGTGTAGACGGCGGATTCGTGGATTTATGTGATATTTATCCGGATTGGCAACTTTGCGAAGCGGCCTTGCATCCCCCTATACTGTCATCGATGACACCTGACGAATTGGAAAGAAGAATCAGGGCTACTCACACCGAATGGCCGGAAAGCGGGATCAAAGGTTTACTGGCAAATTTTTATGTAAATGAAAATGGTACTGTATCACCTCATTTATCACTGAGCAACCACTTAGATATATTACATTCATTGTGGATGTTCAGACCCTCTGTCCGTTATTTGGCAATAACAGTACCGGTCTTGTTGATCCCGGCAATTTCTGAAAAAGACGTTCTGTATCCCGATGTAAAACATAACAGCAAAGGCAAAATAGACAAAAGAACAGCGGTAGCTGAAGCTAAAAAGAAGCTTGTGAAAGCAGATGTATATGAATTTCTGGATGCAGACCATGATATACATGCATCCCGCCCGGATGAATTAGCTAACTTATTACATGATAGGTGTATTAGGTTTTTTCAAGCTAACGAACGCTAAGTCTATTTCCTCTTATATATGAAAGCCCCTTTTACTTTGTATAAATAAAAATGAGCGGAAAAATAGTTGTCTAAAGATTTGTTCCAGGGAATTCTAAAAGTTTGTGGTTTGGAGAGCACAACGTAATTTGCCTGGCTGAACCAAATTCTCCAATCGTTGACGAGTTTTTTACTCAATTCCCCATGAGATCTTTCCGGGTGGTTGGGGTCAAGTGACAGCCATGTTCCGGTTGCGTCCACGGCATCGGGGCATTTGCCGGACGTATCATAACGGTTGGCCGTTATCAAAAGGATGGCAGCATCGCTTAACGTACAGGTATTGTTTGGAACCACAGAGGCTATGTCGGGTCCGGGATCTCCGGCTTTTGAAATAATTTGATCGCTGTAAGTAGATGTTCCTATTGCTATTCTGACAGCAACAATGATCAGAATAACGGTTGCGAGTGTAATAGGCATATCAACAAGCGGCGGAAACCGAATTTTGCTTTTAACTAACCCGATCACCTGTAAAAATTTCTCTGCGCATAGGCCGAGGGCAATAGCCAGAAACGGAATAAAATACCATCCGTAGTGAGCATAAAATATTTGGGGGAGCATCATGGCTGCGCCTGTTGCAAGTGTTGACAGGAAAATAAAGACATCAAGCTTATGAGTTTTTTTCAAAAGAATAGGCAAGAAGAGGAAAATCAACAGGATAATCGCAATCGCAATCGCAACCATGCGTGCCGTTGATTCCATGGCGGGTATACCGGCAGGACCTATGCCATTTTGTCTTGTGCCAAGTAGGAATGCGAGCCTTGCCAATATGGGAGTTGTCGTGGCGCCATTTCTTATCAATTGGACTACAATCACATCATGAATATACTGTAAAGGCGCCATCAAAAAGAATGGCAGTGTGGGAAGTATAAATCCTATACATAAGCCAAGAAAAAAATGTAATAATTCTTTTCGATGTTTGATCAAAATGATCAAACATACAATTGCCGTTACTACTGCCATTGCCTTTAGCGTGCCGGCAAATCCAATCAATATGCCTGCAACAAATATTTTTTTTGCGGATGAAAAATCATTTTTTGTAAAAAAAAGTTTGATGCCCATTAAGATAAAGAGGTCCAGCCACGGTTCAATTAAAAATGCCCTATCGGCCGAAAAAGTTGCGGGGTAGATGGCAAGTATGGTTCCCGCCATAACGGTGGCGGTAAGTCCTCTGTGCTTAATCAGGGAAGAGGCAAGAGCTATATCGGCAACAGTAGCCAAAACTGTCAGGCACCTCGATAAGGCTACGGCCAGACGCAGGGATGTGAGATGGCCGAAAATAGCCACCGGGAGCATAAGGAGCAAGACACTGGAGGGTTGCACAAAAACGAAATCCCTGTAAGGAATTTTGCCTGACAGCAATTGTAGGGCACCGGCTATGTAAGCACCGTCGTCGTATTGCTGGACCCCGAACAAAGCGTGGGGTTGGCTCAGCTGAATTGCTCCTATAACCGCAGCGGCTATGATCGGCGTTATCCAGAGGAACCCGGTGGCCTGCATTCGTTTGAGGGAGGTGTGCATCAGTTAAACATTAGATGCAAAATATGTAAAAGCTTATGTTTTGCTAAAGCGTTTTTGATTTATTTCCAATGATGGCAAAGAGTGACTGCCCAAATGTGTACTTGACGTAATGGACAGAATATAAGGTAGGAGGTTCCTTTATGGCTTTATGATGTATACTAAACTTCTGATTCCGGATGTTTACGAAGGCATTTTCATGCGGTCGGTATTACGTCGATGTTGCTTTTACTTCGCTTGCTGCCGTCATAATGCCCAAAAGGAGATTACGTATATGGATTTGTATGAATATCAAGGTAAGCAGTATTTTGCCAGTTACGGGATGAATGTTCCCCAGGGCGATGTGACGGACAGCGTGGCGGGAGCGGTAGCCATAGGGGAAAAGATAGGTTTTCCCGTTGCCGTCAAGGCTCAGGTTCTTGTCGGAGGGCGCGGAAAAGCCGGAGGCATCAAGGTTGCGGACAATGCTTCTGATCTTGAAACATATGCCAAGCAAATTTTAGGCATGGACATCAAAGGCCATATCGTCAAACGCCTTTGGATACAGAAAAGCCCAACGATAAGCAAAGAATACTATGCAAGTTTTACTTTGGACCGCTCCGTCAGAAGTCATCTTTGTATGGTTTCGGCAAAAGGCGGTATAGACATTGAAGAGGTCGCCGCAACGGAACCGGAGGCGATCGTAAAAACCCACATAAACCCCATAGACGGTATTTCCAGAGAAACGGCCAGGGAAATTGCCGTCAAGGCCAATATAGATTCCGTAGCCGTTGACAAAGTCGCGGACGCTCTTTTGGATATGTATAGATGCTATATAGAGGGAGATGCTGATCTCGTGGAGGTCAACCCTCTGATACTGACTGCCGAATCGGAGATAATGGCCCTGGATGCCAAGGTGACGCTGGACGACGCCGCAGCTTTCCGCCATCCCGAGTGGGAAGAATGGCAGAATCTTGAGGAGATGGATCCGCGGGACAGATTGGCCAAAGAAAAGGGTTTGCAATATGTCGGACTGGACGGTTATGTGGGTATTATAGCCAACGGCGCCGGTCTTGGGATGAGTACCTGCGATGTGGTGGAACAAGCCGGAGGAAAGCCGGCAAACTTTCTTGATATAGGAGGCGGGGCGAGCGCCGACGTAATGGCGAGCGCTCTGGAATTGGTCAACCAAGACCCCAAGGTGAAGTCGATATTCATCAATATTTTTGGCGGCATCACACGCGGGGAAGAGGTGGCGAACGGGATTATTTTGGCTCTTGAAAAGATATCGCATACCGCTCCCATAGTGGTCCGCCTGGACGGAACCAACGCCGAAGAAGGGAGATCGATATTGTTAAGTTACAAAGGAGATAATGTGTTGACGGAACCGACCATGACAGCGGCGGCAGCCAAAGCAACAGAATTGGCGGGTGTCAAATGAGTATATTCGTCGATCAGAACACAAAAGTCGTAATACAGGGTATCAGCCCGACAAGCCAGGGTCTGTACCACGGGTTGCGTAACAGAGCTTACGGTACCCAGATCGTCGCCGGGACAAATCCCAAAAGAGGCGGCGAAGTAATCGAAGGCATCAATGTATATGCGACTGTGCGTGAAGCCGTTGAAGAGACGGGTGCGGATGCCTCCTTTATTGCCGTACCGCCTTCCGGTGCTCCAAGTGCCATCTTGGAAGCGGCGGAGGCCGGCATCAAGTTCATAGTGTGCATAACGGAAAACATACCGGCCAAAGACGAAGCTTTGGTGTTTCACAGACTGCGGAGAGAATTTCCAAACTCCAGACTGCTGGGCCCCAATTGCCCCGGTATCATCAGTCCCGGCAAGGCAAACATCGGCATCACGAGCGACACGATAGCGCTTTCCGGTGGGCCAGTGGGGCTCGTAAGTCGTTCCGGAACTGTTTTTTACCAGGCAATTTACGAATTGACACAGAATGGAGTGGGGCAGACCACGGGAGTCGGCATAGGCGGGGATCCCGTTCCCGGAACTACTTTCCTGGACTGCCTGGAAGCTTTTGAGCGGGATGAGGAGACCAAAGCGGTATTCCTGATAGGCGAAATAGGCGGAGATGCCGAAGAGCAGGCCGCCGAATACATTAAGTCCATGACAAAACCCGTCGTGGCCTATATCGTCGGAGTAACGGCTCCCGAGGGGCGCAAGATGGGCCATGCCGGTGCCATAGTTTCCGGCACCAAGGGAACGGCCAAGGCAAAAATGAAAGCTTTATCGGATGCCGGTGCCGTTGTGGCGAAAAACCCCAGTGTGGCAGCCGAAGAAGTGGCAAGGATTGTCAAGGGACTTTAAATAATTCGGGTCGGCTTTGTCTTTATTGTTCCGTCAGGGACCGCAACAATAAAGCCCGTAAGAAAATACTGACATGATGGCAGAGAACACGAAAATAGTTGTTATGGCTTCGGGATCGGGGACTGTTTTGCAGTCTTTGTTGGATGCCGAGTTGCCGATAACGGCAGTGGTGACCGACAGAGAATGCCGGGCGGAACTCATAGCAAAAACCCACGGCATACATGTCATACGGGTTGGGCGGGATACCTTCGAGGCCCGCTTTGACAGAGAAACTTACACAAAGGAATTGTTGGCCGTTTTGATCAAACTGGCTCCTGATCTGGTGGCAATGGCGGGCTTTGGAACGGTGTTACACCGGGGCTTCGAAGACAGTTTCCGGAACCGTATTCTAAATACACATCCTTCTCTTTTGCCGGAATTCAAAGGTTGGCACGCTGTCCGGGACGCGCTGGCGGCCGGCGTTACCGTGACCGGTTGCACCATTCATGTGGCAACATCGGAGTTGGATGCCGGACCGATACTGTTTAGGCAAGAAATTGCAATTGCCGCCGGTGAGAGTGAAGAAAGTTTGCACGAAAAAATTAAAGAAGTGGAGAGATGGGCTTACTCCAGGGTGATAAGGAAGTTTATCGACTCGGGATTCCGGGTTTGGGATACGCCTTTGAATTGCGAAGACCTTAAAAATGATTGGAGAATTGAGGAGAACAGATGAGGGCATTGCTTTCTGTATACGATAAAGCGGGTCTGATCGAATTGGCAAAAGGTTTAAGCGAACTTGACGTCGAACTTTTAGCCAGCGGCAAGACCTATAAGGTATTGGCGGACAACAATATCGCAAGCCGTGAAGTGGCGACTTTGACCGGCATCCCGGAAATGTTGGACGGCAGGGTGAAGACGCTGCACCCGGCCATTCATGCCGGGATTTTGGCCGACCGCAACAAAGCTTCGCATATGCAAGATCTTGAAGAAAACGGCATTTCTCCCATTGATATGGTGGTGTGCAATCTCTATCCGTTCCCGGATTCTCCCGGAATAGAAATGATAGATGTGGGCGGACCCACCATGGTGAGGGCAGCGGCAAAAAATTACGAGTGCGTAACGGTGATCGTGGATCCCGCCGATTATGGAAAAGTTTTGCAAGAGCTAAAATCTTGCGGGGTGATAAGTTTTGCAACAAGGGCCAAGCTTGCCAGAAAAGCTTTTGCGCATACCGCAGCCTATGATGCGGCGATAGTCTCTTGGTTTGACGATACCTTATGCGGTGACGATAAAAATACAGAACTTCCCCCGACGCTTCATCTGTCGATGGCCAAGACTCAGGAATTGCGATACGGCGAAAACCCTCATCAGCTTGGTGCCAGGTATTCTCTGATTGATTCAAAAGCATCTATTTTTGATACAATGGTGCAACTCTCTGGCAAGGAATTGTCTTATTTGAATCTGTTTGATGCAGAAGCCGCCTGGCTTTTGGCGCACGACATCATGGGGTTGGCTCCCGACTCCAAGTCCGGAGTGGCCATTATCAAACACGCCAACCCATGCGGTGTGGCAGTCGGTGACAACATGTATGCAGCATACGAGTCGGCATACAATGCCGATCCCATGTCTGCTTTTGGCGGGATTGTGGCCATACCGGGAAACATCGACATGGAATTGGCGGAGGCGATTGCCGCCAATAATCTTTGCGACGTTTTGATAGCCTATCAAGTGGAGCCTGACGCTCTGGCGCATATCGCAGGCAAAAGGAAGAATACCCGCATATTGACCATGAGTCCTCCCGTGAGGGGGAGACTCAGCATCAGGCAATTGGGGAGTGATTTCTTGGTCCAGCAACCCGATATCTTTGTCAGCGCGAGGCCCGATTTTAAAGTCGTGACTCACCTGGAACCCACTGACGCGCAGTGGAACGATTTGGAACTGGTTTGGCGGACATGTGCCAGAACGACATCCAACGCCATCACCATAGCCAAAGACGGCCAAGTCAACGGCATAGGTTGTGGGCAACAAAGCCGGGTAGATGCGGCCGTTCTTGCCTGTAAGAAAGCGGGTGACAGAGCAAAAGGCGCGGTTGCCGCCAGCGATGCTTATTTCCCTTTCCGCGACGGCTTGGATGTTTTGGTTGATGCCGGGGTTACGGCCGTGATCCAACCGGGCGGGTCTCTGCGTGACGGAGAGGTTATAAGCGCAGCCAACGAACGCAACATAGCGATGGTATTCACTTCGGAAAGGCACTTCAGACATTGACGGCGGTTATATTGGACGGTGAGCACGTCGCCAAAGACATCAAAGCCTCTTTGGCAAACGAGGTAAGGGAATTGAAAGCACAGAATATAGTGCCGGGACTCGGCACTATATTGGTCGGAGACCACCCCCCCAGTTTGCGCTACGTGGAAATGAAGCACGCCGACTGCGAAGAAGTCGGGATAAAATCGTTTCACCGCCATTTGCCGGGTGACGCCTCGGAGGCGGAATTGCTTGCGGTTATAGACGAGTTCAACGCCGATGAGGGTATTGACGCCTTTCTGGTTCAGTTGCCGTTGCCAAACGGTTTGGAAGAATGGAAAGCCCTGCTGCGCGTGGATCCGAACAAAGATGTGGACGGATTGCACCCCATCAATTTGGGCCGCTTGGTACTGGGTTTAGAGGGACCGCGCCCGTGCGCCCCGGCGGGAATTGTGGAGTTGCTCAAAGTGTATGGGGTAAGCGTCGAGGGGAAAAATGTGGCCATAGTCGGCAGGGGAGTTACCGTGGGGGCTCCTTTGGCCCTTTTGATGAGTCTGCCTTTGCCGGGTTGCAATGCGGCCGTGACTATACTGCATAAAGGAATAAAGGATCTGGAACCTTATCTGAAACAAGCGGATGTGGTCATAGCGGCAGCAGGCAGCCCGCATCTTGTAAAAGGCTCCATGCTTTCACCGGGCGTTGCCGTAGTGGGAGTGGGGGTCAGTTGGGAAGGGAGGAAGTTGATCTCTGATTTGGCCGATGACGTAAGTGAAGTCGCCGGTTTTATTACCCCCCGCCTGGGCGGGGTGGGACCCATGACAAGGGCGATGCTTTTGGTAAACACCCTCAACGCGGCCAAAGCACGCCTTTAAAGATAGCGATACGAAACAGATGGCACATATAGACGCGATCATCAAAGACCACAAAAGCCTGTCCGTGGAGCTTTGGCCGCCGCGGAGTGAAGAATCCCTCCAAAAGCTGGAAAACTCTTTATCGCGGCTTGGGGAGCTGGACGTAGATTTTGCCTCCATTACCTACGGGGCGGGAGGATCCACAAGAGACCGTACCCACGATTTGGTGATCAAGATACATAAGCAGCAAAAAATGGTTCCCATGGCTCATTTGACGTGTGCCTATCATACGAAGAACGAATTGACAGACATACTGCGCCGTTACCAAGACGAGGGGATCGAAAATATCCTGGCGCTCAGAGGAGATCCGCCCGTGGGCAAAGAAGCGGATTTTGTCGGGGGAGAACTGCCCTATGCCAAAGACTTGGCAATTTTAGCCAAGGAAACGGGCAATTTTTGTGTGGCCGTGGCGGCCCACCCCATGGGTCATCCGGATGGCGGAGATCAAGACTCGGATCTTGAGCACCTCATGGACAAGTTGAAATTTGCCGATTTTGTCATAACCCAGCTATTTTTTGATTCCGAGCAATACAAAGTTTTTCTCGATAAGATGATTGCCCGCGGCAATGACAAACCCATTCTGCCGGGTATAATGCCGATTAAAAGCATGCGCTCCCTGGAAACGATGGCCCGTTTGACAAATCAGGAAGTACCTTCCCATGTTTACGAAAAGATCCTGGCTTTGGGGGATGATCAGGAGGCAATACGCAGTTTCGGTATTGATTTTGCGACCCAAATGGCCTCGGATTTGCTTGACTTGGGCGTACCGGGCCTGCACTTTTACACCATGAACGAGACGTTGGCCACCATAGAAATTTGTAAAAACCTTAATTATCATACGCACCGGTAGGAACACATCGAATTTATTGATCCCGTTGTGTGTCACTTATGCGGGTTTTACTACAGCGGATCCTGCCCGTAAGTGCAGGCATTGATATATTTTTGCAGATATAACCAGTTTTAGTCGCAGTTCATTTCTTTTCCGGCTTATTTCTTATAAGCTTGTGCCATGGCTGAAAAAATTACTATGTCAACAAACGGCGAACTGCAAGTACCCGAGGAACCGATCATACCTTTCATCGAAGGGGATGGCACCGGTGTCGATATTTGGCCTGCGGCTCAATTGGTATTTGACGCCGCCGCCGCCAAATATAAGAAGAAAATACATTGGAAAGAAGTATTGGCCGGACAGAAAGCGCACGACGCAACCGGCTCATGGCTTCCCGACGAAACAGTCGAAGTCATCAAAGAGCATTTGATAGCCATCAAGGGGCCTCTGACAACTCCGATTGGCGGAGGCATCAGGTCTCTCAATGTGGCTTTGCGCCAAATACTGGACCTTTATGTATGTCTGCGTCCTGTTCGCTGGTTTAAAGGGGTGCCATCGCCGGTTACCCATCCGGAAAACGTCGACATGGTAATTTTCAGGGAAAATACGGAAGACGTTTACGCCGGTAAGGAACTGCAGGAAGGCACAGAAGAAGCAAAGAGACTCATTTCTTATCTGAAGGAAAACCACGGTTGGGATATCAGGACGGATTCCGGCATAGGCATCAAGCCGATTTCCGCCACGGCCAGCAAGCGTCTCATCAAAGCCGCCGTCCTTTATGCCAAAGAGCACGGGCGGGATAGCGTCACTTTGGTGCATAAGGGAAATATACAAAAGTTTACCGAAGGCGCTTTTCGCGGCTGGGGTTACGATTTGGTGCGCGAAGAGCTGTCCGACATCGCCGTTGGCTGGGATGACTGCAACGGAGATCCGAAAGGAAAAATTCTTGTCAAAGACGTTATAGCCGACATAGCTTTTCAACAGGTACTGACAAGACCAAAGGAATTCGACGTTATAGCCACGATGAACCTCAATGGGGACTATTTGTCGGATGCCCTGGCCGCCCAAGTCGGCGGAATAGGCATAGCGCCTGGGGCAAATATCAATTATGTGACCGGGCACGGCGTTTTTGAAGCCACACACGGTACGGCACCAAAATATGCCGGTCTTGACAAAGTAAACCCCGGCTCTGTCATACTGTCCGGCGTGCTGATGTTTGAGCACCTGGGTTGGACCCAAGCGGCGGAAGATATCGTGAAAGCCTTGGAGGCGACGGTGGCTGACAAGATAGTCACATATGACTTTGCCCGCCTTATGGAGGGAGCCACCGAAGTAAAGTGCAGCGAATTTGCCAAGGCCATCGCAGAGCGCTTGTAGCAGCCGCATCATTTGACCAAACTAAAAGTGCAGACCGGTCGCCGGATGTTGTTCGTGCGACCGATCCGTCATGGTTTTTTGTCCGTCTTTTTTCCCGGGATAAGCTGAGAGCCGGTGACGCAAGAAAGTGCACTGACTAAAAATTTCCTGTCCGAAAATACGGGGACTCTAATCCCCTGACCGTATGTATGTCTGTTTATGGGTAGAGTCATCAAGTTAAGACCGTGGCAAAAAGAGGCGTTGTCTTTGTATGAACAAGAAGACAAAGACGATTTCTTTTTGGTTGCGACCCCCGGTGCCGGCAAAACCACCTTTGCTTTGTTGGCGGCAAGAACTAAAATAGTCGTTCATAACCTGCACCTGATAGTGGTTGTTCCCACGGCACATCTGAAGGCGCAATGGGCGCAGGCCGCGGCTTTTTTGGGTTTGCAGTTGGATACAAATTGGTTGCCCGGCGGTCCGTTGATTTCTGATTTCCACGGCGTTGTCACCACCTATCAGCAGATATTCAGCAACCCGGCCGGTTTTACGCGCCTCGGACGCCATTCCTTTGTGATAATCGACGAAATCCATCACGCCGGAGACGACAAATCCTGGGGAGCGGCGCTGATGACTGCTTTTGCTCAAGCCCCCAAACGTCTTTTGCTTTCCGGAACCCCTTTCAGGTCGGACTATGCCGCAATTCCCTTTGTCGAATACCGGGACGACTTGGCCGCCGCCGATTTTGAGTACGGCTACGGCGATGCCTTAAATGAAGGTCATGTGGTACGGCCGATATACTTTCCTCGGGTAGGCGGAGAAATGGAATGGGCCGCAAACGACGGCTCGCTGTATATGGCAACGTTCGACGATCCGCTTTCGGCCAACCTAGCCAATCAGCGCCTGAGAACCGCCCTGTCTCCCGAGGGAGATTGGCTGAAAGAGGTTATCCACCAATCGAATGCAAAACTGCAACAGATAAGGAGACACCACCGCAACGCCGGTGGTCTTGTCATAGCTTCCGATCAGGATCATGCCAGGGAAATTAAAGCACTGATCCAAAAAGAACTGGGAACGGCCGCTGAGTTGGCGGTGAGCGACGACAACAATGCCTCCGCTGTGATAGAGCGGTATACAAATTCCGATCGACACTGGCTGGTGGCCGTGAAAATGGTATCGGAAGGGGTTGACATACCAAGGTTACGGGTGGGCGTATATGCCACGACTACAGCCACCGAGCTGTTTTTCCGCCAGGCCGCGGGACGTTTGGTCCGTTTTATAGCCGGTCTCGGAAATCAGCCGTCATATCTGTACATACCGGACGATCCCAGGCTGCGACAGTTTGCGCAGAATATCGCACAGGCCAGATACCACTCCATCAAAAGGAACGAAGTCGCGGCTGAAGAGGAAAGACCCGGTTTATTTTCCGAGGATTCCGGTAAAAAGACTTTGGACGGCGATGACTTTCGCCAGCTGTCTCTGTTTGCTCCGATCAGGTCTGTGGCTTCGGAAGAGATCGCCACGGATGTTTTTTTTGAAGAATCGAGAGAAGGGGAGGTCGACGACCCGTCTTTGTTTATAGAGTTGTCCGATCTGCCGAACGGCAGCGGCACGGTTGGCCGCGACCCGGAAGACAGGCATCCGAAGCTTCACTTGGCTGCCAGGGAATTGAACAGCTTGCGTAAGCAAAATTCTGTTTTGGTGAAAAGGCTGGTTGACAAAACGGGTCTCTCGTATGCCAAAGTAAACGCAGAACTGAATATGAAAGCCGGTCTTACTTCCGTTGCCGCCGCCAATCTCAAACAATTGCGGCAAAGAATAAAAGAAGCCGAGAGGTGGCTTCAGTCTCCGTAGACAAAAGCGGTCGTGTTTCTGTGCAAGAAGAGGCACAGAAAGCGTGATACGATCCCGGCGAAGGGCAAAAACAGAAAAAATATAATAAAAAGAAGAATATACACCATGTCACTTGGCTAAATTTCTATTGTGACTTTATTAAATACTTTTACCAAAAAACCCGTAACCGTAACCGTAACCGGAGCGGCGGGACAAATCAGTTATGCCCTGTTGTTCCGCATTGCTTCCGGTGAAATTTTCGGGAAAGATCAGCCCGTTGTCCTGAGACTCTTGGAGATCGAACCGGCCATGAAAGCTCTGGAAGGCGTTGTCATGGAATTGGACGACTGTGCTTTTCCGCTGCTTGTCGACATGGAGACCACCACGGACCTCAAACAGGCTTTCGACGCAACCCAATTGGCTCTTTTGGTCGGCTCCGTTCCGCGCAAAGCCGGAATGGAAAGGCGGGATCTGCTGGGTATAAACGGCAAAATATTCGGCCCGCAGGGGCAAGCCATCGAGGAGAACGCCGCTTCGGACGTGAGAGTACTTGTTGTCGGCAATCCTTGCAACACCAACTGTCTGATCGC
The DNA here is from genome assembly GCA_021796535.1 of Actinomycetes bacterium. Taxonomy (GTDB): domain Bacteria; phylum Actinomycetota; class Acidimicrobiia; order Acidimicrobiales; family Bog-793; genus JAJZMK01. The sequence continues at coordinate 22,350 of JAKABW010000018.1, read as the reverse complement.
GCGCAGCCATGCAAGATCAGTCCCTGATGACCGCTGGTTTGCCATGACAAGATTGGATGAAAACAGAGCCAAAACACAGCTGGCACGCAAAGCCGGGGTGGCCGTGACGGAAGTCTCCAATACTGCCATCTGGGGCAACCACTCTTCGACGCAGTTTCCCGACTTTTTTCATGCCAAGATTGGCGGCAGGGCGGCAACGGATGTGATCCGGGACAGGGAGTGGTTGGAAAACGATTTCATTGCGACGGTCCAAAAACGCGGGGCGGCAATCATAGATGCCCGCGGGGCGTCTTCGGCAGCCAGTGCGGCCAATGCGGTTATAGATTCGGCAAAAAGCTTTCTCAACCCGACTTCTGAAGGCGATTTTGTGTCGCTGGGCGTTGTTTCGCACGGCGAGTACGGCATAAGCGAAGGTCTCCAATTCGGTTTCCCGGTGAGCGTGGGTGCCGACGGTACCGTAAGCATTGTGGAAGGGCTTGAGCATTCCGATTTTGCAAAAGAGAAAATATCCCTTACCGAAAACGAGCTAAAAGGCGAAAGATCCGATGTAGCGGATCTGCTGGACTGACCGGCAGCGGCTTAATTCTATCTCTCTAAACAAAAGTTGGTTTTATGCTGGCAGCCATATTTAAGTTAATTGGCGATCCCAACAGGCGTCACGTTTTTTTGCTTGCCTCCGTGGTGCTGGCCACTATACTTATCGGCGGTGCCGTATTTGCCGGCGTAGACCACCTTCCGGTAACGACCGGTTTTTACTGGGCTGTGGTGACGGCCACCACCGTGGGATATGGCGATGTGACTCCGTCAAATCCCACCGGTCGCGTTGTGGCGGTTGTGGTAATGCTGATTTCGATACCGTGTCTGGCGGGTATTTTTGCTCTGCTGACCGGCTCGTCCATATCGAAAGGAATAAAAAGGCTTTTTGCGATGGAAGAACATTTTCCGGTCAAACCGTATACGTTGGTTATCGGCCTCCACAGGAGCATGCCGGCCGTTTTGGAAGAGCTCCTGAGGGCAGGAGAGCAGGTCGTATTGGTGGCCGACATTGAGAGTTCGGCTGTCCGGCACGGGGTTCATCATGTAAAAGGGAATCCGGCAGAGATGGAAACTTTGCGGAAAGCAAACCCGACGGAAGCCAAACAGGCTTTGATAATGGCCGATACCGATGCGGACACACTGCTGATAGCGGTTCTCTTGAGGGAAGAAGCTCCGCAGCTCAACATTTCCGCTACCGTCAAATCCCAGTCGGTGCGTGACGCTTTGAAAGGTCTGGGTGCCCACCTTTTGATCAGCGAAGACGAGCTGCTGGCCCATACATTGGCAAAGAGCATCGAGACACCCCACGCCGCAGACCTTATGCTGGCTTTGGTGGCATCAGACGATGTATGCTTGGACGAAATAGAAATGGGTGACGCGGACGCCGGCTTGCACATGAAAGCTTTGGAAGAAAAATACGCCGGTTCCGGCAAGGTCATGGCTCTTATTTCCCAGGGCCGTCTCTATCTGGGAGTCGAAAGCAATCCGGTGGCCGAACAGGGGGATAGGCTGATGTTGTTGAAAAAAATACACCGGTAGCGATGCAAGTCGGCGGCGGGTCTGTCCTTGAGTGATTGAGACCAGAGGAAGCGCATTTCACAAAAGTCAGCGGGTTACAGCGGGATTTCTTCGACGTGCACCACCGTCGGATCCGTGAGAAAAAATTCTTTCAGCAGGTTGCGCCATTCGACGAAATTGGGAGACTGCCGGAAATTGATCAGATGTGAGTCCAGACTGTCCCAGCCGATAAAAAGGTATACGTAGTTCGTGTTTTCCACTTCCCGCCGGACCTCTATCGATCGGTATCCGGAAGTCTTTTCCAGCAGGCCTGTGGCAATTTTTAATCTTGCCAGGAAGTTTTCCAACGCGCCTTCCCGTATGTCGATTTTGGCAATTTCCGTTACCATGCCGGACTCCTTTGTCTGTAGGAAGAGTAATTTTTTGGCAGACGCCTATGGTCGTGCCTGATTTGCGAGAGCCGCACCTATGGTTTTCAGCAGTTGCCTGTTGGAAATCAAGTATTGCAAATCTCCTTTGATCTTTATTTTTCCCGAAAAAATAGCAGCGGAGATGTCGGTTTTCCCGGCCAGTAAATCCTCATAGGTAAAGTAGTCGGTTATGAGAGTTGGTATCCGGTCTGCCGGCTCGGTACGGACAATCTCGGTGCTGCCTTTGCCAATTTTTATGATGTATGAAATACTCCGGTCTCCGACGTCCGTAATGACTTGTCCTATTTCCATGCCGGCATCGGGAAAAGAGATTTCCGGAGAGTCCTTCAGCGCGCGCGCCAGGTTTTCTGTGAGGTTTTCGAACCATTCTTGGGAAAACAGATCGGGCGTCATGCCGTTACTTCTCCGCGCGAAAAGGATATGGCTTTTTCTGTACGGGAATAGGCGTCATATCGGTATCCACCCTAGCTTGGCGTATTTGCCGACCTGCCGGCCGGCGTCAGCTTGATCACTTCTTCCGAAGACGTCGGTTTGGGTCTGCGCAAAATGGTCCTTCCCAGCCATGCGACCGGGTCAAATCGGACGTCCACCACCCGCTCTTTCAGGGGAATAATGGCATTGTCGGTGATGTGGATATGTTCCGGACAGACCTCAGTGCAACACTTGGTAATGTTGCAATATCCCACCCCCATAACGTCAAAGGCATAGCGACGTCTGTCCAAGGTATCCAGGGGGTGCATTTCAAGTTCTGCTATGCGCATAAGAAATCGCGGTCCCGCAAAATTGGGCTTGTTTTCTTCGTGGTCTCTGATGACGTGACATACGTTTTGGCATAAAAAGCATTCGATGCACTTTCGGAATTCCTGCCCCCGGTCTATGTCAATTTGCGACATGCGGTAAGTACCGTCTTTTTCCCTCGGTTTGGGCTGCAGCGCCGGTATTTTCTTGGCGACTTCGAAGTTAAACGAAACGTCGGTCACCAGGTCTTTGATAATCGGGAAAGTCCGCATCGGGGAAACGGTTATGGGTTCTTCGAGGTCCAGCGTGCTCATCCGCGTCATGCACATGAGACTCGGCTTGCCGTTTATTTCCGAACTGCAGGATCCGCATTTTCCTGCTTTGCAGTTCCAGCGGACTCCGAGGTCGGGCGCCTGTTCGCTTTGTACGCGGTGGACAGCGTCCAAAACCACTTCGCCGTCCAGGTAGTCTAAGGTATAGTCGACGAACTTACCGCCGGAAGCGTCGCCTCTCCATATTTTTAAAGTGACTTGCTTTTGCTGGGTGTCATCGCCGACTTGAGGTTGTGTATTTTCAACAGACATTATTTCCCCTCTTCAAATAAAACTTTGAGTTCGCCCGGCATTTCCGGAAGGGGTTCTTGGCGCAAATTTATATTTCCGTCGTCGCCACGGCTGGTGACCATATTGATTTTACCGAAATACTCGGGATCGGATTGCGGGTAATCATTCCTGGTGTGACCTCCCCGACTCTCTTTCCTTTCGACGGCAGAGGCTGTCGTGCACATGGCCACGTCAAACATTGATTCCAGGTCAAGGGCCATATGCCACCCCGGGTTAAATTGCCTGTTTCCTTCCACGGCGACCTGTTGCAACTTTTCTTTGAGAACCGCCAGTTTCTCTTTTGCCTCGAGCAATTCCGATTCGGTTCTGATAATTCCGACCAACGGCTGCATGGTGTCTTGCAACTCATGGTGGAGTTGGTAGGGGGTAATGCCGTTCTCGCGCTCAAATGTGGACAACGCTTTTTTCGTATGGTCGCTGACTAAAGACATGTTGATCTGCGGTTCTTTTGCTTGTTCCATGGCGTATCGGGCGGCGTACTCGCCGGCTCTCTTGCCAAAAACCAGCAAGTCGGACAAAGAATTTCCCCCCAATCTATTGGAGCCGTGCATGCCTCCGGCCGCTTCTCCCGCGGCAAAAAGTCCGGGAACGGAAGTGGCGGCGGTATCGGCGTCGACTTTGATACCACCCATGATGTAGTGACAGGTCGGACCTATTTCCATGGGCTCTTTTGTGATGTCCACGTCGGCCAATTCTTTAAATTGGTGATACATCGAGGGAAGCCGTCTTTTGATGTCCTCCGGAGATCTCCTGGAACAAATATCCAAGTAGACGCCGCCGTGAGGGCTTCCTCGGCCGGCTTTTATTTCCGAGTTGATGGCCCTTGCCACCTCGTCTCTCGGAAGCAGTTCCGGGGGCCGGCGAAAGTCTTTCTTATTTTCGTACCACTGATCCCCTTCTTCGGTCGTATCGGCCGTTTCTTTGGCATAGAAGGGGGGTATGTAGTTGAACATAAACCTCTCGCCCTCTTTGTTTTTGAGGACGCCTCCGTCGCCGCGCACGCCTTCGGTTACCAGGAGTCCTCTGGCGGAAGGGGGCCAAACCATGCCGGTCGGGTGGAATTGGACAAACTCCATATCGATCAGATCAGCACCCGCCCAAAGGGCCAGCGCTTGTCCGTCGGCGGTGGATTCCCAAGAGTTGGAAGTAATTTTCCAGATCTTGCCCACCCCGCCGGAACATATTACGACAGATTTTGCCCCGAAGGCCACGAATTTGCCGTTTTCTCGCCAAAGCCCGAGAGCTCCGTTGACATTGCCGTTTTCGTCTTGCAAGAGGCGGAAAATTTTGCATTCCATAAAAACTTCGACATTTTGATCCACCGATCTGTGTTGCAAAGTGCGCAGAAGTTCCAGACCGGTTCTGTCTCCCACGTGGGCAAGTCTGGCATAACGGTGCCCGCCGAAGTCACGTTGCAGGATGCGTCCGTCCGGAGTCCTGTCAAAAAGAGCCCCCCAGTCTTCCAATTCCATAACCCTGTCCGGAGCTTCCTGGGCGTGCAATTGCGCCATTCTCCAGTTGTTGAGCATTTTACCGCCGCGCATGGTATCCCTGAAGTGTACTTTCCAGTTGTCTTCCGGCCACACATTGCCCAGTGCGGCGGCCACGCCGCCTTCGGCCATAACCGTATGCGCTTTGCCCAGGAGGGACTTGCAGACTATGGCTGTTTTGGCCCCCAAGGCATGTGCCTCTACTGCAGCCCGCAGGCCGGCACCTCCGGCGCCTATAATCAGTACGTCAAAGTTGTGTGTCTCAATCGTATCCATATTAATCAAAAAAACCTCGGGTCGTGAATGGCTCCTGTGGCTACCAGCCAGGTATAAAAGTCGGCAAAAGCAATCCAGAAGAGAGAAAGCCACGCGAACAGCTGATGGTGCTCATTGAGCTTGGAAACAAAATTTTTCCATATGAAGTGCCTGGAATTGGCGGATGAGAATGTACGCAAACCCCCTCCGCAGAGGTGACGGCAAGAATGACATCCCAGCGTGTAAGCCCATATCAATAAAGCGTTTACCACGAATATCAAAGTGCCCAAACCCATGCCTATTCCGTTGTGGAAACGGAAAGCGGCCACGGCATCAAATGTAAGGATTCCGGCAAAGATAACGGCAAAGTACCAGGTGTATCTGTGTATATTTTGAAATATAAGTGGGAATTTTGTTTCCCCGCTGTACTTGTTTCTGGGACTTTTTGCTTTTGTGGAGCCGGCGTCCGGTACCGCACAAGACGGCGGCGAGAGCCAGAATGATCTGTAGTAACTTTTGCGGTAGTAGTAACAGGACAGCCTGAAGCTGAGAGGGAAGATCAGTATGGGTATGGCGGGGGACAGTCTCCACCATGTCCAGCCGCCCCATACGTAACCGTTGGAGGTGCAGGAATTGGTCAGACACGGGGAATAAAAGGGCGAGAGGTAATCCCTCCCCACGTTGCCGGCGTAAAAATGACCGTTTCGCAACGCCGCCCATGTGGCGTAAACTATAAAAGCCAGAAGTCCGGAGAAAATAGCGAGAGGCTGTGCCCACCATTTGTCCCTGCGGAGTATTTCTGATCTGGGCGGTCCGCCGCGAACTCTGTTCTTTTCGATCCCTACCGGTACAGGTGTATCAGGCTCTGCATTCAGTGTGGTCACAACTAACCTTTCATTTATGGTTCCGATCTACTTTGATCACAGGCTTATGGCAAACGGCGTGTTGCGGAGCAAGTTTGATCAAACCATTTATTACGTTAGCGCTTAATGAGGGGTTGGTTTAACTTTTTAAAAATTGTTTGAAATATTTTTTTGCGGTTTTGCATGCCGGAACTCCGGACGCTTTGGCAAGCAAGACGGCCTTGGGGTGACTCGGCGGAGGGAAAAGTGTTCGCGGAAAACAATTTTCACTCTTCTCGGAGACCGCAACTTATGAATTTTTGATAAAAATTGTTAATTTCTGGCCTCATGGTATTGCATTTCTCTCGATAAGCGGTAAATATAATACGATACGTGTAATTTCACGCTTGTAGTTTAGGTGAGCATTTGGGCGGGTTACCGTAGCCGAAAAGGAGGCCGGATGGTATTGGAAGACATGTTTAGTACTGTTACCAAGGAGCCGTGGTATGCTAAGGCCAGTTGCATGGGGGTTGACCCCGATCTGTTTTTTCCGGAAAGAGGGGCTTCCACCAGGGAAGCCAAAAGCGTCTGCAAAGAATGTCCGGTAAAAGAAGAATGCCTTAACTATGCCCTCAAAACAGGAGAAAGGTTCGGAATCTGGGGCGGTACGAGCGAGCGTGAGCGGCGCAAACTGCGCAGGAAGCGACTCGTCTCGGCTTCCGGTTATCTGGCGTCCTGACGGACAGTCGGAAAGATTTTGCGTCCTATCCGCTTTTACCGTCGGAATTTATAAGTTTTTCTTCCAAAAGGGACGCAATCAGTTCCTTTCTCTTGGCGGGACTCAGCGAAAGTCTGTACTCCGGAGATTTTTCATAAGCCAAATCCAGCTTTTCCCAAAGGCCTGCATCAATTTGGCCCAAGAGCCCCATGGGTACGAGGCCGACCAGTTCCGTACCGGTGATTTCTGTGTATCGGCTGACAGCTTCGTATGCTTCCTGAGGCCCGGATGCGGTCAGGTCCACCAGGTTGCAGGACACCTGTTCTTTACCGTTGAGGGAAAAGCCCAGAGAGCGTACGGATGCGCTTCTGATGCGCCCGGCTATCAATTTCGCCCTTTCCCCGTTGCCCTCTCCTATGTAGATATTGTAGGCAACCAGCAATTTCCTGGCTCCCACACAGGCAACGCCGGCCGTTTCATGCGGAAATATCCCGAGAGCAGACTGTCTGAGTAATTTTCTTGTTTCCGGCAGAGACCTCTCGGGTTCATAGGTGACGCAAGGCAACCCCAGGTCCTTTTGGGCCCATGCAACAAATTCGTTCCGGTATTCCGTGGCCTTATCCAGGGATTGGGGTGCTATTTCGCCTGGAGTAAAAGGAACGAACGGGACTACATCCACAACGCCAAAGCGCGGGTGCAATCCTTTGTGGATCTTGATGTCAAGGGTGTTTACCGCCTCTTTGGCGACATTTTTGGCATCTTCCATAACATCGGGGGCAATTAATGTCAGGACACTTCTGTTATGGACGGCATCCAAGTGTATGTCGCAAACAGAGTCTCCGCCGGCGTCGGCAATTTCTCTCAGCAATTTAAAATCGCTGCCCTCACTGATGTTTATGACACACTCAAACATTCAAAGAAAAGCGGTTGTTTGAAAGGAAGATGTTTGAATTATCGGTTCCCCGTTATGATATGAAGCTGCCTTCTTTGCCTTGCTATCCTGCGCCTTTCTCTTTCCGAGGCTCCGCCCCAGACCCCGTGGTCGATGTGATTGGCAATGGCGTATTCCAAGCAGGGGGATTTGACGGGGCAATCTTTACATATTCTTCTTGCTACGTCGACCCCCACTCCGTCACTCGGGAAAAAAGTTTCCGGTGGGAGATCTTTGCATTTACCTTCGGCCATCCAAAGAGTATCCATCATAAAAATCACCTTGTCCAAATAATATTTTAAGTCTTTTGAGTTACTATAGGCAGCTAATATTAAAATTTCATGAGAAAAAAATGTTGCATAAATGAACTTTAAGTTAAATTCTTTTTCCTTACATATACTTTATCGTCTGACGGCGCTATTTGCCAGTCTTTTAATTATAGGCTTGCGCGATCGGCATTGCGCATTGTTGTGTATATGAAATGAATTTTAACGTCAATTTTCAAAAAGCCGTCTATTATATTTGTAACAAACTAAAAATGCAGATGGAGAAAATCTATGGCAAGTGAGTATGCCGGACATGTACGTATAGATTACCTGGGGCCTGTCGCACCTCATTATGAAATTTATTCCGAGTACGGGGATAAAGCTTTGGTGGAAGGATTCAGGTTTCGCGCGTTGAAGCGTCTCGAGCTCCTTCCTCCTCACGACCCCCAGTTCAGACGCAACAGGGAGCGTATTATTCGCGATGCAGAGAGGGAAAGTATCATGTTGGAGTGGAACTTGGGTGCCGCCGAAGTCGACTCTTCGATCGAATAAAACAGAAATGATTTGAGCGGGATTTTGCTTAAAACATTTTCAAATGTACTGCATACAATTGTTTGCCGGCATCAACGGGTTGTTGTCGGCAATTTTTTTGTCATAACTTTACCGAAATCACAGATGCGGTACCGTCAAGGGATTTTGGTCAGAAAACAAATTTAAGCTTGATCCAGTTTAATTCTTTCGAGCCATAAACCGGGTGCTTCGATTTCGTTTTGGGTAGGTAACAGGTTTTTTTGCGTCCAAAGCATGGCAAGTTCGCTGTCTCCGCCGCGCTGCAGAACGCCTTGGATGAATGCAGAACCCTTTTCAAGTATATCTTGGTCCAGATGGAGGCCAAAAAAGTTCTCGGCGGCGCGTTCTTCGTTATTGCGCTCCATGCGTCTGCGTTTTATGGCTTCGCGTATGGTGTTGTTATTGGCAATCAGCCTGGAACTTGCCATATCGATGACCCAATCGGTATAACCAATAAATATTGAAGCAAAATTATCGATTTTTGCCTGGATTTGTCTCAATTTTGAGGAATCGTTCAAAGCATGCAGGAGTTCGGGATCGCTCATGAGTTGCGTCATGTCCGAGATGTCAAATCCCTGTAGATTCTTTATCCGCTCCTCCATTAAAGACGGGTCGGGGTTGAGGCATTCGGCATATTCCGTCAACAATTCGGTAAGGTAGTCTGTGACGTGGCTTCTGCGCAGAATGGCGTGGGAGGTTATGTCGAGGATTGCCGCGTATATTTCACATTCGGCCAGAGGGATGCTCCAGTCTGATGAAAATTGTTTGATATTTTGGGGTATCACCGGAATTTCGTTGTAGTTATTTCGCGGCAACGGAAACTCGTAGGCCCCCAAACTGTATTTTGCCAGCCTCCCCAGTACCGAACCGAATTGCATGGCCAGCATGACCGGCCCCATAATTTTTTTCCACTGTGCCAGCATTGGCATCAATTGGCTTTCCGGGCTGTTCGCCGACCAGTCGGCGGCACTCTTTTCGTCCAAGCCCCTTGTATCGCCGGGAGATACGGCACTCTGTTCAAAAGACATCTTGGCCAAATCCGTAAGTCCGAGTTTTTCGAGGTCCAATTCATTTGTCGTCTCGGATGCCGGTTCCCTGTTCTCGCTCTGTGCAGGCGGCTCGTGCCGGGGGGTTTGATTGGCGGAAACCGCCGGGTCGCCCTCCGTGTCTTTGTCGGGATCGTTGCTGATGATGGCCTGTGCGATTGCTTCCATCAAGGGCTTCCAGGCCGCCATGTTCGTTCTGATCCATTGTCGGCGGCTGACTGCCGAGAGGAGGATGGGCTTGGAGCCGACTATATCCATGCCGGTGATATCCGATACGTGCAGTCCGGCTATTTGATACAGCTCCTCGAGGCGTATTCTGTCGATGGGGTCTATGCTGTCTTGCTCCGTAGTATTTTCACCGGGAGCCGAATCGGTCGCCACGGATTCCGCCAGCTGTACGGCCAGTTCCCATTGGACGGGAGTATTGGTATTCAGCAGTCGCAGGATGTCGCCGAAAAAATTGGGCAACTGTTCTCCGAAATTTCCTTTTCCGATATCGCTCATTTTATTATCCGTTTTCTTTGTGCTCAATATAGATTATAGAACAGATAAAAGTCTTTGTTCGGACGATGTCTCCAAGTCGGACTCTCGGTGTCCGTGCGGGCCCGGGGGGTGTTGCAGGAAATTGTTTCCGTGCCGGGTAAGGAGCAAGACCCCGGCTTTAAATTGAAGAGCTTTATTTTGAAGCCGTGGATGATCCCAGCACCAATTTCATCGGCATTATCTTATTGCCGCGGATTACGAGAAGTCGCACGGTGCTCCCCGGCGGTTTGGTGTAGAGACGGGCCATCAGAGAGTTGACGGTATCGGTGGGCTGGTTGTCCAGAGCAATAATAACGTCACCGGGCAAAAGGCCGTATGCGGCGGCGGCGCTGTGCCGGTAGACGCTGTCTATGAGAACCCCTTTTCTCAATGTGTAGTTTGTGGCAACCACCCCCAGCCAACCTTTTAAGACAGTTTTATGCATGATAAGGACATTCGTTACCGGTTTTATGAGCCATGCCGGCACGGCAATCGGATACTTTTGGTTATTCCCGAGTACAAAGGCCACGACGCCCCCGGCGTCATCCAGGATGGCGGTACCGGGCGTCAGTCCCTGGGGTGTGGGTGAGATGACGATTGAGTCTACGAGCCGCGACCAATTTTTGGTTTGGGGGCTGTCCAGAGAATTGATGGTGGTGGCCAAGACCTGCTCTTTGGCTGCCTGTATATTGAGGGCCAATACCATCTGATGGTTGGCCACGGGTTCTTCTTCGTCCAGTGGGACGGGATGCAGGCCGTTTGCTTCAATATGAATTACGGCGAGATCGCTGTTGTAGGGTTTGCTGTTGTCTATTCCCACGATGTTTCCCACGTAGGAGGTTTTGTTGTACAAAGTCACTATGATGCTGGCCGCTCCGGCAACGGAGGTTGCCGGAGCCACGATAAGCCCATTTTGCGAAATGACAAGACCGTCCATGTAGGATTGTTTGGCTCCGAAATTGGCTTGGATGGTTACCATAGATTCGGCAACCGAATTGACGGCAAGAGAGATATCGGGAGAAAGGCTCATATGACCGCCGAGAGCGGGCGCCGCATAAGATGACGCGGCTCCCAAAATGGGTACGGTTGACGTGGTGTCGGCCTGGGCGACGTTGGTTGTTTTGGCAGTCAGAGCCGTAGCCAGATGGGTTCCGAGCAAGACCACTCCGCTCGCCAAAAGCGCCCCCACTATGCCCGCCGTCCAAGCGCTTGCTTTAGAGGGCTCTCTGCTCAACCAGGTATTTTGTAGTTCTTTTTTGTAATTCGTGTTGGATAGTTCGGAAGGATGGCGCCACAGTCTGTCATCTTGTGGCAGCAGCGGCGAAGGGTCTTCTTCGTCGTTATCGAATTCGTCAAAATGACTACTCACAGCTAAAAAGATTACCGCTTACCGGAGTATTTTTGGTGGCGGCCGAAGCGCTTTTTGGACAATTGACCCGCTAAGTCACATCCAAACCGTTCCCCAAGGCCTTTGGCGTCAAAGGTTGCCGCCAATTTTGAACAATTTTTTATCGCAAAACAAAGATTTTCTCTGATGAGTACCCTTGCCTGCATCGGATGCATATAAAAATATTGGTATTGTTGTAAAATCTTTAGACCGGTCTATAAGAAGGAAGTCTTGTATGCGCGCAGCAGTGACGTATGTCGCGTCAGAGGCGGAGCATGTTTTTGTGCCCGGTGTTTTTGCAAGACGCCGATTAGGAGAATAATAAATTTTGAGTAAGTATTTTGCGGTTGATTTGGGTACTTCGCTGACCAAAATTTCGGATAAGTCAAGAAAGAGATATCTGATTGAGCCGACGATAGCAGCCGTCGATACCGACTCTGCCAAGTTGGTGGCTTTTGGCACCGATGCGTTGTCGGTAATAGACGCCAAACCGGGCCGTGTGAAAATATTCAAGCCGATCCGTTACGGGCAGATAGAAGATCTGAATTTGGGGCGGCAGATCATATCTCATTTATTGAAAAAGGCCGGGCACAATAAATTGGGTCGCAGCTACGTGCTGGTCAGTACGTACGGGGACTCAACCAAGGTTCAGCAAAGGGCTATGGTCAGGTCTTTGAAAGAAGCCGGTGTACACGAAGTCCGTTTTTTGGAAAGCACCATAGCCGCTTCCATCGATTTGAATTTGCCGATCGGGGAGCCCGTGGGCAATATGGTCATTATTTTGGGTGCCGGGCGCTGCGAAGCAGCGGTGTTGTCCCTGGGTTCCGTCGTCACATCGGCTTCGCTGGGCATGGGTGCCACCGATATTGACAACAGCATAAAAAGCCATTTTATCAGGAACTATAATATCAATGTAAGTACTTTATTTTGTGGTCGGCTGAGGGAGGTTATCGTCAGGGATAACCAGCGCTTTACCGTTCACAATATTGTGGGATACGACATCAGCACCGGAGAAACTGTTTCCGTGGACGTGACAGCCGAGGAACTCTGGGGTGTCATTGACGAGGTCTTGTCGCAGATCATTCAGGGCATAACGCAGGTTCTTACTTCCACTCCTCCCGACATAACCAACGACCTCTGCCAGTCCGGCGTATATTTACTCGGCGGTCTGACGCGGCTGGACGGTTTGAAAGAGATGGTTGCCGAGGCGATGGAACTGCCCGTCCATACATCCTCAAATCCGGAGATGCATGTCATAGGGGGCTTGCGCAAAAGTCTGAGTCATTTTTCTGACATGACCAAGGTATAGGTACCTGTCGCCCGTCTTTTCTAACGCAGCAGAATGCTTTCTGCAATTTGGCGCACTTGCCAGTCTTTGTCGTCGAGCATTGAGCCGATCGCTGTCACCGCTGCCTCGTCGTCGATAAAAACAGACAGGGCCAGCACGGCACGTCTCCTTATGGCGGCAGAGTCATCCAGTCTTTTTATCAATTGTGGTATGGCCTTTTTGTCGCCTATGGCACCCAATGCCGCCACGGCTGATTCTCTGCAAAGAGCCTCTTTGTGGGCAGAGGCCACAGTCATGAGGTCCGGCACCGCACCGTGATCGCGCGTCTCGCCGATTGCAAAGCAGGCTGCCTCAACGACCATCTCTTCGGGAGAGGAGAGCAATACCCGGTAATTTGCTCCCGGCAAAAGAGGCGCAAGTTCGCAGGCTTTGCGTCTTACAACCGGACTGGCGTCAGCCACGGCGCGCTCGGCATCGTCTTTTGTGGCTTTTTTCATATTTACCAAAGCACTCAATGCGGTGGCTCTGAGCTCGGGATCGCCGCTCTCATAAAACTGTCTTACAATGTCCTCGTCTCCCCGGTATGAGGCAAGCATAATCCGGCTTCTGATTCTGGCTGTATTTTGATCTGACATTATCCGCGCAATTCTGGTTTCCGACTGCTTATGACAGGGAAAACTGCTTGGTGCTTTGGCAGTTCCCCGGCGTTCGTTGCTGTGGAAATATTCTATATACGGGAGGTATACTCCGTAGCGGTAAATAAGAGTTTAAGGGAAAGGGAGGCAAAAGTCCGATTTTTGCCGGAGCTGAGGGCAGTGTCGGAAAGCTGTTGTCGGTAAGCCCCATGAAGTGTACTCCTTTATTTCCATAAATTGGGCTATGGTTAAGTAGTATTTATCGTCTAGGTTAGGCAGCTTAAATGAGAAAACATATTTCAGAGAAATCTCCGGTTTTTCAAAATACTTCCTCCCGTTCTTTTCGGTTTTTCAAAATATTTTTTTCTGTTCTGGTGCTTCTTTCGTTGGCGGCATTCATCCTGAGCAGGATAAATATTTCAAAATACGCAATTGTCCCAGGCGATGCCTTTTCTGTCGAAGGATTGATAGGGTTGCCAAAAAAATATCCCAACACCAAAGACGGCAAAGTGGATATGGTGGACGTCCAATTGATCCAAATGAGCATGTTGGAATATCCTTATTATGCCTGGATAGATTCGAACGACCAAATTTACTCGTCGTCGGAGATAACCGGTGTGGCCACTCCCGCCCAGTATCAGGAACAAGGCGTAATAGATATGGCAAATGCCAGGCAGGCGGCCACATATGTGGCATTAAAGATGCTCGGATATCATGTCCGTGCGATTCCCTCCGGCGTCGTGGTCTATCAACCGCAGCTAGGTTCCCCGGCTGCCCTTGAGCTGGCCGATAACTATGTCATATCGGCCGTCGACGGCAAGAAGGGGGGCACATTCGGGGCTCTGGGGAACTTGATCAAGAGTAAAAAAGCAGGTCAAGACGTTATATTGACAGTTCATGATTTTGGCTCGAATAAAGAAAAATACATTTCGATGAATCTGGGGGCTGAGAGGGTCATCACACGGGGTAAAAAGCAGTATCTGTATTGTTTTCCGGTCAATGAGTATCAACAGTATCCCTTATACAAAGTGCACAACTTTGTCCAGGGGTGTCTGGGCTTGATCTACGCCCCTTACCTCGGCGGGAGTGAGCCTTATTACACACTGGCGAATCTGCCTTTTAAAATCAATCTAAACGCAGAGGGCATCATAGGCCCTTCGGCCGGACTGGCCTTTACGCTTGGTCTGTTGGACAGATTGGACAAGGGCAATCTGACGGCAGGCAGACAGGTGGCGGCAACGGGAACCATGTCCATGAACGGTGCCGTCGGTCCGATAGGCGGAGTAAGAGAAAAGACGGTGGCGGTGGAACGGGCGGGAGCATCCATATTTTTTGTCCCAGAGCAGAATTTGGCATCGGCCGAAGCGAGAAACAACGGACACCTCAAGATTGTGGGCGTGACAAACATAGCCCAGGTGATCAAATACCTGGAAACAATGGGCGGTAAATTGATTACGCCTCACCGGAAGTAATTTTTTACGTCCGCAAACAGTAATAAATTTTTCTTCCGCTCTTTTGTCTTTGATCCGGTTTCCGGCGAATCCTTTGCTTAGAACTTGTCGTAAAAAACTCCTTCCAGACAGGGCTTTTTTTTGTGATTACTTGTTCTGGGGTGTCTCGGCTTGGTGTCGTTTGCGATGAGTCGGTGCAATTGTATTATGGGGGAATATGCAATATATCTCGCTACACATATATCGTAAATGTGAAAAAGAGTTGGTAAAGTTGAGAATAATAATGATTTCGGGCATAGGCTGGAGAAGTGGCGGAAAACTTACCTTTTGAAAATGACGAGTCGCAGACCATGGAAGAAAACATTTCGCGACTGTTGTCAAAAAAATTCACCGTTTCCAGAAAAGGCTATTCTGTGGACGAAGTCAGGGAGTTTATCTTTGATGTCGAGATTTATTTCCGCAAGATGTTGCGTCGCGAAACTGACTTTCGTATCAAATTGGCTGAAGCCGTAAAACGTTCGGAAGTGCCGGAGCTCAGCGAGGAAACTTTGTCGAGGGCAATCGGCATGGAATCCGGCAAAGTGCTGAGGGCCGCGCATGAAGCCGCCAAAGACATAATGGCGCAATCTCAATCGAAAGCCGACGAAATTCTGAAAGAAGCCTCCGCCGTCATGGAGGAAACTTCCGCAAAAGCGCGGGAAATGGCGGGCCGGATTGACGAAGAGGCAAAGCTGGCGGCCGAAGCAGAACTTCAGGAAACCAGAGAACGCTGTATGTCCATGCTGGAGGAGGCCAAAGCGTCGCGGCGCAAGATTTTAGACGATCTTTTGGAGCGCAGAACCTCGCTTTCTCATCAGGTGCGGCAGTTGCGGGCGGCCGTCGACACCTTCCGGACTATTTTTGACAATGCGGAAAAAGCGGTTAAGGAAGTAAACGAAAGTTTGACAAACGCCGAAGAAAGCGTCAACAGGGCCGGCGACTCGGTGGCGGAAGAAAGCGCCCCCGGTTTCGGCGATTTGTTTCCGGCAGAGTCGGCATATGGGTACTCTCCGGAAGAAGACGACGGCTCCCGGAAGGACAGAGAAACGGGAAATATCACAGATATTTTTTCCGTCCGCGAAAACCGAATCGAAACTTCGGCTGAGGCGGACGAAAGCGGTTTTGAGGTCCTCATTGGCGACGGCACCGAAGATGCGGCGGACACGCCGGAAGGTTATATTGAGAGCAACGGCATCAACGATTTTATATCCTATTACACGGCTGAAACTCTTTCCGATACAACAGAAGACGCTCGCGCCGACGACGGTGCAACCACCGGGCATTTGTCTTACGGATATTGGAACGACACAGAGGAAGAATCCGGATTTCGTATTTTGGGAAGCGCCGAAATTTCCATGCCACCAAAGCCGGCTGCCGCAGCGGAGAACGGCGATGAGACATCGGAAGATGCGGAGGATTTATATGTCGTGGCAACGGATCATGCCGATGACGGTGCCAGGCAAGAAGAAGAGCCTGTTGCAATGCCTGAAGTCGGAGCCGTATTTATCCAAAGCAAAAGTAACGTATTTGCCGGTGAAGACGTTGATCAGACGGGCAATGCGGATAAAGATCATACTTTTGACGCCGTGTTCGGAAACAATGCCGAAAAATCCGACACCGTCACCGGAGTCAATGCACCTTTTGTCATAGGATCGAATAATACCAATGTTCAAACTTCCGTAGCCGAAATTCCCGGCGACGGGGCGTTGACGGGGATTGTTTTTGCCGGCGGTGACGATGATAATGGGGCAGATTCTTTCAGGCCACACAAAGGCGACATCGATACCATCTTTGCCCAGATCCGGGCCAGCAGGGACAGGGAGGTTCGTCAGGCCATCTCTGTTTTGGGCGGGAACGCCGCTCATCTTACGCATTCGGAGCCCGATTCCTCCGTCGGGAATGGAGGCGGGGCAAACGACAATATATTTGCGGAAACCGGAGCGTACTCCCCGGCATCCCCTACGGCTTTGAGCGTTAGCGATTTTGTGTACGGCGAAAGCGGCGGAAATGACTCGGGTGCCGGATCTGTCGCCGTCGGCGATAAAGCACCCGGAGACGCGACAGAAGACATGCCCGGTTTTTTGGCCAAATATGTTGAAGACCTGCTGAAAAAAACCAAAAAATTGATAAGGCAACATCAAAATCTCGTTTTGGATGATTTGAGGCTCACCTGGGACAAAGGATCTTATGATTACGCCAAAACAAGTTACATCGATTTATGCGAACGCGATATGGAGGAAGTCAATTCCTATTTGGCCGAACTTTATTCCGGTGCGAGAACTTTTGCGGCAACGGGAGCATGTTCTGTCTGCGATCAGGTATTTCCGGACGCTTCCGTTGATTTCTACAAGGAGGCCAATGCTTTGATTTCTCACGTTTTGGAGCCGGTTACCGCAATTTTGAAGGACGGCTTATATCAAAACGGAAATTCCCTTCAAGACGAACAAGATTTTATGGAGCATTTATCATCCGTGTATCGTGAACTTAAAGGCGACAGGCTGGAGCGCAGCGTAGGGGATTGTGTCGTAAAGATATCCTCCGGCGGAATATATGACGAAGCCATCAAGGAAGGCTCGCGCCTAAAATGGATCATGGACGGCGAGGTCTGTCCGGACTGTGAAGACAATTCTCTGCTTATTACCCCCGCAGGCAAACAGTTTCCCACCGGACACTTAATACCTCCCGCTCATCCCGGATGCAGATGTGCGGTAAAAGTCGTTGATCAGACACTAGATTAGATTTATGCGGATACCAAACGATATCGATCAGGCAAAGCCAGTCAAAAAGCACAGGGCGACCAAGTGGATTTTGGTGATGATCTCGATACTCATATTGATTCTGATAGTGCAGGGGCTGTCCGGGTTCTATATCAACTTTTTATGGTTTAGGGCATACCACGTAACCGGCATATGGAAAACCATGCTTGCCTACAAGCTGGGCTTGGGGGCTACATTTATAGTGATGGGTTTTTTGGTTTGCTGGACCAATATATGGCTGATCGAAAGATCTACCCCACCGGCGCTTGCTGTGGGCTATGAAAAAAAATATATACAGATATTCCAGCATTCGCTGATGTCGAGACGCATCCTCATCAGATTTTTGCTTTCGCTTTTGTTTGCTCTTGTTTTTGGCATAGGTGCTTCTGGACAGTGGAAAAATTGGCTTTTATTTGAACATGCCGTGGCATTTCACAAATTCGACCCCATATTTCACAGAGACATAAGCTACTTTATTTTTAGGCTTCCGTTTCTCACATTCGTGGTGTCATGGGTACAGATAATTATTATCGTATCGTTCGTTCTTGCTTTGGCGGGCCATATTTTGAGCGGGGCGATTCGCGTAGAACAAAAAAAAATCAAGATGGAACAAAGGGCATTGGCCCACATTTCTCTGATCTTGGCGGGCTGGGCTCTATTCAGAGCCTGGGCGTATTATTACGTGGACAGATTTACTCTCGAGTTGTCTCACGACGGGGTGGTGGCCGGTGCCAGCTATGTGGACATGCACGTACGTTTGCCAGCGGACAACCTCCTGGCCATAGTTTCTTTGGCAGCTTTTGTCGTATTGGTGGTCAATATTTACCACAGGAAAATGGCCTTGCTGATGATAGCGGCCGGCCTGTGGGTTTTTCTGGTGCTTGCTTTGGAAGTAGTTTACCCGGCGGCACTGGAAGCGTTTCAGGTATTACCTCAACAAAATACCCTTGAACTGGGAAGCATAAAAAACAATATCAGCGCCACGCGTTATGCCACCGATATTTCCGGAGTTTCCTCACTGCCTTTCCCTGCCAATCAAGACCTCAATTACGGTGTTGTCAAAAGTTTTGCAAACGAAATCAATAACGTATTGCTTTGGGATCCGGAAGAGATAGTCCCTACGTTATCTGCGGGCGGATATGCAAAAAATCCTTATATATTGACGCCCCCTCAGGTGAATCGCTACGTTGTCGGCAAATCCGAAATTCCCGTCCTCATGAGTGTACAAAGTGTCGACAACGAGGCTTTGGTGGGGAAAAGCTGGGTGCTGTCACATATCGCATACAGCCACGCGCAGGGGGTAGTGTCCGTGTCGGGTATCGGCGTTAGCGCCAGAGGAGCCCCAGAAGTACTGACCGGTACGGGAAAGAACGGGAGCGCCGCCCGGCTGTCTCTCAGCGGCAGCGGGGGAGAAGTATATTATTCTTCAGCTGCGCCGGAAAGATATGTCATTGTCAACGGTCCCGGTTCGGCGACTTCCAAGAAACAAGCCGGAGCGTCTTCCGTAAAAAATATTTCCTATTCCGGTCTCGGCATAGGGCTCGGTTCTTTTTTGGTCAGAATGGCTTCGGCTATACATTTTGACAGCGCCAGCATAATGTTTTCTAATTTAATAGGGCAAAATTCAAACCTCATCCCGATAACTAACGTAACTCAAGAAATGCAAAATGCCTTGCCTTTTTTGAGGGTTTCGGCAAATCCCTATCCCGCAATTGCCGGCGGCCAACTCTATTGGATGGACAACGTTTATGCAACAAGCGCTTATTACCCCAACGCCCAGCCCTTGGATTCATCAGTCTTGCCGGCTGATTCCGCATTGCGTGTCCAGGATAATTTCGTAAGAGACGGGATCATAGCGGTTGAAAATGCGAGCACCGGAGCAATGAATTTTTATGTTACCCCGGGCAGTGATCCCATGATAAAAGCGTATCAGGAAGCGCTGCCGGGTGTGTTTAAGCCAATTGCCGACATGAGTGCAGTTCTCAAACAGCATCTGGAGTATCCACAAAGTTTGTTTATGCTGCAATCAGCCGCTTACGGTATCTATCATGTGTCAAACCCTTCCGTGCTCTACAATTCTTTAAAAGCATGGCAAATTCCGGTTGCCCCCGCTGCTGTCCTGAAAAAAGGCAAAGAGAAATTTCCTTTTGTTGGGGAAACAGGTCCGTTTGAGCCTAATTTTGAAATGTTGCCTTTTGAGAGTGACGGTCATTTAAATTTTGATTTGATAGAGCCTCTCGTGCCGTATTCCTTGGGGGCACCGGCTGAAAATCTTACATCGTTTCTCACGGCGTCATCCAGTTATAAATCATTTGGCGATATATATGCATATAATGTTGGCTCAGATCGGAATATAAGCGGTCCATTTTTTGCTGTTCAGCAAATTATGATAAGCAAGGCAATGGTTAACTTAGCTGCCACCATACATAAAATCGGTTCTAATGTCATCCTAGGGAAGGTGGAAATACTGCCTTTGGCGGATTCTCTGCTCTATGAGGAGCCCGTCTACATATCCTCAACGTCTTCACAAGTGTTAAGACTATACGGAGTGGCCGTTTATTATGACGGGCGCGTGGCTTTGGGGTCTGGTTCATATGACGCCATCGTGCAATTATTTGCACATACAGGGAATCAAACACCCCTGTCATCGCTCACGACTATTTCCGATGCCCAAAAGTTTATCAATATGGCAGCCCAAGAGTCGGCGATCGCTAAAAGCTACTTATCAAGAGGAGATTTGGGTAATTATCAGCTTTATGAGCAAAAATCTGCTTCGGATGTTTTACAAGCCAAGGAGCTGCTCAGTAAATATTTACCCGTCAAACAAAGTACCAAAAGATCCTCCTCCCATACCCACAAGAAAACGCTCTCCTCATCTGTCCCCGCCGCGTCAGTGAAAAATTTGTTCAAAAAGCCCGTCATGTAATCGGAGACTCTGACTCTGCTTTCATGACTTAACTCAATCTCTCAACAGCAAAAAGTATTTGCCGAGATGTTTTGAGGTCGCCGTTTGTTTGTGTATCCGCATTTGTAGGCATGCCGTTCACCCTTGGATGCGGATACGGGGTTTCCAATGATATTTTGTGTGCAAGGTAAAACTGCATTTACAGTTAACTCTGCGAATGATAAAATCACATAAATACCATCTAGGGGGATTTCTATGAAAAAGAAACGTAATTTACTCGGTAATTCGCTCTTCGGCTTTATCAGAAGAAAGAAAATTCTTTTGTTATTGACGGGCTTGTCCGCTGTATTGCTCACAATTCCAATGTCTTTGTTGAGCATCTTTACGGGAGATGCTTACGCATTGACAACTTCAACTACATACGTCGGCGCTGCTACGTTAACCGGTTCGTCGGGTACGTCAGCCGTCGGCAACGGCAATTATGTGGTTCAGAACAACGAATGGGATTCCACAAAACCAGAATCGATAACAACGAACGGAAACCCTGAGTTTAAGGTATCCAGTTCATCGATAGATCACACGGGCGGGGCACCGGGGGGGTATCCGTCTGTGTATATGGGTTGTCACTGGGGCCTTTGCAGCCAGCATCAAAACGGTTTGCCAAGACAGGTAAGTACCTTTTCTTCAGGGTCGTCCGGTAACCCGATGACCTCGGTTACCACTACCCAGCTTGCCTACACCGGCGGTGCCTGCTCTGCGACTTATAGCGTGGGATCTTCTTTCAGCGGCGGCTTTGAATGGACGGTAACTGTCACGAACACCGGCACAACTCCTGACACAAGCTGGAAAATTAACTGGACTTATGCCGACGGGCAAACCGTCACTGCAACCAATAACGTGATTTTGAATCAATCGGGTGCCAATGTAACGGCCAGCAATGAAAGCTATAACGGCACGATTTCCGCGGGAGGCAGTACTCAGTTTGGCGGTTCCGGTACATGGAACGGAACTACAAATTCATTGCCTAAGTTGACATGTGTGGCAGGGTCAAGTACGTATGACGTTGCATATGACATATGGTTCAATTCGACACCCACAACCAATACTCAGCCAAACGCAGAGGAATTGATGGTATGGCTTAACTACAATGGAGCTATTTATCCCATTGGGGGATCGCCGGTGGGAACGGCAACGATCGACGGGATTAACTATACGATATGGGTGGGTTCTCAGACAAACGAACAAGGCATAAGCTGGAAAACAGTTTCATATGTTATGCAGGGTGCATATACACCTTCAGGGCGAACGTCTGTCAGTAATCTCAACATCGGTGACTTGGCGCTGAATTCTGTGCAGAGGGGATATATGTCACCATCCGATTACTTGATCGATGTGGAAATGGGATTTGAAGTTTGGCAGAATGGGACAGGTTTGGCGATTGACAGCTATTCCGTGGAGCCAAACGGTATATCCGGTGGTAGCTCCGGCGTCACCACGACCACTGCCGCTCCGACCACCACCACTGCCGCACCCACCACGACCACTGCCGCTCCGACTACAACCACGGCAGCACCAACCACCACCACTGCCGCACCCACCACGACCACTGCCGCTCCGACCACCACCACTGCCGCACCCACCACGACCACGGCAGCACCCACCACAACAACTGCAGCTCCCACCACCACGCTTGCCCCGACTGTTACAAATACATGTTCCGTAAAAATAGTCGATACTTCAGTGTGGAGCACGTCTGCCAACTCCGGAGGCTTTACCGCCAATGTGACAATTGTCAATAACAGCGGATCGATATTGAACAATTGGTCACTTGCCTGGACATGGCCTTCCGGACAGCAGGTAACAGATTCATGGAATGCGGCAATTACTCAAACAGGATCGGGGG
>JAKABW010000007.1 GCA_021796535.1 Actinomycetes bacterium | reverse complement strand
ACCGGTTGCGAAAAAGGCACCGGTTGCGAAAGCCGCGGTCAAGAAGGCACCGGTTGCGAAAAAGGCACCGGTTGCGAAAGCCGCGGTCAAGAAGGCACCGGTTGCGAAAAAGGCACCGGTTGCGAAAGCCGCGGTCAAGAAGGCACCGGTTGCGAAAAAGGCACCGGTTGCGAAAGCCGCGGTCAAGAAGGCACCGGTTGCGAAAAAGGCACCGGTTGCGAAAGCCGCGGTCAAGAAGGCACCGGTTGCGAAAAAGGCACCGGTTGCGAAAAAGAAATAGTTATAAATCAACAAATAACGAATAGGGCCCACAAACCCTATTCGTTATTTACAATTTTACGTAGCTGCCAGATAATTTTATTTTGCCGGATACCAATCCAAGCTGTTTTAAGCAACACTCGACTTCTCGACTGTCACAAATTGTTATATTTTAGTACAGCAATTTTTCCCTTGAAAACGCAAACAATCATTCAATAACATCTGAAAACTTCTTTACACCACGATATACATACACTTAAAATATTTTTTAGACCGCCGCTATCCAAAGGCTAACCGGTCTGACAATACACTTTTGTATGAATTTACTATAGAAAAACATACACCTCGATCCGAGCAGATATTATCCAGAAGAACAATTGTATATACTATCTGCAATTATCACGCAAATAAATGGCGGGCTGCAAAACTGATCTCTTTCCCGCACAAAAATTTTCTAAAATTTCACCTTCAGTCCAAACAGAAAATTCCAATCATCCCCTATCATCCACCGAAAACCAACATAACCAGACGGGAGAAACGACAGATTTGTTTGTGACAAAAAAGCAATTTTTTGCACTCCGCAAACAGGATTTTTGAGCAAGGTTTTCCGGAATATCCTTTGTGCCTTTAAAAAACTTTGTCGGCTTATCCGAAACCATAGAACTTCGGTATTCAACGAAAACAAGACTATCAATAAACAGGGTCGGGGGGCTTCCCGACATCGCAATCCATGTCAGATGCCGTCCATCAATTTATACGCTTCGGCTTTGCCAATCTGAAACATATCCCCGTGACGTCTGTGCTTTGCAACTAAATTTTCATGAAATTGTTTTTTTTGTTCCTCAATGCTTGGTTCATCGGCGGACAGATCTATCGCCATGGTGGTAATCAGCTGACTCTTGTGCTCCAGCAAAGCCCTAAACTTCACCTCTTCATACGCTTCAATCTCTTCGCAGTAATCAGGCTCGTCGGCTTCAAAGAGGAGTAAAAATTTGGGTCTGAAATGCGGCCATCTCTGCTCCCGATAAAAAAAGGGGTCGCGTGCCGCGACAACGGAGTCTGTCGTGATAAAGCCTGCATTTCGGTGGTCGGGATGAAGCCTGTAACGTTTCCAGGGGTCGTGTCCCAAAACAACGGCCGGCTTGACTTCTCTGATGATCGCACACACGGACTCCGTTTGGACTTGCCCCGCCGACAGCGTCCCGTCGACAAAAGGCAAAAAGTGTACTCTCGCCTCCGTCGTGGCATTATCGCAACCTGTTATTGCTTTATAAGCTTCTCTCTGTTCCGCGCGTCTTGTCTTAACCAGCAATTCCGTGTCTTCGTCTACGTTCCAAGTTCCCTTGGAACCGTCTGTCAAAACCAAATAATGTACTTCACAACCGAGAGCAGACCATTTTGCAAGAGTTGCTCCGCAATTAAAATCTATGTCATCCGGGTGCGCCCCTATCGCAAGAGCCACATCGGGAACGGCGATCTCTTCAGCCATTGTCTTCTCCGTCAAATTCTCTTATACCGGACTTTTTTAACCTTTCTTCGCCTTCGCTCAACAAAATATTCAGCTCTTCGACACCCAAATATGTCAGGTCTTCCGGCAAATCTATATCAAAACTCAAATCCGCATCGTGATACACCGAGTAGTTTAAATTCTGCTTTTCTGCCTCTTGCCTGTGCAAAAAAAAGGAATTCGCACCGTAGTGAAACTGAAAAGGCACGGAAGCGGGAATTTTTAACAAATTGGTGCCCGAAAAGCGCCTGTCCGGAACTATCACCATATCTGCCGTCTCCAAGCGGTTGAGATACAAAAAAAGATTCGTTACTTTTGGCAAATCGGAATGCATTATGATGACATTTTTATAGCCCATTTCGGATACCCGGTCCACCGCACATGAGATCTGCGGACACATCCCGGAGCCGTCGGCAACTATACTTTGCACTCCCATACTGCCGGCCCATTTTTCCGTATGCGGATTGTCGCAAACCACAAACGTATCTTTTTGATCAAAAGACAGAACCGTCCTCTGCGCCAGAGCTGCTGCCAAATAAGTTCTTTGACGCATATCAAGAGATGACGCCAGACGCTGTTTTGCTAAATTGAACAGCTTCACCGGTATCAAAAGGGCATATTCAAACATGGATCAGCCAAAATCTATTTCACTCATCCGACTACGTCATATATATTTATGGCGAGCAACGTCAAAACCAGGCCTATCACCGCCAAATAAATCCAGGCAAAAATCCACCTGTTCTTATGCCTGGCAACAAAAAATCGTCTTATCCCCATCACGTCAAAAAACAATGCCACCAATGCCAAGGGTATGCCCACGGCCGGACCCACACTGGCGGAAAAACCGGCTAAAGGAGCTATGAACGGGAGCAAAATATAGGTCAGCAAACATCTGGCAGCAGATATCAGCATTGCTTTACTGAATGTGGACTGGGCTTTTCGCGTGGCGGCCTTGCGAGCCGAGCTTTGCCCGTTTTCTTTCGGAATACAGAGCAGGCGGCATACCGCCGATTCCGCTCTGGAGTCAAAACTTCCTTCCGTCACGTCATCGCCGATTGATTGACTCGCAATTGTCATGATTTGCCTGCCATAATTTATTTGGTATTTCAACTTTGAGTATAGAGCTTCAAAAGGCACTTACGGCAGTCAATACTCTCAAAACTCTTTGCCTCTGTCAAGTCGAAGGACCGGACGGGACTTCTTTAAGCTCCGAAGTCCGGTTAGTTGCAGATTTGGATGGGAAAACAGCGCTGCAATCCTTTGAAATCGAGGAGCTCTCTCCCCATGTAAAGCGCATAATCATCGGTCATTGTGGCAACAAAGTTGATGGAGCGTCTGAGCGGGTCTTCTTCCGCCCCGTAATATTTTGGGGTCCCCCTGGCCGTCACGGCTGGCAACATCTCCGTGTGTTCCGTAAAAAACTCCACCAGTGCTTTATCCAGAGATATAAACATTTGATTGGTCATCTCCACTTCAGGGGAGTTATAAAT
The DNA here is from genome assembly GCA_021796535.1 of Actinomycetes bacterium. GTDB lineage: Bacteria > Actinomycetota > Acidimicrobiia > Acidimicrobiales > Bog-793 > JAJZMK01. Next base: position 110,968 of record JAKABW010000007.1, on the reverse strand, counting down.
AAATTCAAAATTAAACTTCCTGAACTCGGTTAGGGCTTCCCAGTACTCCCGCCTCATCCCCACCAAAGAGTAATTTTCAAAGCAAAAAATAATTTCTTTGATAAAGGTTTTTACTTGTGAAGCCTTGTCTTCTCCTATAAAAGACAGGATTTCCTTGGGAAAACATTCTTTGCCAACCAACCCTATTTGAAGCGCATCTTCCAGATCATGCGTGCAATAAGCGATCCTGTCGGCAAACGAAACCACCAGAGCCTCCTCTGTTCCGGGAAGCGGCCTTGACCAACTGTGGTTCCTGATGCCGTCCAGAGTCTGGAGGCAGAGATTCATGGGTGCCAAGACGACATCTGCTCCGAATGATCCGTGATAAAAATACCCTGGGATAAATTGAGAAAAAGCCTGTTCTGCCGCGTGTCCTCCGGGACCGTGTCCGATGTCGTGGCCGAGCGCAATGGCTTCGGCGAGATAGACGTTGAGGCCCAGTGCTTTTGCAATTTTGGAGGCTATTTGAGACACCTCGACGGCGTGTGTGAGTCTGTTGCGCTGATGATCGTTGGGGAAAGCAAATACCTGTGTTTTCCTGGCCAACCTGCGAAAAGCCGGACTAAGCAGAATCCTGTCTTTATCCACTTCAAAACAGCTGAAATACTCGTCCTCTTCTTCGCTGCGCTCCCGCTGCCCCAAAGCCAGGTCGCGATATAAAGGATTCGATGCCGCGCCTGCGACTCCTCCTCTGATTTTCCCGGGCAACAAAGACTGCACCTTTTCTCCGCAGGCTATGACCGATCCTCTTGTGACCACATCGGTGGCAACGGCTTTGTCGTCAAACGGGTTTTTTGTCTTTTCAAAATCTGTCTTCATAAAATCAGCAATCTTCCCATAAGCTTTTACAAAGTCAATTTATATCTTTGCTGTAACAGAGATCATTCCCCGTCACAAAAATACGCCGGCAACGGCACTTTGATCGGATGATTTGTCCGGCAAAACTTATTCCTTGGGACAAGTTTATATCCCCGGAGACTATTTTTCGGCAGTCATTTTCCCTGAAATAGCGGAATGGCCGAAGAGGAATTTTTAATAAGCAAATCCTCAGTTTCTCCGTTGGAAAGAGGATTGGAGTATAAAAACCCCTGACCATAGTAGCAGCCGCACTCCAGAAGCTTTTCTTCCTGCGAAAAACTTTCCACTCCTTCCGCTATGACCTGCCAGTTCATTTCCTCACCGAGAGCCACGATGGCACGGATGAGCTGCTCCGTATTCCTCTTGTCAAATAGAGAACCTATAAAAGACCTGTCTATCTTCAGAATATGTATGGGAAGTTTGTGCAACATATCCAACGAGGAGGAGCCGATGCCAAAGTCGTCGATTGCTATGTCAATCCCGAGATCGGAAAGGGCCTTAAGAATCGAAATTGCCGTGTTGTAATTGTGAGCAAATACGTTTTCCGTCACTTCAAGAGACAGACACCTGCCGCAATCATATTCGTCCACCAGTTTTGTTATTTCCTGAACAAAACCCTGGTGCCAGAATTCCCTGCTTGCCACGTTAAAGGCGAGTTTGACATTTTCCGGCAGTATTTTCCTTACCTTCCATGCAAGAAAGCTTGCCACGGCTTCTTTCCTCAATTGAGTCCCTATATTCACCACAAAACCGGAGTCTATCGAGGCAGGCAAAAACATATCCGGCAACTCCAAGCCTTTGCCTTGATGCTCCCAACGCGCCAAAGACTCCATTCCGATCAGGCCGTGTGAGCGCATATCCACGATGGGCTGGTAATAGCTGACGATCTCGTTGTTATAAAGAGCTATCCGCAAGTCACTGTCTATCTGTAACTTTGACATAATGTCTTCGCGCATACTGCTATTAAACGTAGCCTGCGAGCCCTTATCCTGGTACTTTGCTTTATACATTGCGATGTCGGCATCCCGCAACATATCGTCTGCAGTTTTATAGCCGTCCATGCTCAAGGCGATGCCGACAGTGGCGGTGACTGACACAGTCCTCTGTTCCAGCTCAAAGGGACGGGCTAAAAACTCCTGCATGCGGTGTACGAAAGATATCACTTCTTCTTCCGTACTTATCTCTTTCAGCAAAATCACGAACTCATCGCCTCCGAGACGGGCAGCCATATCCACTTTGCGCAGTTGCGACAAAATGCGCTTTGCCGCCTCCTGGAGGAGGAGGTCCCCGAAGTAGTGACCAAGACTGTCATTGACCAATTTGAATCCGTCCAAGTCCAGAAAAAGGACCGAAAAGCCCAAAGGGACACCTTCGCGCAATCCGTCTATGGCATCCGACAAATTCTTCAGGAAGTTCGTCCTGTTGGGCAAACCCGTGAGAGAGTCATAAAGGGCGTCATGGCGCAACTTGTCTTCCAACTCTTTTTGCAGGGTAATATCGGTAAAAGAACCCACCATTCTGGTTGCCGGACGGCCGTCGCCCGGAACGGCAAGTGCCCTACATAATACCCATCTGTACTGACCGTACGCGTTCAGAATTCTGTGTTCGCACTCCACCGAAGATGCGGCCCCGGAAAGACATAGATTCAGTTTGGAACGTAAATTGTCAATATCTTCTTCGTGCACCAGATTCACCCAGCTGTCCAAAGTATTGCTTATTTCGCTCTCCCGATAGCCCAACATCTCTTTCCAACGCTCGGAATAAAAAATTGTGGCTTTGGGAATATCCCAATCCCAAAGGCCGTCGTTGGCCGCCCTGGCGGCCAGTGCATATCGCTCTTCGCTTACTTTTACTTCTTCGACAAGATTTTTTTCACGGTCATACAGACGCGTCAGGTCTTCCCGCTGTCTCCTGAGGGAGGCCAGCATCTCTTCGTGCTCAAGGGCCACCCCCAAAAGAGCCGCCCATTGAAAATAAACATCCCGGCCTGTCACTGTCACGGTTTCCACCGGTCCGACCACCGTCAAAAAGCCAAAGTCCCTGGTGTTCGTCCTCACCGGAAGAACGAAGGTAATTTCGTTCTGATCAAAACGGGTCCTTTTGATCAGGCTTATGGGCGGAAATTCTTCTATGGCGACTTTTTTGGGATGCGAAAAGTCCGAAACGGGGACAAGAGAAGCGGTATAAGAACTGGTGAGTTCCAGGACAGAACGGGAGCGTTCCCCGCGTCTTGTCTTGCGCGGCGAGGTGCCTCTGGTGACCTCATTCGGAGCGGCGTCGGGCAGCATCCCCGGCCAAAGGCCCAGTAAACCTGTTCCGGTTGAGGTTCTCACCAGCCAGGCCAGGGATTTGGGATCCACTTCGTGGCTGCGCAGCAGATCCATGCTGATAAAGTACTCGTTTCTCAGGGTGACCTGTAAGTTGTTGGCTATTTCGCTCATCTCGGTCATGACGGTATAAGACAAAGCAATGACGAGTTCCGCGATGATCTCGCTTTGTCTTTCGGAAGACTGAAACGAATTCACAGAGCAGTCGGAGGTCATGTCCAGGTAATACCGCATCGACTCGGCAACCGGCACCACGGCTTCCCAGTCCGGATGCAGCTTGGCCAGTATGCCGGCCAGTTCCGTGCCGATTGTCTTTGGATCGGTATTTTGCGACTTGCTCCGGACAACTCCAATCAATTCGTCCAGGATGTCATCCAGGAGGTCGTAGCGGTCGTCTTCCGTATTGATCTGCAATAAATCCAGCAACTTTTCGCGCAGGTAATTCCTTGAATCGGCGCCCGGTTCTGAAATGAGTTTATAGTATTCGGTGCTCTTCAGGCTGAGCTGCCTGGAAGAGCAGCCGCATGACGCCCTTACCCTGAGTTCGGTGGGCACTCTGTAGGTGATGTTTTCGACTTTTTGACCGTCCAGCATTTTGATCATCAGATCCACTGCCTTCATGCCGATCAGATCAAACCGCTGGGAGACGCTTGTCAGCGGGGGGTCCAAAACTCCGGCTATATCGGTATCGTCAAACCCTATTACCGCCTGATCCCGTGGCAGTTCTTTCCCGGCCGCCCGCAGGACGCGGGTGAGACCCACTGCGTTGTAGTCGTTGCCGCATATCACCGCCGTGGAAGGCAACCCGGCCTGCAGCATTGCTTTGGCGGCTTCCTCTCCTCCCGACTCGATGTTGTCTCCCGTGTCATAAAAAAGTGCCTCATCCAATTCCAGGTTATGATCAGCCATTGCCACTTTGTAGGCTTTAAATCTTTCCTGGATGTCAACCTGTCCCAGCCATCCGGCAAAAGCGATTTTCGTATGACCGTGCTCAACCAGGTGGTGTACGGCTTGATAAATGCCTCCCGCGTTGTCGGCTTGCACGAACGGACAGGCGATAACATCAGATTCGGTGCTGACCAATACCAGCGGTCTCCCGCTGTCCAGGATATCCTGCAGGTAATCCTCGTCAACGGCATTGATAACCACTATAAAGCCGTCCACCCTGGACCAACCGACGTGGTCGTAAAAGGAAGGGTTTCCGCCAAAGTATGTTTCCACGGAACCGTCCAGAGTTTGAAAAGCTATCAAATCTCTTTTGGCAAGCAATGCGGCCCGGGAAACTCCGGAAAGAATACCGCCAAAAAAAGAACCCGCCAACAGAGGAGATAAAATGCCTATTGACTTTTCGCGCATTTTGCTCCCTCCTCTGCGTATTCAGCCTATCTGGCTATTCATATCTAACGGCACTCAGACGGTATTATTTGCAATTACAACGTTTTATATAACTTTAGCGTTATTTTTAAATATTTTAAGCTCTTTTTATGTGCGTTTTTTAGTTCAGACGCAACTCCGGTTTGTATATTTTCCTCAGTTTCATGGCCGCCATGGTCTCGGCCAAAGCCGCGTAGATTTGACCCACCTCGCTTTCGGGACGGATCGCCGCAACGGGACTTCCCACATCCAGGCCCATCTCTTCACTAGTGACAATGGGGATCTCCGCCAAAAGAGGCGTCCCGAATTTTTCCGCCAAAGCTTTTCCGCCGCCGGAACCGAAAATATCGTAGCGCTTGCCGTCGTCTCCCCTGAAATAAGACATATTCTCCACGACCCCCTTGATCGGCATTTTGAGTTGTCTGGCCAAAGCCCCGGCGCGCTGCGCAACTTTTTGAGCCGAAAGCTGCGGCGTGGTTACCAGAATACTTTCCAGTCCGGGCACGGTTTGACTCACGGAAAGCGCCACGTCACCGGTACCGGGAGGCATGTCTATGAGGAGGTAGTCCAAATCCCCGAAATAAACTTCCGTGATAAATTGCTGCAAAGTTTTATGCAACATGGGCCCGCGCCAGGCTATGGCCACGTCTTCCTCCACGAAAAAGCCCATGGATATACATCTCACCCCGTAGCCGAAGGGGGCAACGACGATGTTCCCCACCACCACCGGGGGCTCCTTGATACCCAACATGGCCGGAACCGAAAATCCGTAGATGTCGGCGTCCAAAACAGCCACGCTCTTCCCCAAGGCAGCCAAAGCAACCGCCAAGTTAACCGTGACGGAAGATTTTCCGACTCCTCCTTTTCCGGAGGCGACGGCAATGACTTGGGTAAATTTGTTGTCTTGACCGGGGGAAGAAAGGGCCGCGTTGCGTGACTTCAGCACGGATGCAAATCTTTCAATTTCTTCTTGGTTCATCTCTTCGAATCTGACTTCTGAGTTTTTACCGCATTCGGCCGCGACCTCTTTGATTTCTTTCAGCAGGATATCCGCATACGGATACTCCGGCACGGGCAATTTGACAGTCAAAAAACCTTCTTCCCGCCGGTTTTCCTCAATACAGCCGAGCGTCAAAAGATCGACTTTGGTAAGAGGATCCACCACTTTGCCCACAGCCTCACACAGTTCATTCATTTTCAAACCTCGCTTACGGACACAACAACCGTCCTCCATTTACAACTTATAGAGAGATCGGCCCGTATTGTCACGTCAGGCCGGGATAAAAAAAAGATATGACATTGGGCCAATTACTATTATTAAGATAGTCGCTTATGGCTGCCGGAAGGACTTAAAATCGCTACTCTTATTATATGGAGCCGATACAGACGACAACGGATACATCTTTTGCGACAGCGGCAACCATACCGACCGATCTGCCAAAGACACCGGGGTCGGGAGACGACAGAGAGAGCTTCTCGGCGGCGGTATCGGCCATAACGGCCGCTTTGGGAGATCAGACCAGGCGTGAAATTTACCTTTACATCAGCGACAAAGGCACCAAAACGGCCGCGGAGGTAGCCGAGGTCTTCCGCCTCCACCCCAACGTGGCCAGGCACCACTTGGAAAAATTGCTTGCGGGCGGATACCTGGAAGTAAGTCTGTCACCCCATACCCCGGGGGCCGGAAGACCGGCCAAGCTGTACCAAAAATCCCGTCTCATGAAACAAAGCGACCTTTTGCCAAAAACAGACGCTTTGTTGATAACACTGCTCAAAAAAATGATGGAAACGATACCCCCGGAAACCTTGGACGTGATCGCCTATCAGGTCGGGTGGGAATACGGTAAGTCTTTGACCCTGAACATGTCGGTCGGAGAGTCCATGAAATCCCTCCGTTCAGCGATGGTAACGATAGCGAATTCCCTGACGGCGCTGGGGTTCTCGGCACACACGAGACAAGAACCGGGCGGAACCGAGATCATCAGGGACATATGCCCTTTCGGCAGCCTGGCCGCCGGCACACCGGCTTTGTGCTCCGTCGACAAAGCCATCGTGGAAGGAATGCTGGCGGGGCTTTGCGGTCCGGGCGGACAAACGATTGTCATGTCATCCAAGGCCAGAGGCGACCTCTCGTGTTCCACGCTGGCCTGTGAGACCGCTTATTAAAAAACTTATGGACGGTATCCATCTTTTGATCCGGGTTAAAGAAGGCCGGATTTGAGCGACGGCGCGAGAATTTACTTTGACCATGCCTCGTCCGAGGCCATAACCGACAAAGTCGCCGACAAAATCAGACGCCTCCTTGACGGCGGCCTATTTTTTGATCCGGGGAGAAACTATGCGGAAGCTCTCCTCCCGCGCCAAGAAATCGAGGAAGCCCGCCGTCTGGTCGCCGATTTCTTCGGAGCCAAACCCCACGAAGTTATCTTTACCTCGTCGGGGACGGAAGCGGTCAACTTGGCTGCGGGCGGAGCCAAGTTGGGGGCGGGACCGCCGCTGAGCGCCTTTGCCGATACCGAACATCAGGCCGTCAAAAAGTCGGCCCGTCAAAACGGTAAGACAGTCAAAATAAATACGGACCGGCTGGGTCGGCTGGATTTGGAGCATTTGGAATACCTGCTGAAAAAAGATGCCCAGGAAAAACCTTCTTTGGTGCACTGTCAAATGGCAAACCACGAAGTGGGGACGCTGCAGCCTTATAGTTTGGTCTCAGAATTATGCGCAAAGTACGGTGTCTCCCTGCACTTGGATGCCTGTACCGCAGCCGGACATCTCCGCTTGGATTTCGCCTCACTCGGCGCCGATTACCTCTCCGTTTCCGGACATAAGCTGGGAGCACCCCCCGGAGTGGGCGCGTTGATCCTGAAGCGCACCAAAAGGATCGGTGCGCTGATATACGGCGGAAGCCAAGAAAGGGGCAAGAGGGCGGGCTTTGAAAATATACTCGGCATAGCGGGGTTGGGAGCGGCTTGTGCCGAACTGGCCGAGCCCGGATTCCTAGAACAAAAAGAGTGCCGTATCAAAGCCCTGCACGACTATACGCTCACCCTGCTGCGACAAATCAAAACAGCGGAGATCTACGGCGATCCGGTAAATAAGCTGTTTTATATTCTCTGTTTCGGCGTGCGGAACCTGAGCGGCGAAGCCGTTCTGCGCGAACTGGACCGCGGCGGGGTTGCCGTACATTCCGGCTCCGCCTGTGCCGCCGAAACCATAGAGCCCTCCGAGGTGCTCGAATCCATGGGAATACCGGGCGATACTTCGCTCAGAATATCTTTCGGGGCAGAAAACACAAAGGAAGAGGCGGACCGTTTTGCGGTTCTTCTCAGACAGGCTCTCGACAAGTACTCCGGTTATTTCAGCTAGATTTGCGGCGGGCCAGTTCGCCGGGAAGCGGTATGTGCAATGCACGGTAGGTTGCCGCTACCTGAGAGCCCAAAACGGAAAGGAACTGCTTTCCGGGTCGGTCTTTCAAAAAATAATTCAACTGTGCGACAACGGCATTCTTGTCGTTGGGGAAATCCTGCAAAAGAGCGATGGCATAAAACGCATGGGCGTTGGCATATCCCGGATCGCGTTTGGTGACCAAAGCAATTTGTCTGTCCCCCGCCTTGACCAGACTCTTTGAACCGCTGCTTTTGCCTATCAGACGGATCAGCCAACCCTGATAGGAAAGAGCCGCCGGATTGCCTTTCGACTCCCGCAACACCTCGCCGTAAAGGAGTATGGCCGAGCGGAGATGCCCCTGCGAGCCCAGTACTTGAGCCTGCAGCAACTGCTGTCTCACCAAGGCCTGCTTTGTCAAGGTAACCGACCCGGTGGCGAACTGACCGGGAAGCCTGTCGGACGCAAGAGAGAAAGCGGCGGATACGCCGGCGGACAGCAGCGAAAAAATGAGCAATGCCAACAGGTATTTTCTGGTTTTTTTCTTTCCCAACATTTTCCTGAAACCCGCTCCGCCAAAACCGGCTTCGCTCCCGGAAACGGCTGACTCCGCCGTCAAAGCGTCTTCTGACAAAATTTCCAGCTTTCGACACAGGTTCTCATGGGCTTCGAGCGTTTTTTGCAGCCTTTGGCTGTAATCAGACTTCAGCACCTCATAATCCAGAGCCGTCAGATCACCGGCCGAGTATTCGGACTCCAGATCGGCGACGGAAAGCCGCAGATAGTTTTTTTCGCCATCCAGTCTTTCCAGTTCCCGTCGCAGCCTTTTTTGCTCTCTGGAAAACGAATCCCTTTGTTCGCCCTCTTTTTTTGCCGCCGTCATCTCAAACATCCGTCTCGGACAAAAAGCCGTGATGTTTTGCCGTCACTTTTTTGGCCTCCGTTTAAAAAAGTCATTTGCTCTCTTTTTCTGTCAGCAGTTTTTTATAGGACCTGGTGTGTCTCCTGTAATAAAAGAGCAGTAACACCGCCGCGATGCCTATAAGAACTGCCGGGACGACAAAAAACAGGTTATTCCGGGGTAAAAGCAGCTCATTGGAACCGAACTTTGCCACCACGGCGTTTTCGATCCAGGAATCGCTCTTCCCTTCTCTCACCCATTTTGCGACGGTTGCCCGCAACTGGGAAGCTATGGCCGCATCTGACTGCGCTATCGATATGTTGTCGCATACGGGACACTTGATAATATTTTCCAAGCCCGTTATCCGCTGGGCGGCACTCGGCGGGGAAGGATGAAAACTCCCCACCGCGAGTAAAACAGCCGTCAGCACCACGGGCAGTAAAAAACCTTTTGCGGAAAGGAAAAACCCGCCTACGGCGGATCCAAGGCCGGCGTTTTTCGAAACCGCATATGCCCCGTCTTTTTTGTTGTCCCTCCGTTTTGTCATCGATCTCCAAACCCCAAAACCCGTCACGGGTGCGGATATGCTCGAATTACGTCTTGCAATGCGGCATTCAGCTGGCTCTCTGTTGCCCCCCCGACGAAATATGCCAGAACTTTTTTGTCTGGGGCGACAAGAAACATCTCCGGCGGAGAAGACACGCCGTAAGCGACGGCAATACTGTCGGCGCCTTGGCTGTCTTCGACGGCCGGCCACGCCGCCCCGTAGGAACGCAAAAAAGAAACTCCGTTGGGGGCAGTGTCTTCTATGTCGACCCCCAAAAGAGATACCTTCTTGGCGTTATGAAAGGAAAAGGCTTCCAATTGGGCCATGTCCTGTTGACAGGCGGTACACCAAGATGCAAAAAAGTCTACCAGGACATATTTGTTACCCTTCAGCATTTTATAAAGAGAAACCCGGTTGCCGTTTTGGATATTTTGCCCCGTAATATCGGGGGCGGCCTTTCCCCCCAGATTCGATTTCACCTGGGCACCCACGGACAGCGAGTGACGGGTGGCCAAAAGAGCCACCAGGACGGCCATCAGCACCCCGACCGAGAGTGCAATAACTTTTATGCGATTTTTTTGTCTCATGAGCTTCTCGGCATTTTGATCGGTCGGATATCCGTCATTTCTGAACCTTGGCTAAGTCGGGATAATAAAGCGAACTTGGCTCGGTCGGCTTTCTTCTTTTCCCAGGAAAAGCCGCCAAGAGAGCACCGCAAAATATCATAGCGCCTCCCACCCACATCCACATCACCAGGGGCTGTACGTACACTTCCACCACCAAAGGCTGTTTGGAGGGTAAAGAGGCCGGGCCCGATGCCAGGGAAAGGTATACATCGTCGGATACCGAAGAATCTATCGACGGGATCCCCGTACCCTGTTGGTTGCCATTAAAAGATGCCACTCCGGGTTTAAAAATTCCGCCGCCGTCTATTTTTACGAGTCCTTCCACCCCGTTTTCGCTGGGGGTGGCTATTTTTTCCCAACCCATAAACATAAAAGAATGCCGGTCAAAATGAGCCGTTTGTCCTTGGGGAATACTGAGCTGTGTCCTGTGGGCGTAAGAGGTGGCTGCAGCCAGGGCCACCGCTATTGCCACCACACCCAGATGAACGACCATGCCTCCGTTGGTTCTGCCCATAAGTCCGCGGTAAAAAGACCGGCCGCGTTTTCTGGCCGCCAAAGAAGCCAGAAAAATCTGTCTGAGGGCCGCCGCCGCGGCAAAAGCTCCCAGCGTAAAAGCACAAAGCGGGGTAAATCCTCTTGCTCCGGCCAAAACACATATCAACAAAACAGCAAAAGCCGCCCATACCGGGAACAACAGCCTGGAGCGAAGCGTGGCGGCATTGGTTTTTCGCCAAGGCAGGGCCGGTGCAACGGCCATCAAAAAAAGCAGACAGAGCCCGATCGGCGCCGAGAAGGCGTCAAAGAAAGGGGCTCCGATGCTGATCGACTGATTGTTGAGGGCCTGCACCAGAAGCGGAAACAGCGTACCCATCAAGACTATGCAGGCAAAAGCAGCAAAAAGCAGATTATTCAGCAAAAAAGCCCCTTCGCGCGACCAGGGGGCGTCGATGGAACCCGAAGCCGACAGTACGTCACCCCGCCAGGCAATCAAAAAAATCCCCGAAGCGGTGACAAAGGCAAAGAAAGCCAAAAGAACAGGTCCCAAAGTAGACTGGGAAAATGCATGTACCGAGACAATAACCCCCGACCTTGTCAAGAAAGTGCCGAGTATGGTGAGGGAAAAAGTCGCTATAAGCAGGGAAAGGTTCCAAACTCTGAGGAGCCCCCTTCTGTCCTGGGCCATCGCCGAATGCAGGTAGGCAGTCCCGGTCAGCCACGGCAGGAGAGCGGCGTTCTCAACCGGGTCCCAACCCCAAAAGCCCCCCCAGCCCAAAGTCTGATATGACCACCAGGCTCCCAACACTATCCCGATGCTCAGACAGGCCCAGGCGACGAGAGTGAAACGCTTTGTCTCGGCCAGCCAACCTTCTCCCACCCGCTTGGTGATGAGAGAGGCTATGGCAAAAGCGAAAGGTATGGTAAAGCCCACAAATCCCAGGTACAACAAGACCGGATGGAAGGCCACCAGCAAGTTGTCCTGCAACAAAGGATTGGGTCCGATGCCGTCCGTCGGCGGCTTACCGGCAATAACGGTGAAGGGGCTTGCCGGCCACACCACCAGGGCCAGGAAAAAAATTGCCACCGCGAACGAGACGACCAGTGCCGTTTTAATGAAATTGTCCGACATTTTTTTTCTGAAAATGAAAGCCACCGCCGCTATGTAACCGGCCAGAATCAGCACCCAAAGCAAGATTGATCCCTGGAGAGCCGACCATAGCCCTGTTACGGAATACAGGAGAGGAGTCTGTCTGGAGTTGTTGTTGGCCACATAAGCTATTGTGAAATTATGGGATATCAAGGCCTGTTCCATCGCAAAAACAGCGACAATCACCAGTACAAGCACAACATAGGTTTGCAAATAACCTATTCTTCCCAGGGTGCTGTTTTGCTTATAAAAAGACGCCAAAAGAGCCAGTACTCCGATAACGGCGCTCACAAAAGCAAGCAACAGACTGAGATGTCCCATCAAAGCATCCATGTGAACACCCCGGTAGTTGTCGAAAAATATTTCATCGTCACACTTTCATTCGACAAACGGATCAATTCCCACGACAGGCCAGTGAGGCATTGCCGGGCTTTACCCTGTCGGGGTGCGCCGCCACATACCGATTGGAGTGCTTAATCAATATCTGATTTGAAGAAAACACATTCGAATTCCCCACGAAGTGACCGAGCAACACAACGTCTACGTTGGGCTTGAACAACTGCGGAGGCGTTCCGTGGTTTTCTATTCGGACGTGAGTTTTGCCGGAATAAATCACAAAATCATAATTGGCCCCTCCGAGATGTGCCACCGAACAGGGCAGAACCGTGCCCTCTATTTGGAACGTCTTTCCGGTCAGCGCTATCCGATCGGATAAAGCCTGCTGCGCCGTTTCAAAGTATACAAAAGCAGAAGTCACCGCTTTATACAATAGAAATGATATGGCTGCTGCAAATATCAACCCGACCGCAATATATCTGCGTCTTCGTTGTTTTTTCTTCAATGACATTTTCTTATAATTCTTATACGATTTTATTTTTATTTACAAAATATGAGTGAACCGGTTGTCCTGCCAACAATGGTGTCCGGAACAAAAGGTCAATCTTTTTTTTCTTCCGTCAGGTCGGGCAGCTTCTTCTCTGTTTTCCTTACCCTAATTATCAAGCTTCCTCCGTAAAGAGTCAAAACGGAAAAAACCGAAATGTAGCCGGCCTCTATATAGCCGCTCATCTCCCAGCCTCCCCGCCCCCGACAACTGATTCTTCTTCGGTCCCGAAAAATCTGGCGTCACCCAATGCGGGACCGTTCTCCGCAAAGGCCGTCGGCACAAGACTTTTTTTGTCGGCGCCGTAAGCTTTAAAGTCGGCCGCTTCTCTTTTGCGCTCTTGGATGGCCTCGTCCAGCAAAACCCGGTCATACAGGTATTTCAGCCTTTCCAGACGGTATCTTTTGGCCACAAAATATACATACAGAAGCGTAAAGGCCACAAATCCCAAAAGAAGGGTATAGGCCATGGAACCGTGAATATACGTTTTTCCGGTGACCGGATCCAGAACCGTGGGCGCCTGATGCAGACTCTTCCACCAAAGCACGGAGAAATACACTATGGGAACGTCGATAAAAGCCACGAGCCCGCCGATGGCGGAACGCTTGGCTCTGGTCTCGGGGTCACCGGGAAGACGGCGAAGTGCCAAGTAGCCCAGATACATGACAAACAACAAAGCCGTTGTCGTCAGGAGGGGATCCCAAGTCCACCAAGTACCCCAGGTGGGACGACCCCAAATGGAACCCGAGAGAAGAGTAAGTCCCGTAAAAATCACCCCGACTTCGCTGGAAGCACCGGCCAATCTGTCAAAGCGGAGATCCCGGGTTCTGGGCCACAGGTATAAAAGAGTGGAAAGAAATGCCACTCCGTAAGCGACGAACATCACCCAGGCTATCGGAGGATGCACGTACAGCAATCTGACCAGATTGCCCATAAACTGATCGGGCGGAGTGACAAAGAGGCCCAGCCAAACCGTTGCGATCAAAGAAAGCAGGGCCAAAACACCTATAATTTTAGTGGCCGTCTCGGCCCGCTTGGAAAACACCTGCGGGATTGCGGCAAAATTGACTTCACTCATACAAAAACCTTTTCACTTTTATCTCACAGACCTTATTCTTCCAACAAAGGACCGAAGGCTACGGTGCCGAGCGCCAAATAGCAAAACGCGAAAGCGAGCAGAACTTCGATCCAAATCATACCCGACGAGGGAGTCCCGGCTATGGCGGCCTCACATGCTTTCGTAGCCGATAAGAGGACGGGGGCAATTACCGGAAAAAACAACAGCGGCAAGAGGGTTTCTTTGGTGCGTGCCCCGCTCGTCAGTGCCCCGTACACAACGCCCACGGCGACCAAGGAAAGGGTGGCCAAAAAAGCCGCCAGACAAAAAAACCAAACCGTTGCGATATGCATGCCGAAGAGAAAAACCGCACCAAACGCTATTATCACCTCAAGGACAACCAACTGGAACAGCAAAGCGCCTGCTTTACCCAAAAAGATGCCGGCCGGATCCAATGCCGAAAGCCTCAAAGCATCTCGCGCCTGATCTTGATTTTCTATGGCAAAACTCCTCTGCACCCCGATCACGGCCGAAAGCATCACCGCAATCCAAAAAAGCCCCGCTGCCGCACTTTTCAGCGCCCCGCCGTTGGAGAGACTGCCGGAAGCCGTTACGAGGGAATTGGAATCGAATTTTCCTATGGCCAGACCGAAAAGAAGCATCACCACCATTCCGAAAGGAAGTACCTGGTTGAAAATAATTTTTGACTTCAACTCGATCCTCAAATCCTTTTCGCACACTAAAAAAGCGTCACGCAACATCTGTGTTCCCCGTCCCTGTTGGCCCCGTTTGCCCCCCGAAAACGGCTTTTACCCCAGAGCCCGGAGAAGAAACGGAGAAAACGCCGTTTGCTGAGCGCGAGTAAAAATCTCCTCCCGGCAGCGAGAGCGTCGAAGCTGTTTTATTGCCCAGCTTGTAGTTTTCCTCATCCGTTACGGCACCGCCGGATACCGTAAAACTTTTGTCGCTTACCAAAACGGCTCTTTCCAGTTCGTGCGAGGCCATAAGTACAGTACCTCCCCGAAGCCTAAAGTCCGTTATGAGTCCGTCGATGAGGGCTCTGCCGTCTTCATCCACCCCGGCATGGGGTTCGTCGAGGAGCCAAAGGCTTGCTTCTTTTATCAGCAAAGCCGCCAGAGAAGTTCTCTTCCGTTGTCCGGCAGACAGATGGGATACTTTTGTCTTGGCGAGTTTTTCACCGATGCCGACTTGTGACATACAAAGTCCAACAACCTTTTTTGGCTTTCTAAAAATACGCTGTACAAACCGCAGGTTCTCATAAATACTCAAGTCGTCATACAAAAACGTTTTGTGCCCAAGGAGGGCGGCCTCTTCGCGCACAGAAAATCTGTCCATGTTTAAGTCGTGTCCCAGCACCACCGCCTTACCGGAAGCTATGGGAATAAGGCCGACAATTGCCCTCAATAAGCTGGTCTTACCGGATCCGTTGGCACCTTTCAGATGTACGATTTCTCCTCTCCCGACGCTCATGGTCACACCCGTCAGAAGGGGGAAATTGCCTGTCACAAAAACAGCATTTTGAAAGTCAACTATTAAATCCATTTTCGCTCATATATACTAAACGATGAGTCAAGATAAAGCCAATTTGGGCTTCTTGCTGATCTTTTATTATACCAACAGTATCTGCCCTTTTGTACACCGAGGTCGATATATACAGGAAGAACCGGCTTTTACCCTAAATCATTCCCAAACAGGCAAAGGTACCGGAGAAAGCTGTCTGCCGATAAAGAAAATACCAAAAATATCGAAATATGCTATGCTACGTCTGTGAGAAGAGCACCGAGCGACACGGCGACCCCTCGTTGCCCGATGTAGGTACGCGGAAGGCCGGACCACGAGAGGAATCTCATGAACGTCAATGCCGCTGACAAGACCAGACGATTCGGTCGCAACCAGGCGGTGGCCGGATTGGACTTGGAAGCCGACGGCGGCGTCGGCCTGCTCGGTCCGAACGGCCGCGGACAAGACCTCACTGCTGCCAATGATGGCGACGGTGATCCCGCCGACCTCGGGCAGGCTGCGCTGCTCGGCCGTGACCCTCGTGTGTCCGACGAGCGCCGGGAGATCCGGCCTCGTCTCGGCTACCTCCCTCAGAACCTCGGGGACAAGGCTCGGGCCAAGTTGCGCACGCTGTCGGGCGGGATGCTTCGCCGAGTAGGCATTGCACAAGCCATCGTGAGCGAGCTATAGTTGTTCCGTGGAGGATAAGGTCAAGCACATCGGGGTCGTCCTGTTCCCTGAGGTCGAAGAGCTCGATACGATCGGACCGTGGGAGGTGCTCTCGTACTGGACGCGCACCCATCCTGAGGACGACTACACGGTGTCCTGCCTGTCGGCGTCAGGAGGTTTGGTGCGCTGTGCCAAGGGTTTGGTAGTGCAAGCCGACTACTCCTATGGCGACGCTCCTGCCTACGAGGTCCTCGTGTACCCAGGCGGCCGGGGAACCCGCCCATCGCTACAGGACCAAGCACAACTCGACTGGGTCCGTCGCCAGCGGAGCGAGGTCCCGCTGATGACGAGCGTGTGCACAGGCTCGCTCGTCTACGCCGCGGCCGGTCTCTTGAGCGGCCGGTCGGCCACCACGCACTGGCGGAGCCTGGATCTGCTTGCCGAACTCGATCCGACGATCCTGGTACGCAGCGACGAGCGGTTCGTGGACGACGGCGACATCATCACCTCGGCTGGAATCTCGGCAGGGATCGACATGGCCCTCCACCTCGTCAACCGCCTGGCGGGCGTCGAGCGAGCGCGAGAGGTGCGCCGAGGGATCCAGTACGACCCAGCACCCCCAGTCTGATCCCACTCTTGCTCGCCGGAACACGAGCGGATCTTCCGCCTAGCGACCATGCGCACACCACCGCACCGAGGCCTCCGGCAGCCAAGTTAAATAAGCATTCATATAAAGCTACTATGCTCATAGCATGGGCCCTCAAGACGCTGTTCGTCGTCGGGACGGTCGAACTGGTCGTTCTTCCACTCGATCGGGTCCGGACTCGTCGAGCGCAGGGGCGACCGTCCGACAAGCGGGTGACGATGGTATGGCTCACCGAGGTCGATATATACAGGAAGAACCAGCTTTTACCCTAAATCATTCCCAAACAGGCAAAGGTACCGGAGAAAGCTGTCTGCCGATAAAGAAAATACCAAAAATATCGAAATATGCTATGCTACGTCTGTGAGAAGAGCACCGAGCGACAATCACGAAGCAACCTGGGGGCTGAATGCGCCCTCCCCGGAAATCGGCTGTCCGGTTTTTTGCAAGTTTTCGAACACCTTTTTTGTCTCTCTGTTTACCCACCGACAGGACCGCAAAACCGATGTCTGCGGGTTTCGCCTTGTACACCGGTACTTGTCAAACGTCATGCAAGAATCAAGTCCCGTCACATCGCGGGCCAAGCTAACAAGCAAAAAGGAGGATCGGCTTTATGTCCGGACAGGACGAAACTAAACTCTACAGCGATCCGGGTGTTGTCTGCGGCGCAACCGGGCTTACCGTCAAGATGTACTACCTATGGGGTGGCTCGAAAACCATACCTTACTCTTCCATTAGGGGTGTCAACAGAATTAACCTCTCCGGGCTGAGCGGAAAATGGCGCATCTGGGGTTCCGGCGATCTGGTTCACTGGTGGAACCTGGATACGAAACGGCCGAAAAAAAATACGGCGCTGGCAATAGAACTCGGCGGGCACATTATCCCGACCATCACGCCGGACGACCCCGACACCGTGGAAAAAATCCTGAAAGAAAAAATCGGGCAGCCGTGACCAAAAACGACCTTTAGCGCCGGACACGGAGCGGGCAGATGGGAGCATGCGACCGTTCGAACCGGCACGTATTGACACATGTTGCGGCGGAGAGCCGCGCAAACCGCTCTTTTTTTGGAGAGTTTGCATGCGACAAGTGGTGGGCCGGGAAGGATTCGAACCTTCGAAGGTTACCCGACAGATTTACAGTCTGCTCCCTTTGGCCACTTGGGTACCGACCCGTGAAATACCTTAGTTGATTTTTATGACCTTAAAAGCACAATTTGTACAAAATTTGTTGTCGGCGTCAGTATTTAATTTCCGCGGAAACAGGACCGAGACTTGGCAAAACTCCGGATCTCCGTCTTGTCCGAATTTCTCTGGGATGAAGCCTTTATTTTTGATTTAATACGGTTTGGAACTGGCAAAAAGGTCCGAAGCACGGCCATGGAAAAGACGGGGAATGCCTGACCCCCCGACAGTCTGAGCAAAAGTCAAGACAAGCTCGTCATCCCCAACGATATCGGGATATGCGGACAAACACGGCACCCGGATCTGTTGCGACTGGCCAACCGGCCCATTTTTCGACTACCACTCACACGGCAGGCTTATAAGCGATAGGTTATAAGTATGGCAAGTTTTGATATAACGTCAGAGATAGATATGCAAGAGGTCAGGAACGCCGTGGATCAGGCGGCCAGAGAAATCGGCACCCGGTTTGATTTCAAGGGCACCGGAGCCACAGTAGAGCTTGCGGGAAGCGACGCAATTGAGCTGAACGCACCGACCGACGACCGTTTGCGGGCTCTCAGACAAGTCCTGGAAGAAAAACTTATCAAACGGAGCATTTCCCTGAAATCAATTTCATACGAAAACCCGGAAGAAGCTTCCAAGGGCGCCCTGCGTCAAAAGGTCAATCTTATATCGGGTATCGACACCGACAAAGGCAAAATCCTGAACAAAATGATCAAAGAAATGGGAGTAAAAGACGTAAGCTCTTCCATTCACGGAAACTGCGTAAGAGTCACCTCAAAAAAACGCGACACCCTGCAGCAAGTCATCACCAATTTGAAATCATCCGACTTTGAATTGCCTTTACAATTCGGCAATTTTAGGGAATAGTCACGTCAAATCGACGGCAACGGCATTTCCGTATCAGCGCGGCCAAATATTTCGTTGTACTGTCATCCCGAACGGCCGGAACCGTCATCGTTGCCGGGAACCGGTATTTATCAAAATGTTACGCCTCCGATCTTCGGATGCGAACTGGGTTTACGACGCTCTGGGC
The DNA here is from genome assembly GCA_021796535.1 of Actinomycetes bacterium. Classification (GTDB taxonomy): domain Bacteria; phylum Actinomycetota; class Acidimicrobiia; order Acidimicrobiales; family Bog-793; genus JAJZMK01. Next base: position 92,275 of record JAKABW010000007.1, on the reverse strand, counting down.
ATCAGATGCTTACCCACGGGCGATCTCTCTCCGGCAAGCCGTATCGCTCAAGTCTCGGGTAGACTTACAAAGCTTCCCCGAGCTCATCAGGCCCAAAACTCTTGCGTTGCTCGGTCATCTTATTCTTATCGGGCATTTATATAGTGACATATCCGTATATGGATATGTCTGTTTGGATCCGATCAAGCGGCGCTTATCAGCGATCGGATGTCAATGCCGCCAGACAAAACCCCTTGTGCCCTTACCGGAAAAGAAGTCTTGCGTGTGTGGCAAAGTCGACCAAGGGCTGCGGCCAGAAACCGAACAGGACGGTAACCGAGAGACAAAGCACTATTCCGGTAAAAAGCCACGGAGAAATGTTCAATTTGCCAAGCGGCGACAGGGAATATATTTCTTTGCCGGATGACAAAGCGTTTTTCGTACCGGTCCCTTCGCTGAACATTACATAAACGACTCTCAGGTAAAAACCGGTTGCAATGGCTGCACTGACCATGGCAATGACAGCCAAGGCATAGCTGTGTGCCTCAACCGCAGCAGTTATCACCTGCAATTTGGCCAAGAACCCGGTGGTGAAAGGAGCACCCGCCTGAGAAACCAGAAATATGGCCAGTGAAGTCGCAAGGAAAGGATGCGATTTGGCGTAGCCTTTCAGATCGTCTATATTGTGTATTGCATCCCCCTTGGCCCCTGCTATCGCCACTATGGCAAAAGTGCCCAAGATCAAAAACGAGTAAATAAACACGTAATAAAGACTCGCCCCTATGCCTTTGGAGGTATCGGATTGCAAACCGAGAAGAATAAAACCGGCCTGATTGATTGACGAATAGGCCAGCATCCTTTTTATGTCTTTTTGCACCAAGGCCACCACTGCTCCGAAGAGAGTCGTGAGCACGATGACAACCCACAACAGGGGCTGCCAATCGGAAGCAAGCGTGGGAAAGCTGGCCATAAACACTCTGATAAGTGCGGCAAATGCTCCCGCTTTGGCGATTGCTGCCATAAAACCCGTTGCGACCGTCGGAGATCCCTGATAGACGTCAGGTGACCAAAAGTGAAAAGGCACTGCCGCTATTTTGAACAAAAAGCCTACGAGCAAAAGTCCCATGCCGGCCAACAAGACACCGTTTCCGAAAACATAGTTTTTGGAAAGAAAAGCGCTTATCTCCGCCAGATTCAGTGACCCGGTCGCCCCGTAGGTCAAAGCCATGCCGTATAAAAATATGGCGGAGGAAAATGCTCCCATGATAAAGTATTTCATTGCAGCTTCGCCGGAAGTCTCACGTCTTTGGTCCATGCCCGCCATTACATAGAGGGGTATGGAGAGTATCTCGAGACCCAAAAAGATGAGAATAAGATCGTTGGCGGATGCCATAAACATGGCTCCCGCTCCGGAAATCAGAGGAAGGGCAAAAAATTCCACTCCTTCGAATCCTTCCCGCTGCATATAGGCATGAGCAAAGAAAGGATAGACAATGGTGATACAGGAAACAAGAGTGAGGAACAATACGGAAAAACCGTCTACGTCAATCGAGTGGGCTATTGCCGTAAAAGAACCGTGCGCCGCCACGTCGTGATACAGCACAAGAGAAGCTATCAACGAAGCTGCTCCTATTCCGACTACGGCGGACGCATAGAAATCTCTGGGGAGACCCTTTTTGAAAAGAGCCGAGACCAGCAGCAACACGAGCATGCCGCCCAGCAGAATTAGTTCAGGCATAATGGTCGTGTAATTCACGTGCGGCAAATGCAATGCCTGCGCTGCGATTACTCCCGTTACCATGACATACCTCCACTGTGACCAAAGCTATCGGAAATCAAGTTAGCTGTTCCTTTATCATAAAAATGTAATTTGCGGGTCACGATATCCTCGCTTGACAGGAAACGATCGACATCGGTTTTTGGGGTGAGGAAACAGACCACAAAGAGCCATAACAGTTCTTTGTGGATGCATCCCGGTTGTTTGCGCCCGCCGCGTACACACCCGTTTTTTGATCCGAAACAACCGCAAATGCTTCTGCGGCCTTTCCGTATTGCGTGTTGTGTGCCTCCGAAGCCACCGGACTCGCCGGTACGGGCAGCTTCACCCGTGCTTTTTGTTCCACATGACCGATCAGTTTATCCACAGAAGGGGTAATCCTGTTAAGAAAAGGTTTGGGATAGAGACCGAGCAGTATAACCAAAACAACCAGAGGGGCGAGCACCATGCCTTCCTTGAGTGTCAGGTCTTTCGGCTCGTTTTCAATATAGTGTCCCTTTTCTGGGCCGTGGAAAACCTGCTGATATGCCCACAGCAAGTAGACGGCCGCAACCACCACTCCGATGACTCCGACCACGGCCCACCATCTGTGAGTAACAAAAGTACCGGCCAAGATCAGAAACTCCCCGACAAAGCCGTTCAGTCCCGGCACGCCTATCGAGGCCATTACCATCAGGATAAATACGGCGGCGAGGATTGGGGCGCTCTTTTGCATACCGCTTATCCCGTCCAGCAAGTGGGTACCCCTGCGCCTGTAAATCATGGCAATCAAAAGAAAGAGGGCGGCGGTATAGATACCGTGGTTGAGCATCTGCAGAACCGCACCGGAGACTGCTTCGTTCGAAAGGGCAAAAGCTCCCATCACAATGAAGCCGAGGTGGGCCAGCGAAGAATAGGCGACAAGCCTTTTCAGATTCCTCTGCTTGGCCGCCACAATCCCTCCGTAAATGATGCCGATCGCACCCAGCGTCAAAAACAACGGCGCCAACATAACAACTGCGTGCGGGAACAGCCCCAAGTCAAAACGGATAATGCCGTAACTTCCCAGTTTGGCCATAACACCGGCCAGCAGTATGGAACCGGACGTGGGAGATTCAGAATATGCGTCGGGTGACCAGCTGTGAAAAGGAAATATCGGGGCTTTGACGGCAAAGGCCGCCGTAAAGGCCAAGAACAACAACACTTCCGCCATGGAACTCAAGTGGGTATTGGCCAGCCGACTGACGTTGAACGTCAGCACATGGGTTTGGGATTGATGGATAAAAGCCAATGCCAAGATGCCGACCAGCAGGAAGGCGGAACCCAAAAACGTGTAGACAAAAAATTTCACGGCGGCATAACCGCGTCTCTCGTAACCGAATTGGATGATCAAAAAGTAGACGGGCACCAACGTTGCTTCAAAGAAGATGAAGAACAGCAAGAGATCCGTAGCCAAAAAGCTTCCCAGGCAGGCCGCTTCCAGCAGGAGCGTCCAAATGACAAAAGACTTTGTATTTCTTTTTTCGTTTGCTCCGGCCAAGGCTATCGGAAACAGAATTGTCGTCATAAGAACCAAGAACAGAGAAATGCCGTCTATGCCGAGGCTGTATTGTATCCCGAGCGAACCGAACCAGGAATGCACCGTTACCATCTGGTATCCGGCCACTCCAGACTTAAATTCGTCCAAGATGAGGGCGGAAAACCCGAAAACGGCAACCGATGTGACGACCGAAACCGTATGGATGAGTTTTTTAAACTTACCCGGCACGAACAGCAACGCCACGGCTGCCCCGATGGGAATCAGCAGTAAAACCGTCAAGTAAGGAAACGAATTCATGAGGCCACCCTAGTCATCAAATAAGCCAACAGTGCGATTGAGGCCGCGGCAAAGAAAAGGGTATACATACGCACATAACCCGTTTGCACCTTGCGCAGTACCCTTCCCGAAGAAACAGCCAACTTCCCGAACATGTTGACCGCCCCGTCTATCACTTTCAGATCCACGCCGTCAGTCATAAAAGCGGCCAGCTTGTCGGAGGTTTTGGCAAAAGTCCTGTCGATGACGTTATCAATCCCCCAGGCCTTTTGTAAAATACCGGGTTCCAAGTTTTCCCTGTCCGAACGGGACTTCCACAACGTCCAGGCAACCGATGCGCCGGTCACGGCAATGGCGGCATCCGCCAAAGCAAAAGCCCAATCGGCCCCGACGGAGAAATTGTGACTGAGAAGCGATGCCCCCACCACCGGGTTAAGCCATTTTTCCAGGAAAACGAAATCGGGATGGAAAGGCAGGTTCAAAAAGCCTGCGAAAGTAGCCGCAAAAGCTAATACCACCAGGGGAAACTTCATCACAAAGCGCGGGTCGTGAGGATGCAAGTCGTGAGGGGCCGTTCCGCCGGTCTGCTTCTTCCAGCGCGCCTCCCCCAAAAACACCAAGGAAAATTCTCTTCCCATATAGTATGCGGTGAGGAGAGCCGAAAAGGCCCCCACCGCCCACAGACCGGGTGAGAGCACCCATGCGTTTTGCAAAACATCGCCTTTGGACCAAAAGCCGCTGAAAGGCGGCACACCGGCTATGGACAACCAGGCAACGGCAAAAGTCACGGCCGTAATCGGCATTACTTTGGCCAAACCGCCCATTTTCTTCACGTCCTGTTCGTCGTCCATGGCATGAATGACCGAACCGGCTCCGAGAAAGAGAAGCGCTTTATAAAAAGCGTGTGTAAGCATCAAAAATATGGCCGCCACGTATGCCCCCACGCCCGCTGCCATAAACATGAACCCGAGTTGGGAGACCGTCGAGTAGGCCAATATTTTTTTGATGTCCTGTTGAGCACAGGCGCTTGTCGCTCCCAGGAATGCTGTGGCGGCGCCGACCCAAGCCACCACGTGGGCGGCATCAGGGGTCAAGTGCAGTATGGGGTTGATCCGGCACATCAAATATACGCCGGCCGTAACCATCGTGGCAGCGTGAATCAAAGCCGATACGGGAGTGGGGCCTTCCATGGCGTCTGCCAGCCAGGGGAAAAGCGGCGTCTGTGCCGATTTGCCCGCCGCGGCAAGAAACAATAAGAGTCCCGTAGCCGTCATGTCCGTCGGTGACAGGCGGCTCAGGTGGGAAAATATGTAATGGTAGTTGAGACTGCCTACTCTGGAGTAAACCAGGAAAATTGCCAGCAGGAAACCCCCGTCTCCGATTCTGTTGTAAATCATGGCTTTCTTCCCGGCGCTGGCGGCAGTGGGGCGTTCAAACCAGAAAGAGATCAGGAAGTAAGAACAGACGCCCACGCCTTCCCAGCCGAAAAAGGTAACCAGGAGGTTGTCGCCGAGCACCAACATCAGCATCGAAAACACAAAAAGGTTGAGATACACGAAAAACTTCGTGAAGTCTTTGTCGTGCTCCATATAGCCTATCGAATAAAAGTGAATAAGGGCGGATACCCCCGTGATGAAAGCCACCATGGTCATGGAGAGCGGGTCTACCAAAGCCCCGACGCCGATATGCAAATGCCCCACATTCAGCCACTGAAAGAAGTGCTGGGTATAGGACCTGTTATCGGGCTGTCTCTTAAAGAGGCCCACGAATACGTCTATGGCCACGCCAAAACTTGCCAGCACCATGGTGCTTGCCAGCCATCCGGCCCAAGGGTTGCCGAGTTTACGCCCGAATAGCAACAGAATCGTAAAACCCGCCAGAGGCAGAAGTGGAATCAGAAAAACAAGATCAAGCATATATCCTATTCCTTTAGTAGATGTACGTCGTCAGCTGTCGCCTCGGCTTTTCTTCTGAAAATAGCGACTATGATACCGAGTCCCACGACGACTTCCGCCGCCGCCACGACAAGAACAAAAAATACGGCGGCTTGGCCGGAAATATCATTCAATGCTCTCGAATAGGTAACGAATGTCAGATTGGCCGCGTTCAACATCAGCTCTATGCACATCAGCATTACCAACACATTACGCCTTATCAAAAGACCTATAACCCCGATACTGAACAGTACGGCGGACAGCGTCAGATACCATGACGGCGCTATACTCATTCTTTCACCTCCGATTCGGCACCGACGCCCGTTATGGCCATCTCCGAGACGACACTCTCATCTCCGGCCTCGTCTTGAGGCAAAGCGCCGTCTTGACCCCGAGAAGCATCTCCACCGTCGAGAGCCGTGAGGTCTTGATTTTCCGGGTGTTGCTCTTCTTTGTGTCTCGACCTCCTTGCCAGTACGACGGCTCCGACCACGGCCACTATCAAAAGAGCAGAAGTCGCTTCAAAAGGAATCAGATAAGTCGTAAAGAGAGACTGTCCCAGCTGAGAAACGTTGGATGAAGAGGAAGAAATGGCCTTCGTTGCCGACTTGGCTCCGGTGATCCAAGAGTTGCTTTTGGCCATCAGCAACACCTCCAAAAGAACCATGAGCCCCAGCAGTACCGCATAGTATTGCTGGCCTTTGAAAGTATCGACAATCGCTGTTTCTCTTCTGTCTACGCCGAGAAGCATGATGACGAACAAAATAAGTACGACTATGGCGCCCGTATAGACAATTACCTGAACGGCGGCCAGGAATTGGGCATCCTGCTCCACAAATAAAACGGCCACAGCAAAAAGCGTCGCCACCAGCATGAGGGCGGAATGCACGGGATTTCGGCTGAAGACCACCCCCAACGCCCCGACAAGGGCCGCCAGAGCGGCTATCACAAATGTCGCTATGTCGGGAATGGTGGGATGTAACGATACGGCTGCGACTAGGGTATATGCGCCCATCAGCGTACTTTACCTCCCAGCTTGACGGATATTTTCTTTTTCTCCACTTCCCTGATGGATATGTTGCCTGTCAATTCGTCGTTGCGCTTATCGCTTTGTCCGGCCTCCGGATATCTTTGCCCGTAACCGAGCTCGCCTGACCACTGCACTTCGCCTTCCATGTCCGCGTTGCCTGCCGGCGAAGTGGCCCTCATCCAGCCGGAAGTATGCAATTCGTCTTCGTCTCGCCAGTCTTCCCAAGGCATGTGCTTAGGACGACCGTCATCGTCCACCACAAGTTCCTTTTTGGTGTAGATGGCATCGGAACGTGAGGTAAAGGAAAATTCAAACATTTTGCTTTCCGTTATGGCTTCCGTGGGACAAGCTTCCACACACAGGTCACAGTGTATGCAGCGCAAATAATTTATTTCGTAGACGTAGCCGTAACGCTCTCCCGGCGAAGTGGGGCTGTCCAGATCGTTATCGGCACCGCGCACATAGATGCAGTCGGCCGGACAGACTGCGGCGCAGAGTTCGCAGCCGATGCACTTTTCTAAGCCGTCTTCATAGCGGTTCAACACGTGCCTTCCGTGCAAACGCGGGGGCTTTGGAGCTTTTTCTTTCGGATATTGCGTGGTGACTCTGGGTTCTGCCACCTGCTTGATGCTCTGCTTGAATCCGCCAAAAAATTTTAAACCGTCCGATATGGCCATGGTCTAACCTTCCGTTTCCTCGTAAGGAGCGCCGATCCCGTCCGCCGCCGAATTGATGGTCCCGTAAAGAGAGGTCGCTCTGCCACGGGGGAGCAAAGCCTCTGCCTCCTTGCGCCGGTAAGCGGATACCCTGACAGCCCTGGCAATCAGCAAAAACGCCACGACTGAGCCGCCGGCCACGGCAAAACCCCAAGCTACACTGTACGTCATGGCGGCAACTATCAGCAACCAAACGAGCGACAGAGGTATGAGCTGCTTCCACCCCAGGTTCATCAATTGGTCATAGCGCATTCTCGGCAGAGAAGCCCTGATCCAGACTTGGATGTAGCAAAAAACCACAGTTTTGCCCAAGAACCACAAGATCGGCCAAAGCCAGGGCAGGAAATGAAATCCCGGGCCGTCCGGACCTCCAAAGAAAAGCGTCACCACGATGGCCGACATCGTGATTGTATTCATGAACTCGGCCAGGAAAAACAGGGCAAAACGGATTGAAGAGTACTCGGTATGGAATCCGCCGCCGAGTTCGGATTCTCCTTCGGCCAAGTCAAACGGGGGCCTGTTGAGCTCCGCCGTGGAGGCTATAAAAAATATCACAAAAGGCACTATGCCCAGTCTCAAAACGTTCCATTGCCAAAAGTGCTGGGCTTGGCTTGCCACAATGGCCCTTGTCGAAAGGGCATGTGACTCCAAAATCACGATCACCACGGACAGACCCATGGCCGCTTCGTAAGAGATCATCTGAGCAGAGGCCCTTATCGAGCCCAGCAAAGGATACTTGGAACCCGATGCCCATCCCGCCAGCATGACTCCGTAGACGCCTATCGAAGAAACCAGCAACATGAAGAGAATGCCTATCGGCGGATCTGCCACCTGCAATTCCACGACATGGTTGGCGATATCCACGACGCCGCCCACCGGCACAATGGCAAACATCAAAAATGCCGGCACCAAAGACAAAAGCGGTGCCAGTCTGAAAACGAACTTATCCGCTCTGTTTGGCAACAGGTCTTCTTTGAAAAATAGTTTTGTGCCATCCGCCAGGGTCTGCAACAGGCCGAAGGGACCGGCCCTGTTCGGCCCTATTCGGTTTTGCATGTCGGAAATGACTTTGCGTTCAAACCAAATCATCAGCATCACGGAAACCAGCAATGCGCCGAATGCCACCAAAACTTTTACCAGTATTATGAGAAATACGGCCAGTCCAAACCCGTGGGAAAAAAGTGGGTCACCGAGATCCGCTGAAGCCAATATGGGCATTACCCCAACTCCTTTTTCTTTTCGTTCTTCGTCTCAAGTCTGATATCTGTCACAAGAGAGGAAGCGTCCAATAACAGCTCGGCCCGGCCGGAAATATCGCCGGCAACCGCTTCGGCGGAGAAAATATCGCGTACCTTATTTTTGTTTGCTTTCAAAACAGCGACTCCGGCAGGCAAGGTGTCGTCTATTTTGACTTTTGCTTCGATCTTCTGGCTTTTTGCCGTGACGTTTACCGAAGAACCGCTTTGCAACCCGAAATTACCCGCTTCACTTGGAGAGAGAGAAATCTCCTGCTCCCCCACGAGAGGCGCCATGGTGGGACAATTCGTGAGAGTGGACCCCGCATCATAGAGGTCCCGCTGCAGAATCAATCTGAGACCGTACTTGTCCGCCTTGGGCTCCGCGATAACTTCAAGACCGCCGGCATGTCTGGAATTTGGCGTGACGTCAGCCAAGGAAATAAAGTACGAATTGTCCTTGGAAGAATTGTCTCCGGGTAAACCGGCAGTCTCTTTGAGACTATCCTCTTCGAATTCCACAGGCTTGGCCGAACCTGTTTTTATGGGTGCCCCCTGCTCTTCCGCCGAGGCAATTCCGGGAGTCGCAATGGGGTCAAAAATAGCGGAAGATTTGGATAAAGAGCCTATTTTCACTTCCGCCGCTTTCACCGGGACGACCGCTCCGTTGCCGGCGTAACGCCTGAAGGAAGCCAACGACACTCCTCTGTATAAAAAGACTGTGTCCGATATCTCCTGTGAGACCTGCTCCAGTGTACGGAAACCGAAGTCTTCCTCCAGCAATCGGGCTATGTCGGTGGCAATCGCCCAGGGTTGTCTGGCCAGGGCGGGCGGGGTAACTTTTTGGCTGACGACCGAAACCCTGCCTTCAAGGTTGGTTACGGTTCCCGCCGTCTCTCCCATATAGGACACCGGCAAAACTATGTCAGCCGAGGCAGCCGAAGGATCCAGATGGCTGGCCAAAGCAACTATGAACGGCGTGTTCTCAAAAGCTTTTTCTGCAAGTTCTTGGTCAAAGAAGTCCGACAGCGGATCCGACCCGAGAAGAATCAGCACGGAGACTTCCCCCTCGGCACACTTGGCCAGAATTTCCGGTGTTCCGAGTCCGGGTGCCGCCGGCAAAGTTCCCCAGGTTCTCCTGAAAAAATCGCCCTTGTCGGAGTTGATCCGACCCGGCAAAAGATTCGGGGCAAGACCCATGTCAAGTGCTCCGAAAATATTGCCGCGCCTGAGCGCCGGCAAAAACTTAGCCTTGGGGAGCTTCGATGCAATTAACTTAACAGACTCTTCTATATAAATGGGCGCTTCGGCAAGGTTGGCCCTTCCCACGATAAATACTGTGCCTTCACCCTCTCCGTTTGGCACATCGCCTTCCGACACATCCAGCAACTGCCGCAAAGCGGAAATGGTGCTTTCGTCTTTCAGGGCGCCGACAGCCTTCTTCGAGGTGTCGAAAATGTCTTCGATCACGGAGAACAACTCACCGGGTCGCGGGGAGAGCTTTATTTTGGCCGATCCGGACAGGGAAGTCACCGTCGGAGAAATCTCAACCAGATTTGTCATTCCCTTAGCCAGATCCTGATAAAGACGTAAATAGAGGACTGGGAGCTCTTCTTTCAGATCCCCAGAAATAAGCACGACGGTTTTGGCGTTTACGGTTTCTTCTATGGTGGCTCTGGGTAAAGCCAAAGCCAGTTCCGCATTGAAGCCGTCCCCCGACTGGGCATCCACCAGCTCGCTGCCAAACACCCCTTTGGCGAGTCTGGCCCATGCGTAATTGTCTTCGTTGACGAACTTGGCCCCTCCTAAAACTGCTATCTGGTCGTTTCCGCCTTTGGCAAGAGCGGAACGGATACCGGCCGCTATATCCGCCAAAGCGTCTGCCCATCTGACTTCTTCCAACACGCCTTCGTGCCTGGCCAAAGGGGTAAGAACGCGACCGTTTGTCACCGCTTCAAAACCGTAGCGGCCTTTGTCGCACAGCCAGCTTTGATTCACCGCCAAGTTATCGACACCAAGGTAGCGCACCAATTCTCCGGCAGAAGACTGGGCTACTTCGCGGCAACCCACCGAGCAAAGAGTGCAGGTGGTCTCCGCCTGTTCCAAATCCCAGGGACGGGACTTGAACCTGTAAGCCTTGGCGGTCAGTGCCCCCACAGGACATATCTGAACGGTATTGCCGCTGAAATAAGAATCAAACGGTCTGGTCGGAGAAGTCGCCACTATGGTCATATCCCCCCGACCGGCAAAATCTATCTGCGGATCTCCGGCCACTTCCGCTGCGAATCTGGTACACCGGGAACATTGGATGCAGCGCTCCCGATCCAGATAAGTGAGAGGACCCAATTCAATGGGCTTGTCAAAATGCCTTTTTTCTTCAATAAAACGGGATTCGCCCGGACCGTATGACATGGTCTGATCCTGCAAAGGACACTCCCCGCCCTTGTCGCAGACCGGACAGTCCAAAGGGTGATTGACGAGCAAAAGCTCCAATACCCCTTCCTGGGCGCGCTTGGCTTTGTGCGAGGAGGTCATGACCTCCATATTTTCCTGCACTTTGAGATAGCAGGCCGGTTGCAGGGTAAAACCGCGCGGACCGGAAACTTCCACCAGGCACATCCGGCACACACCCACCGGTTTCATATGGGGATGATAGCAAAATCTCGGTATGAAAACACCGTTACGCTCGGCGGCTTCGATAAGAAGTTCTCCTTCGTGAGCCTTAATGGCAACGCCGTCCAGGAGCACGTTGACGGCGTTGTCGGCCTCTTCGTTTTCGGCTTGGCTTGGGTTGTTGATAGTGTCAGTCATCGCGCGGCTCCGGTCAGAATATGGTCTTTCTCATACGGGCAATGCCCCAGTGTGATATGTTCCAAAAACTCGTCCCGGCAGTGCCGGATAGCCGAAGCTATGGAACTCGGAATCGAAGGGCCCAATACGCAAATGGTGGTCTGCTGAGGCGGCCAGGTGACCCCGGGGGCTATGGAGTCACAGACGTCCATCAACAGATCCAGGTCTTCCGGTCTCCCCGAGCCTTCTTCGATTCTCCGCATAATTTTTTCCAGCCAACCGGAACCTTCCCGGCAGGGCGTGCACTGTCCGCACGACTCGCGGTGAAAGAACCTGGTTATGCGCCAAGAAGCGCGCACGGGACACGTCGTTTCGTCCATGACGACGACGGATCCCGAACCGAGCATGGATCCTGCTTTGGCCACGGCGTCTTGGTCGAGTCCCAAATCCAGATGCTCTTCAAAGAACCAGGGTGCCGAAACTCCGCCGGGGATGAAAGCTTTTATTTTTTTGTCGCCTATGATTCCTCCGCCCAGGTTCTTGTCGTAAATCAAATCCCTGAATGTCGTTTTGGACATTTCCAGCTCATACCAACCCGGATTTTTCACCCTGCCGGAGAGAGCAAAAAGTCTCGTTCCGGCGGAGGATCCCTGCCCCAGTGCGGCAAAAGCATCCCCGCCGTTTAAAACGATCCATGGCAGATTTGACATGGTTTCTACGTTGTTGACGACTGTCGGTTCGCCGTAAAGGCCGGTCACGGCCGGAAAAAAAGGAGGCTTTATCCGGGGGAATCCCCTGTTGCCCTCCAGAGATTCGATAAGAGAGGTCTCCTCTCCACAGATATAAGCGCCGGCACCGGGGTGAATGACCAGATCCACAGAAAAGTCGGAGCCGAAAATGTTTTTCCCCACTGCGTTGTGACCGTACGCTTCGTTGCAGGCCGCCGTAAGACGCTCTATGCCGAGGGCAAATTCCCCTCTTATAAAAATAAAGGCCTGTGTCACGCCAAGGGCATAAGCCGCGATCACGGTCCCTTCGATCAGCTGATGGGGGTCTCTTTCCACCAAGAGGTGATCTTTGAAAGTGGCCGGCTCGCTTTCGTCCCCGTTTACCACCAGGTAAGAAACGGGTGCCTGACGAAGCATTGACCATTTTCGTCCGGCCGGGAAGCCGGCACCGCCGCGCCCCAAAAGGCTTGCTTTTGTTACCTCTTCCCGCACCTGCTCTCTCGTCATGGAAAGGGCCTTTTTAAGCCCCTCGTAGCCGCCGGTGGCCAAGTACCTTTGCAGGGTATGGGAATCGTCCAATTCCACTCTTTTTGTGACAATGGGTTCGTTCAACATATTATTTTTGTCCCGCCTCTTTGGAGTCAATTGCGCCGGCATCATCGGTATCTTTTGCCGTCAGGGCAAACACCCTTTCGACCCTGGAAAGCACCCCGTGAGGAGGCACGACGCCGGCAAGGGCACCGGAAGCCAAATCTGTTATGAGCTTGTCAAAGGAGGCCGAATTCATCGGTCCGAAAAATCTGGAGTTGACTTGCAGACAGGGAGCGGTATCGCACGCTCCGAGACATTCTGCTTCTTCCAATGTGAAGCGCATGTCGGTGTCGGTCTGTCCCGCGGCTATGCCGAGTTTTTCTTCCGCGGCTTCCAAAAGCTCGTAGGCCCCGGCCAGCATGCAGGCAATGTTTGTGCATACCGAAATTACATACTGTCCGACCGGCTCCAAGTGGAGCATGTCATAAAAACTGGCCGTTCCGCTTACTTCCGCCGGAGATACACCGAGCAGGCCGGCTATTTCCTCTATGCATTCCTCGGTAATCCAACCGTGTTCGCCTTGCGCCAAATGGCAGAGCGGAATGAGGGCCGATCTTTTCTTCGGATAGAGAGCAATAAGCGCCTCAGCCCTTTTCAGACCTTCCTCGGAAAATCCTCCTCCGGCGCTGGGAGCGTTTCTCTCCAGGACTTTATCGATATAATCGCTGTTGTGCTTCATTGAATTTTTACTCACCTGTCGACTTCTCCCAAAACCGGGTCTACCGAAGACAAAATTGCTATCGTATCAGCCAGCAAACTTCCCCTGAGCAGAGCCGGCACACTCTGTAAGTTGACGAAACTGGGTCCGCGTATATGCATGCGATAAGGTTTGTTGGAGCCGTCCGATACCAGGTAACACCCGAGCTCTCCGCGCGGAGACTCAACGGCCACATAGCTTTCGCCTATTTTTGGCTCAAATCCTCTGGTAAAAATCTTAAAGTGGTGAATGAGCGCTTCCATCGACTCGTCGATACGGCGCCTCGGGGGAGGGGTGACTTTCGGATCCTGCACCCTGTAATCTCCCGCCGGCATTTTTTCCAAAATTTGCCTTACGATTTTTATAGACTCCCTGATCTCGTTGAGTCTGACGGCATACCGGTCAAAGGTGTCCCCGATTGTTCCCACCACGACATCAAAATCCACCTCTTCGTAGGCCAAGTAAGGCATGTCCCGCCTCAGGTCCCAGGGGACCCCGGCGGCTCTCAGTACTGGCCCGGTGGCCGAAAGCGCCAGAGCCAACTCGGCGCTGATCACGCCCACCCCTTCGGTCCTCTGTCTAAAAATGGGCTGCCCCGTGAGGAGTTCGTCGTAATCGTTCATCCTGGAGGCAATGGTGTCTATGATGACGGAAATATCGTCTTCCCAACCGTCTGGCAGGTCAGCCGCCACGCCGCCGGGACGTATGTAATTGTGATTCATTCTGAGCCCGGTGGTCTTTTCGAAAAAGGAAAGAACCATTTCCCGTTCCCTGAAGCCAAAAATCATCATTGTGGTGGAGGCCAAGTCCATACCGTTGGTGGCCGCCCACATCACGTGAGAAGAAATTCTGTTCATCTCCGACATCAGCATCCTGATCCAGGTGGCCCTGGGCGGTATGGCAACGTCCAAAAGGCTTTCCACCGCCAGCGACCAGACGAGTTCGTTGTTTAAAGGAGAGAGGTAGTCCATTCTTGTCACATTTGTCGCGCCCTGGACGTAGGTAAGCTCTTCCGCCGTTTTTTCCATACCGGTATGCAGGTAGCCTATGACCGGTTTTGACCTGATAACGGTCTCGCCTTCCAATTCCAGCATGACCCTCAGCACTCCGTGCGTGGACGGGTGTTGCGGGCCCAAATTGATGATCATGGTTTCGTCCCCGCCAAAACTGGCTTCGGATTCGTCAGGATCCAGTACGACGGAATCGGATTCGGGCAGGCGCAACACGGCGCCCTGTTCGATAAGCAACTCTACGGGCGAAGTGTCGGCGACGGAGGCCAATTGTTGTCGTCCTTCGTAAGTGCCCATTTCGATGTCGATTTCCCCGTAGAAAAAATCCCCGTCGGCATCGGATCCGTCCTCCGGCTGATCCTCCGTTTGGCAGTCTGCGGCCCTGTCTTCCGGATCGGCAAGATTCTGCCCGCCGTCTTCGCCGGCGTCGAATCCGAACGGATCGTTTTCGGACGAATCGCTGTAATCGTCTTTAGACAATTATTTTTTCTCCTTCATGATACTTTGACATGTACTTCGCAGCCTATTCAGACTCGTTTTCTATCTCGGACCGGGAGCTTCTTTAAATTGTACCGGGACCCTTCCCACGGCATAATCCTTACGGAGGGGGTGTCCTTCCCAACCCTGGGGCATGAGAATTCTCGTCATATCGGGGTGGTTGTCAAAGACTATCCCCATCAGGTCATAGACTTCTCTTTCCATGTTCTCCGCCCCGGGATAAACATAAAACAGCGTTTCCAAATGCGGGTTTTCTTCCGGAACCTGCACGCGGATCTTGACGCGGCGGTGCAGAGAAAGCGACAGCAGATTGACCACCACTTCAAAACGCTCCGGAGTCACCCCGGAAGGCAGCGGCCTGTCCCGGTGTTCCAGATAATCAACCGCACACAGATCGGAACAAGTCACAAAAGACAGCTCTTTCAGCCTTACCGCCAGGCCGTGATAATTTTCCCGCTCCGGAAAAAAAGTAGTCACTTTGTCAAAGACAGAGACCAAACCCCCGATGCCGACCGAAGCCGACAGGCCGTCCCGAATTTCTGTATTTTCCGACATATCATCCAATCGATCGTCAGCCACTATTTCGGAGTCCCGATTCTGACGGGAGTAACGGGGGGACGCAACCAGCCCGGGGCTTCTTCGGCCAAATCTATTTCGGCTCCGCTTCCCGTTGTCTTTCTTCGCCTCATTATTTCCCCCGTCATCACTTTTTCGTGCAAAGTAAGAATGGCATGGATCAGCGTTTCCGGAGCCGGCGGGCAGCCGGGAGCATACACGTCCACGGGAACTATTTCATCCACCCCTTGCACAATGGCGTAGTTGTTGAACATACCGCCGGTGGATGCGCACACGCCCATGGAAATTACCCACTTCGGTTCCATCATCTGATCGTAAACTTGACGGAGGACCGGAGCCATTTTTTGCGAAACCCTGCCGGCGACGATCATGAGATCGGATTGGCGCGGCGAAGGACGAAAAACCTCCATGCCGAATCTGGCCAAGTCAAAGTCCGCCGCTCCCGCCGCCATCATCTCGATGGCGCAGCACGCCAAACCGAATGTGGCCGGCCACATACTCGACTTTCGCGACCACTTGACCAGACCCTCAAGGTTGCCGGTAAGGAAATTATGACTAAGTGACTCTAAACCTTTCCAAGAAGACACCCGGAACCTCCTTCAAACTTTGATAGCTCCCATCCGTTTTTCCGAGAGCTACAACTACCCGATACAAACTTAGCAAATTCATTCACAAGGATAAGCCAAATGAGCTTATCCCGCAAACGGCGACGATAAGTATTAGGCGGCTTTATCGTCGTTGGAACCGTAACGCTTAACGGTTCCGCTCGTCGTCCGCAGAGCGCCGCCCCCTATATTCGGTCTCATTGCCTTCACCGGACCCCAATCGAGGGCACCGTTGGCAATCAGATATATAAAGGAGAAAAACACTGCTGCCGCAAAAACTATTATCTCAACCAGGCCAAATCTTCCCAGTTGGTTGTATATGACTGCGAAAGGGAAAAGAAATATGACTTCCACGTCGAAAATGACAAATATCATAGCCACCAAGTAGAAGCGTACCGGAAAGCGCCGCGGCGGTTCATACGTCGGCACTATTCCGCACTCGTACGGCTCTTCTTTGGCAACGGTGGGACGCTTCGGGGCCAGCAGCTTGGATGCAAGCAAGGAAAGACCCGCGAAGGCCACGGCCAACACGCCCAACAAAAATATCGGTAAGTAACTGTCAAGACTTCCCATCGCTATTAATTTTTAGCACGGATTGAAAGGGTATACTAAATTTAAAGCTGCATTATTTGGAATAAACCACATAAATTGCGGGCAAAACCCGGCAGGGTAAGCAAAACAGGGTCGCGATGAATGTCTGTCGGGCGAAACACCGCAATTGCGGCTTCAGAAAATGTAGAATCTTTGCTGTGGAAACTGACACAGGAAAAACCTTGCTCCCGCCGGAACTCCCAGACAAACAGGATTGCGACGTATTGATTGTGGGGGGAGGTCCGGCCGGCTCTTCGGCCGCCTTCTGGTTGGCCTCCAACGGCTACAAAGTGGTGTTGGCGGAGAAAAAAGTCTTTCCCAGGGAGAAAACGTGCGGAGACGGACTCACGCCGCGCGCTATCCGCCAACTTGAGGACATGGGGATCAAAGACTCACTTTCCTCTTTTCATAAATACTTCGGCTTGCGCACACGGGCCTTCGGCAAAGAGCTGACCCTGGATTGGCCAAAAGTTCCCGGCTTGCCGGAATACGGATACGTGGTAACCCGTTACGACCTGGACGCCCTGGTTCTGGAAAACGCCAAAGCGGCAGGGGCCGAAATCAGGCAGGGTTGCGAAGCCATCGGCGTAAAAACCGACAATGACGGCGTGCGGGCAGACCTCAGGGACAAGCTGAGTGAAACCTCCTTCACTCTCAGAGCCAAGTACTTGCTGATTGCTGACGGGGCCAATTCCCGTCTGGGCCGCTCTCTCGGCGTCACCCGCGACAGAAAGCTGCCGTTTGCTCTGGCCATCCGCGGCTATTACACTTCTGTCAGGAGCCACGATCCCTACATTGAGTCGCAACTGGATATCTACTCCCCGGACGGAACCCTTCTCCCCGGCTACGGATGGATTTTCCCTCTCGGAGACGGCAGAGTCAACGTCGGGATAGGCCTGGTATCCACCATGGCCAAATGGAAAGAAGTAAACACAACCCACCTCTTGGAGACTTTTGTGAGCCAGACTCCGGATTCGTGGGGCCTGTGCGAAAAGAACCGCCTTTCGGAGCCGACCGGCGGCAAATTGCCCATGGGTATGTCCAATGCCCCCCTTACCGGACACAGGTACCTGGTGGCCGGGGACGCGGCAGGTCTCATCAATCCTTTCAACGGCGAAGGAATATCTTACGCTTACGAATCGGGCCGGCTGGCGGCTTCCGTGCTCAGCAAAGCCGTGCGCTACGAAAAGCCGGAGGCACTCGCCGAATACCGGGAACTCCTGGATATCCATTATGGCAGCTACTATAAAGTTGCCCGTTTGTTTTTGCAGCTGATGGGCAAGCCCAATCTGCTTCGCGTGCTCGTATCGACCGGCATGAACTCCAAGACCGTCATGTCTGTCCTACTTAAAATAATGGCCAATCTGATGACCGACGACGATATCGGCATCGCCGAGACAATCGTCAAAACGGCCGAAAAACTCACCGAATCAGTCTCCGGTTAGTCTTTGGCCTCAGAGCACGACGGGAATGGTGTAAAGGGCAAAACCCATCACAGCCAGACACAAGAGCGTGGCAAAAAAACGGTACGCCCCTCTTATGCGGTAAGGTCTGGGAAGCACCTTGGCTTCCAGAACCAACAAAAAACCCACCACGACGGGCAGCAGTAAAGCGTTCATTACTTCCACGTCTATCACCAAGTTCACCAAATCCACGTTCGCCAATACGATAAGTGCGCCTATCACGTGTACCATGGCATATGCCGCGTAGAACTTGGCGTTCTTGTGCGAGAGTTTTTCGTTCAGACTGTGACGCCAACCCAAAACCTCGGACAGTCCCCAAGTGCCGGCCAAAGAAGCCACGAGTGCGGCCACCAGGGCGGCACCCGTAAGGGCCGCGGCAATGATGACTTTTGCCGCCATATTCCCCAGATAAGGCTGCAAGCCTCTCGCCATGCTTTCGACCGTAGAAAGAGAAGCCCCGCCGCTGTGATGCGCCCAAACGGTGGCCGCAAAAACAATAACCACCCCCACGGCTATCAGCTGCGTCAAAAAGGACCCGAAAAGCGTGTCCCGTTTTTCGCTCCGTAGATTTGACGGGGTCAATTTTTTATCGATGACGGCCCCCTGTTGATAAAACACCATCCACGGCATGATCACCGCTCCGACATTGGCCGCCAGAAGTACGGTGTAAGAATGGTCGTGCAACGGCACTTGCCCAAACGACGTCAAAACCCGATGAACGTTCGGGTGGGCGAGAAAAACAGCCGGAATGAAAACCAATTCCGCCAGACCCAGTGCTACGCCGATTCTTTCCACCCGTCGATAGCTGCCCGTAAAAGCCACGCCTATCAAAAAAGCCGCGGCCACCGGGACGGTCAGTCCCGGGGGCAACCCGAAAAGTTCGCCCACCCCGGCAACCCCGGCAAACTCGGTCAACAGGGCCCCGATGGAAGAGGCAAACAGAGTCACCGCCGAAAGCAGACCCCATTTTTTTCCGAAGTGTTCGCGTATCAAAGCCCCGTGGCCTTTGCCGGTCAGAATGCCCAGCCTGGCCGTCATCTCTTGGACCACATAGAGAACCGGAATTAAAATAAGGTTGGGAAGAATCATTTTATAACCGAGTTTGGCCCCGGATTGGGCCGCCGTCACCAGACTGCCTATATCCGTATCCGCCAACATGACGATCAGCCCCGGCCCCCAAACGGCAAAAAACATCAGCTTTGTCACCCGGTGCCTTTTCGCAGCCTCGGAATCAGCCCGGTCGGTCCGCAGGGTCCCGCCCTCTCTGTCGCTGATATTCACCTCCGCAGCCATTCTTTTCCCCAAATCTTATCAGGTTTACCTGAATTATCTTATCAGGTTTACCTGATAAGATAATTCAGGTTTGGGGAAAGCGTGAAGAAGCAGCTCTGAAAATAAACGATCAAAGCAAAAAGGCGGGCGATCCGCCCGGGTTTTGACCGCGCCGGAGGTTCCCGAAGCAAGCCCGGAAAATTACAGTCTGAGGTTGGCGACGGCTCCGGTATCGAGAGAGGACTTCTCTCCGGCTTGCAGCCTGTGGTAACCGGCGGCCGCTATCATCGCCGCATTGTCGGTGCACATGGACTTGGACGGCAGATAGCAGGCAACCCCGATGGCATCCGCCGCCGCTTTTATTTCCGCCCTCAAGAGCGAATTGGCCGCCACGCCGCCCGCCAAACAGAGACTTCTTGCTCCCGTCTCCGTGACGGCCGCCACAGCTTTGGCCGTCAGCACATTCACCGCGCAGCTCTGAAAAGAGGCCGCTATGTCTGGAATCGGAAATTCCGGGTTTTGCTTGTAAAAGTTCACCACCGCCGTTTTCAAACCGCTGAAAGATAAATTCAAACCCTGATTCAGCATGGGTTGGGGGAATTTCACGGCAGAGCCGTCACCGCCGACGGCGATCCTCTCGATGGCCGGACCGCCGGGATAGCCGAGACCCAAAAATCTCGACACCTTATCAAAGGCCTCGCCGGCAGCGTCGTCCACGGTGGAACCGATAATTTTATAGCTGCCGAGAGTTTCCATAAAAATAAGCAGAGTATGGCCTCCGGAAACAAGTTCCACGACTGCCGGCATGGCAAAATCCTCATTCTCCAACAACGCCGCGTACAGGTGACCTTCCAGGTGGTTTACGGCAATAAAAGGTTTGTTCCAGGCCATGGCGAGCGCTTTTGCCGTCGACAATCCCACGAGCAGCGCCCCGATGAGACCGGGGCCGTTTGTCACGGCCACGGCGTCGATTCCTTCGCCGGTATCCGTGAGGCCGGCATCAGAAAGCGCTTTTTTTACGACATAGATCACCGACTCCAGATGAGAACGGGAAGCAATTTCAGGAACCACTCCCCCAAAGTCTTCGTGCAATCTAATCTGACTGGATACCACCGAGGAGATCATTTTCCGGCCGTCTTTTACGACGGCGGCGGCTGTTTCGTCACAGGAAGTCTCGATTCCCAATACGAGAGGAAAAGACGGCTTCGCGGCGTCTCTATAAACGGTTGTCATGTTTTTACGCTATTCTGCTTCGACCCTAAAACGGGCCTTATACTCTAAATCGCCTTCGAAGAAAAGCTTTGCCTTCAGATACACGCCGAGTAATTCCAGCCTTTCCCGGTACTCCGCCGAACGCATGTTTTCCGCCCACATCACTATCGCATCTTCGTTTACCTCGGCATAATAATTCTTTCTGATTCCGGCCGGCACAAAACCGAATTTAAAATACAGTCTTTGAGCGGCTATATTGCTTGCTCTCACTTCCAGGGTGGCCGCCTCCAGAGACATCTTTACGGCATCGCTTATAAGACGAAACAGCAACAACATGCCGATATGATTTTTCTGCCACTTGGGATCGACCGCCAGAGTCGTAATATGGGCTTCCCCGTGTACGACCATATACCCGCCGTAGCCGACCACGTAACGGCCTATTTTGGCCACATAATAACTGCGCTTGTCCGGTTGGGCAAGCTCGGCGGCATAGATAACGGCCGACCAAGGTCTTGGAAATACTTCCTGCTCGATCGAAAGAACCTGCTTGACATGCGTCTTGCGCATCTTTGTTATGCGCAAAACGTACTCTCGGCCGTCTTCCGGCAAAAATCGTGAATTAATTTTGACAGATTTTAACAGATCCACTTTGGCTTCTTGAAGCGTCCGGCAATACAGCGTTTTTGACCTGAAATGACTGGTTGTCGTTTCAGGTCAAAGTATAGTGCAAAATTGCAATATCGTCTTCTGCTTATAAATTCTTCCGCCATGACATTATGACGACCCCCTGCGGAATTCATCGAACGGCACGGAAGACAAAAAATGCGCTCAATCGGCGGATTGCCCCCCGCCGTCGGGTCGCGGCTCTTCCTCCGCCGGTGCTCTGTACTTTACTCCGAAAGTCTCCAAAAAAGCATCGGTTGTCGCCCAGCGAAACGCGGAGTAGATATACGCGGAATACCTCCCAAGCCGCTCTTCAAGGGCCTGCGGGTCAAAGAGAATCCCTCCTTTCACCGTAAAGAGGTTGAGATCGAGCACCCATGACTTGACGTCGGTCGGAGTCACCGAGGGATCGAGGATGGCCGACGGCGGCAATACGGCACTTCTCACCCTCAGGCGTTCGTTATTGGATATGCGGATCATCGAATAACTGATGCTGTGCTCCGCCGGGATGTTGTCTTCCGTCACGTCGCAGAGAACGCTCAGTCTCGGCTCGGTGTGCCTGTCAAGCCGGATGAGTCGGGAGTCGTCGGTAACCCGATCGATGTAACGCAAACCCACGTTGTCCACAACAAGCGGCTTATATACCGAAGCCATGGCCGCAAAGACTTCGTGCGTCCGTTTGCAAAAATCGTCCTTTGAAGAATAGTTTTTCGTCTCGACGATAACCGAGATGTCAGAGACGGTAACTACCCATGAGTTTTCCCGATCAGAAAAAGTCCTGGTAAGAATGGGGGTTGCTGTTGTTGATTGGACTATGGAGCCGACGGGTATCTGTCCGGAGCGGATCTGTTGACGCACCGGGTAACGCTTCAAGAATGAAGCCAGTGTCTGTTCCCCCTCTTCGGTAACCAATTCCGGCACAGAAGGAAAGCGTACTTCGGCCAGTACCTTCTCGGGAGGTGCCTGCATCAGGTAGGCCTCCGGTATCGGATCGAGTTCCAAAATTTCGACGGGCACCGTGTTTTTCATGCTTCATATTCTACTTTCCGTCGACCGTCGACACAAAACACCGCCGGGAAAAGCCCGACGGAATAAGGACCCGCCCGCCGAATCGGGTCCGAAGCCCTCCCTGTTGCCGAAAAGGGATCTGTCCTTACGCTCCGGCATCGTGTCGCCGTTCTCCGATAAGCGTAAATTGCGGTTTTGGCCGTTTTCTTGCCGCCAAAACACTATGCCGTCTTGGATCTGACAGAGTTTTACACTTTGTCATGCATGACACACAAGCGCCTGTTTTCATAAGGCAAAAAATTGCAAAAGCCATACACAAAATCTATTTGCCGAGCTTGGCGTCTTTCCACGCGCCGACTTTGGCATCCGCTTCCCGCAAATATAAAGGCTTTTGAAAACAGTCGCCAAACAAATGATCGCCGCTTATAAAACGGGAATACGCCAATTCCGCCAATACCGATACCGGCGGGACATCAAGACCGTCTCGGAAGAAAAAAGTGACATTTTTATATTCGCCCAACAAATCCGTGAGGGCATTTTGCAGTATCTCCCGGTAACGGTAAGCGCCGCTGCCGGCCAAGACCAGGCAAAGGCCGACCTGTCCGCCGGGAAATGTCGTGTCTGAGATGTCGCTGCGTATTGCGCGTCCGACAAAGTCCGCCAATCCCCGACAGAAATTGATCGGGGTGTCAAGACCCGGGGCACCGACCTCCCCCCCGTCCGACTCGGTCTCTCCGGACAGAATATGCCCGGCCCCCGACAAGAGTGGTCCCCGCAGGTCAAAAGCCACTTCCCCCCTCCTCACGTCCAGCACCGGCACGGGCAAATAAAATGTTCCCGGCACGGCGGCAAAACATTCTCTCGCGAGTGCCTCTCGGAGGACGGCAGTTCCCGACACGGCCACGACGGGTCGGCCCAGGCCGTAGGCAAGAGCGTTGACGGCCGAGACCCCGACGCGCAGTCCCGTAAAAAGACCCGGGCCCACATCCACGGCAAAAGCGTCCAGATCTCGGAGGCTCAGGCCGGCAACGGAAAGCAATTCCTCCGTCAGACAAAAAAGTTCTTCCGCATGACGGTTCTCGGCTGGACGAGAGGCGGCACCCAAAATCTCTCCGCCGTCCGCCAAAGCGACTCCGACCTCAAATGTTGCGGTTTCCACAGCCAGTAATTTTTTACTCGAATTGGTTTGATCCATGGATGGTGTGACAGTATAACCGCACAGATCGCGCGTTTATACTGTTTGTGTCCGCCTTTCTTTGACACTG
Source organism: Actinomycetes bacterium (assembly GCA_021796535.1). Taxonomy (GTDB): domain Bacteria; phylum Actinomycetota; class Acidimicrobiia; order Acidimicrobiales; family Bog-793; genus JAJZMK01. The sequence goes on along the minus strand of JAKABW010000007.1, from coordinate 68,840 downwards.
ATTCCGTTTTTGCAAAACGCTGCTTTCAGGGGACGCGTAATTCCGGAGTTTTCCTCCGCCGATACGTCGCTTATGTCAACTTCGGCCGTCGCCGAACCGTACAAAAAGAACGCTTCGTTCGGGTCTTTTCCCTGATCGGGAAAAAATATGCGGACGAGTCTGGACCCGGGCTTTTGTTCACCGAAAGAAATCAAATAATCCGGCACACCCAGCAATTCCCCGGCTTTGTCCCCCCATTCTACAAAAGCAGCCGCTCCTTCTTCCAATTCTTCCCAAATAGACAGGTCCGTGATTTCTTTCTCGTTATCCAGACGCCATAAATCCGCATGCAGAACGTCAAAGTTCAAACCCCGGTACCTGTGTACCAACGTAAAAGTGGGACTCGTGGCCTCCTCACCCGGGCAAAGTCTGCTTACCGCGCCCGAGACAAACGTCGTCTTGCCGGCCCCGAGATCGCCCACGAGCAAAATTAAATCTTTCGGCTTGACACATTCGGCAAAAGCGCCGCCGAAAGCCTTGGTTTCCGTTTCACCGGTTATTTCCGCTTCAAGAAATACAGTCATGGTTGCAAATATTGCCTCACAAAGTCGCCGCTTTTATTGCCGCAACAATTTTTTTACTCTGATCATATCCGATCTCATCTCAGCCATGGCCATCCCTCCCGCCCTCAGGATATAAGAGGGATGGTAAGTGGGCACAACTTTGACTTTTACGTTACCTATGACTATATCAAATACCCGTTCGCGCAATTTTGTTATCCCCTCCTTGGATTCCAGAACCGCCTGGGAGGCAAAATTGCCCAAAGTCAGAATTACCTTGGGCTTTATCAGCCGTATCTGTTCCGTTATGAAATGACGGCAACTCTCCACTTCGTCGGGCAGCGGATTCCTGTTTTCCGGCGGACGGCACTTTATGATGTTGGCGATATAGTAATCCGCTCTCGTGATACCTATTTCTTCCGTCAAGAGTTTATCCAGCAGCTTTCCCGATCTGCCGACAAAAGGGATTCCTTGTGCGTCTTCTTCCCGTCCCGGAGCCTCCCCTATCAAAAACAGGGGAGAAAGACAGTTTCCGTCTCCAAACACCGCGTTCTTGCGTCCCGAAAAAAGACGGCATGACGCGCAGGCCGATGCCTCTGCGGCCAACGACGAAAGTTCCGATATGAGTTTTTCCATGTTATCCGCCCGCTTGTCCCGATATCACAGCTTAGGCATTTTGCAAAAACGAACCGGCCGATATCCGAATCGGCGGGTCACCTGTTTTCCCGGTCCGCAGCAGCCGAATCCGGATAAAGCCGGGGGACTCTCGGTCCTATGCCACAAATAATTTCATAGGAAATCGTGCCCAGTTTATCTGCCCAATCCTGTGCTGTGATCTCCTCTTTGCCCTGTCTGCCCAATATGACGGCTTCGTCTCCCGGCAAAACGTCGCCTTCGCTGCCGCAGTCGACCATAATCTGATCCATCGTGACCTGACCGGCGATGCGTCTCCTTTTCCCCCCTATCAAAACGTCGCATCCGGCGCCAAAGAGAGCTCTCGGAATCCCGTCGTGATATCCGGCCGGTATGACGGCCACCAACGAATCTTCCGCAAGCGGCTTCAGCAATCCGTAACTTATTGCTTCGCCTTTTTTGACGGTCCTGGTAAAATGTACTTTTGTTTTCCAGGAAAGCACGGGTTTGATCAAAGACAGCGCCTCGGCATCGGAACGTGACTCCGGTTCGCATGACCGCGACGGCAGATACCCGTAAAGGGCAATGCCGGAGCGCACCATATCCAGGCGTGTTTCCTTATGATAAATCGCTCCCGCAGAATTGGCTATATGCAGCAAAATTGTTTCTTTCTGCCGGACGCGACCGAGAAGTGTTTTGTCGTACGCCCTCTTCAGCCTCTCCAATTGCAACGCCGTAAAAGGGTCTTTGCATTCATCTGCCACAGCCAGGTGACTCCAAAAACCGACCGGCTTCAGTGCCCCCGAAGAGATGACCGCATCCAGTAAATCCGGCAAGTCCGCTTCGGAAACCCCCACGCGGTGCATGCCTGTGTCCATTTTTACGTGAACCCCCAAAAGAGAACCGACCGGCGGCGGCTGTCGGGAATCCCGCCTGGCTCGGTAAGCTTCGGCGGCGGCCTTTACCCCGCCCGGGGTGTATAAAGTGAGTATCAGGTTATTATTGACTGCTTCTTTGATGCCTTCGCTTCCGGGTTCGGAAAGAAGCAAAATAGGCGAAGAAATGCCGCTCTCCCGGAGGGCTATTCCCTCTTCGACCAAAGCCACCGCCAACATGTCGGCGCCGTTTTTCAGAGCGGCGGCGGAAATTTCCGCCGCACCGTGTCCGTAAGCGTCGGCTTTGACGACGGCACAGAGACGGGCTTTTCCGATAAGAGACTTCATTGCCATTACATTTTGCCCGTAAGCAGCCAAATCCACCTCGAGCCAATTGCTTCTGAAAATATTATTCACGTCATCCTCTGCTCGGAAGAAACATATTTGGGGTAACAGCGCTTTCCTTTGATTTCGTCCAAGACTTTGGCAACCAAAACAGGCAGGTCGGAAGCAGTCATCGAGTCCCGCCAACCGAGTCTGCTTGCCTTGCCATGCACGTGGGCAGCAAGAGCGGAGGCGAAAAAGGGGTTGAGACCCCTGGCCATAAAAGCTCCGATTATACCGGCCAAAACGTCGCCGGTACCGGCCGTAGAGAGGTTTTGCGATCCGGAAGCCACTATCAAAACCTTGCCGTTTTGATCGGCAACCACCGTTGTGGGTCCCTTCAGGAGCACCGTTATCCTCAATTTTCTTGCCAGGTTGACGGCTGCCGTTATCCTGTCGGCTCCGGGGCGCGAGCCCACGAGACGGGTGTATTCTCCGTCGTGCGGCGTCATCACCGCGGGAGCTCTCCTGCCGGCCAGAATTCTTTGCGCCTCTTCCACCGTCCCCAAGGCCGCCACCGCGTCGGCATCTATGACCGTCGGTATCGGAAGACTTGATATCAGACGCCTTATCTGATAGTCCTGTTCCGCATTGACGCCCAACCCGGGGCCGATCACCATGGCTTTGCTTCTGCCGATATCCTCCAAAACCCGGTCGGCAAAATGCAAGGCCGGAATATCCCTGTGCACGGCTTCCAGACTGGCGGTCCGCGTGCCCCCGAGGCCCGGTACGGCCAGTCTGACCATTCCCGCTCCGGCCCTGTAGGCTCCTTCGGCCACAAACGAGGCCGCCCCCAGCATCTGTCCGGAACCCGCCAAAACATACAGCGGCGCGTTCCACTTGTGCCCGGTTCTGGGCCTGTCCGCAAGCAGAGAAAGGAGGTCCGCATCCTCCACAAGATGTATGGTCGGTTGCCAAGACTCCGCGGCGGTTTCTTCCAGACCGATGGGGGCAAGCTCTACGTCTCCCGAACTCAGCAGGCCGTCGTTCAGGAAAAGACCGGGCTTGTATGCGCCGAAGGTAAGAGTGGCATCCGCCGCCAGAATATGGCCGTTGGCGACGCCGGTCTGTCCGTCCAAACCGGAGGGCAAATCCGCCGCCAGCACTTTTGTGCCGGGCACAAGTTGGGGGGCATGAAACCTCCCGTGAAAACCGGTTCCGAAAGCGGCGTCTATCACCAAATCACACTCCGGGAGACCCTCCGGAGCCTGGTTTACTTCCACCGTTTCCACTTGCACGCCTCTTTTTTCCAATATTGTGCCGGACAGCCGACCGTCTTGGCCGTTGTTTCCTTTTCCGGCAAATATGATTACCCGTTTCCCGTACGTACCGCCCAAGAGTACGGCGGCCTTTCTGGCCAAGGCAAATCCGGCCCTTTCGATCAGGGTCTCGATCCCTATTTTTGCATGGGCCTCGGCATCTATTTGTTTCATCTCTTCCGGAGTAAAAACTGGCTTCACAATTAATAAGTTAGCCCAATAAAGCAATCCGGGAAAAGAAGGAAGGCGATAAGTTTCAGCTTATTATCACAACGGCGGTCGCGACCAAGCCGCTGTGAGAGATGGATATCTCAAATCTTTTTGCGCCCATCTCCTCCGCCAAAACGGCGGCTTTGGCCCCGAGACGGAGTTCGGGTGCCCCGGAAGCCGTTTTGTGCACTTCTATTTCCTTCAGAGAACACACAAAGAGACCTTTCCCCATGGCCTTCAAGAAAGCTTCCTTGGCACAAAACCTCCCCGCCAGACCCGGCACCGGATCCGACCTGGAGCCCATGTCTTTCAGTTCGTTTTCCGAAAATATTTTTTCCGCCATCTTCGGACGTCTGAGCAAAATTTCCCGGAAACGCTGCAAGTCGACAACGTCGATTCCCACTCCCAACAACCGCATCCTCTCCAAAAAACTCCGCGCCGGTACCGTTTCAAAAACCGCTGCAGACCTCCGCCCGGCTTCTCTATTCCACCGTCACGACTTTTGCCAAATTGCGCGGCCTGTCCACATCGTGGCCTTTGGCTTTGGCAACGGTATAGGCAAACACCTGCAGGGGCAAAACTCCTATGACGGGAGAGCAGACTTCCGTGACCGGCGGTGTTTCCAACACGTCGTCCACCAGCGCGGCCGTCTCTTCGTCACCTTCGTCGGCGACGGCTATGACGGTGGCGCCGCGCGCCCTCATTTCTTCCACGTTGGCCATAATTTTTTCCCACAGGGAAGAGCGCTTTGCCACCACCACGACCACGGAGCCGGGTTCGATCAGAGAGATCGGACCGTGCTTCATCTCTCCCGCCGGATAGGCTTCGGCGCGCACATAGGCCAATTCTTTTAATTTTAGGGCACCTTCCAGGGCTACCGGAAAACCCAACCTTCGCCCCAAATAGTAAAAATCTCTTGCTTCCGCGTAACGCTCGGCCACCTTGCGGAATTGTTCCTGGCCAAGTAAAGTCCGCTCGATCAACGAAGGCAGACTTAGTATTTCTTCGGCAACCGCCGACTTCTCCGCAACCGACAAAGTCCCTTTGAGATCCGCCACACGGAGAGCCAGACACTGTAAAAGAGCCAGCTGGGCCACATGGCACTTGGTGGAAGCCACCCCTATCTCGGGACCCGCCCTTGTGTAGAGGACCCCGTCGGTCTCCCTTGTCATCAACGATCCCACCACGTTGGTGACGGCCACCGTCATAACCTCCTGAGAACGGGCTTGACGCATGGCGTGATAAGTGTCGGTTGTCTCTCCGGACTGGCTTATCGCCACCACCAGAGTATTTTTTGGAATTTGCATCGACCTGTAGCGCATTTCGCTTGCTATATCCACTTCGGCAGGTATTTTGGCCCAAGCTTCCATCGCATGCCTGCCCGCCAGAGCCGCATGATAGCTGGAACCGCAGGCCACCAACAAAACTCTTTCGACGGCGGCCAGTCGGCCGTCGTCTATATCCAGTTCCTCGAGACGAGTTTCACCGGAAGGCTCCAGTCTTCCCAAGATCGTCTCGGCCACAGCTCTCGGTTGTTCGTGAATTTCTTTGGACATATAGTCGGGGAATCCCCCCTTGCGGGCGGCTTCCGTCGACCAGCCGACGTTGATGGCTTTGGGCTGCATCTCTACCCCGAGATGGTCATAGACCCTGAAAGCACCGGGACGGATTTCGGCCGCTTGATCGTCTCCGAGTTCGAATAAGTTTCTGGTTCTCTCCAAAACGGCCGCCACGTCGGAGGCAAGCAAACCCACGCCGGCTTCGGAGCCGATGATGAGCGGAGAGGTTCTCCTGGCCGCATATATTGTGTCGGGAAAGTCTTTGTGCACGAGGGCCAGAGCAAAAGCTCCCCTCAGAACCGTCAACAGAGAAATGACCGCATCCTTCACGCTTTTCCCGCCGGCAATTTGTTCTTCCAAAAGGTGGGCGATGACTTCGGTGTCGGTTTCCGAAGCGAAATGGTGACCTCGCTCTTTCAGATCACGTGCCAGCCGGTTGTGGTTTTCGATAATCCCGTTGTGAACGACGGCCAAAGTGGACTGGCAGTCCACGTGAGGGTGGGCGTTGGAAACGGTCGGCGCCCCGTGTGTCGCCCATCGCGTGTGTCCTATGCCGGCCGCATACTTCAGCCGGGCGGTTTTTTCCTTCGGCAAACCGTTGCCGAGGTGATACAAAGAGCCGCCCTGTTCGGCTGCCCTCAGTCTAAAAATCTTATTGGACGGTTCCACAACGGCTATGCCGGCTGAATCGTAACCTCTGTATTCCAACAGAGCCAGACCTTCCAGCAGACCCGCCGCGGTGTCCTCGGAACCGGTTATCCCTATAATGCCGCACATATAAATAAGGGTACCTGAAACTTATGCGCATATGACGTGGGAAGGTGATGTTTGTGAAGTATTTGGATCTCTCCCGGCTCCGCGGCGGCACTTCGGGGTTTTATCCCGCGACGGCTCAACGCGTTTTGCCGAAAGAAAATCACGGCTCTTTACCGTCGAAAGCCGTCGGGCGCTACGGATTTACGCTGCGGTGCGCCGACGGCGGAGCCGCTATGACCGCCACGATTGCGGCTTGGGCTTCGGCTTCCGGATCAAACGCTTCGATATTTGCCGCCCTGTCGTAGCGGGCGGCTTTCCTGTCCTCGGAATGCATCCACTGGACAAAAATGGGAAGTATCGCCGCCACGGAAAAAAGCTCAGACGTTGACCACAAAATGCCTCCCCCCGCGTGAGTGCTTGCCAGACTGTACATGGGAGCTATCGGGGAATGGTTCATCATGATGGTAATGCCGAGAAATGCCTCTATCGGCACACCCAACAGCAAATTGACCAATTTCGCGCCGTAGTCCATTTGCCATCTCGGTATCGGATCCACCGCAATGATCGGCCACCAAAAAAGAGTGGATCCCAGTAAAAATCCCACGTTGATCAAGTCCATCAAAGCCATATGTTCCATGGCAAACCCGATGGCGGGAGTCAGAAAAAACGCAAACATGGCCCCGTAGTACAAAAACCAGACCGGAATGGGATGAGAAATAAAAGAAAAGGGCTTGGAGCGCAAAAACTTGAGCCACAGAGTCTTGTGTTCCCTCGATGCCGTCTGCAACAGCAGCGTCGAAGGGGCTCCGAGGGCAAGAAGCGGAGGCGCCCCAGCCATCAAAATAAGGTGCTGCAGGGCATGGGCCTGGAAATAGGAGGCCGTAAAAGCGGCCAGCGGAGACTGCAAAGCCACGTCCACCAAGAACAGACCGGCCACGAAAGAGAGGAGGCGCCAGTTCGACCATTTCCGCCCTTTCAGGGCAAGCAGATAGGTGCCGTATGCATACCAAACGCCGAGAGCCAGCAAAACGATGATGACGCCTATCTGAAAAGGCGAGAAACCCCAAGCGGTGAGGGCGTTGGTCAGATCAAACCTAATCGGCTTTGCGGGCATAATTACATTGTACTCAAGACGGCGTCCCCCGCAATCACAGAGACGGCGAATCCGACGGGAAAAAGAGACTGACGCCCGTTGTTTTGTCCGTTACGAACGCGGTAAGGCAAAAGCGGCTATGGATGCAAACTGACACCCCGCCCCTATGATCGTAAAAGCGTGAAACAATTCGTGATACCCGAAAACCCTGGGGTTGAAGTTGGGTTTTTTCAGACCGTAAACAACGGCGCCGCAGGTATAGGCTACCCCGCCGGCCACGGTGAGCAGCAGACCCGGACCGCTCAGAGAGCGCCACAGCTGCGGCAGCACGAAAAGCGCCGACCATCCGACGACGACATAGGGAATGGCCGTCAGAGACTTCGGCAGATCCAAAAATATTTCCCTGATCGCCACACCGCAAACGGAACCCACCCAGACCAGGGTCAGGAGAAAGAGTTCCGGCCACCCTCGGAGTCCAAGTAAGGCCACCGCCGTATAGTTGCCGGCTATGGCATAAAATATCGTGGCATGATCGAGGCGCTTGAATATCCTTCTGACCCCGGGGGACCAGTTTCCCCTGTGGTAAAGAGCGCTTACGCCGAAAAGAAACACCAAGGAAGCCGCATAAACCGACAGGGCAAAATACTCCTCGGCATTTTTTGCCCTGCTTATTAAAATGGGGCCGGCGACCAAAGACACCGCAAGAGCCGCCAAATGCAAATATCCCCTGAGAAGCGGCTTTACGGCGGGAGTAGCCCCGTCTTTTTTTGCCAAAGTGGTCACCGTCATAAATTTAACCTCTTGTGTCTGCGGAAAACTCTGAAATCTTTCTCCTTAAGGATAGCGCAGCCGGGAACCGTGCGAAACGGCACGGCATAACCGGGCAAAAATATTGAGTCGCTTTGCTCACAAAATACTTTGCGCCATAAGGTTTTTTGGAGAGAAACTTTGTTACAATGACTGCACGTCAAACTAAGGAGTACACGACTTTGAGTTTATCCGTGGGGATAGTGGGTCTTCCCAATGTCGGCAAATCAACGCTTTTCAACGCATTGACATCAAATAATATTCTGGCGGCCAATTACCCGTTCGCCACCATAGAGCCGAACGTGGGCGTGGTGAGTGTTCCGGATAAAAGGCTGGAAAAATTGGCCGAACTTTACAACAGCCAAAAAGTCATACCTTCCTCAGTCACGTTTGTCGATATCGCCGGAATTGTCAGCGGAGCCTCCCAGGGAGAAGGATTGGGAAATAAATTCTTGGCGGCCATCAGAGAAACTGACGTAACGTGTCAGGTGGTCAGAGTCTTTTCTGATCCGGACGTTATTCACGTAGCCGGACAGTCCGATCCTTTATCCGACATGGGAACCGTCAACACGGAACTCATTTTGGCCGACCTTGAAACTCTGGATTCCAGAGCAGCGAAAGCGGCAAAAGAGGCCAAGGTGAAACCCGAGATGGCCTCTGCCTCCGAAGCCGTGCAATTTCTGACCGGCGAACTGGCCAAAGGGGTAACGGCAGACAAAGCTCTGTCTTCTCCGGTTGGAAAAGAGTTTATGGACAACGAATACACCCATAAATATTTAAAAGAACTGCACCTTTTGACGGCCAAAAAGACAATTTACGTCTTCAATATCGGAGAAGACGAAATTTCGGATACCGCGGCACACAAAAAACTGGCGGAAGCCGTATCCCCCGCTCCTGCCGTGTTTATGTCGGCGGAGCTGGAGGCCGAAATGAACACGTTATCGGAAGAGGAAAAGCTGGAATTGCTGTTGTCCTTCGGACAAAATGAAACAGGCCTGGCCCAATTGATCAGGACGGCCTTTTCCACACTCGGCCTGCAAAGCTTTCTGACGGCCGGACCAAAAGAGGTGCGTTCCTGGACAATAAAAGCGGGGGCCAAAGCGCCGGAAGCCGCCGGCGCCATCCACACCGATTTTCAGAAAGGTTTCATCAAAGCCGAAATCATCAGCTACGACGACCTGATTCAATACGGGTCGCTGGCCAACGCCAGATCGGAAGGGAAAGTGCGGATAGAAGGAAAGGACTACGTCATGAAAGACGGAGACGTGGTCGAATTCAGATTCAACGTATAAAGCCTTCCGCTTCACCACGGCAAGAATACCGTGACGACAACGATTAAGGTTCGACGGTTACCAAAGTCCCGTACGGCAAATAGCTGTAAGCCGTGGCGGCGGCGGCCAACGGCAACTCCACGCAACCCAAGCTTTGAGGGAAGCCGTACTCGGCTCTGTAGATGTAGTGAACCGCTTCGCCCCCGTCAAAATAGGATACATATTGGACGGGGTCCGCATAAGGCACTCCGTTCGGGTTGACGCCTCTCATGACCTGATAAGGCAGCTTTTCATATACGTAAAACGTACCGAGCGTGGTCGGGGTCAGAGAAATTCCGGTATTTGCCGGGGTGTTCAAGACAACCTGTCCGTTGTGATAAACGGTCAGGGTTTCCGGAGACCCTTCCTGCACCAAGGCATAGTCATAGCCGTGCGGATTTTGATATCCGGCGGGATTCATGGAGGCTTTCAAAAGCAACTGCCAATCCTGCGTGGTCACTGTCGTTGACATCGCCAAATTGTGATCGGCTTCGAAAGCGGTCAGAGCTCCTTGGAACATTACGTTTTGTGCTCCCGGAGACCAATCGGCGGCCAAAGCGGCAGTAGGGACAAAGTTCCATTTGAAAGTACCCCGTGGAGGAGTCCAAAAGTATTTGGCGGCGGCGGCCAAACCGATGCCCGCTCTTTTTTGCTTTGGCAAAGAAGCCACAAAATGCAAAGGCAAGTAGTTCAACTCGGCGAGAATTTGCTCCACGCGCAGAACAGAACCCGCCCTGGTGGCAAACTCAAAAGAAGATGGCCGGACTGTTTTGCCCCGCTCCCTGGAGGTCACGCCGGCCGGCACCGTTACCGTTTCCAGAGTATTGGGCAGAATCGCCACGGAGGGCCTGAAGACAAAAGATGTGTTTGTCTTTTGCCATTTACCGGGCACCTTTGGAAAAATGGTGGGGTGTTTGGTGCGCTTTGCCAGGGGTGCGTCAAAGTTGACCACAATGGCTCCCCTTCCGTTGGCATCCAAACTGTGATTCTTGGGGAATTCCCTGACGACCTGCAATGGAGCCCGTGAGGAAACAGAGCTTTTGAGTTTTTTCGCCCCTTTGAGTCCCGAAGCGTGACCGCGTCCGGCATAGGCCTCAAAACCTGCTTCCCGTCGCCTATACTTGACGGAGAGGTTTTGCGCCGTCGCAGAACCGACCGCAAAAATCAATACGGCAGACAGGGCCCCCATCCCCACCAGAGACGTCACCCCAAATTTGAGCAGGCGGCCAGAAAGAAACCCGCTTACAGTCTTGTTTCCCCCGTCGGATATTTGTTTGTTCATCTTGCAAATGTTACCCAATCCCGGCAACTTAATCAGTACAAGATGATTTTTAAGTTACAATTTTTTGTCACGGCTTGGAAATTGTCCCAATATTTATGAATTAATAACAATTGTCTTACAATTACAAAAAGACCTGATACCCTCGGCCGCCAATTCCCTGCCGTAACCGGACATCTTGATCCCGCCGAATGGCAACTCCGGATAAGAAGCCACTTCCCTGTTGACAGCCACCGTCCCGCACCGCAAAAGCTTTTCCATCGCGAGGGCTTTTTCCGTGTCGGCAGTCCAGATGGCGGCGCCCAGCCCGTAAGGGGTATCGTTGGCGACGGCTACGGCTTCCGCATCACTGCCGACGGTAAATACAGAGGCCACCGGACCGAAAACTTCTTTTGAATATACGGACATTTCCGGAGTTATGTCCTCCAAAACCGTAGGCTCCAAAAAAAATCCTTTCCCCGGGATGCGTTTTGCGCCGCATAAAACTTTTGCCCCATGCGATACGGCATCGGCAATCATCTCTTCCAAAGTGTCGAGAGCTCTTTCGCTCACCACCGGACCCAGGTCAACGTCTTCAAAAAGCGGATCCCCCACTTTCAGCCCGGCTGTTTTTTGTAAAAAAAGTTCCGTGAAGGCGTCTTTGATGCTTTCGTGCACGATAATGCGCTTTGCCGCTATGCAGGACTGCCCGCCGTTCGAAAAACGGGACAACACGGCATACGAACTGGCTCTTTCCAAGTCGGCGTCCGACAAAACGATAAAGGGATCACTTCCGCCCAGCTCAAGCAGCACAGGCAGCAGTTTTTTGGCTGCCTGTTGCGACACGGCGATACCGGCCGAGGTCGAACCGGTCAATGTCACGCCGGCGATGTCCCCGGAGGAAATTATCTTTTCCACGTCCGGCACTCCCGCGTTGAGAGAAAGGAAACACCCCGGCGGAAATCCGGCTTCGAGGGACAATTTCTCCAGGGCCTCGGCGGTCTGCCAAACGTTTTCGGCGTGCTTCAAAATACAGACGTTGCCGGCTGCCAAAGCGGGGGCGGCAAAACGGATTACCTGCCAAATCGGGAAATTCCACGGCATAATGGCCAAGATCGGCCCCAGTGGTTCATAGGTCTTAAAAGCTTTTGCGACACCCGGGATCTTCTCCGCGATTTCTTCGTCTGCTAAATATTTAGCCCCGTAAGAGGCATAATGTCTTATCGCCCGTACGGACTTTTCCACTTCTGCAACGGCGGAACGAATCGGTTTGCCCATCTGCAGGGTAATCATGCGGGCAAGGTCATCCCGAGAGGCTTCCATAACATCCGCAAACGCTTCCAGTTTAACAGAGCGTTCTTTATGGGTCGAGGAACGAAACTCCGAAAAACAATTGCGGGAGAGTTCCAGCGAGCCAAACAACTCCTCTTCCGTCATCTCCGGCATCTCATACAGCTTTTGACCGGTGGTTGGGTTGATACAAATCATCTCTTTTCAACTATAACAAAAACAACCGGGAAAGACTTCCCGCGGATGCCATACCCGGGGCGGGAATTCCCTCCCGACGACCCCCTATCCCGTCGACATTCTTTTATCGCATTCAAGGACATATGATGTTTTCTCATGCCAAATCGCCGACCCGATAAAGGCTGACATTGGATAATTGCCCCAAAATACCCACCGGCCGCCGAGCGCGAGTCATGCGTTATGCGATAATCTGAAAACAAATGACACCGGTCGGCTCAGACTCAGGAAAAGGCGGAAAAGACGCGGAGCGCGCCAACGCGCCAGAAAACAAAGATCTCGCCCGACTCGGAAGGCTCTTGGAAGACCACACGGAAGAAATTGTGGAATCCCTTACCCCCCTGATACCCAACTCGGTAGATTTTGGCACGATGGGAGAAAGCGAATTTTTCACTGCCGCCATACAGGCAACAAAAGCCGTATCCGACTGGATGCAGGGGGGCAGTATCGACAACGCTTCGCGAAACGGTTTCGTGGCCGCATCCGTGTTCGGCAGGCTGGTAGCCGAAGCCATAGCCCCTCTCGACGAACTGACCAGACGCTGTCTGAAATGGCGGGAACTTACCTCCCAACTTCTTACGAACTACGCTTCCGCCAACCCCGTCGACCCCCAGGCTCTGTCAAAAGCTTTGCAGATGCTCAACCGCAGTACGGACGCCACTTTGGTGCGCATGTCGACGTCTTTTGAACAGGTACGCCAACATTTGCGTCAAGAGGTTATTGAACACCAAAAGGAACTGGCCTTCCAGGCCACCCACGATCCGCTGACAAGTCTGCCGAACAGAAATCTTCTCCTGGATAGAATCAATCAGATGCTCCTGCGTTCGCGCCGTACCGGATTGCCGGTAACTGTCTTGTTTTTGGATATCGACAACTTTAAATCCATAAACGACACTTTCGGCCACAGCGGCGGAGACGAACTCCTTCGCTCCGTGACCAGACGCCTTACGCAGGCTCTGAGAAGCAGCGACACCCTAGGCAGACTCGGCGGGGATGAGTTTGTGGTTGCCGCGGAACCTTCCAGCAGTACCGACGACGAAACGACGATAGCCAGACGTCTCGTCACCGCTCTGCACGAACCTTTCGTTCTTCCCGGCGCGCCGGGACACCAAATTCGCGTCACAGCCAGTATCGGTGTGACCAGCGGCATCGAAGAAGAACCGGACGAATTGTTGCGTAATGCGGACATCGCCATGTATAAAGCCAAATCCTCCGGTAAAAACAGGTTTTTAATCTTTGCCCCCGAGATGACCCTGCAGGAAACAGCCTTGCCGGGCTTTGACATCGAACTCGGCAAAGCACTGTCCGAAAACAGATTCTACCTTGACTTCCAGCCGGCATTTGACCTGAACACGATGAGGGTGGTGGCCATGGAAGCACTGATAAGATACGTGCATCCGACCAAAGGATCCATGACGGCCAGAGAAATTTTGCCCATGCTGGCCGAAGCCCACCTGCTTCACGAAGTCGGCAATTGGACTTTGCACGAAGCCTGCCGACAAGCCGCCAATTGGCGGGACAGCGGCTATCAGACTTTGGTGGCGGTCAACATAAGCGATACCCACCTGCACTCGGAAAGATTTATCTCCGATGTCTCTTCCGCCCTGCAGTTTTCCGGCTTGCCGGGTTACCTGCTCGGGCTCGACTTAAACGAGACGGCTCTCTTGCACGACATAGAGACCTCCCAGCAACTGCTTAAATCTCTGAAGCAGTTGGGCATTCACCTGATAGTGGACGATTTCGGCAAAGAATTTATCACTGCCGCCCAACTGCGTTACCTACCCATAGATCAACTCAAAATAGACGGCTCCCTGGTGCTGAGATTGCTCGACACAGTGGGCGGAGAAGAAATCACCAGATCGCTTTTCAATCTCGGCAAAGCCCTCGGCATCACCGCCACCGCCAAAGGAATCGAACGCAGGATACAGCTGAACGAGATACTCGAGGAAAAGTGTTCCACCGGACAAGGCTTCCTGCTTTCGAGACCCATACCCGCCAAAGAAGTGTTGGACTTTTTGGAAACCAGCTTCGAAAATCAGTCTTTGGCCAACTGACGTTCCGGACGCAGGTTTACAAACGGCCGGCTCTGCGTGTCCGCCAAGCCGGGTATCCCAAAAGATCCGATTCGGCCAAATCGATTTCCGCTTCTATCCTAAAATCATAATTGCCTTCCGGGTCAGAAACTGTCTGATCCACCAACCAACGGGTTTCTCCTTCCGTGACGACACACAATTTGGCGCTTCTGGCGTTTTGGGAGATCTCCGCGGAATCATACTCCCCGAAATACTCTTCGATGACGCTCTGCCACCTTCTGGGGCCGAAACCGCCTTGGGTCTCTCCTTCCGTCAGCGCTTCGAAGTCTTTTTTGGCCAAGAGCTCCACCCTATAGAATGCCGCATTTTGAATCATAATTCTGAAAGCACGCTTGTTTTCGCTCAAGGCAGACGAGGGGGCCGTCCGCGTTGTTTCGGCAAGGTTTTTGATTCCGGGGAAATCTGATTGCGGCTTTGCTCCGGAAGCGGTCAAGGAGTTCCCGATGCTCTGCAACATCTCCCACTCATCCAAGAGGCTTGAGTCGACCTGTCTCACCAACTCGCCGAGCCATAAAATAATGTCATCCAAGGAATCTGTTTTCCAGTCTTCCGGAATGTTTTGCTGCAAAGCCTTGTACGCGTCGGAAAGGTAGCGCAACAAAAGACCCTCGGAGCGTGCCAAGCCGTAGTAAGCCACATACTCGTTGAACCCCATTGCTCTCTCGTACATGTCTCTGACTATGGATTTCGGAGAAATGTTATTGTCTCTGGCCCAGGGATGAACCTCTCTGTACTCGTTGAAAAGAGTATAAGTGAAATCCCTCAGAGGCTTCGGGTATTCCAACTTCTCAAGGGCTTCCGTTCTCTCCTCAT
The DNA here is from genome assembly GCA_021796535.1 of Actinomycetes bacterium. GTDB lineage: Bacteria > Actinomycetota > Acidimicrobiia > Acidimicrobiales > Bog-793 > JAJZMK01. Next base: position 53,727 of record JAKABW010000007.1, on the reverse strand, counting down.
ACTCGACTCCGGCCGATTTCAACTCGCTTATGAGAATTGAACGCAGCTTGTCGAGCTGAGCCGACAAAATGGCTCCGGGATTTTCCAGCGTGGACTCCACCATCGATACGACGTCCAAGTCGTAATTGGGCGAGAGGGAATCGAGAACCGGTATGGCTTCCAAGACAAAGGGGCTGAGCGGGTTGTTCAGGGCGAAGTCTCTTTGCAAGTCAGGAGAAACCCTGACCGACCTCTGAAACTCGTCCTTTTGCTCCAATTTTTCCAACGCTCCGGCCGCGAGCAGGGAACGGTAAACGGCAATTGCTTTTTTGATAAGTTTTCTCTGGACCGGACGCTCTTCGTCGTTGTCGGTCAAAAGTCTGCTCAGAGCCGGGCAACTGTCCCCAGGCCTGTCCAAAATATTCAGTATCACGGCATGGTCCACTTTGAGTCTGGACGTCAAAGCTTCCGGAGGAGATGAGATGAGATTTCTGAAGGTGGACTCCTCGAAATGCACAAAACCTCTCGGGGGCTTTACGGGCACTATCTTTATCTTTTTCTTCCCCCTGTAGTCTGCTTTTTTTTCAGCCTTGCGGAGCGCCTCCTCGTTGGCGACAATATGCTCGGGGGCCTGTAAAACTACGTAACCGACCCTGTCAAAACCGGCCCGACCGGCCCGACCGGCGATCTGATGGAATTCTCTGGCCGATAAAAGCCTGGTGGAGACGCCGTCATATTTATTCAAACTCGTCAGCAATACCGTTCTGATCGGCATATTGACTCCGACGCCAAGGGTATCCGTGCCCACTATGATTTTCAGCAGTCCGCTTTGCGCCAGACGCTCGACAAGACGTCTGTATTTGGGAAGCATCCCCCCGTGATGGATGCCTATCCCGTGTCGGAGCAGTCTGGAAAGGGTAATGCCGTATCCTTTCGCAAAACGGAATTCGCCGATTTCTTCAGCTATTTTCTCCCGCTCGCGTTTGCTCAAAACCTGCAAAGACGTGAGAGCCTGAGCGTGTTTCGCCGCCGAAGCCTGTGTGAAATGCACGACATAAACGGGGGCTTTGTCCCCGGCAATAAGTTCCCCGATAGTATCGTGGAGTAAGAGCCTGCTGTAATCAAAAACGAGCGGCACCGGACGTTTTGCCGAGCGGACCACGACAACTTCCCTGCCCGTGCGCTTGTATAAACCTTTTTCGATCGCCGATGTGTCGCCCAAAGTGGCAGACATCAGCAGGAACTGGGCCGTCCGCATTTCCAGCAAAGGGACTTGCCATGCCCAGCCGCGTTCCGGATCGCCATAAAAGTGAAACTCGTCCATCACTACCTGGGCGAACGGAGTGTTTTCTCCGGAGCGCAACGCCATATTCGCTATTATCTCCGCCGTGGCGCAAATGACGGGGGCTTCCGGATTGACGGAAGCATCCGAGGTCATCATGCCGACTTTGTCGGGCCCCAAAACGTCGCACAGGAAGAAGAACTTCTCCGACACCAAAGCTTTAACGGGCGCCGTATAGGCGGATCTCAGTCCGGACGACATGGCGGCTATATGGGCAGCCAGAGCGACAAGACTTTTGCCGGAGCCGGTGGGCGTGGTGACGATGGTATGATAATCGGCAAATACAGCGCTGACGGCTTCTTCCTGAGCTTCGTAAAGAGTGATGCCGGAACGGGAGGCCCAGTCCAAAAACTCTCCCAAGGCAAAATCCCGATCCCCGCCGGCGATGACGGCATCTGTATTTATTTTCGGAAGGGCCACTGCCTTTATTTTAGCCCGCAACAAAAGATTTTCTTACCTTATTGTCAAAATACCTTTTGGTGCGGACAAGAGAGCGCCGCGCCTGGTCCGGAAGAGCGAAAGGGCGGACGTCTGTTTACCCGCGCCGCGGATGGGGCTACAATATTGGTATGAACGAAAAAGAAGCCGCCGCCAAAATTAAAAAAGATTTTGAAGACCTGTTTTACACCGCCGTGGGCTTTTCCGTACTCTCCGGCAGACGCATCTACGGCACGGTAAGAGAAATCGCCAAGGAATACAGACCCGAGGTTCCGACTGGGCATGTCCGCGAGACAGCGGAACACGCTTTTGCGTTATTTAAAGGCCTTGCGAAAGACGTTCTCGCCAATGTGCCAAAACGTCGGAAAGGGTCCGATCCCGGCCGATAACAGGTTCCCAAGACGTCGCTTCCCGCAATTTGGCCGAGGATCCGCATAAGACGGGTAAGTCCACCGGCCTCAACAAACTTTCATCCTGTCTCAGCTCGATGTCAGAGTCCGCAATCCGAATCAGATCTTGTGCGATCTCCGATATCGCCACCGCTTTCCCCGAACAGATGTTGTAAGCCTCACCGGCCTTGCCGGCGACGGCCAACATTCTGTAGGCAGACACCACGTCTCTCACGTCGGTAAAATCTCTCATCGCCGAAAGATTGCCCACCGGAATAGATTTTTCGCCGGAGAGTTCGGCCGCGGCAATGCGTTTTGCCAAAGCCGACACCACAAACGCTTCACCCTGACCCGGACCTATATGATTAAAAGGCCTCAACAGCATCACAGGCAGTCCGTAGGCATACATCTGCTGCATGGCGCCGTACTCCGCCGCCACTTTTGAAAACGCATAAGGAGTGGCCGGCAAAAGCGGGTCTTGCTCGGTAATGGGCTCGCCTCCTTTCTTCTGGCAGGTCAGCCCGTACACTTCCGCGGAACTTATCAAAATGACTTTCGGCGGATCGGCAAGCGACCTGGCCGCCTCAAGCAGCTTATAGGTGCCCAGGGTATTTACTTCAAGGTAGGTTATGGGGTCTTCAAAGGAACGTCCCACATGGGTGAGAGCCGCCAAATGGTAGACAACTTCCGGGGCAGCCTGAGTCAACACCTCTCGGAGGGCACCCTCGTTTCTGACATCCACGGATTCGTCAATGGAAAACACCTCATCGCCGCAACCGGCCAGATGAGCGCTCAGCCACTTCCCTACGAAACCGCTTACTCCGGTTATAAATGCGCGCACATATTAAAACTAGCCACCCAAAGCGAGTCCGTAAGCTTTAAGATGACTTTTTAACGATTTTTCCCAAGTAAAATTACTCGCCAGTTCCAAACCTGTTTGCCGCCTGGATGTCACCGTGCTTCCGCCCGCGAGTTGTTCCGTTATCGCTTCGGCCAGTTCATCCCGGGAATCCCGGGAAATCAAAAGAGCCGACCCGCCGACTATTTCGGCCATGGCGCTGCCTGCGGTGGTCACGAGCGGCGCCCCGCAGGCCAAAGCCTCGGCGGCCGGAAGACCAAAACCCTCCTCGGCGGAAGGATAACATACCGCCGCCGCTTTTCGCAAAAGAGCGGCAACCGCCGCGTCCGACACATAGCCGAGCTTTTTGATGCGGTCTTTATGTCTGGCGTCTTTCAAGGCCCGGTCTATGCTCTCCATGCGCCAACCGTCGCCGCCGGCCAACAGCAAGAAAAGGTCTTTGTCGCTGTCGGCCACAACGTCAAAAGCCCTTATCAAAAGAGGAATATTTTTTCGCGGCTCGAGCGTGCCCACATGCAATACGTATCGCCGGGAAATGCCGAGCGATTCCAAAAGGTCTTTGTCGCGGCGTGAGGATTCCGGATTGGACGGATAAAAAAGATTGAAATCCACGCCGTGTCTGGCGACCACGACCGGACATTTGGGCTTGAAAATATCGAGCAGCTTCTGTGCGCTGTATTCGCTGGGGCAAATGAGCGCCTGAGCCCGTTTTACCGCCTGCCTGAGGGCGCGGCCAAAATAAAGCGCCTTGGCGGGTTCGTGCCATTCCCTGTGTTCCACCAGCGTCAGGTCATGCACGGTGGACACTTTTGCCACACCGGGCAGAGACGGTATGGTGTAGTGCGGGCCGTGCAACACCAGATTCCGGGACAATTCCGGGCTTTCGCCGGTTATTTTTTTTACCGACCGGGACAATAAGAATTCTTCGTAAAACATTCTTGCCGGCTTGGCGGCCGGAGAGACCGAAAAGATTCTGTTGTGCCCGGAATCCGGCATCAGGTTCAGCCATCTTTCTGTATCGTTTTTTCGCGCGCACAAAAAAAGGGTGACGTCCCTGCTTCCCGCCGCCGCTTTGGCAAGTTCGTAAACGTACCTTCCCGCTCCGGCGGGCTTTTGCGGCACGCTCGTTACGTTGAGAACCAAATTGTAATCCCGTACGGAGATTTTCTCCATCTGCGATAAACTCCCGGTTTGATTGCAATATTCGGTTTGCTTCAGACTTTTGCCGCCCTCAGACAAACATTTCCAGTCCGTATGATAAATCCTTGCCCTCATACGACAGCCGTAAATTGTTATTTTCCCGACTTTCGGGATGGATTCCGGATTTACCCAATATGTTCTCCCACTCTTTCCCGTTGACGCGCCTTGCCTGCAGATACCGCCAAAACAGCAGGTGCTGCAGCGCTATATCCCGCCAGCGCTGCCCGGACAGACGTTCTTGGCCTTTGGCAATTAGCCCGTCACGCAAACGGGAATCACGCAGGAGCATAAGAATTTTTTCCGCCATATCCGCCTCATTCAGGGGATCGGCCAAAAGGGTTGCTCCCCCGGCGCTCGGCACGTCCGAAGAAACGACCGGAACTCCCGCATAAAAAGCTTCCGCCACCGGCAAACCGTAGCCTTCCAATATCGGTATGTAGATAAGGGCGTAGGCCATCCCGTAAAAAGCCGCCAGTTCGCCGGGGGAAACGGCACCGAGCAGATACACGCCGTCTCCCGCTACCCCGCTTTGGGGGCCCCAGCCGCGCGGTCCGATGACCAGCAGGGAAACTTTTCCGTCGTAAGAGGTTTTGGCGGCGGAAAAAGCTTTCGCTATTCTCTCCAAATTTTTTCTCGGTTCCAAAGTACCCACCGCGAGCAAAAGTTTGTGTCCGCTCTCTTGTTCTTTGCCAAAGATTGTCCGCAAAATTATTTGCGCCCCGTCAAAATCCGGTTCGGGAAGGTGGTCACAGCCGTAACCTATGACGGCGGCCGGCTTGTCGGTCATTTCCCGCACCCTGTGAGCCATTTGGACAGTGGGCACGCTGAATCCGTCGGCCCGCTCAAGCGCTTTTTTCAGAGCCGCCTCATGCCATTTGCGGCCGTGTGCGGTAAAACTTTCCGGCACATCCCGAAAAGCCAGGTCATGCACAGCCACGCTGACCGTCCCTCCGTGTTTCGGAACCACCAGCGACGTCGCTGCCAGCAGATCCGATTTGGGCAAAGACAGCAGACCGAAACGGCAGGCCGCCATAAACGCTCTGCTGTTGGGGGTTTTCTCCGACAGGCGAAACAAAGCGTCTCCGTTGTTGCCCTCTGCGCCCCAAGAAGCCATAAAATCCCCCAAAGGATCCGGATCCGGCTTTTTTTTGGAGGCCAGGAGGTTGAAGCGCAAATCGGCACAGATCCCCCTGTCTTTTTCCTCTTCGGGAAAAGAAGCGCAGGCCTCGGCGAAACCCTGCATGAGACCCAGGGCGTATACGCCTATACCTCCCGGAACCCGCCTGCGCAGTTGGTCCGCCACCAGGGTTACCGAGAATCCGCCGGAAAAAGCCTTTTCTCCTTCGACGGGATCTTTCACAGGAACAGATCCTCCCGGTGAGGGCGGATTATTTCTTCTTTTACCGAAGAGTCCCTGAAAAGATCCCTGTTCAAGCCCCTGATCACCGCCGCAGGTACTTTGTCGGCTTTACCCATGACCAAATTCGCCGCCGCCGCCAGTTCGTCGGCCACACAGACCTTGGTGGCATGGAGAACGTTTCCGTATGCGTCCTCGGTTCCGCACAGGTCGTTTACGGCCCCGATACCGGACACTCCTATGGCCACATCCACCAAGCCCTGCCGCCACACCCTGCCGAAAGTATCGGTCACGATTACCCCGACTTTCTTTGCGAACAGGTGTCCGATGCCGGCCCTGATTCTGGCCGCCGAGTAATCCGGATCGACCGGCAAAAGCACGGCATGGCCGCTTTCCACGTTGGAGAGATCCACGCCGGCATTGGCACAGATAAAACCGTGTCTGGTTTCGGCGATGATGAGAGATCCTCGGCGGCGAAGAATCCTGACGGACTCGGAGAGCACGATTTTTTCTTTGGCCCCGGCCAGGGCGGCGAGTTTTTCCTCTTCCGTAAGCGCGCCTTCACCGCTTTCCGGAGCAACCCCGCTGATCCCGTCCCCGAGTCGCACGACGCGTCCTTCGGCTTTAGACACTATTTTTTGAGTGACGACAAGCACGTCATAATCCGCCAAGGCGGCTCTGCTACCTATAATTTCCGCCAAGTTGTCGCCACGGGAAATATCAGGTATCCCGCTTACGCCGAAGATGCTTAATCCGCCGGTTTGCACGTTAACAATCTATAACCACCGAAGCAAGCTTTTTGGCAAGTTCCGGGGTAGACATGACGGTGTTTGTCACAACCGGCTTGACGTCCAATCCGCTTACGCTTTTTGCCAGAGCCGCGTCCTGTTCGTCTATCACCAAAGTATCGGCCACGTCCGCCAAAAGACCGGCCACCCCGACGACGGAGGCTTCGTGTCCCAGCTCCCTGAGCAACCTGTCGGCGGGGCCTTTCAGAGCGGCTCCGGCCACTATCGGAGAAATCGCCCTTACTTTGTCCCTGTATTTTTCCAAAGCGTTTCTGACGGCCGGAATGGCCAGTATGGGGCCTATCGACACGATGGGGTTGGAAGGGGCCAAAATAATGCGCTCGGCGGCGGAAAAGGCCTCGAGAATGCCGTTTGTCGGCTGTGCCTGACTGGCGCCGCGAAACGTTACGGACTCAACCGGCACAGAGTGTCTCAGTTTGACAAAATAGTCTTGGAAGGGTACTTCCGTCCCGTCCAGCAATTCCAGGTACGTGCGGACCGGATAATCGGACATCGGAACCAAATCCACGCCGATCTGCCAGGCTTCGGCGATCTCTTCCGTAACGGCGGAAAGCTGTGCGCCTTCCCGCAAGCGTGCCGTCCGGTACAGGTGGGTTCCCAGATCTCTGTCGCCCAGGTGAAACCAGGTGTCTCCCCCATAGCGGGCCACAGTATCCATGGCATGCCAGGTTTCGTTGGCAAGCCCCCATCCCGTGGCGGAGTTGACTTCCCCGGCCAAAGTGTAACAAATGGTATCCAGATCGGGACTGATGTGCAGACCGAAGAAAACGGCGTCATCGCCGGTATTGCCCACAACATATATATCTTCTCTGTTCACCACCTGGACGAGACCGCACAAGAATTTGGCGGCGCCAGTGCCACCGGCTAAAACGACAATCAATTGTCATCCTTTCTGGCAAAGTCTTCTTCCGTCAAAACTTTTGCTCTGTGTCCGGCTTTAAAATAGTCCAAAACGGCCTTTGTCCCTTCCGCGAGCCCGGTCCAGTATTTCCATCCCAGGTGTATGGCGGCTCTGGAGGGATCGAGCGCGCTGGCCAAAACTTCGCCTTCCCGCGACTCGGCGTATACCGGCTTTAGCCCGCTTGCCGCCACACCGGCCATGGTTTTATACAATTCGTTCACCGAAACCTGCCGGCCGGTGGCAATGTTCATCAACAGACCGGACCCTTTCGTCCGGGCTCTGGCAAAAGCATCGACGACGTCATCAACGAACACAAAGTCTCTTGTCTGACTGCCGTCGCCGTAGACAGTGGAAACTTTGTTTTCCAATAAGTTGTTGGCAAAAATGGCCACCACGCCGCCTTCTCCAAAAGGATCCTGGCGCGGCCCGTAAACGTTGGCAAGGGCGAGTGCCGTAAACTCCAAGTCATACAGTTCCCTGTAAAGAGCCAGGTATTCCCCGATCGTTTTCTTTGCCAATCCGTAAGGAGAACGGGGATCGTGCCTGTGGGTTTCCGACACGGGCAGTTCGCTCGGTTCCACGTCTCCGTACAAAGAACCGCCGCTCGCTGCGAAAACCACCTTTTTGGTTCCGGATATCCTGGCGGCTTCTATGACCTGCAGAGAGCCCAATAAGTTTATGCCGGCGTCCAAGAGGGGTTCGCGCACCGACTTGGTAACGCTGATCTGGGCCGCCAGGTGAAACACGACTTCCGGACGGCGTATCCTGAACAGTTCGAAGATATCCTGAGACCGGATATCCATCTTATAAAACTTGAGTCTTCCCCCTGTGCCTCTGGCTTCGGCCAGATTGGACAGAGAACCGCCGGAAAGGTCGTCAACCACGTCCACTTCCAAATTTTCCGCCAACAGGCGGTCGACCAAATTGGATCCTATAAAACCGGCTCCGCCGGTAACCAAAACTCTCATATAAGAGTTACATTATAGAGAGTGTCTGGCGCCGTCTAAGAGCATTCCGCTCGAAACTGTGGATTCGGCCCCCACAATTGTGGAATTTTTCACTTCGGCCGCGGCACCGATCACGGCGTCCGGACCGATGATGGAGTCTTCGATAATCGCACCCTCGTGGATTTTGGCACCCGGCATAATAACGGATCCGATCACTTTGACCCACGGGGCAACAAAGGATCCGCTCCCCACCACAGCGTCATGCAGGTAAGCACCGCGCTCCGCTTTACTGGCAAACCCCATGTAGACATGACCTTTGGTTTCGGCTTCCAATTCTGCTCCGGGCGACAAAAACACGTTACCGCGCTTTTCGGCGTAGTCTATGTCGTTGCCGTACACTCTGGTGCCGCGCAAGAGATCCAACTGAGCTTTCAGAAATCTTTCCGGCGTGCCGGTGTCCAGCCAATAGGCATCCGACGCCATGGCGAACAATTCTCCCCGCTCCACGAGAAGGGGGAATATCTCCCTTTCCACGGAAACGCGTCTGTCTGAGTCGATCAGGTTCATGACAGCCGGGTCAAGCACATAGATGCCGGCATTCACCAAATTGGTGGGGGCTTTGTCTTTCTCGGGTTTTTCTATAAAGGCCTGTACTCTGCCGTAAGAGTCGGTGGGTACCACTCCATAAGCGGAAGGGTCTTCCACCGGGGTCAGAGAGATTGTCGCCAATCCCTCGCTTTCCTTGTGAAAGTGAACCAAATCGGTGAGATTCAGATCGGTTACGATGTCTCCGTTGACGACGATTACCGGTCCCTGTCTTGTACCCACGGATTCCGCCGCATAGCGTATGGCCCCCGCCGTGTCCAAGGGAGATGGTTCGGTGGCATAGTGAATTTTTACGCCGTCCACCATGCCGTCCGGAAAAGCGTCCACAAAAGCGTCGGGTTTATATCCCAAAGCCAAGACGACTTCGTCCACCCCGTGTGCGGCCAGCCAGTCCACTATCCTTGCTATCATGGGTTTTTCGACTATGGGAAGCATAGGTTTAGGCAGATGGTTGGTAAGGGGTCGGAGCCTTGTTCCTTCACCGCCGACAAGCACTACTGCTAACACTCATTTTCTCCTTAGGTCACTATGTTCATTATTTCACAAGCTATATAGTAGCACAAATCATTTCGCGCGCTTCTGCACGATGAAATTTATTCACTTGATGTAATCATATCATCACATACAGATAACATGCGAATAAAATATTTTACTGGCATGCAAATTGAGGTTCGGTGAAGTAATAAGCTGTGGGATCAGCCCTTCTTGGGCTTAGACTTTGTCACCGAACTTGTGCTTTTGGCCGCCGTTGTGGTGGATTCAAGGGCTTTTTTCAACTTGGACTGGGCAGCCGCACCCGAACTGCCGTTCGGCTGGATGTCGGATATCAAAGTTCCCCTGGAGTTGGGCTCAGGAAGAGAGGTGACCGTTTTCGGGACAAAACCCAAGGTGATCATCTGTCCGTTATATAAACGGAGATTGTTCGGGTTGCCTTTATAAATCTTGCCTTTGGCGGTGGGAGACGCCCAAACCTCCGTCAGGAGGCGCCCGGCGCCCCTTTCCGATCCGAGAGACGGAGTACAGGTTTGCCCGTTGGCGACCAGCGGCTTTGTCAGCGGAGCAGCTGTCGTGGTGGTGGTCGAAGAAGTTGAAGTGGTCTTTGCCTTCTTCTTGGCACCCGGGGTCTTTATTGACGTAGTGGTGGTGACCGAGGAACTCGCAGCGTGAGCCGGATTCGGCAATCCGAGAACTGACGAGCTCAGTACCAGGCCTTTGTAGTGTGCCACGAAATTGCCCAAAGTGGCGTGCTTACCTGTGAAAAGAGACGGTTTGGAGACGGCGCCCGGGTCGATGTCGATGATTCCGTTGCCGAAGGTCCTTATGCCGACGGAGGAGATATTGGGGTTGGCCGCCAAAGCCGGCTCGACGGTTCCGCAGACGTCAAACCCCAGAGCCGCATACCAGTGATCGGCCGCTGTCGGCGGTACGGCGGGAGGCACATAGTTATGCTCATACCTGCTGTAGCCGATGAGGGCAAAACCGCCGATGACTATCAGCGACAACATCATGTACCAGCCCCTGGGAGCCTGGGCTTTGTAGCCTTTGGAGCCGCCGCTGGCGGCAGCCCGTGCAACAGTTTTACTAAATGATCCTCTGGCCATGACTTTGAGATCCAATCTCTATTCAGCGTCCACTCGTTTTGGACTTCACTTCGGTATAAAACTCTTTAATAATAGCAATTATCATTCTCACAAAAAGGGCGATTCCTATAAAGGGAAGCAAAATAGCGGAAGTTCCGTCATTGGTTTTACAGACAAATCTCCATGTGGAAAAATGATGTGCCGCCGTCATCTTGTACGGATGCTTTCTGGCGGAAAGCCCCTGATCGTGTACGACGACCGCTCTCGGTTCAAAAAATATACGCCATCCTGCTTTTTTGAGTTGCCAAGACAAATCCAGATCTTCCACATACATAAAATATCCTGTGTCAAAACCGCTTACGGCTTCAAAAGCCGTCTTCCGCACCAAAAAACAGGCGCCCGAAACCCAATCCACTTCCCTGGGCGCCGAGGAGTCCCGGCCGCTTCCCTCTTCTTCCAGGCGGTAACGCTTCGACCACTTGTTGTTTTTCCAAAATATGCCCAAAAAAGCATGGGCAAACGCCGTCGTATAGGAAGGAAAGGAACGCGCCGAAGGATAAAACCCGCCGTCGGGATAAGTAAGTTTCGGACCGACCAGCGCTATATCGTCGTTTTCGTCCAATACTTTTTTTAGGGCCGAAAAAGAAGCCGGAGCCAGTTCCACATCCGGATTCATGACCAAAATATAATCGGTTTCCAGAACCGCAGCGCCTATGTTCACTGCCGAACCGTAGCCCAAGTTATCATCCAGGCGTATGACCCGCAGGCCGGAAGAGATCGCCGCGAGTGAGTCGAGAGAATTGTCTCGTGAAGCATTATCCACCACCACGGCTTCGAGACCTTCGTTGACCACGCTTTTCACACAGGACAAAAGAGCCGTACCGGCATTGTAGTTGACGATAACTGCCGCCGCTGTCTTTTCTGTTCCGCGAATCACCTGTTTGTCTCCCACCGTCTTATTTTCCCGACGCTCGCCGGATCTCCGGACCGGAAAAAAACCCGGCGGACACGAGATGGCGGACACGAAAGTCAACGGGGCGCATGTTGGATTCGGCAGCATATAAACTCATATCAATTTCAGTCTTTCAAACGATTCACCAAAGCGGACAGAGAGTCCCGCCAGTCCGGCAAAAGCCCGAGCCCGGCGGTGCGCAACGCCATATTGTCCAAAACGGAATTGGCGGGCCGCGGTGCCGGTCGCGGTGGAAACAGGTCGGCTGTTTTAATGGGTAAAATTTTCCCTTCGCCGTAGCCCAGCAAAGAAGCTATTTCGGCGGCAAATCCGTACCAGGAGGTGGATCCGGAGTTCGTGACATGGAAAATACCGGTCAGCCTGGCTGCGACTATTTCCAAGATTTTATCCGCCAGGTCCGGCGTCAACGTGGGAGAGCCGATCTGGTCCTCCACGAATTGCAGGTTATCCCTTTCTTCCAGAAGTTTCATTACGGTTTTGACCATATTGGCTCCGCCGTGTCCGGCCACCCAGGAAGTACGCACTATCGCGTGAAACGGAACGGAAGCCGCCGCATGTTCGCCGGCCAGTTTGGACCTTCCGTAGACGGAAAGCGGGTTGGGAGTATCCCACTCGATATAAGGCGAACTTTTATACCCGTCAAAAACGTAGTCAGTGGAAACATAAAGCATATAAGCATTCAGGGTTTTGGCCGCATCTGCCAAATAATTCGTGCCGCAGGCATTTACCGCATAAGCTTTGTCCGGATTTGTTTCGCACTCATCCACCTTGGTCCAAGCCGCCGGGTGAATGATGACATCCGGTTCGTAACCGTAGCAGACTCCGAATACCTGATCCCGGGAAGAGACATCCAGTTGGTCGCGGGAGAGCGCCAAAAAATCAGGCTTTTTCCCGGGCTGGAATTCGTCTCTGCGCCGTTCAAAAGCGGTGACGATATCTTGGCCCAACTGACCGGAGGCACCGGTTAACAATATCCGCATAGCATCCTCATTTTATAAAAACACCCGCAAGCGGCTGACATCACAAGGCAGCAAAAGTTACTTTTGCTCCGACCAGGTTCCTTCCACGACGGGAGATCTTCCGATAAGCTTTCTCCACCAGCCCTCATTCTCCCGATACCACTTAACGGTATCCTCCAGACCTATTTCGAAGTCGATTGAAGGCTCCCAGCCCAGTTCTCTTGCAATCTTTGAGGAATCCAACAGGTAGCGCCTGTCGTGCCCCGGTCTGTCGGGCACTACTTCCGTCAGGGAATCCGGCCTACCGGTAAACTTCAGCACGAACCCGGCTATTTCGCTTACACTCGCTTCCCTCCCTGTTCCGACGTGATAGGTCTCACCGACAACGCCTTGTCGCAGTACAACGTCCACGGCGCGGCAGTGATCCAGAACGTGAATCCATTCTCTGCGGTTGGCAGAAGACTTATAGACCGGAAGGGGCTTGTCATCAAAAGCCCTGGAAAGAAACAGAGGTATCACCTTTTCCGGAAACTGATACGGACCGTAATTATTGCAGCAATTGGTGATCGTAACCGGCAATTGGAAAGTTTCAAAGTAACACCTCACCACATGGTCGGAAGCCGCTTTGGACGCGTTGTAAGGAGTACGCGGCCTGTAGGGAGAGTCTTCCCTGAATTTCTCGTCAGAATCAAGAGCCAGGTCCCCGTATACCTCACAGGTGGAGATATGGTGTAGCCTTCCCACGGAGGCCTTCAAAGCCGCATCACAAAGAGCCTGCGTACCCAAAACATTTGTCGCAAAAAACCTTTTTGGATCGAGAATGGCCAAACTGTTGTGAGACTCGGCGGCAAAGTTGACTATCGTGTCCACACGCTTTTCTTTGAGGATTCTCGATACCTCGTCAAAGTCGCCTATATCTGCCCTAAAAAACTCCGTAGCGCCGGAGGAAAGATACGGTTCGAGATTTTCCAAGTTGCCGGCATAAGTCAAAGCATCCAGACATACGACTTCTTCTTCCGGGTGCGTCTCGATATAATAACGGACGAAATTGGAACCTATAAATCCGGCTGCGCCGGTCACTAATATACTCATATCCCCTATAGACTAATCGCTCCGAGAGACCCCGTGTGTCCACTTAATGAATCAATAAAATCCGCCAGCTGATTTAATGTTCGGCACTCCACCACTTTATCACAAACACCCTTATAAACATCTATTGCCGAGTCACCCGTATTCCAATAGCGCTTGGGCTCGGGGTTGATAAAATACAGGTTCTTGGAGTGCTTTTTAATTAAAGCCAGCAAGTCCGGTCTGGGCGGATGATAATTGGTCCTAGCGTCGCCAAGCAAAATAACGGTTGTGCGCAAGTTCAAAACGTTCTTCATGTGTCTGTCTGCGAAAGCCTGCAGCGCATAGCCGTAATCTGAATGCCCCTTTATGGATACGGCCGCGGCTCGTGTAATAAAATCTTCTATCAATGCGGGGTCTTTTCTGCCCTTTAACTCCCTTGTCATATCCAGTATTTCGTCTATAAACACAAACGAATTTACTTTATCGAACTCGTCCGCTATCGCGCTGATCAGGTGCAAACTGAACCTGGCAAAAGAAGCCACTGAGCCCGATACATCGGCAATGACGGTAATTTCTGGCTTGGCAACGTTGACTTTTTTGTACAAGATATCAAATGGCACTCCTTGAGTCGCAAGTGATTTTCGAAAGGTGGAGTGAAAATTGACTTTTGTATACTTACCGCTATGCGAAACTTTTTTCAGTCTGGAAGCTAAAATTTTTGCAAGAGGCTTTAATTCCTTCCTCATCAAGCTCAACTCTTTTTCGTCCGCCCTTAAAAACTCAAAATTCCCGACCGTCTTGGGGAGAGGGGTTTCTCCTTCGTTTATGACCGCAGCGATTACGTTGGCTATCTCGGCGTTCAAAAGCGACATAAATTTAGCCAGTATGTTTTCAAGATCCCTCGCTATCAGGAGAGCTCCGAGATCACCCAACTGAGCCAGTTCGCTGAGTTCCCTGATGCGTTTTTCAGGAAGGGCCGAAAATGCCGGCGCAAGAACAGCATTCTCGGCGGTCGGCAACCTGCCCCCCGCCAAAGCAGGGACGGCAGAAAGCAAAAGGTCTTTCATCTCCCGCACGCCGAGAATACGGGAAAAGAGCGACATGTAATATGCCGGGGAAATGAGCTTTCCCGGCTCCGCTCGCAGCAGGTAAGCGGCCAGTGTTTTGGCCAGCAAAGCTACTTCCCTCTCGCTGCCCTTTAGGAGGGCCTCCAAAAGGATTTGCTTGGCTGCCTCAAGCTCCGTATGGCCGATGTCCAGGCGCTCGCTGTGGCTCATGCGTCCGCCGGAAATACTGTCCGCATGATCTCTGTTATCACCCAGGTAAGAACGGTAAAAAGTATCCTCAACATCTTGGCGCAGCGATAATTCCAAGAGGTTTTCGCTGTCGACGGGTTGCCAGAGAGCAAAATATTTTTGAAACAGGGATTCAAATACCTCTATATGCGCCGAGGATTTGATCAACGTGGACATCAGGGTATACTTCAACTCAAGACGAGAAGCAATATCGATAATCCCGAGAGCTTTTGCCAATTCTATTTCCTCCACCACGGAAACCGGAATATCCGATTTCTTCAGAGAAGAAATAAAGTCTGCAAAAATATCAAATGCCGCCATCAGGAGATCTTTTCGCGATCAATCCGCATTTCGGCATTGCGGTCATGCCGAATGCCGCAAGCGGTCTCATCGATTCTCAGTCGGCGCAAAAATACTCCTATCCCTATTGGCTTTCGCTTTCTTTATTGTGTTCAAACACCCTTTTCACTCTTTCCAAATCCGATTTGTATTTCAAAAGCAGATTGGTCAGATTCTGCGCCGCTTTGTCGGTAATGTGAGAAACCGAAAGCATGACCAAAGCAGTGGCATAGTCCAAGGTTTCCGAAACGGAAGGAGGTTTTTCCAAGTCCATTTCGCGCAAAGAAGCGACAAATTTTGTTATTTCATTGATCAGATATTCGTCTATATCCGGCAGGTGCATCCTGATAATGGCCGCTTCCCTTTCCGGAGTCGGATAGTCCAAATGCAGATAGAGGCATCTCCTCTTCAACGCTTCCGAAAGGTCCCTGGTATCGTTGGAGGTCAGAAATACCACCGGTTGGGTGGCGGCTTTGACGGTTCCGAGTTCGGGAATGCTGACTTGGAAATCGGAGAGCACTTCCAAAAACAGTGCCTCCATCTCTATGTCGATTCTGTCCACTTCGTCTATCAGGAGCACAACCTGCTCCTTCGAAGTAATTGCCTGCAAAAGCGGTCTGGTGAGCAAAAATTCTTCGCTGAAGATGGACTTCATGGCATCACCGCTTTGAAAATTTTCTGAGCCGTTTTGCTGAGCTATCTGTATGGCGAGAAGTTGCTTGGCATAATCCCATTCGTAAAGAGCCTTGGCTTCGTCCAGACCTTCATAACACTGCAATCTGATCAAGGGGGTTCCGAGTGCCCTGGAAATGGCTTTAGACAATTCCGTCTTGCCAGTCCCAGCCGGTCCTTCCACCAAAATAGGTTTGGAAAGCTTGATAGCCAGCATAACAGATGTGGCAATATAGTCGTCGGCCAAGTAACCGGCCTGGCTGAGTCGGTCTTTCATCTCAATAGTATTAATGCTCTCACCTCATCACATGCCATAAAAACCGGAAGCATTACTTTCTGACTTGTCCGGTGCCTTCAACCACAAATTTTACCGAAGTCAGTTCGGTCACGCCCATGGGTCCTCTCGCGTGCAGCTTTTGGGTGGAAATCCCTATTTCGGCTCCCAAACCCAATTCCCCCCCGTCGATAAATCTGGTAGAAGCATTGACGAGAACGGCGGCGGCGTCCACCTCTTCAGTAAATCTGGTTGCCGCTTGGTAGTCATCGGTAACAATTGCTTCTGAATGTCCGGTCGAATACTTATTTACGTGGCCGATCGCCTCGTCAATATCTTCCACCACCTTGACAGCCATGGTCAAATCCAGAAACTCTTTCTCGTAATCGGCTTCGACGGCCTCTTTGATTCTCGGCAGCAGAACCCTGCTTGCGGCGTCGCCCCTGAGCTCCACTCCGCCGAGTAAAGCGTCAGCAGCCTCAAGAAATTCTCCGGCTATATCTTTGTGCAAAAGCAAAGTTTCCATGGCGTTGCACACACCAGGGCGGCTGGTTTTGGCATTGACGACTATATTCACGGCCATTCCCAAATCGCATATCTTATCCACGTAGACGTGACAATTGCCGTCTCCATCTATTACGTAAGGCACGCTTGCCTCTTCTTTTATTAATTTGACAAGCCCCGGACCCCCTCTTGGAATAAGACAGTCTATAAACTTATCCAGTCGGACAAAGTCCGTAACCGTTTCGCGCTTTATGTCTTTTATCAGGGTGACGGCAGACAAAGGGAGACCGGCCTCTTTAAGTCCGGACCGCAACGATTTTTCTATGGCTATGTTGGAATTGATGGCGCCGGCACTTCCCCGCAACATTACGGCGTTTCCTGACTTTAGACAAAGGGCGGCGGCATCGGAGGTAACATTGGGCCTGTTTTCATAGACTATGCCTATCACCCCAAGCGGCACCCTTACCCTTCTGACTTTCAGACCGTTGGGTCTCACCCATCCGGAAACGACCTGACCGAGCGGATCCGGCAGGCCAACCACATCCCGGATGGCATCGGACATTTTTCTCACCCTTGTTGCATCCAGGCGCAG
Organism: Actinomycetes bacterium; assembly: GCA_021796535.1. Taxonomy (GTDB): domain Bacteria; phylum Actinomycetota; class Acidimicrobiia; order Acidimicrobiales; family Bog-793; genus JAJZMK01. Next base: position 36,641 of record JAKABW010000007.1, on the reverse strand, counting down.
TCTGTCGATGACGGTACCGGACTGTCCCGAAGCGTTGGCTGCTTCCACGTCAATCCGGTTTGCCTCCAAAATTTCCCCGGAATCTTCCAGGAGTGCTTCGGCGGCAGCCGTAAGGGCTTTATCCCTTGTCAGGGTATCCGCTTTGCGCAAAACAGCTGAGGCCTTTTTCGCTTCCCCGCCGAGGAAGGATAAATCTTCCGGCGAGAGGTCGTTACCTGTGTCAGATAAAGAAATCATAATGAAAAGATACAGCAAAAACAGGGGTCAAGGTGCTTGCCCGACCAATACTGCGACACGGCTGATAAAAATATTTTGTTCATTGGCCGCTCAAGACCTTTGTCCGGAGTTTTTGAGCGGCAGTTTATTTTAAGAATGAGGACAACATAAGACGCCAAACAACATTTACCGCCACCATCGCAGCGATATAAAGTACTATGAACTGCGTCCGATCGGCAGGCTGTAGCGTTTGCAACAGCACGGACAGCACCGTCAAGGCAACTGCCACGTATGCGACCTGAGCAATCCAGATCCACGCCGATATGCCGAAAAAAGAACCCATAATTATATTTTACCAGTACATGTTTACAAAAACCACGAATTGCCTTCTCGTTCCGGATATAAAGATTGGCAAAAGACTGTCCCACCGCTTTTTTGACTCAAGACACACCTTAACAACATTCCGCATTTCTCCACAAACGCCAAGCCGTACGGGCTTTCTTTCTGAGAGAGGGCGGACATGGAGAGATTTTGGCGCATAATTTTTTGATCAAGGTTCTTGTTCTCATAAAGCAACCAATTATAAAGCTTACCAAATCTTGAATTCCCACAGGTATTCCCGATCAAGCTATACCGGAAAGGTTCAGCGGTATGACAGAAAATATAATGGATTTTGACAACGGAACATACAAACTCTTAGCCTACATCAATCTGTGATCGCAGCTGTATTTGCAATAATATTCTTCTACCTTTTATTATGCAATAGCATTAAAGGGCGCTAAGTCATATCAAAGTAGCTGTCTGCATACCTGACCGAGCCGATCGCGCAATACCTCCACAAAAAATCTGTGATCCGTTTCCACGTTGTGGATCGCGGATTACTCTTTCCCATTGACTTAATTGATTTCACAATTATCAACAAATTCAGTCCTCTACCCTACTTACAGTAATTGCCAATTACTGTAAGTGACGGCAATTACCACTTACAGTAATTACCTGGTCAATAGGGATATCCGTTATTGACATATTGCTTTTTGAATCTTAATATATATTTAGTGCAGCAAAATAAAATGAGCGCTGGGGGAAACAAAAGGGGGTATAAATAAAATTCAGCGCTTTTTGGGCAGGTTTTGAATATATACATAGCTTCTCAAAAGTCTTTTGTAATATCTAGCGAGATGTTTCGAGGGGGGCTCGTCATATCAAACGGAAAACCGGCCGCCTTCTGTGGTTTATAAAAAGATCTGATACATTCGTATCTTTTCTTTATTTAAAGATTTTCGCCTGTAAGGCGCAGGAACAAACCGCAGAACATAAAGACAGTCAAGAAATGTTTCAAATATTGTCCCTAAGGAGGAACATTTGAATTTCAGTTTGAATAAATTACACCTGCCGGAGTTGAAATTTGGCAGAACTCTTCTGGCAGCTACAGCCCTTGTTGCCACCGCAGTGCCGGCCATGATAGCTGTATCCGCTACAGCCGCTTCTGCCGCCACTTCTCCTTCTGCCACGTTGTGCAATACTTCCGGTACTGCCAATAACGGAACCGCACCTTTGGCAGGCGGAGATTACGTACTCTCCGTAGACGAGTGGGACTCAACCGCTCCCATTTGTGTGAGCACAAACGGCGGACCCAACTTTACTGTTGCCAGCTCAAGCATTGCCCAAAGCGGTAGCCAGCAATACACTCCGGGTGTCTACCCGGACATCATTGCCGGCCGTCACCCGTTCGGCGGTAACCCCCAGTCTCAAAACTCAGACGGATTGCCTCTGGCGGTTTCGGCAATCAACAGCGGTGTGGTCACCTCGTGGTCCACAACGGAAAGTCCCTCGGACGGAACTTACGACGTGGCTTACGACAACTGGTTCAACCCCTCAACTTCTCCCAGTCTGCCCACGGGTGAAGAAATGATGATCTGGCTGAACCACAACGGAGCTCAGCCTGCCGGATCGGTAGTTGCCACGGCAACCCTTGAGGGTATCCCGTTCAACATTTGGGCTGCCCAAGTCACAAACTCAGCCGGCGGACACTGGGAAGACGTTTCCTTCGTTATGCAGAACACCACATCTTCCGTGACCAACCTTCAGCTTGCACCACTGGTTCAGGAGTCCATCAAACTTGGCTACATGCAGAGTTCGTGGTACTTGAATGCCATCGAAGCAGGTTTTGAGATCTGGCAAAACGGTACCGGTCTTGCCACCAACAGCTTCTCATTCAGCACAGGCGGCTCCACTACCACCACGACGGCCGCACCTACCACAACCACAGTTGCACCGACTACAACCACAGCTGCTCCCACGACAACGACTGCCGCACCCACCACCACGACGGCTGCACCTACCACCACGACGGCTGCTCCCACGACAACGACGGCTGCTCCTACGACAACGACGGCTGCTCCCGTCACCACGGGGACATGTGACGTGGTGATGACTATCGGAAGTCAATGGGGAGGTGGTTTCACAGCCAGCGTAACAGTTACGGCAGGATCCTCCGCACTCTCGAACTGGACTGTAGGATTCAACCTGCCCTCCGGTGCTGCCATAACAAATTCTTGGAACGCGGTCGTATCCGCTTCGGGATCATCGGTTACCGCTTCCAACGAGCCCTACAACGGCTCTGTCGCAGCCGGACAATCCGTTTCGTTCGGATTCCAAGGCACGGACACGGGCACCGTTTCACCCGTTTCTTCATTTACCCTGAACGGCCAGCCCTGTGGCACAACTTCCACTACTTCTGCACCCACCACAACCACGGCCGCACCGACTACCACGACGGCCGCACCGACTACCACGACGGCTGCTCCTACGACAACGACGGCCGCTCCCGTCACGACGACGGTTGCTCCCGTCTCAAACGGGTCGTGCTCGGCAACCATGACCATTACCAATCAATGGGGGGGTGGCTTCACAGCCAACGTAACAGTTACGGCAGGATCCTCCGCACTCTCGAACTGGACCGCAGGATTCAACCTGCCCTCCGGTGCTGCCATAACAAACGCCTGGAATGCGGTTACATCCGCTTCAGGATCATCGGTTACCGCTTCCAACGAGCCCTACAACGGCTCTGTCGCAGCCGGACAATCCACTTCGTTCGGATTCCAGGGCACGGACACGGGCACCGTTTCACCGGCAAGCGTAAGCTGTTCATAAGCCACCAAAGATAATGAGGTAGTTCCTCATTATAAAAACACATAGGGCTCCTTGCTTTTGCAGGGGCCCTATGTGTTTAATGCGACAAATTGTTTTTGAATACAGTCCCGGGATTTCACAAGGACAAAGATGAAAGGCTCCGCCGGTTCGGCGCTCTGAGATATCGATATCAATAATTCCTCGGAAGAAACTCTATCTTACAGTTTTTGAATCGATTGCACCAAGACAGACGTTAAAGAGAAAAATCTCTGCGTAAGTAATGCCCTTTTTGACAAATGGACGGCGATGACTCGCCCGACAACCCGGGTTGCCCTTTGCAAAATGGGCTGACTCCGGTTTTCGGCGACAGCTCTATTGGCGGGAACTTATCACAGTATCGACTTTTGTGTTCGCAAAACATTTGCCATCAAGATGCGTCCTGTCGAAGATAAGCTGTTAGTCGGACAAAACGTCCACGACGCGCCTTCCCCGCCGCGACGCAAAAGCAACTTTTCCTTCTGCAGTGGCAAAGAGAGTATCGTCCCCGCCGCGACCGACATTTACACCGGGGTGAAAGTGCGTGCCACGTTGACGCACAATAATAGAGCCCGGCGTTACAACGGACCCGTCAGATTTTTTTACACCCAAACGCTGTGCGGCAGAATCCCTGCCGTTTCTGGTGGAACCCCCACCTTTAGTCTTTGACATTACAAGTTGTCCTTTTGCTTTCTAGTACTTACAAAATCAGAAGCGAACTACTTACCGACGTTAATTTCTGTAATTTCAACTCTGCTGTAGTGCTGACGGTGGCCAAAACGCCTTCTGCCGCGTGCCTTTGGTCGGTACGTAAAGCCTCTGACCTTCTTACCTTTACTCTCTCCGACAATTTTACCTTTGACGGAGACTTTTTCCAATAATTGCGGGGTTGCCATGATGTTGGCACCGTCAACAAGTAGTACGGCTGCCAAGACAACTTCCTGGTTGTCGTCGCTTTCGAGAAGCTCCAAGTCAACCACGGAACCTATCTCTACCTTTTCTTGCTTGCCGCCTGATTTGATCACTGCATACATAGGTTACTGATGATATCAATAAACTGCCCGGCGCGTAAGTACTTAACGAAATTGTTTTGCCAAATGAGCATATTCTCCGCCGAGTCAGGCTCTGACCGCAGGCCGGGCAGCAAATCTTTTTGCATTAAATCCTTTTCTCGATCACAAAGCCAACTCCGTGGCAGATTGGGCATTCCTCGGAAAGGGATTCCAGCAGACCTTTGCCTATGCGCTTTCGCGTCATCTCAACAAGACCCAAATCAGATATGGGGTAGACCTGAGTGGGTGTTTTGTCTTCGGCCAGGGATTTGCGCAACATGACCACCACATCTTCGCGATGCTGCCTGTCCTCCATATCGATAAAATCTATGACAATAATCCCGCCTATATCCCGTAAGCGGAGCTGCCTGGCAATCTCTCTGGCCGCTTCCAAATTGTTCTGGTATACGGTTGCTCCGAGGGAATACTTCCCTACGTTTTTCCCGGTGTTGACGTCAATGACAGTCAGAGCCTCGGTTTTTTCAATAATCAGCGAACCGCCGGAATTGAGCCATACTTTCTTATCCAGAGCTTTATGTACCTGCTCATGAATGTTATATTTTTCAAATATAGGAAGTTTTTCGGCTTTGTCGTCATAATAGATGATCCGGCCGGCAAGATTCTCGTCGAAGTCCGCGACATAGGATTTCAAGAGCTGATAAAGGTCACGGTCATCTATAATAACGGCACGGTAATCGACGCTAAATTCTTCCCTGATGAACTTCAAAGCCAAATGCGGTTCCGAATATAAAAGTTTAGGCTCGTTGGCAGCGTGCATTTTTTTCTTTATCTCGGCCCAATCGGCAAGCAGGTGCTCCACGTCGGACTTCAATTCCTCCAAAGACACTCCGGCTGCGGCAGTACGAACTATAATGCCGCAATCCGCGGGTTTGACTTCATCCAAAAACTTGCGGAGTCTTTTTCTCTCCTGATCGGGAATTCTTTTGGAAATTCCGCCGGAGTCGCTTCCGGGCATCAGCACCACAAAGCGGCCGGCCAAGGTTATTTCCTGGGTGAGCCTGGCCCCTTTTAGGCCGATGGGGTTCTTGGTCACCTGGCAAAGGATCATTTGCCCGTGCTTAAGTAGCTGTTCTATCCGTTTTGAATGAACTCTGACGGGAGTATCGGTATCCGTCTCTTTTTCTTCCTCTCCGAATTGAACGTCACCCCAATACAAGACAGCGTTTTTCGGAGTACCTATGTCGACAAAAGCCGCTTCCATCCCGGGAAGAATATTGATGACCCGCCCGTAATATATATTGCCGTCTATCTGGTCTCCGTCGTTATTTTCTTTGGCGACGTGATGTTCCAGCAGACGTCTTCCTTCCATGACGGCAATTTCGGTTGCCTCCGGTCGCGTATGTACACACATAAGATATCTTCCGAGTTGAGCCCTTCCGGAAGCAGAACGCCTTTTGGAATAGGTGTTTCGTCTGTTGTACTGGCGCTGTGAGGGTGCCTGCTCCGATGCGTCGGAGGAATTGTCGTCGGAGTATTTTCTTTGCGACAAAGCGGCGGGTTTTCCCGCGGGGGGAAGTCTTTTTCCGGCAACTTCCGCCGGCGAGACGGCTTCCCGCTCATCCTGTTCGTAGCCGGAAACGGCTCCGCGGCCTTTCCCGGTCTTATTCATCCTGTTTCTGGCATTTCCGGTTTGACCCGGCTTTTTGTAATTGTAACCGCGGGAAGAATTCTCCTGCGGTTGTGGTTTATCCGCCGGATTAGCCGGAGAGCGGCGCGGTTCTTGGATGCGGACATCCCCTATGTGCGGCCCTCTGCTTCCGTCTCCCTTCAGAGTATAAGACGAAGAGTTTCTTTCGGCAACGGAGTCCTCCGAAACAAGGAACGGAGGTTTTTTTTCATTTTTTGTATTGAAAGAACCGAGAGAATACCTGTTATTCCCGCCGCGCTCTTCCGGGGTTGGCGCTCCGCCGTTTGGCGGATCGGATGGAAATTGCGACATTTAGAAAATCCCTTTCCCAGGCTTTGATATCTGTCTAATAAGCACTGGTCGAAAAAAAAGACACGAAAAGATGACACGGGAAACAACCCATATATGGATTTTTTGGCTGTACGTTCCGAAGTCTGGTCTTGCTGCATGTTCGCGGAACGGTCGTTGCCGCCGGGTTTCAAATTGCCGTCAAAAAAAAGACAATCTGCATCCGACGTACGAAGAAGACCGGATGCCACCAAGAACACAAGACTAATCAATTTGCTCTTTAAAAATACCTTGACTTCTGAAGCCAGGCTTTGTATTTTAAACGTCATCTTGATTAAACATAATATAGCATAAAGGCACTACGACAGACAGAATTGCCCATATCGAAATATAATAGGCAAAAATCGGCTTGCCGGTTCCCCAAAAATATGATCCGGAACCCAAAACCTACCGTCCGTGAGCAACAAAAAGACAGCTCCTCAGTACTTTACTTTGGGAGGAGGATTGGCCATCAGGTAATTGATGATTTGCCTGACCACGGGAGCAGATCCGTTCGTACCGTAACCTCCGGCGGAAACTTCCACAGCGGCCGCATATTCAGGATTTCCGATGGGACCGAAGAAAGCCACAAACCAGGCCGTCGGAGGAAATCCGTGGCGGACCGTCGCGGTACCGGTCTTTCCGGCAACCTCCCATTTATTAAACGGGAAGTTGGTAAAGTCCTGGTATGCCGTGCCTATCGGATTGTTGACGGCCCCTTGGAAGCCGGCCAGAATGGCCTGGTAAGCCGCCGAGGAAGCATAGGTCACCTTATCCATTATTTTAGGCTTTATTTTTTTGACTATTTTCCCGGAAGGAGAAACTATGGCATTTACCATTTCCGGTGCGTATCTCGTGCCGCCGTTGGCAAAAGTGGCGTAGGCGTTGGCGAGCTCGAGCGGCGTTATGAGCGTCTCTCCCTGCCCGAAAGCCATTTCCATGTTGTCACCTTCGTAATAAGTGTCCGGGTATACGGACGGCGCCAGCTTGTGCAGTATTTTACGTAAAGCCGGCGAATCCACCTGTCCGTTGTCCACATTCGGCAGATCTATCCCGGAAGGCACGCCGAAACCGTATTTTGCAGCCATTTGCTGAATGGGTGTCAACCCGTATCTGCTTTGCTGCTGCCAGAACATGGCACCTATGTTATAAAAAAAGTCGTCGCTTGACAGCGCCAGGGCCTGTACAACCGTGATAAGACCGGGGTGATCGCCCGGAGCGTCGTGCAAAGTCAGGTTACCCACCGTATAGTAACCGGGGTCATTGAATTCGTAACCAGGACTTATCAGCCCGGCGTCCAACGCCGCCGTGGCCGTGGCCAGTTTAAAGTCGGAACCGGGAGGGTTGGGGCTCTGGATGGCGTAATTATTCAAAGGATAGCCGTAGGTGTTGACAAGATTTTGATAGGCGGTACTGGAAATACCCCCCACCCACAGGTTGTTGTTGTATCCCGGTACGGATGCCATGGCCAACACGTGACCGTTGTGAACGTCGATGACGACGCCGGCTCCGGAAGGGGCTGGGAAAGCCTGACCGCCGAATTGGCCGTTACGCAAAGCTATAAGATGCTGTGCCAGATCGTTGGTGAGGGTTTTTTCCAAACCGTAATCCATGTTGAGCACGACGGTGTCACCGGCTTGCGGAGGTGTAATGCCTATGTCAGCCACTGGGTTGCCGGCCGGATTAACTTCTTCCAACTGATAACCGGGTTTTCCGTAAAGGTACTTTTCATACTCGGCTTCCAGACCGGTTTGGCCGTAGGTGGGATCGTTTTCACTGTAGATTCCGGTTTTGGCCACTTTGTTGTACTCGGTGGCATTGATTTGTCCCACATATCCTATGACCTGAGACGCCAGTGAGTTCTGTGGGTAAGTACGGATATATTGTTGTTCGACGGCGATACCGGGATATTCGTTGGGGTGCTCGTTGATCTGCAGGATGTCTTCCTGATTTACGTTGTATGCTATCGGAACGGGCTGATAGGGAATATTTTGAACGTTGTTCATATCTTTGTTTATCTGGGATTCCTTGATCCCAAGAAGAGCGGCGACATTTGCCTCCCCGGCGGGATCCAAAGCAACCCAGTTGTTGCCCGACGGTCCCACGGCCGGTTTTATGGTAACCACTTCTTCGGAAACGTCTCCGGCCAGCACCTGACCCGTTCGCGTAAGGATCAGTCCCCTGGGGGGATCAATGGGTACTTTCCTGACCACAGTTTGATTGGCATTCTTTTTATACGAAGAAGCGTTGAGAACCTGAATGGACCACAGACGGATCGCCACGAGAACGAAAAGCGCCAACGACACCGCAGCCATGGCGCTTATTCTCCAGGAAACATGCACCACCACCGGCTTTTCCGAGTCTTTACGCTTTTTTTTGCGCTTTCCTTTTTTTCCGACCCGCGACAAGCCCAGAAAGCTTTTTTTTCTAAAAGCACTCCCGCGATTCAAACGGCACTTCCTCCCTGGGGAACTTCGTAGCGGTGGAGACTTTCGTTATCTATTGACCACTTCAAAACAGATATAGAGGGCCAAACCAAGATAAGTCCTCCCACTCCCACTACCACTAAAACTTTCAACAGTTGGGACGTCAACAAACCGTGCTGACCTATCAACGTAGCAATAATGGCATAAAAAACAGTGGAGAGCAAGGCAGCCGAAACACAGAGCAACCCGGTATTGGCGACACCCGACTTATGCATGGGAATTTTTTGAAAGTAGCTGGCCGTAAAAGCCGATATCGAAAAAGTGAGACAGGATAAGCCGAAGGGCAAATTGACCAAGAGGTCAGCCCCCAGGCCGAGCACGAAAGCAAACATGGAGCCATACACCGGACCGAATACCACTCCCGCGCATACTGCCAGCAAAACAAGGATGTCGGGGTGGGCGTCCATCACAACGACTTGATTCAAGACGGCCTGCTGAACCAAAACGGCCAACACCGCGACGGCCAGCAATCTCAGGTAATTCTTTATCCGCATTACGCCGGCGGCTCCCACAACAAAACCCTTACGAACTGTAAACTGTTGACGTTCACCAAGGGGGTTACCGTGACGTTATCCTGCAACTGCCCGGATGCTGGGGATACCTTACTCACCACGCCCACCGGCAAACCGGCGGGGTACAGCTCTCCGTAAAGGCCGGAGGTGTAAACGATACTTCCTTTCTTCGGGGCGGGCAGATTCACGAGCGACGTAAGGGGTCTTCCGGTTCCCTGTCCGTTCAGGACGCCGAGTTCGCTGCCCCCGGAAGCCTGAGAAAAACGTACTCCGATGTGGGTACGCACGTCTTGCTCCAACAAAACCACCGCCGTGGAAGAAGAGGCCGAAAGTACCGATCCCACATAACCCTGCAGTCCGACGACCGGCATACCCACGCCGACCCCCGCGGAAGTCCCGACACCGATTTCGATCGTATATTCAAAATTGGAAGAAGGCTGCGAAATAACCGGAGCGTCCACGGAGGCCAGGTTGGACGCGAACTTGATGTGGTCCAGCGCCTGTACTTGGCGAATTTGGTTTTCTTCCACCTTCTGCTCGTACAGCTGACGGTTCGCTTTTCCGAGTTCGCGCGCAAGAGCCGTGTTTTGTGATTCCAGAGACCCGTAATTAAAAGCTCCGGCAAAAAAATCCCCCACGGGATGCAACACATCCGCTATTGCGCGTTGCATCGGAGAAATGGCGCTTTGAACCCCATTCCTGACGCCCGTTATAGCCTTGTTGGCTTCTCCGTGGTAATCCAATGTCAATAAAGTAAGCGACACCAATATCAGCATGACAAGAGTTATGCGCTGATTGGCACGCCTGTTTGCAGGCGACACTGTTCTCTGACCCGTCAGCGCACAGAGGAAGAGGTCAAAACCTTTTCCAATGCGGCAAACTCCTCGAGACACATCCCGGACCCCATGGCAACACAATTCAGCGGGTCTTTGGCAACCACTATCGGCATTGACGTTTCTACGTGAAGACGGACGTCCAAACCGTTCAGCAAAGCGCCTCCGCCCGTAAGAACGATGCCCTGAGTCATGATGTCGGCAGAAAGCTCCGGCGGAGTTTTGTCCAGCGTTACCTTGACGGCGTCTATGATGGCCGCAACCGGCTCTTCAATGGCCCTTCTGATGTCGCGGGTTGAGGTGACGACGGTTTTCGGCAGACCTGTCACAAGGTCACGTCCTCTGATCTCGGCGTGTACTTCTTCTTCCAACTCATAGGCGGAACCGAGAGAAATTTTGATTTCCTCCGCCGTTCTCTCGCCTAGGGCAAGGCTGTATTCTTTTTTGACATAGCTGATGATGGAGGCGTCCAATTCGTCTCCGCCGATCCGGATGGACTGGCTGGTGACGATGCCCCCGAGAGAGATAACCGCTACTTCCGTGGTGCCGCCTCCGATGTCAACCACCATATTGCCGGTGGGCTCGTGGATGGGAAGACCTGCTCCTATGGCGGCGGCCATGGGCTCTTCAATGATGTAAGCTTTCTTCGCTCCGGCATACTCGGCCGCTTCTTGCACGGCTCTTTTCTCGACGCCGGTAATGCCGGAGGGCACACAGATAACCATCAGCGGCTTGGAAAACCTTCTCGGATGAACTTTGCGGATAAAGTAGCGGAGCATCATTTCGCAAATTTCAAAGTCGGCTATAACGCCGTCCTTGAGCGGCCTTATGGCCTGTATGTGAGCCGGGGTACGACCTATCATGCGCTTTGCTTCAATTCCCACGGCCAAAGGATGGCCGTCTTTTGTATTGATAGCCACGACCGAAGGCTCGTTCAAAACGATTCCCCTTCCTCTGACGTATACCAGAGTGTTGGCAGTACCAAGGTCTACGGCTATGTCACGCCCGGTCAATCCAAAAGAATTATCACCCATAAAGTCCTCTTATCAACTATTAACTTTTATTACAAACAGTAAAGACTCGGTAAGAATACCCGAGTTTTGATAACAAGAAACTATTGTAATCAAATTACACACTTGAAATTTTCCAGCATCGGATAATATCGACAGAAACTTTTTGCTTCCCGCCCACGTATGCTAATACAAAGGCGGCCACGGAAGAGTCAATTGCTGATTTTGATAATAAAATGTAATATATTGGTCGGGTCTTTTGTCACCGCAACCAAAATACCCTCTGTAAAAAGGCATGTTTTATTGCCTGTGGAAGCATAAAGACTGTAACATACTTTCTCAAAGCGGCTCCGGGGGAAACTGTAGAATTTGTTTACCTCACGACTGTGAGCAGACGGCCGCGCTGTATTGCTCAAAAACCCTCTTGTGGGAATCTACGAAAGGCACATTATATGATCAGACATCTACCCGCACTCTCTGCAAGCATCACCGTTACACCACCCCGTCAGTTGAATAAAAATCTTTACCTGGATATAAATAATTTTTCGAAAGAAACCGCTTTTGCTCACGGCTTTATGCACGTTTACGCTCTTTGGCTCGGCTTGGCACTTCTTACATTAATTTTTGTCATTCTATATATCATGTATTGGTTTGACAATATTTCAAAAATCACAGTCGGACTTTTTGTAGGCGGGCTAGGCACTCTTCTTGCCCTTTTAGCCAATCAATTCGTCGGCAAAGCCGTTCGAGAAAAACGCCCTTACGACACATTTAAACACGCACTCGTCTTGGTGGGAAAAACTTCGGACTACTCGTTTCCATCCGACCACAGCGTGGTGGCGGGGGCACTGCTTACTTCAATTCTGATGGCTCTTTATCCCAAAAAGAAGTATCTTTCTTCCGGACAGTCATCGCCTGACCGGGTCCGTAAATACAGCCATAGGACTTTCGTCACGGCGGTAGCGGTCTTTTTGACGTTATTCCTTTGCTTCGCAAGGGTATACGTGGGCGCTCACTATCCCGGTGACGTTGTCGCCGGCTTCTTGGAGGGAACCGGCATAGTTATCCTAATATCTCCTCTGCGGTATCCGCTCCATAGGTTGTTGGACAAAAAGGGATTTTCGGTTTTGAAAATATTTTTTTCGAGATAAAAACCCACACGGAGATACGACCGGATACCTTTCTGAGTATTCAAAATCATGTCCTTATGTTTTTTACAATCTCCATAAAATATATTTTGCAATCCACTTAAATCCTATAGAATAAGTAGAAATAATTGGATATGAAGGAGGATGCGGCGTTGCAAGGTTTCAAGAAGTTTTTGCTGCAGGCAAACATAGTGGTAATAGCGGTGGGTTTGATCGTAGCCTTGGCGTTTGATACATTGATCAAAGCCTTTACTTCCGACATCATAGACCCGATTATTTCACGGTTGCAGGGGAAACACTCCATAGGCCTTGGAGTCCAATTGGGATCACACGGAAACCAGACCACCTTTTTGAATTTCGGGTCGTTTATATCCGCAGTCATCTACTTTGTCGTATTTATGCTTGTTATTTACTTTCTGATAGTCATACCCTACAAAAAGATTTCCGCAAAAAGAGGCGTCGCCGTCTTTAGCGATCCGCCCAGCGTAAAAACCTGTCCGGCCTGCCTTTCCGCTGACATTCCTCTTGCCGCCACGAAATGTAAATACTGTGCCACGGACCTGCCGGAAAACCCCTAAAGGAAACTCAAACCGCTCCGTACGACAAAACATAAAGCATTGGGTTGCAAAGAGCCGAACACCGTTGAAATGACGATTTCCCCGGAAAGCGGGAGCCGTCACCCAAAAACGGTTTGGAACCGGCTACAACGCATTGTGAGAAGTTGCCGTCGGCATTGATCCGAATACCGTTTTTTGGTCCGCATTCACAATTCTTATACTTGTGGAATTGCCGGGTTTTCCAGACCGGTGTTTGGACCGAAGGTCTCATACCGATTGAGCCAAATACGGCGAACTTTGCAGCGCCAAGATCTTTTCCCTGTCATGTATTTACAAAACCGGGCCGGGTTTCTATATCCTCTTTTATCGGGAGGGCAAACATATATCCTGGACAAAGTCTCTTCCGGAGTCGGAAAAAATATGACGGGTCTGTGCTCAAACAAAAAACCCGATCTTATAAATAGAAGTTTTCGGCAATGCTGTAGCGTTCAAAGCGATACGACATGAAACAAACTTCGATTTTTATGCCGTTATTTTCTGCATATTGCTCAAAAATGTTTCAAAACTCAATGATAGTAAGCAAAAACCGGCGCATGACAATAACAGAAGCGGCGACTTGCGACACGAGCTTAGACAGCCGGACAGCCTTGGGTGCAGATGTGACCGAGCGGGTCAGCCTGTTCAAAAGCAAGGTCGGAAAAGTGCCGCGAAAGATCCGGTCAAATACTTGAATACCGAAATCTTCCACACCCATTGTCGAAAAGCACTGGCTCATTTGGCACTTCTCTCTCCCCGCTGATTACTCAACCGAGGTGCCTTTTTTGGCCCGGAACACCGACCGCAGACCAAAAACACAAAAGGCCGCTGTCTCAACGTTCGCCCAACCGCCGGGCGGCATGTAAAATACTTTTGACACCAAACGGAGGAAGCGTCAACTCGGGAAGTCATACCAAGCGGAGGAAACATATGGTTGTGCCGAAGGCACGCCCCATTATTGCGGCCGGCGGGGAACCGTTAAATAAAATAATGGCGGTTACGGCGGCTTTGAACGACGGCGAAAAACTTACAATACTTGCTCCGTTTGAGCCGGTGCCGCTTGAAGCGATCCTTTCTTCCCAGGACTTCAATCACGCTGCCGAGAAGATCGAAAACGGTAACCGGCAAGCCGTATTCAGGAGACGGCCGTGACGGGTGCCGGAACGGGATCGATCGTCCGAGTACCCGTCCCCCCGGCGATGCTGGTCTGGGCCAGAGAGCGTTCCCGACAGACCTCAGAGAATCTCTCCCGTCGCTTCCCGGATCTCCGTCAGTGGGAGCAGGGAACGAAGCAGCCGACGCTCAAGCAGCTTGAAAAGTTCGCCGTGGCTACGCATACTCCGATCGGCTACCTTTTCCTTCCCGATCCGCCTGAGGAGCCGCTCCCGATACCGGACTTCCGAACCGTCGGAAATGCTGAAATTGGGCAGGCTAGTCCGGACCTGCTCGACACGGTGTACCAATGCCGGCAGCGCCAGGAGTGGTACCGGGACTATGCCCGACTGCACCGGGAGTCGCCGGTTACCTTCGTCGGCACGTTCACGGTCGGCTCCGACGTCGAAGAAGCAGCCGCCCAAATGCGCGATGTGCTGAAGTTCGCTCCCGACGAGCGAGGCAACAGTTGGAGCGAAGCGCTTCGTCGGCTTGTCGACGAGGCAGAGCGAAACGGCGTGTTGGTCATGGTCAGCGGGATCGTCGCAAGCAACACGCATCGGAAGCTGGACCCTGACGAGTTTCGAGGGTTTGCTCTTGCCGATGACCTCGCTCCTCTGATCTTTATCAACGGTGCCGACACGAAAGCGGCACAGATTTTCACGGTCGCGCACGAGCTGGTTCACATTTGGATCGGCGAGTCCGCAGTGTCCGATGCCGACATGAGATCGACGCCGGGCAATGTCATCGAGCGCTGGTGCAACCGGGTGGCTGCCGAGTTTCTCGTGCCAGAGTCTGCTCTCCGTGAATACCGGCTCAACCGGGACGACCTTACGGACGAGCTGGAGACGCTCGCCCGGCGTTTCAAAGTGAGCACCCTTGTCGTCCTTCGACGTCTCTTCGATACCGACTACTTCACCGCGACGCAGTATCGGGAGGAGTACTCCACTGAGCTGCACCGCATCCGGGCGCTCATGGAAGAGCGCGGCACCGGAAGCGGGGGCAACTTCTACAACACGCAACCCGTTCGAGTCGGCAAGAGATTCGCCCGCGCTCTCATCGAAAGCACTCTTGAGGGACAGACGCTCCATCGAGACGCCTTCCGGATGCTTGGCTTCAAGAAGGTGTCCACCTTCAACGAGCTGGCAGCAAGGCTGGGGGTCCTCTGATGCCGTAGTTGCTCGACTCGAACATCTTCATACAGGCGAAGAACCTCCACTACAGCTTAGACTTCTGCCCGGCCTTCTGGGAGTGGATCGATCAAGAGCACGCCAACAGCCGGGTCTTCTCGATCGAGAAAGTGAGGGATGAGCTGATCGGGGGCGATGACGAGCTGGCAGAGTGGGCCAAGCAGCGGGGTGACGACTTCTTCTTGCCCCCGGACAATGCTGTCCTTCCCAGCCTCGCTGCCGTAAGCACCTGGGCCGGAAGCGGCAATTACGCGCCGGGTGCTGTCAGCCAGTTCTTACAGGTCGCCGACTACTACCTCGTCGCTCAAGCCCACGCTCACGGCTTCGACGCAGTGACGCACGAGGTCGCTGCCAACTCGATCAAGAAGATCAAGATTCCGAATGCCTGCATTGGGATGAGCGTCAAGTTCCTGAGCCCCTATGAGATGCTTCGGACAGAAAAGGCCCTCTTTGTCTTGGGAGCGCAGCCATGAAGTTCTCGGAAGTAGCCCAGCGCCTGACGGGTATCTCTGCCGAATCTCAGGAGTCTTTGCCGACTCAATTCCCGATATGCGTCATCTGCCCACGGCCGAGCTTGTACAACTTAGCGGCAAGGTAGACGGCCCCGTTCCCGTTCGCCGGATCATCTTGCTTTCGTCGGAGGTTTCCGCTCAACGGACACACTGCCGGATTGATCATCCGGAACCCGACCTTGACATCGCTCTCCCGAATCGATCCGTACCGCACAGCCGACAAAGACGGGGGTAAAATAAAAATGACGTCGGCCGTCCGGTGTCCGAATTCAGAAGAACCTTTCCGATATGACTGAGCGAACCGCCTGCGCCGCTCTCGTCAAGATGGCGAAGGCTCAACCTGAAATCGCTCGGGATTCGTCAATAATGTATAAGTACGCTGCGATTAGGCTTGACTTTCAGGATGTTCTCACACCCGTTTGGAGCGGACGACGGGATTCGAACCCGCGACCCTCACCTTGGCAAGGTGATGCTCTACCAACTGAGCCACGTCCGCATATGCAACCGCAATCTTAGCTTAACCAAAAGCGTCGGCAACCGGTTTTTGGCAATTTCATCTTAACAAAACTTCCGGTTTTCGAATCGGGAAAGCACGCTTTGCCCGGTGCCCGGCTCTTGGGTACGACCTCTCAATACGATTTCTCTGAGAAAAATACGGAACGTTTCTTGACATGCATATATTCGGACTTTGTACTAGTGTTGAAAAAATGGAGATTGGATTTCACACTGTAGATTTTTCATGGACCAAAGATGCGCGTGAATACGGCCCGACGCTGAAAGAAGCGGCTGTCATCGCCGAAGAATCGGGGGTATCCCTGATGACATTTATGGACCATTACTACCAAATGGAGTTTCTGGCTCCCCACACGGAACCGATGCTGGAAGGATACACTTCGCTTGGTTATATAGCCGGGGCTACTTCCAAAATAAACCTTTCCATTCTGGTAACGGGCATAACTTACAGACATCCCGGCCTGCTGGCAAAAATAGTAACCACTCTAAACGTGTTGAGCGGCGGGAGAACTTGGCTGGGGTTGGGGGCCGCCTGGTACGAAAGAGAGCATTTGGGACTCGGCGTTCCCTTCCCGCCCCTGGCGGAAAGATTCGAAAGGCTCGAGGAAACAATACAGATATGTCTTCAGATGTGGAGCGACAACGACGGCGAATTCATTTCAAAGCACTACCGGCTGAATGAAACGATATGCCATCCCGCCCCCGTTTCGGCACCTCATCCCAGAATCCTCATAGGCGGTTCCGGAGAAAAGAAGACTCTTGCTTTGGTGGCCAAATACGCGGATGCCTGCAACCTGTTCGGAACCGACCCTCAAGAGGTCAGCAAAAAACTCGACATTTTGAAATCTCACTGCGAGCGTCAAAACAGGCCATACGAAGAGATCGAAAAGACGGTTTCAGTCGCCGGCAACCCCCTGGACGCCCCGGAAAGTTTTCTGAAGCAAGCGGAAGCCTTCAAAGACATGGGCGTCGACAGAATAATTACGAGATACGCGGGTAACCCGGCACAATTCGCCCAAGACTTTGCCGATCGGCTCGCCGAAAAAGTGTTGGCCATCTAGCCGTTCCTCTCTGCCGTTGGATTCAGGAAAATCGAATGTCATCGTCTGCGCTTCTTTGTCGGCAACAGATGTCTTTTTATAACACGGCAGACGTCCGGCAAGACAATCGCCGCCGGTAAAATGGTGTCCGTACAATATCTGTCGGTAATAAAATATATTTAGTCACAGGAAGGAATGAGATGAGCACGCCAAAAGTTTCGGAAGCTGCTTCACGTATATTAAATTCAAAAGGCTTTGCCCATCTGGCCACGATAGGCACGGATGACTTGCTGCACAGTTCTCCGGTATGGTTTGACTGGGACGGGAAAGAAATACTTATCAGCCAGACGACAACGAGACAAAAGTATAAAAACGTTGTGGAGAACCCGGTCGTCGCCGTCTCTGTTTTGGACCCAGAGAATCCTTACAACTACGTAGAAATACGCGGTCGCGTAACTTCCGTCACCGAAGATCCCGACTTTTCCTTTATCGACAGGATGGCCAAAAAATATATAGGCGAAGACCACTACCCCTGGCATCAGCCCGGAGACGAAAGAGTCATCCTACACATAACCCCGGACAGAATACTCGGCCGTTAGCGTTTCGTCGCACTTCCGGCTATACGGCAAAACCCGTTATCTCCCGGAATGGCCGAAACCGTTGTCGGCGCGTTCCGTGGCATCCAGTTCATCCGTCGGCACCAAATTGATTTGCGGCACTTCCGTGACAACCAGCTGTGCCACTCTGTCCCCTCTTTTTACAAAGAAGGAATTCTCCCGGTCTGTGTTCACCAAGATACATTTGATCTCCCCCCGATAACCGGAGTCGATAAGTCCGGGGGCATTGAGACAAGTGATTCCGTGATTCAGCGCCAAACCACTTCTCGGAAGGATCAGTCCGGCATAGCCGGAAGGAATGGCTACGGCGATCCCCGTAGGAACAAGTTTTCGGTCATTCCCGGGCAAAATTTCCATATCGACGGTCGAAAAGAGGTCTAAACCCGCATCTCCCGGTTTGGCAAAACCCGGCATCGGAAGACCGGTATCCAATATTTTGATTTTTAACTCCACTTATTCTCCATAGTTTCTTCCAAGTAAACAGCAATTTTGTCTTAAAAAGGATCGGCAGTTATTTTTAGTTTATAAACTTATAATCAATTATGATAACTGCGATGACGTACCGATTTTATGGGTACAACAAGAAATGCTAGCCTGGATAGATTTGGAGATGACGGGGCTCGATTTGGAGCGTCACGTCATAGTGGAAATAGCCACCCTTGTCACCGACGATAACCTGGACGTCATTTATGAGGGGCCGGATATAGTGATATCGGCCACGGACGAGCAGTTGAAAGAGATGGATGAAGTCGTTTACAAGATGCACTCCGAAAGCGGCCTGCTCGAAGCCATAAAAAAATCCGACGTCACCCTGGAAGAAGCAACGAAACAAACTCTTGAGTTTCTCAGAATACACGTCCAAGAAGGCACAAAAATACCTCTGTGCGGCAACTCCATAGGCATAGACAGGCGCTTTCTCAACAAGTATATACCGGAACTAGAAAACTTTTTCCACTACAGGTCTGTGGACGTCTCCACCATCAAAGAACTTTCCAAAAGATGGTTTCCCAAGGTTTATTACCAGACCCCCAAAAAAAATTCTTCGCATCGCGCCCTCGACGACATCAAAGAAAGCGTCGAGGAGCTTAAGTACTATAAGCGTATTTTGTTTCATCCGGCAGAGCAATAGAAAATCCGAAACGGGTTCCGGCAACGCTTCTTCGCCGTAATCCTTGGGAAAAAATCGCGTACTGCAAACGTTGAGCCGACATACGGAAAATGGTTTCCAGGAATTTATTTACGGCAACAACCGGGTTCTCGACCCACCGTACGTCAACTCCGAAGGGAGGATCCCGCCGAAACAAACTCGTCGGCTATGACGCTTTCGTCAGATATGCGTTCTGCTCATCCAGGAAACCCCACCAGGCTTTGGCGACGTCTTCGACGGCGGAAAGGATGACGGATTCGTCGCTTTCCAACAGAGAAACGGCCCTGAGTGTCCAGGCTGCGTGGTCTTCTTCCAATGCGGCATGATGCGTCCAGAAGGAAGCTCCGAAGTTGCTTATTCCGTAAGAGGATTTCAGACCCTCCGCTTTGCTTTTGGCGATCTCGGCTCCTTGTATCTCGTAAGCCAAAAAACCCGCCAGGGCCGCCGTAGGATCTTGTCCCATCAGCTTTTCGTGGGTAACTATCAAATCGGCCATGCTGTCGCATGTCGGGAGGGAAGGAGCCCCCACCGCATTGGCAAAACGCTCAAACAAGTCTATATGAGCCGTCGGATCCCCTTCTTCGTCAGCCAGATTTGCCAGCACAAGATCCCTGGCTTCCCCGTCCGGCAGACAAGCCGTCAGCCTCAAAAGAAAGCTCGGCAGGTAGCGTTCGAAAATGCGATACTGGGAAGCGTAATACGACAACTCTTCCATGGCCAATTCCCCGTTTTGCCACCTCCTGTAGAACGGGTGATCCAACAAACGGAACGGCTTGATAGTGGCAAGTATTGATTCCGCCAATGAGTCGCGCGATAATTGGTCATCATAACTGTTGTTGAATTCTGACCCCGGACTTATATTGAATTGTGCCATATAACCATAATAGTATACATCCGAAACTGCTTTTATCCATAACCGTGCAAACCTCGGCGCAAAAATCCTGTTTGGAATTTACCGGAAATCCCTCAGAAGCCACACACATCAAAGCGTTCCTCAAGGCGTTGCCCATAGACAATAAGGCAAACCTTGAACTTATAAAATTGCTTGCCAAACACTATAAAGTGCCAAAAGCCGATATTTTTATCAAAAAAGGCCTGACGTCCAAACACAAAATTGTGGAAATCATAAATCCCCGCACAACGTAATTCTGCCGCCGGCTTTTGCAACTCAGCCTTTTAGAACCGTGATGGGTGCCACCTCAAGCAAAAACTTTCTTTCTTTGCCGTCGGCAAACACAATGAGCGCGGCGCGGCCGTGCCCCTCCCCTTCGAGGGAATTTACCTTCCCGCAACCGTAACGGTCATGTTTGACCTTGTCGCCGGGATGCAGAGCTTCCAAAGCGACTCTTTGCAAAGACACGGCGTCGCTTTCGCCCGCGCCGACTTCCGCTGCCGGTCGGACAACGTCAGCGGCCGCGTCAGAGGAAGATGTGCGTCCAAAAGCGGATGAGTGCGCTCCGGCGAAATTTCCCCGGCCAAAAACTCTGCCTTCCGGTTCTTCAAAAAAGTATGACCCTTCTCCGGACCATGCGGGACGGAAAGAATCCCCAGCGGAGATGTCGGATAGAATTTCTTTCGGCATTTCCCTCAAAAAACGGCTGGGCAAGCTGTCAAGCGTCCTGCCGAAAATTGTCCTGGTGTAGGTATGGGTAAGGTAAAGACGCTTTTTTGCCCTGGTGATGCCCACATAACACAGTCTTCTTTCTTCTTCCAGAGCATCGGGGTCGGAAAGAGAGCGATCGTGGGGAAATAGTCCTTCTTCCATGCCGGTAAGAAAGACCGTATCGAATTCCAATCCTTTGGCGCTGTGCACGGTCATCAGGGTAACCGCTCCCCTCTCGTCGCCGAGGTCGTCCGTCGCCGCGACCAAGGTGACCGAAGACAAAAACGACTCCAGGTCATCGTGCTCCATGGCCACCGAAAGCAACTCGTCCAGTATTTCAAGACGGGACAGAGCCTGATTGAGGACATAGCCGCTTTGTTCGGCTTCTTGCAAAAGGGCATCCCTGTAAGAAGTAAGACTGAGCACCTGTTCCAAGATATCTTTTGGAGGGAGATCTTTTAGGTTGGATAAGGTCTCCAAAAGCTCAAGAAAACTTTTTATACCGTTTTTGGCAGTTTTGGCAATGTTGCAATCATCGGCCCGCAAAAGAGCCTCGTAAAAAGGAACGGCATTCGCCTGTGCGTAACGGCTTATTTCCTCAAGGGTCTTGGCCCCTATTTTCCGTTTGGGCACATTGATGACGCGTCTGACAGAGATTTCATCCCGCGGGTTGTGAGCCAACTTCATATAAGCCAAAACGTCTTTTATTTCCTTGCGGTCAAAAAACCTGACTCCTCCCAACATCACATACGGAATCGAGCGGTCCATGAGGGCCTCTTCAATGGGCCTGCTTTGGGCATTGGTCCTATAAAATATGGCCGTATCGAGATAGCTGCCCATTCCCCGGGCCGCCGACTTGATTATTTCGTCGGCCACAAACCTGGCTTCATGGTATTCGTTTTGAGCCCTGAACATCCTGACTTTTTCGCCTTCGCCGAGAGCAGACCATAATTGCTTTTTGACCCTTGACTCGTTGTTGTCGATCACGGCGTTGGCCGCATCCAGGATTGTCTGCGTTGACCTGTAATTTTGATTCAGTATAATTGTTTTAGTCTCGGGAAAAAGAGACCTAAAGTTCAACAAGTTCCTAAAATCCGCGCCCCTGAAGGCATAGATGCTCTGGTCCGTATCCCCCACCACGCATACATTCCTGTTTTTCGAACCGATCAAAGACACCAATGCGTTCTGGGCTCTGTTGGTGTCCTGGTATTCGTCCACCAAAAGGTGCAGGAAGCGGTCTCTGTAAGTCTCCGCCAAATCTTCGTTTTCTTTCAATAGCTGTACCGTTTTGCACAGCAAGTCATCAAAATCAAAGGCGTTTGCCTCCCGAAGTCTCTTTTGGTATTCAAAAAAAATCCTGGCCACTCTTTTTTCGAACTCTCCGGAGACCCGTTCGTTATAGTCTTCCCAAGTGAGCATTTCGTTTTTGGCGGAACTTATAATCTGAGATATCCCCCTTGCGGAATGCCGTTTGGGGTCAAAATTCAAATCCTCGATGACGAGTTCGATAAGTCTTCTGGAATCCGTATCGTCGTAGATGCCGAAAGAATTCTCAAATCCAAGCCTCTGGGCTGAGCGCCTGAGTATTCTGACGCAAGCGGAGTGGAAGGTGGAAATCCACATCCCGGCAGCCATACCCCCGATAAGATCCTGCACTCTCGACTTCATCTCACCGGCGGCCTTGTTGGTAAAAGTAATCGCCAAAATTTGTTCAGGGCGGACTCCTTCGGCAATGAGCAGTGCTATTCTTCTGGTCAGAACTCTCGTCTTCCCGGAACCGGCTCCCGCCAAAACCACCAACGGCCCGGACCTATACAACACCGCTTCCTGCTGCTCCGGATTGAGGTCCGAAAGCAGGTCATCTCTTGCATAAAGCGGCATTTATTCATAGTAGCAAAATCACGGCCGTTGTAAGATCGATATCTTTCAAATACAAAGCAGCCGATTACCGGTATTTTTGCACTCTACAATGAATGATACTTGCGCCTATAAAAACTTTGCAACTCTCTCCATGCCCGACAAGACCCGCGAAAAAGAGGACGGAAAAGAGCTTAAAAACCGGCCGCATACATTAAGTTTATAAATCAAGGTATAGTTAAATACATATAGTATTATGTGACAGGACGACGGCTCGGAATGGAAAAGACATTCCCCAATACCATACGTAAAGGATCGAAGAATGGACCAATCAACCCAAAGCAGGGAATTGCCTCAAATCATACAAGGCGGCATGGGAATAGGCGTATCAGGCTGGAAACTTGCACAAGAAGTCTCCAGAACCGGACAGCTCGGAGTGGTCTCCGGCGTGGGACTTGATTCGGTTCTGGCAAGGAAACTTCAGGAAGGCGATCTGGACAAAACACTCAGATTCGCCATGGAGCAATTCCCTTATCAATATGTTGTAAAGCGCGCCCTCAAAAAATACTATAAATCGCACGGCATGGCCGCGGATGCCCCGTACCGCCTGGTACCGAGACCGAGCTTGGACTGCGACCCTTTGCGCACCGAATTTACGGTTCTGGCCAATTTCGTCGAAATAACTTTGGCCAAGTATGGCCACGACGGATTGATAGGGGTAAATTACCTGGAAAAGCTGCAAATGACAACTCCCGCCGCCGTTTACGGGGCGATGCTTGCCGGAGTGGACTTTATCCTGATGGGGGCCGGCATACCCAGTGAAATCCCCCAGCTGATAAAAGATTTTTCGGAAGGCAAAACCGGAAAAATTCCTGTCGGAATAGCTTCCATGACAGAAGGAGAACAGGGAAGCGGAGATGCGCCGAGTGCCGGAGGTTCGGATGAGATTCACAAATCAAGGGTATTTTTGGATCCAAAACTCTCATTCGGGGCAAATCCCCGACTAAAAAGACCAAAATTTTTGGCCATTATCTCCTCCAATTCTCTGGCCGGTTTTCTTTCAAGAAATCCCGTGACGCGCCCGGACGGTTTTGTGGTTGAAAACAATATAGCCGGGGGACACAGCGCCAAGCCAAGAGGAAAAATGAACTTGGACGACAACGGAGAGCCCGTATACGGCGCCAGGGACGAAACCAACCTGGTGCTCTTAAAAGAGATGGGTCTGCCCTTCTGGCTGGCCGGCGGACGCGCAAACCCGGAAGGCTTAAGCGATGCTTTGGCACAAGGTGCCGCCGGCATTCAAGTCGGTTCGGCATTCGCTCTCTGCCAAGAATCGGAAATCGTGCCGGAAATCAAGAAAAGCATTATCAGCGGATATCTAAACGACGACATGGAGGTGCGTGCCGATCCCGAAGCATCCCCCACGGGCTTTCCCATCAAAGTAGCCCAGCTTTCGGCAACCCTCAGCGACAAAGAAGTATACGAAAAAAGAGAGCGCATCTGTGACGTGGGGTATCTCAGAACGCCTTTCCTGGACAGAAAAGGGAAAATCCGCTACAGGTGTCCGGCAGAGCCGGTCGAAGAATATACGGAAAAAGGCGGGAAAAGCCAAGAGACAAAGAATAAAGTCTGTCTTTGCAACGGCCTGCTCGCCACCATCGGCTGGGGACAAAAAAGAAGAAACGGCCACAACGAGCAGCCCGTTGTCACCATCGGCAAAGATCTTTCTTTCCTCCGCGATATCATACTTCTCTATGGGCGGGAATACTCCGCCAAAAACGTCATAGAATACCTTCTGACAAAAGAGAACAGCACCTCATCCGAGCATATAACCGAAAGAGATTTACATGCGTTTCCCAAAACGGAAAACGCAGCCATGGCAAAAATAATGTAGGCAATAAAAAGTTTTTTTTCGACTGACCAAAATATCCAAAGAAGAAACGACGCTGCTTTCGCACAAAGAGACCAAAAGCGAAGGGCATCAAAAATCAACGAAACCTAAGTAGGCAACCCCCGGAACGAATCGATCGATCCCGCCGGAATGACCCGTCTCCCGCGCCAAAGCACAGCCGCCGAGTGAGCGAACCAAAAAGGCGGCCGTCGGCAACACACTTTGCAGGCACGGCAATTTGTGCCAAAATACCGCAAAGCGGATGTGTAATTGTCTGTTGCTTTTTGACAGGCCCGGCCTTACGTTTTTCCTCTAGCGGGCTTGGAATTCCTGATCTCGTACAGGAAAAAATCGCCGTCCGGATGAGGCGGCGCAGAGCTTTGACGGGATTCTCGCAAAAAGTTAAGCCCCTATTAAGTTCTGTATTTCTTTATCGCTCAGGTTTTCACACACCAAATCGGCACCCAATTCCGAGAGTTCACCAAAACCGAACCTGCCGGTTGCCACCAAAATACAGTGAAGCCCGGAGGAAGAGGCGCAGACAAAATCATTCGGAGAGTCTCCGATGATCCAAGTATTCTTGGGGTCGGGGAGGATGTTGTGCTTTGCCCGCACCCTGTCAAAGGCCACGTTCACGAGTTGTCTTCTGTCAATGTGGTCAGAACCAAAAGCTCCACAATCAAAATCTATATACTTATCAACTGCAAAAATACCCAGCTTCAGCTTTGCATTTTCCACGATATTTCCAGTCAGAACAGATTGGATCACACCATCAGAATCGTAAAAATGCCGGAGTATGCCTTCGGCATTTTCTTTCAGGGCGCCGATCTCGAAAACTTCCGATTTGGCCGCCGCCAACTCCAGGCGCAAACACCTGAGGGCTTCCGCCGTCATATCCCCGAATTCCGATTTGGGGTAATTGAGCATTTCCAGGTACTCCGCAACTATTTGCGGGTCGGTTTTTCCGCTCATGTTCACCCGCGCCGGCGGCTTTACCCCAAACGCACTCAGAAATGCCCTGTCAAATATTTCTCCGCCCAAATAGCTGATGCTGATCAGAGTTCCGTCTATATCCCATAAAATAAGCTTTTTATCCGACACGTTTTTTATACCTTAGAATGCAAATTATAATCCGCCAGTTTTTTTACTTCCATTTTAACTTACCGGATATGACTTTATACCCTAAAAATCGAGTTTTATCTGTGGGATTTTAATAACGGGAATCTAAGGAGGTTGCTGACTAATGGCATCACATGCTATCCGTATTGTTCATGGAAAGCGAATAATTTCCGATCTCTCCCTGCGCAGCGGCCCGTATGTCAAAAGAGACTACTCCTGGATGGACAAGGCGGCATGCAAAGGCATGGGAACGGATCTTTTCTTCCCCGCATGCGGGGAGCCCACCAGAAAAGGTAAGTTAATTTGCAGGACCTGCCAGGTCAAAGAACAATGTCGTCAGGAAGCTCTTTCGGATCCGAGTATCCGCGGTATCTGGGGCGGAACGTCGGAAGAAGAAAGGCGCAACACGCGCGTGCATTAAAACCGGTTTCCCCGCAAACGCCAATTCCGTCCCGCAAGGAAATTGCTCACCCGAACACAAAAAAGCAAAATAACAACAAATCAAGACTTTGCGCCGTCCCCATCCCAGAAAAAGACAGCCACGGTTCTTCTTTTTCGGAATTTGTCAGGAACAGTAAAGTATTGCCTGACGGATCAAATCCGGCACCCCTATTCATCCGTTCAATACACGGACCTTGCCGCATCGCCGCAGCCAATACCGGCTACAATAAAAAACCCTCTGCGAAATGTCCGATCAAGTCACGGGTCTTTGGGGTGAGAGATAAATAACAATTCTTTACGGCGTCCTTGAATTCTAACCCCCGCACCGAACGTGAGCGCTCTTGCCGGCCCCGGCAATATGTAGGCTTCGCTGTTTGGTCTTTGGCAAAGCCCGAAGAGAACCGAAAAGGCAGTCTGAGCCTTTCGGCATCTCTTGTCGGAGGTCAAAGAAACATATCGTTCCCCATCCGAGCACGCCCTTGCCTGAGGAAAAAACCGCCGCCTTGACTAGCCGACTTTTGTCGCTGTTTGTCTCCTCCGGTAGATCAATTGTTCCGCCGAATACGACAACAGCAAAACGAAAAGCGCCGCCAACGCAAGATAATAGCCCAGATCGAGCGCGGAAGGATCGTAGGTCAGCACCACATGATCGCTTCCGCGGGGCAAAGGAATTTGCATCAGATCACCCTTTGATTTTTGCAAAACGACGCTTTTCCCGTTGACGCTGGCGTGCCAACCTGGAAAATCGGTTACCTTGATATACAGAACCCCGGACTTCGATGCGTTGATGCCAAGAGAATAAGTCGCGTCGTTCGGATGTGAGCCTGCGTAAGCAAGGGTTGTTTTTTTGAAAACGGTTGCATACTTTTTACTCGCTTTACCGCCCTTTTTCCCGGTAAGCGACTCACGCACGGATTTATCATAGACGAATTCAAAGCGGTTTGAACCCGGCACTTCCGCCACCCGCAACGATACTCCCCCGTTGGTCAGGGTTCCGACGTAGTGCATCCCCTTGGGAACGGGATTCGGAGGCTGAATGATTATATAGTGCACCCCATAGAGCACGGCCAGCGACTTTGAATCTATGGCCGGGGCAAAAAGGTTGGTTCCTCCGCCGTTTTGGTCGTTGTTGGGGACAGGGAATGCGTCAAAGTAAGATTTGGGAATGGTCGGGTCGTGCATGGCCAGCTCGGTAAGGCCATAACCCAAATTCATATTCGGATACAGACCTATCCCTTCCCACTGTCTGAGTCCGCAGGGTGGCACGGGATTAGTGCCGCAGTTGGGGTTGTCGCCGTCCAGACCAAAAAGAGAGTTTTTGACAAGACTTTGCAGTTTTGCTATGGCGGGTGTCACGGGATAAGGGGTTTTTGCATAGGAATTGATACCCGTGCCGACAAAAATTAAAAACCCTCCCTGCATAATCAACAGTAAGGTCCCGACAATGGTTGTATGTCTGTCTGTTTCCACTTGGTTCGCATGTGCCATAAAAAGCCATATGTCGAACAAAATGAGAACGGCAAGGGTGAAAGTGGGCCAGAGCAGAGAACCTTGGCGTACGGCAGAAGCCTGGGCGGCGGTGATTGTAAATGGGGTGCCGGTTATCGTGGCCACCCCCACTCCCGCCTTTGACCACAGGACCAGCAACACCAAAGCCGAAACCCCCACGGAAAACAAAAATTTAAACTGCATTCTTTTATAAAAAGGCTGTTTCAGGAAGGCATCCAGACCCAGTCCGGCCAGCACGGCCACGACAAAGTCCAGGAGAGAAAGAGCTCTCTGCAAAGCCACCCCGCCGAGACCGAGATCAGAAATCAGATGCTGCACGGGAGCCCCGGCTCCCAGTTCAAAAATGACCAGAAAAACTACCGCTCCCGAAATGAGCAAACCTATGACCACCGGCCGCTTATAGAGCGTCAAAACCGCCAAGATCGCAAATACTGCGGCGGCGATCCCCACATAAGACGCTGTCTCAAAATAATCCAGAGGCCCAAAGTAACTGCTGTGGATAAGAGTGGTTGTCGTAGTGGGCAACCCGTAGTAGCCTTGTGCAAAAAGCAACGCCGCCGCTTTGAGGGGCAGTCCTATGTCCGCCCCCTTCACATTCCGAACGGAAGATCTGAGCACCGAAACACCGGGCAGGAGAAGCGGCGAAGAAAGCAAAAAACCGCCGACAAGACCCAACCCGATCCTGACGATACCCTGCAGACCGACACGGCGGTACCTGATATAAAAAGCAATCCCTCCGAATAAAAAAAGCGGAATTATGGCGATTGCCATAAGCACGTAGTCTTCCGGAAAACCGGCATAGATGCAAAAAGCGCTCGCCAGAGCGAGTAGGGCGACAGAGAAAACTCTTTGCTTTTCCCTGGCGTTGTAACAAAGAAGTGCCCCCAGAACAATCCAGCCGGCATAGACCAAAGGACCGCTGACCGCCCAGCCCAGCCATCCCGTCAAAGGACCGGACAGCATAAAACTGAGACCTCCGAAAAGAGACGGCAGAATGCCGACTCTTAGGTACCTCAAAAGTAGATATACTCCGGTGCCGGCGATCAACAGCTTCATCAGCACGGTTATCAAAAATGAGACGGACAGAGGGAAAATGTAGCCTATCAGGGTGGGCAGGGCAAAGGGAGCCGATTCGAAATTCAGCAGCTGCGGCAACCCGGTACCGGACTCGGAGTTCCAAAGGGGAATCTGACCGGAATGCACGAGTTTCCAGTCCAAAGCATTCCAAGCCGCTCCCTGTGTGATGATATCTCCGTTTACGACGTCGTGAACCGGTATTTTCCCCGGACCCGGCGTACTGAGGACGGAAAGGGTTTGTCCCAAATCTGTGGGACCGAAACTGTAGCCGTCCTTCACGGAAGGAGAGAGATACAAAAGGGCGGCCAGCAAAATGACGAGCAGAGCCAAGAAGTCTTTTTTCTTCGGGCCGACAAAATCTTTCAGCCAAGCAACAAAGCCTGTCTTTAGCGAATCCGTCGGTGTCGCAACCTCCGGCGTTTCCTCGACGGCGGGGCTATGACCCTCCCTGTCTTGCTCCGGCTCTTTTGTCTCAAACTCTTGGTCTCTTTGTGGTTCCATCCCGGCCGTATCCTTTATGCTTTTATTTACCGTTGTATTGTCTGCCGACAACCAGCTCGGTCTTTTGCAACTCTTTCAGCGTCTGTGCGCCGCAGGTGGCCATGGCCCGTTTCATGGCACCCACCAAATTGGTGTCGCCCGCGTTTCTTTTTACCGGGCCGAAAAGAATTTCCCGCATGGGCAGATCGCTTTTTGTCTCCAGCAAAATTCCGCGCGGAGAATACTCGTGGTGAAAGGAACTTCCAAAATACCAATTTTTTGCCGGAGCCTCCTTGGCCTTGGCAAGCGGCAGTCCGACCATGACCGCATCCGCCCCGCAGGCGATGGCTTTTACCATATCCCCTGCCGTTGTCATCCCGCCGTCGGCTATCACCTGCACGTAAAAACCGGTCTCCTCCAAGTGCCTCGTTCTCGCCCCCACGACATCGGCTATCGCCGTGGCCTGCGGCACACCGAGACCGAGAAAATCCTTGCTCCTGGAACTGCTTCCGGCCCCCACCCCCACCAGTACTCCCGAAGCACCGGTGCGCATCAGATGGAGCGCGTTTTGATATGAGGCGCAGCCTCCTATCAAAACCGGAATGTCGAGTTCGCGCACAAACCTGCCGAGGTCAAGCGGATCAGGGGAAGAGCAGATGTGCTCGGCCGAAACCACCAAACCGTGGATCAGCAATATGTCGAGACCGGCCTCCGCCGCTGCCGGAGCCAGCGAGGCAACGTTCTTTGGGCTTACCGACCCGCAGGCCACCTGCCCTTCGTCGACCACTTTTTTGATGAGTTCGGCCATGAGTTCTTTTTTCACAGGAACCGAGTAAAGGCCGCGCAGACTCTCATTTACCTGTTCTGTCGTCATTGACGACATCCGGTCCAGAAGTTCATCGGCGTTTTCGTGCCTTGCCCAAAGACCCTCCAAGTCGAGTACGGCAAGCCCGCCGAGTTCGCCGTAATGAACGGCGCTTTGCGGACTCACAAGGCTGTCCATGGGGCTTGCTATGATGGGAAAAGTAAAGTTATAGCCTTCCAACTGCCAGGATACGTCGACATCGTCGATATCTCTGGTTCGTCTCGACGGAATAACGGAAAGCTCGCGCAATTCATAACCTATCCTTGCCCGCTTCCCTATCCCTATTTCTATTTCTTCCATTGACATTCCAGTCTTTATCCAAAAACCTATCAAAATCCCCGGTCGAAAGCAGTTCTCCGAAAAGCGCGCTCCCGGCACAAAATCACGTTACTACCTAAAAGACAGAAACGAAACAACATAGCCGAATTATCAGGCTGCGGTATTTTTTTGCAACCAAACCACCAATTTGACCCCCAGAAAAACAAAGACACAGGAAAGTAAAAAGAAAATGACCACGAGACTTCCGTTACCCAAAGGAGCATCCCAGGGGGAAGAGTGCAGAAAGGAAAACACCGGGCCGGACGTTCCCGCTGCATAGCGGCGAATTGCCTCATAAAAAGCCAGAAACTGTCCCAACGCCGCCATCACAAAAAACATAATCACCATCCTCTTCCAGACGGAAGGGGTCACGGCGCTTTTGCGGAGATGGTTTTTGCGGCCGGATTTTCCCGGATCCCCGCTTTCCTGCGCCCCCTCAAGGATTGCCTCGGCGGATAAAATCTGTGTGCCCTCCGAAGCGCCTTTGGGACGGGAAAGGCGGCGCAGCAAAATGTCGGCGGACAGAATGGGCAGTCCCACGGCAAAAGGCAAGGTGTCCTTACCGTTCCACGTATAGCCATAAAGGTGTGCCTGAGAGGAAGAAATGGCCACCGGAATACATACGATCAGCAGTAAAAGCGCCAGCAGTAAAAAGCGGTCCTTTTTCCCGCCGGCGACAAAGGCCATAACAAACATAACCGTAATCATTGCGTAGTAGAGCAGGTATGTGAGAGCCGGGGCATAAGTGTCAAAAGTTCCGAACACACCGATCATGGTGGGTATGTAATAAACGTTGTGGCGGAAAGATTCCTCCAGGATATTGAGGAACGGCACGCCGGCCGGAACTTTGGAAGTGGACAAGACGTCTGTTGCGTGTTCTTTTAAGATCCAGACGGTAGCCAAGACGGCAAAGAAAAAAATTATTCCCGCCGCGACTTGGAAATCGCGTCTTTTCATCAAAGAAAGCACCGTATCTTTTGATCCCGAAAAGACGACAAACAAAGCTATGAGAGCCAACCAAAACGGCGAAATGGGACGCATAAGAACCATAACTGATGCAGAAATACCCAAAAAAACCAAGAGCATACGTCTGTTTTTACACTGCCTGTCTGCGGCCAGGATCAGTCCCGTCGTCCAAGTGGCCAAGCCCGCTGATATCTCGATGGAAGCCGGATTTACGATACCTCCGAGATAGATCACCATGGGTGTCATCGCCACAATCACCCCCACCACCATAAGCGGACGCGAGGAATAGCAAAGAACCGACATCACGGCCAAAGCCAAAAAGGCGGTTTCGATCAAAGCCGACAGGGCTCTCATCAAATAGAGAACCGCTTTGCCCGGAGCAAGGAAACTCACCGTACCCATCGCCAAATAGTACAGCGGCGGGTACCTGGCATTGTATATGAACGCCACGCCGCAAGGAGGAGCTGTGCTGCCGACCGGATGATGACAGACTGTGGTGAGAGGGGGGGCACAGGAAGCGGGAACCGTGCTGTGATGGTCAAAACATTTTGGCACCGCTCTGTCCACCGAGTAAAAACCCGGTACGTGCACAAGAGAGAACTCCTGCTGGCCCGGTTGAGTGTCAAGTTGTCCGAGCAATTGTCCGTGGTCCACGGCATAGGACTTGATAACCTGCACCGGCTCATCGGGTCCGGCAAACAACGGCGTGGCCAACGACCAGAGTTCTATGAAGCAAAATATCAGGCAAAATGCCGTCAGGTATACCTTCGAAGGTTTGAAGGCAGTTTTCTCGTTTTTGCGCAAAAGATCAACCCGCTTTTACATGTAGGACAAGGAGCGTATTTCATTTCACATGATAATACCGTTATAGCTACCGCGTCGGATACTTCCCGTCGATTTTGCCGGCATAATAATCTCTTAAAACAACGTCCGGTTTTCTTTCATGAGAAAAACAAAGTCTCCGGACCTTCGGTGCGGCTGTTCTAGACGGAATCGGCCAGCAAAGTTATCAGGGCGGTCAGTATCCGAGCCGTCAGCCCCCAAATCAGATCCCGTCCCATTACCTTGGGTTCGGAAAAGAAATTGATTTCCGCTTTGCTTTGCCGTTCCCAGGACCAGATCTCGTCCCAGGCCGCCCCTTCCTCCAACAGATCCGACAGAGGAAGCAAAAAAATTTTCTCCACTTCGCTTCGGTTTGCCTTAAAGTCAGGCACATTGCCCAGCAATACCGCAAAGGACGCTATTTTTTGCTTTATTCTCAAGCCGGAGGAGTCATCCCGGCCGGATATACCCCGTCCTTCAAAGTTTTCGGGAACGGCCGCGGCATCCGAAGGTTTTCTCTGGGCTTCGGAGAGAGGACGCTCGAAAATGCCGAGAAAAGCCGTTTTTTCTATATCTGTTTCCCGCAGGTTTATTTCTTCTTGCGCCTCGCGCAAAGCCGCTTTAAAAAAACTTTCTCCCGGCTCCAGTTTGCCGCCAGGAAACGATATGTGTCCGGGATCCGCTTCCATATCGGCCGACCTCTTCGTCAACACCACAAAAACTTCCCCTCCGTCCGATATCAACGGAACGGCGACGGCATAAGTGTTGTCTTCGTATAAGCAATCCTTTTCTTCCGCCGTCTCCGCACCCGGTGCGGGCAGCATTTTGTCCATTGTCCCGGCAAGCAGTTTCCCGTCCAGTACTTCCCGGAGGCTTACTGCTTTGGCGGCCCACTTGGGGGTTGTCTTTAAGTAGCTCCCGCCCGGTCTCGGTATATGTTGGTTATACGCCGTATCGATTGCCATACATAAAGGGTATCGCAAATCTTTCCGCAACCGCCGGACCGCGATCAAGTTTTGCCGCCCCATCCGGGCACGCGCAAAGTTAGTGAATAAGCAATTTTTAGTTGGGCTAAAATAAATCTAAAAGGTTATTTGGGAGTTTTTATGGCAAGAGGAATGGGCAACATGGGAAGTCTCGGCGGCATGGGAGGCATGGGCGGCGGAGGCGGCCAGTTGGGTGCGTGGCAAATGATGCGCACTTTCCGTCGTGACGACTCGGTAAAAAACAGTCAGGTACCCAAAGGCACCGTCAACCGCATTATAAAATTCGGAAAACCGTACAAAAAAATACTCTCTCTCTACCTATTTCTTATCATTTTGGGGGCTCTTGCCAGTGCGGCCAGCCCTCTTATTTACAGAGCGATTATCGACGACGGCATAGCCCACCATGACTCCCGCGTAATCGTGGTATGGGCGATAGTGGCCGGGGCATTGGCAATCGTGAGCGCCGGGCTGACGCTGTGGCAAAGATACGTCTCGGCGATCGTCGGGGAAGGTTTAATCTATGATATGCGAAGCAAGGTCTTCTCCCATATCCAGAGGATGCCTCTGGCCTTTTTTACCCGCACGCAAACCGGCGCTTTGGTATCCAGACTGAATAACGACATACTGGACGCCCAGTCAGCCTTTACCAATTTATTTTCTTCCGTCATAGGAAACTTCGTCACCGTACTGATTATTTTGGCCGCCATGTTCACACTGTCGTGGGAAATTACCTTGGTGGCACTGGTTTTGTTGCCGCTGTTCATCGTGCCGGCCAGATGGATAGGAAAAAAAATACAGGTTATCACCAGAGAGTCGTATAACCTGAATGCAAAAATGACCAATACCATGACAGAACGTTTTAATGTCTCCGGTGCCCTTCTGATGATGCTGTTCGGAAATCCGGCAAAAGAGTCCCACGTCTTCAACGACAGGGCAGGCAGAGTAAGAGACATCGGGGTAAGCCAGGCCATGTACACCGCATCATTTTTGGTGGCCCTTCTCACCGTGGCCTCCCTGGCGACTGCCGTCGTCTACGGTTGGGGCGGAGTGCTTGCTGTCCACAATATTTTGGAAATAGGCACCGTTGTGGCACTCGGCACTTACCTCACCAGGCTGTACGCCCCCCTGACTTCGCTTTCCAACGTACAAATTGACTTGATGACCGCCCTTGTTTCTTTTGACAGGATCTTTGAAGTTTTGGATTTGGAACCGATGGTACAAGACAAACCGGGTGCCATAGACATTTTGCCCGGTCCGGCAAAAGTCGAATTCGCCAATGTGGATTTTCACTACCCGCGTGCCGACGAAGTCTCGCTTGCCTCCCTTGAGTCGGTGGCCACCCTGGACCAGACCCCGAACAGTCAGGTACTTTATGACGTATCCTTCACGGCCGAGCCCGGCCAAATGGTGGCTTTGGTGGGACCGTCCGGAGCCGGGAAAACCACCATATCCCATTTGATCCCCCGCCTTTACGACCCCGATTCCGGAAGCGTCAAAATATCGGGCACAGACCTGAGAGACGCCACCCTCGCGTCGGTTCGCCAAAGGGTGGGAGTGGTCACCCAAGACGCCCATCTCTTTCACGAAACCATCAGAGAAAATCTCGCTTATGCCAAAGAGGACGCCACGGACGAAGAAATGATGAACGCATTGGAGGCGGCTCAGATCCTCACGCTCGTAAAGAACCTGCCCGACGGACTGGGCACCGTTGTGGGCGACAGAGGGTACCGTCTCTCGGGAGGGGAAAAACAACGGATAGCCCTTGCCAGACTGCTTCTCAAAGCACCGAATGTGGTTGTCTTGGACGAAGCAACCGCGCACCTGGATTCCGAATCGGAACTTGCCGTGCAAAAGGCTTTGTCAAAGGCCCTCGAACACAGGACATCCATAGTGATAGCACACAGGCTTTCCACCATCAAACAGGCCGACAAAATAATAGTCGTCAACAGGGGAAGAGTTGTGGAAACCGGGCGCCATGACGAGCTATTAAAACTCGGCGGACTCTACGCCGAACTGTACATGACCCAGTTTGCCGCCCAAGAAGACGATCCCATCGATCGGGAACCCACTCTCGAACAATTGTAAGATCCCGACCGCAAGCAGTTTTTGAACGGTTTATTTCCTTTGGGAAAAGTTTTCAAAATAGCGGCTGGGAGTGGGACCAACCTGGTGTTGATATTTTGACCCGAGTCCGGCGCTGCCGTAAGCGGCGGAGGCCGGCGTCGTCATGTACAAAAAGCTGATCTGGCCTATTTTCATGCCGGGATAAAGCTTTATGGGCAGGTTGGCCACGTTGGAGAGCTCAAGGGTAATATGGCCGTCAAAACCGGGGTCGACAAAGCCGGCGGTGGAGTGAATCAAAAGACCGAGTCTCCCCAAACTGGACTTTCCTTCCAATCTGCCGACGATGTTGTTTGGCAAAGCCACCCGCTCCGAAGTCGCTCCGAGCACAAACTCCCCGGGGTGCAATATCAATGCGGAATCTTCCTGTATTTCAACCAGTTCCGTAAGGTCTTCCTGGTTTTCCTTGACGTCTATGACCTCCAAACTGTGGTTTCTGAACAGGCGAAAGTATTTGCCGACGCGTAAATCAACAGAAGAAGGCTGCACACAGGAATCGTCAAAAGGATCGATAGCAATTTCTCCCGAAGCGACAAGTTCCCTGATGGATTTATCGGAACAAATCATAACTCTCCACAAATAAATATTTAGTCCGGTTATTTAGATACCAAAATAAACTATAGTATGTATTGTTCTTGCGGTATCAATATTTGCGGGTGTAGTTCAGAGGCAGAACATCAGCTTCCCAAGCTGAGAACGCGAGTTCGATTCTCGTCACCCGCTCTAGGTATATTGGCTGTTCAGCGGCTGTTCATAATGCCCGATGGGTTACGTGTAAGTTCCAACAATTATACGCAGACCACATATCGACCACATTAGACACATTTTTGTTGCCATGTTAGCTGCAGGAGAGCAACGAGGCTAAGCAAGGCATTTGCAATCAACGAATCTCATTGAAAGCTAGTGCAGTATCTCAGTTTTAGTTGGTGATTGTTTCGAGCACTAGTCGGTAGCGGCGTACCTTTTCCAGAATCTGCTCGGCGGCAGCTGTCCACATGAACGGAGTCGGGTTGTCGTTACACAACCACTCTCTTTATAAGCTCACATAATACATATTCTCACCAATCATGGGCTACTTATCTTAGGTTCGGCTTGGAATGCTGACCCAGTCTCCTGAATGTAAAAAGACAGATCCGATTTAACGGATCTGTCTTTTTCACCTAAAGCTTTGAAGCCTAAAGGATGTTACTTCTTCTTTTTAGAAAGCAACTTTCCTTTTTTCACAGTCTTTTTCTTGATAATGCCATGTCTCAAAACAAACATGGTGTGTAAAGGCTTTTGCTTTACTTCCAAGATAAGACCCGCCAAAACAAGTTTTTTCTTTGGTGTAATCATTCTTGCCACAAAAGGCTTCAAGAATAGAGGCAAAAGAACTGTTTTTCCTTTGGTGATACTAAATCCTCTTGTAGCGACAAGAATTGA
>JAKABW010000017.1 GCA_021796535.1 Actinomycetes bacterium | reverse complement strand
GGTTTCCAGGGCACTGACACGGGTACCATTTCACCCGCTACCTCATTTACCCTGAACGGCCAGCCCTGTGGTTCCACATCCAACTCGGGTACACCCACAACAACGGCTGCCCCTGTCACGACAACTGCCCCCGTCAACACCACGTCCGCTCCCACGACGACGGCTGCTCCCACGACAACCGTCACGCAGCCTCCCATTACCACAAATGCAGCTGCCAACATAGCCGTCAGTTCCGGGACAAAATATCAGACCATAGACGGGTTTGGATTCTCACAAGCCTTCGGGCAGGCAGAAGCCATAGCTTTTCTGCCGACTACGGAACAGCAGGCAGTGCTGAACTTGCTGTTCTCTCCGACTTCGGGCGCCGGACTTGATATACTCCGCTTTGGTTTGGGAGGAGCCGGTTCCGGCACAAACTCATCCAACGGTCAGGTATGGCTGGGCCTCAAGGCCAAGTCCTACGGAGTCAGTACTTTCTATGCCGACTCATGGAGTGCTCCTGCCAGCATGAAGACCAATGGCTCAATCAACGGAGGAGGAGACCTCTGTGGTGCACCCGGTGCTGCAACTTGCAGCAACGGAGACCAGAGAGCGGCTTACGCTTCCTACTTGGCCGGACAGGCTTCTGACTTTGCTCAGGCCGGTCTTCCTCTCAAGTACATTGACTTTGTCAATGAGCCGGAGTACACGCCTTCTTACGCGGGTATGGAAATGACTGCCGCACAAATGGCAAACTTCATTCCTTACCTCGGCAAGGCTCTCTCTGCCGCTGGTCTCAGCACGCAGGTTGCTTGCTGTGACGCAGAAGGATGGCTGGATGAAGTAAGTTGGGCCAGCACGATATTGGGTTCTTCGGGAGCCAATTACGTAGGTCTTCTCACCGGCCACGGATATGCATCACAGCCTACCGTACCGGTAGCTTCACAAGGCAGACCGGTATGGGAGACAGAGTGGTCAACATTCCAGTCATGGGATCCCGCATGGAACGACGGAAGCACTGCATCCGGACTTGCCTGGGCCAATAACATAGAAACGGCTATTGTCAATGCCAATGTCAGCGGTTTCCTCTATTGGTGGGGAGCAAGCAACCTTGATGGCGGTAACGAAAGCCTCATCAATATACCGAGTTCAGGATACCAAGTCTCAGGCAGGTTGTGGGCATTTGCCAACTTCTCCAGGTTTATAAGACCCGGTGCCACGAGAATAGGCGATACTTTGACAGGTCAAAGTCAGAACCTTCTCTCCAGTGCCTATCTCAGTTCCAACGGAAGTGAGACAATAGTGGTCGTCATCAACAACGGAGGAAACTCCACGACAGTCGGTATCAACCTCGGATCATCTTCTGCCACCACTGCCGTACCGTACACAACAGATTCAAACGAAAATGTTGCTCAGCAGCCCACGATTTCAGTCAGCGGAGGCAGCTTTACTGCCAGCATTCCCGCAGGCTCAGTCACCACATATGTAATAAGCTGACGTAGCTCAGTAAATTACCAAAAAAGGGCTCAGCCGGGTAAAACCGGCTGGGCCCTTTTTATGTGTGGCGGAATAAGAATTTAAATCTATATATGGTTTTTCTAAAGTACACGCGGTGCATTTTTGTGGCAAACTTGGGGAGTCGTTGAGACCAAATCAGGCACCATTAAATTAGTTGTGTAAATCGGTGAAATCTTTTTAGCTGTTGAACATCAAAACGTCCGTACACAAGAAAGAATACGGAATAAATCTTTATATAGGGTTTATCGCCGTCAAAGTCAGGTAATAAAATCTTTGCCATGAAAGAAATTCAATGGAATTCGGAAGGTCCCAATCTTATTATTTTGGGTGATAATTTAAATGCACTGAAGTTTTTTCCGGACCACTCCTTACAATTAATTTACATTGATCCTCCATTTAATACAGGACGCGTTCAAAAGAGAACCTCTGTTAAAACTGTCAGGTCTCCCAATGGCTCACGGGTGGGCTTTCAGGGTATGCGCTATGAAACGATCAGAAGTTCTGCTACGCAGTACGATGATGTATTTTTAGATTACTGGGCGTTCTTGGAACCGCGGCTGGCGGAAGCGTGGCGCCTTTTGTCTGATACCGGCACGCTTTATTTACATCTCGATTACAGGGAAGTACACTATGCCAAAGTTTTTCTTGATTCTATTTTTGGTCGGGAATGTTTTTTAAACGAAATTATCTGGGCATACGATTACGGCGGTAAAACAAAAAGAAAATGGCCTCCGAAACACGATAATATTTTGGTTTACGTCAAAAACCCTTCCAAATACATATTCAATTCGGAATTGATTGATCGTGAGCCATATATGGCTCCCGGACTTGTGTCAAAGGAAAAAGCCAGTAATGGAAAATTGCCCACCGACGTATGGTGGCATACCATTGTTTCCCCCACCGGTAAAGAAAAGACCGGATATGCCACTCAGAAGCCGATAGGCATTCTCAGGCGCATACTTCAAGCCAGTAGCAACGAAAATGATTGGGTTATGGATTTTTTTTGTGGGAGCGGCACACTGGGTGTGGCAGCGAAAGAATTAAACAGAAAATTCATTCTTATCGATAAAAGTGAAACCGCCATTGAAATAACCAAAAATCGTCTGAGGAGTAAAGCAGGCAGCGAGGAAACGGACTACTATAGTGCCATTTAACCGATTAATCACACCGAGATATCCGAGGAGACGCAACGGCTAAAACAAAGTCGGCAAATCTTTTTGGCTTCTTTCACGGAACCCTGTCAAGACTGTGGCAGTCAACCGGATACCACTGCCTTGTGGCCTGGCACAAAATGTGATTTTAATAAATTTTATGAAATATACTAATAGATTTTTGCGATAGATATGTTTAGATAGATAAATGACTTCAGACAATTTCCTTCATGTTTATCGCCGCAACATGCTTGATTTACAAAATTCTCATATGGTAAATATTCCTATAGCGTTGCTGTCTATAGCACTGGGGCACGCTAGTATCATGCCGGGAGTACATTGGAAATCTTTTATTAACACTCCTACCCTGCGAGAAACTATTACGACTCAGGCAAATAAGTCATCGGGGGAAGAATCCATAGTGTATACCGAAAATAAAATTACAATAGACAAAATGTACATAAGATTTGTAAATAATAAAGTATTTATACTGAACACCAATGCAGTTGCTTTACATAATTTGTTAAAATTGAATCTAAACAGTACCAAGCACTTAGTCAATAGGTGGATTTATCTGCCAAAAACATTTTCCCAATACACTCAGGTTATTGCCGCCATGTCGATGTCTTCCGTAATTACCGAATTGCAAATGAACGGCAAAGTAACCAAAGAGAAAGCCACTACTTTTAACCGCCAAAAAGTTATTCCGTTGACAGGACTGGTGCCGGGAAGCGCCATAAAACAAACTGTGTACCTGTCTAACGTCAAAACGCCCTTGCCTGTGGCTGTTTTGGATCGTCAGGGAGCAAACCATTCCGCTACATACTTTGGTCCGTGGAAAGCGGTAAGAATATATGCGCCTCTCCACTACTTGGTTTATTCCAGCCATCTTCGTTAAGACAGCACCCGGTCTAATGCAAAATCGGTATCGGAGGGTTGAGCTGTATTCCCCAATTGCCCATATCCCACCCGAAGTTTGACATTCCGGTGCCATAGGTTACATTCTCAACTCCGGCGCGCACTATCAGAACGGCCGGCAACTGAAATAAGGGTAATGTCGGCATTTTTTGCCATATCAACGCATCTGCTTGATTGTAATCGGCAATACTTATGGGTGTATTGAGCTGCTGACTTGCCTGTTGCAATAGCGACGAAACGGCCGAAGAGTTGAATCCTGATACGTTCGAAGTTGCGGCATCTTCGGCGAGACTATAGGGATCGCTCTGAGAGTATTTCGCTAAGTTGGATAATCCGTAACTGGTTTTTGAAGAGCTGTGATTTAAATTTTTTGACACAGGACGCACTCTGTTGGAAGGTCGCTTTGTTTGTGTCGACTTTGCGGTTTGTTTATTCAGATTGATGGTAGATAC
Source organism: Actinomycetes bacterium (assembly GCA_021796535.1). Lineage (GTDB taxonomy): Bacteria > Actinomycetota > Acidimicrobiia > Acidimicrobiales > Bog-793 > JAJZMK01. The sequence goes on along the minus strand of JAKABW010000017.1, from coordinate 34,781 downwards.
GGAATAATCGGGGTCTACATACATAGCGGCGTTTGCGGCGGGAAACTCAGACAAATTATAGGGGGCCAGGGCAAATTGAAATTTGCCTTCGGGGAGGGAGGCAGTCAGCATGGCTGCCATTTTCTCATATTTAGTAAAAACAGTTATTCCGGCCTGGTCCAATTCCACACTTATAATTTTGGCCATAGCATTGGCTAATTTTGCTTTTTGCGGAACCAGTAAAGTCAGTTTCAGAAGCGCACCGCTTTTGGAGACGTATTTGCCGGCTTTATTTTGATGATATTTGGCAGCCGCCAGATATTGCATCGCGTTGATGAGGTTGCTTTGCTGAAATCCTGCACTGTTGCCGATACTTTGCGGGTATCCGTTTAAAAACAATTGATTATTGCTGATGGTCGGATCGGGCGCAACAATGCCTTGCGTATCCCAAAACAGCTGAGGTCTGTCGACAATACTGGCTATGGCGTCTCGCAATTGAACATTTGCGAGGGGCGGAACATCCACGTTGAAAACGATTTGCCATAAATGTGACGTAGATACCTGAGTACTCGTCACGAAAGGGTCTGCATTCAGAAATGACGACAGACGCGCATTGGGAACAGAAGCGGCTATATCAACTTTCCCGTCGGCTAAATCGCTTATCAACTGGGCGCTATTGTCTATAAGTAAAAACTTGATGTATTCCAAATTTGATTTGGTGCCAAAGTAATTTGGATTTTGGGCAAGCAGCAAACTTTTGCCCGGAATGTAGCTTTTGACAACGAACGGGCCTCCGGACGGTAAATCAACAAAATCGGAAGGGTTTGACAATTTTGGCAGTTCTGTTTTTAAGATCAACCAAGGCGGGATAATCGTCGAAAAGAGCCCATCCCAATTGGCGTAAGGGTGAGTAAACGTCACGAGGGCTTCTGAACCCTTGTTGAGGGAAACTATGCTTTGTATGTCAGAGTATCCTGTCGGAAGGTCTCCCGGAGGCAGATACTGGGTATCGCTTTGGAAAAAATGCCACATTGCCGTAAAGTCATAAGCGGTGATCGGTTGCCCCGAAGACCACTTGGCGTTGGGCACAATTTGATATTCAACGCGTTGCGGATTGATCCCCACCACTTCGGCGCTCTGGACAAAAGATTGCTGCAATACCATTTGATTCATGGGGCCTATGGCAAATACCCCCGGCCAAATCGCCGACTCCACCATCGAAGCGACACTGTTTGCGCCTTTTGCCGTATACGGGTTAAGGCTTGAAGGCAACTGCTGTACACCCACGGTTACCTCGCCGCCATTTTCCAATGCCGCCTGATTTACGGGTACCAGTGTGGTGGTCGTGGTGTCGACAACCGGAGAGTATGTGGAAGGTAAGCCGCTGTCGTTATTAAAGACCCATTGGATGGGGTCTTGAATAATATTTACCGAAGTGCCGGAATTTGTTCCGGATGCGTAAGAGTCCGAGGGTGAAATAATAACACTGGCTATCGCCAATAACGGAAGCAGTACTGTGCAGAGCTTTAGGCAGTGACGTCGCAAAAAGAGGTTTTCCTTTCTTACCCCCACCGCAAGCCAAGTATAACTGCACCAAGAGCAAATATGATGGCAATGGTAATGGTCAGTCTGTCAAGATTTTTTTCCGCCACAGTCGAACCTGCCGCTGCGGACCCCACAGTGGAACCGAACATGTCCGACAACCCCGTACCGCGTCCGCTGTGCAGCAAAATAAGCAAAATAAGGGCCAGGGAGGCTATTATCTCTACGCCAACCACTACGTCTGTCAACATTGAACTTTACCTTTCAAGACTGTAGGTTATCTCGGATAATTAGTATATAAGAAAAAATGCATGGGAATAAGTCATAGTTCAATACAACATTGCCGTGAATGCAAAAACCTGCTTTTACGGGTACACATCAGACACCGGGAACAACAGCAATCTTTGGCAAGGACGCATGGATAAAGCTATTTCCATTATGCAATCAGACGGAACGACAGATTGCCACAAATTTTTTCGCATCCAGGCTTGCGCCGCCCACCAAAAGCCCGTCGATGTTGCTTTGACTGAGCAAATCTCCGGCATTTTGCTCATTGGCGGATCCGCCGTACTGTATAAGAATGCCGTCCGTCACTTCCGGACCCACCAGTTCGCCTATTTCTTTTCTGATATAAGCACACATGTCTTCGGCGTCGCCGGAAGTTGCCGTCATGCCTGAACCGATAGCCCATATCGGTTCATAGGCAATAACAATGCGCAACGTTTCCTCTACCGACCTCGCAGAGAATATGGCTTTAAGCTGTTCTTTTACCTTATTGTAGGCTTTACCGGAGTTTCTTTCTTCCATACTTTCCCCAACACACAAGATGGGGTGCATGCCGTGGCGCAAGATAGCGTCCACTTTTTTTCTGACTATTTCGTCTGTTTCAAAAAAGTACTGTCGACGTTCGGAGTGGCCGGTTATAACATATTGGACACCCAATTTGGCCAGCATGTCCGGGCTTATTTCGCCCGTATAGGCTCCTTTGTCGATATAGTGACAGTTTTGTGCACCCAAGAAAACGGGTACGTGGTCGGATTCGATGGCCGTCTGTACCGTTCTTATTGAAGTAAACGTAGGGTGAATACTGACCATAACGGACTCCGACAGCACTGTTTCACCGTTCGGCAGGTGCAATAATGCGGAAAGTTCCTGCACCAACCTGAGCGCTTCAAAATGATTTTCATTCATTTTCCAGTTACCGCTTATCAGTACCTGTTTTTCAAAATTGGCGTTCATATCTTGCCTTTATATAAAATTATCTGGGTTGTTGTCAACGGATGTCGTGATGAAAATACGACAAGAGCCGCGCATTTCCGACCGTACGACAAACGGAAAAGAGCGGCTCAGTGGTATTTATTTCTTTGGCGCGTTACGCAATGCGATAAGACCCGGCAAATCGCCTTTTTCTATCAATTCAAGGGATGCTCCTCCCCCTGTGGAGACATGACTTACTTTGTCTTCAAGCCCTGCATCGTTGAGGGCCCGCACTGAATCTCCGCCTCCCACGACGGAAAATGCAGAACAGCCGGCCACCGCTTGGGCTACGGCAATCGTGCCGCCGGCAAACCTTTCGTCTTCAAAAGCACCCATCGGACCGTTCCAGAGAATCGTCTTGGCGGACATAATTTCTCTCGCGAAGTATTCACGCGTCTTCGGGCCTATGTCGGCTGCTTCAAATCCGTCGGGAACGTCCACACCGATGGTCTCTGTTTCGCCTTTTTCCTCGGCGGACAAATTGTTGGAAAAATCCAGTTTGCCGCCGGGCTTCAAAGCTATCAGATCAATCGGCAACAGGATCCTGGGGCCGGCTGCCAAAAGTTCGGAGCATGCTTCTGTTTTTGACTCATCAACGATGGAATCACCCGTTGTGTGTCCCAAAGCTTTTTGGAATGTGTAGCTCATTCCGCCGCCGACCACTATCGCGTCGACTTTGCGAGCCAAGGATTTCAAAAGACTCAATTTGTCGGCAATTTTTGCCCCTCCCACTATGGCGATGAAGGGTCTTTCCGGTTCATTCAGGAGCTTTGACATCATCCGGGCCTCTTTTTCCAACTGTCGGCCAGCCGCTGAAGGAAGATATTTGGGCGGCCCCACCACGGAAGCATGACTTCTGTGAGAAACGGCAAAAGCGTCATTTACGTAAAGATCCTGTCCGTAAATCAACTCTTTTACGAATGCATCGTCGTTTGCCTCTTCGCCGGGATTGAATCTGACGTTTTCCAAAAAGGTTACGGGACCGACCAGCTCGGCCAGTCTTTTTTCGACAGGATCCAGTACGTATCGGTCGTCGTGTTTTCCTTTTGGCCTGCCAAAGTGGCTCATAACGGTAACGGAGGCCCCGCGATCCAAAAGCCACTTGATCGTCGGCACCGTCGACACTATGCGGTAATCATCGGTGATAACAGTTTTGCCGTCCGGGCCTTCAGCGATGGGACAATTGAAATCCGCTCGCAACAGTACTTTCTTGCCGGATACGTCACCCAGGTCTTCTAATACAGGGAAACCTTCCACAAAGACCTCAAGCCACTACCAGTGTCGTCATATCGACAAGGCGGTTTGAGTATCCCCATTCGTTGTCATACCAACCGAATACCTTGACAAGCGTGGTATCGTTACCCAGAGGCATCGCCAAAGTGAGCTTGGAATCAAATGTACAAGAAGCCGGGGTGCCGACTATGTCCGAAGAGACCAATTCTTCGTCGGAATACACCAAAACTTTTGACATAGGACCTTCCGCTGCAGCCGTTTTGAAAGCTTCGTTAATTGTGTCGACATTCAGATCGCCCGCAACGATGGCGGTAAAGTCCGTGATGGAACCGACGGGCAGCGGTACCCGAAGAGAATGCCCGTCCAAGCGTCCTTTCATGGCCGTCAGAACGAGGGCTGTGGCGCGTGCGGCACCCGTCGTTGTCGGCACTATATTGACGGCGGCAGCCCTGGCCCGGCGCAAGTTGTCTCTTCCCAAGTCCAGCAGTTCTTGGTCATTGGTGTAAGCGTGTACGGTTGTCATGAGTCCATGGGCGACACCGAAAGTATCGTCAAGCACTTTTACCATCGGAACGAAGCAGTTGGTGGTACAGGAAGCGCACGAAATAACGTTGTGATTTTCCCTGTCGTAGTCTTGGTCGTTTACCCCCACGACAAACGTTGCGTCTGCATCACCCGAAGGTCCGGAAATAATTACTTTTTTGACACCGGATTCCAAGTGGGATGCGGCGTCGGCTCTCTTGGTAAAGCGTCCGGTGGATTCGATGACGACATCTACGTCATACTTGCCCCAGGGAATATCGGCGGGGTTGCGCTCGGAAAAAATGGCTATTTCTTTGCCGTCTACCAGCAAAGCATCATCTTTTACTTCTACCTTTTCTTTAAGTCTGCCCTGTGTTGAATCATAACGCAGTAAGTGAGCATTCGTCTTTGTGCTCAACAAGTCGTTGATGGCAACAACTTCGATGTCGGCCTTGCTTTCCAAAACAGCCCGCAGATAATTGCGACCTATCCGCCCAAACCCGTTGATACCTACCTTGACCGTCATGTATTCTCCTTCCCGACCTCAGCCGTTATTTTGTTTAACTGTACCCATCATGTCATATCGAGGTGGCCACATCATGTCATATCAGAGGTGGCTGCAAAAGGGCCTAAAGCCCCAATAACTATATTTCATATTACAATACCCACGGTGTCGTTTAGAGCAAAAATTGTCTTAAGAGAAACCGGCATGCGCCTAAAACAAGTTTTGTCTGCCGTGTACAAGAGCTATTTTTTGACAAAATAAGCCTCTTTCCCCCATCCGTTAATTTTTTATAAAAAATGACCCGTCGGAAAACCTGTCTTCCGGCGCTTTATAAATCGGATCGAACCGGATTTGCTCCGGAGTGCCCGACAAGGCCAATAAGTGGGCGAAGGTTTTGTACCGCTTCCCTTTTCCAAGATGCCGCTTTGGGTTTTTCAAAAACAGACCGGGCGGTGGATCTGTTTCACGCCTTCGGCGGCAGAAAAAATTTCCCGATCAGGTGACCGCCATCAAATAGGATACAAGTGCAACAAAAACAGTTCTCGGGTTTCGACACCGACTGATGGGGATATGAGCCGACGATATTTTCGCATATCCCAGACCGTTGTTTGCATAAAGAAAAGGGGTTGTGTTGGGGAACCCGGCAAAATGCGCTTATGCGGGCGTCTCAATCAAGTACCAGATTTTCTGAAGGGCTTTTCCAAGCAAAGAAGGGTCGTGGATTGCTCCTGAGCCGTCTGAAAGATCGTCAACAAACACACCGACGTGTTTGGGGAGCTTCCCGAGTTCCATTTCATGCCGGAGCGGCAATAAAATTACTTCACATTCGATACCGTGTCGCAAAAGAGCGTTGACATGATCGGCAACGCTGTATCCGAGAGTTTCATAATTCTGAGCATGGAGGTTGGCGATATAGATTTTCTGAGCCCGAGAGGCGGTGAAAGCTTCCCGGATTCCGCCGGCGCCCAAAGCAGCCAATAAAGAGGTGTACAAAGAACCGGGACCCACAATAATCTGATCGGCTTCCCCGATGGCCGCAATGACAGACTCCGGGGTGTTTACATCGGAACCGGTAAGTCTTACCGAGCTTATGTCGCTTTGCCGGACAATTGCCGTTTGTCCTGTTATCTCTTCTCCGGATTCGGTGGTTGCCACAAGGGTTACGTTGCTGTTGCAGGCCGGCAAAACATTTCCTTTGATGTTGAGACTTTTGCCGAATTCCCGGCTGGCTGACTCCAGGTTATCCGTCATTTCATAGAGTCCCGCCAAAAGAAAATTGCCCACGGGGTGATTGGCAAACGCTCCTTCCGGAAACCGGTAGGACATGGCTTGGGCCAATAAATTTTCCCCGTCCGCAAGAGCCAGCAGGCACCGTCTCATATCGCCGACGGCCGGGATGTTCAATTCGTCCCTAAAAACCTTTGAAGAACCGCCGTTATCCGCCACTGAAACGACGGCGGTCACGCTTGCGGCATATCTCTTGGCGGCTGTCAGTGTTTGCGCCAAACCATGCCCGCCACCCAAGGCGACAATTTTTGGCCTGCGAGAAGAATAAGACGGTCCCGTTGCTGTCATGCTGTTTGTGTTTTTTGTCATGGTACGATATGGTGAGGACTTTGTATAAAAATTTATTTTGAGATGTCTCTGTGTCTGACAAGCGCCGTAAAACCGTGGCTTGTCATTCTTTTCGAAAGCTCTTCGGCAATGACCACGGATCTGTGTTTGCCGCCCGTGCAGCCTATGCCAATCGACAGGTAAGATTTCCCCTCTTTGGTATATTCCGGCAATAGAAATCCGAACAGCTCATCCAGACGCAAAAGCAGTTCCAGGGAGTCCTCAAAGGAAAGTACATAATCCCTCACTTCTTTTTCCAAGCCGGTGTGAGCCCTCAAGGCTTTTACCCAATGGGGGTTGGGCAAAAATCTGCAATCCAAAACGATGTCGCAGTCAAGCGGAAGTCCGTATTTATAACCGAAAGAGACCACCGACAGTTCCATCTGGGTCGAAGAGTTCGCGTCGGAAAACAACTTTACCAACTGATCCCTCAACTCGTGAACATTCAGGTTCGTGGTGTCAATGACGATGTCTGCAATTTCGCGCAAGTCTTTCATGGTATTACGTTCCGCTTTGATGGCCTCCAGGAGTCCTTCGGCTTCCAGAGGGTGCTTCCTTCTGGTCCCTTCGTAGCGCTGCACCAAAGCTTCGTCTGAGGCATCGAGAAAAAGCACTTTCAAAGTATCGTCTTGTTTGCGCAGCTGAAGAAGTACCGGCAGGATTTCATTGGTTGTTTCGGATCCGCCGCGGCCAAGCACAAAACAGAATTTTTCCTGTTCTGATCCCCTTTGTTCCACCAGTTCCATTACTTTACCGATAAGCGAAGGGGGTAAATTGTCAATCACGAACCAACCCAGATCCTCAAGTGTGGCGGCAGCGGAAGATCTTCCGGCGCCGGAAAGACCGGTGGCAAACAGATATTTAGTCATTTATGCGTTTTGCTTCGAAAAAGAAGTCATATAAATCATGTTACAGTTTAATTGCCGAACGGGAAGGGCAACTAGACAGCTTGTTGCGGACAACGGTGTTCAAAAACCATGGCCAGCAACCTGGGAATGGCAGACTCCAGCTCGGGAGCCACGGATTGATCGACAAGGCCTTCCAAGGGCGGCGGTTCCACCATTTTTACCAATACAAAGTCCAGTTCTGTCAAAGGGTTGATATAACGGCTGATCGGCCGGTGGGCAAACGGCAACATTACGCCGGGATCCACTTCCTCCAGAACAACGTCTTCCGTAAGGTAAGGTCCGACCCGCCAGTATTGTTCTCCCAGAATCCGGTCATCCACCAAACCGCTGCCCGTACCCTGGAAAAAAGGGTGATTTATCAGCAAGATAAATTTTCCGCCCGGTTTGAGCACTCTGGCCACTTCCGTAAGGACCGAGTCCGGGTTTACGGTATGTTCGATAACCAGACAGCATATGGCCATTGCATAGCTGTTTTCCCGGAAAGGCAATTCCTCGGCCGTTCCCCTGACGTAGGAAATTCTGTTGCCGTACGCAGCGTCAGCCGACAATGCATTGCGCAATTGCGCATCGGAGGGATCGATTCCCACGACCGAAATTCCGCGGTTCTTGGCAGCTATTGCCCTTGCAATTTGTCCCTCTCCGGACCCGATATCCAAGACCGGACCGTCGCCGTCTGCGAGGTCCAAAATCAAAGGTATAATCAAGGAATCATACTCTTCGTCCCTGCCGCCGGTAAAGGTATCTTTCCACCATTTGGCGTGACGGTTCCATATTTTATAGTCGGAAATCGAAAACTCTTTTTTCTCCACGTGCATCCAATCTTTTCAAGCCTGTCTCTATTCGGAACAGGTCAGTCATAAGCAGACATCCGGTGCAACTTTTCCCAAACCGCTTGCCGCACATTTTGCGGCAACCAAGTGCAGAGTTCCAATTCCTCCCTGGAAATGCTTTTTAATTTAGTTACGCCGCCAAAGCGGAGCAAAAGTTTTTTCTTTCTTGCTTCGCCCAGCCCCGCTATATTGTCCAGAACTCCTGACTTCATGCGTTTTGCGCGAAGTTCTCTGTGAAATCCTATGGCAAAACGGTGGGCTTCATCCCTGATCTGCTGAAGCAAAAATATCGCTTCGCAATTTCGCGGAATTGCCATCGGTTCCGGGTTTCCCGGCCTGTAGACCTCTTCGTAACGTTTGGCCAAAGCCGCCAGCTCCAGGCTGTCAGTCAAACCGAGATCTTCGGCGACTTTTACTCCCACCGAAAGCTGGCCTTTGCCGCCGTCGAGCAGAATAAGGTTTGGCTTATAGGCAAAGCGCTTTACGGGTTTTTGCAGACCCATCTTTTGATCAAAGTCGTACGGGCTGTCTTTCTTCTTTAACACGTCGGAATTGTCGTTGACACCGGCAATGTCTTTCGAAGACTCATCTTCCGAAGCGGCGACAAGGTGACTCAGCCGTCTTGTCAGGACTTCTGCCATGGCGCCAAAATCGTCGTTTCCTTTGACAGCCGACACCTTATAACGTCTGTAATCGCTTTTTTTAAGTAAGCCGTCTTCCATCACCACCATGGATCCCACGTAGTCGCTGCCTTGCAAGTGGCTCATGTCGTAACACTCTATCCGCAACGGGGCTTCTTTTAAGTGCAGATACTTTTGCAATTCTTCCAAGGCCCGCGAACGCGAATTGAGATCTGTCGACCGTTTGTTTCGGTGTCTTTTCAGCTGTTCTTCGGCATTGGTCACCGCCACATTGAGAAGGGTTCTCTTTCTCCCCCTTTCCGGGCGCTTTATGACGACTTTTCTGTTTTGTCTGATTTCGGAAGTCAGCAAATCTTCGTAGGTTTTTTTGTCCGAAGGCAAAAAATTGACAAAGATCTCCCCCGGCGTTTCAAGCGGGGTATTCAAATACAGTCTTTCCAGGACTTTTTGACTGACCTCTCCGCTTTGCAGCGGCTCTACTTTTTCCAGAATAAGACCCCGGCGCCCCACCACTCTCCCCCGGCGGATGTGCAGTACCTGTGCGGCCGCTTCCAGGTCGTCGTCTTTGATGCCAACGATATCGAACTCTTCGTTTTCGGTTCCCACTATTTCTTGATCCTGGGAGGCCAGCTTTACGGCTTCGATTCCGTCGCGGAACCCGGCCGCCAATTCAAATTCCAAATTTGCGGAAGCCTGTGCCATTGCAGCTTCCAGCTCTCTGATGACCTGCCCGGAATTTCCGTCAAATACCTTGCCCAGTCCGTCTGTCATTTGTCGATAGTCTTGTTTGGATACGGCATTGATACAGGGGCCGCTGCATTTTTTAATGTCATAGAGAAGACATGGTTTGCCCATTTTGGTGTGTCTTTGAAGTTTGTTGTCCGAGCAGGTTCTGACCGGAAAAGAGCGCAGCAGTACGTCCAAACTTTTCCTTATGGCGTATGCGTGCACGAAAGGACCAAAATAACGGTTACCCTTTACAAATGCTTCCCTGACGACAGAGGCCCGCGGCCATTCGTCCGACATCGTGAGTACGAGATAAGGGTAGCTTTTATCGTCCACCAACCTTACGTTGAATCTGGGTTTATATTGTTTAATAAGGGAGTATTCAAGCAAAGTTGCTTCCGTGTCTGACCTTACGGTGATCCACTCCACGGATTCGGCTGTTTGCAGCATTTGTCTGGTTCTTACGTGGAGCGATTTATAATCCTGAAAGTAACTGCCGACGCGGTTTTTTAGAGATTTTGCCTTCCCGACATAAATGATTCTCCCCTCTCCGTCAATAAATTGATAAGACCCGGGCAAATCGGGAATGTCTTTTGGTTTTTTAAGCACTATACTATTAAACAATATGTCGGCCTGGTATCCGGCATAAAACATGAACTGTTGTCGACATACCCGCGGATGGGCGACCAGGCTGTCCCCGCCGACTACAAGCGGTTCATCGAGAAAAAGGTGAATAAGATGCTCAGACTGCAACAGAGGCTTGATTCAAGCTATGAAAAAGCCGACGACCAAACACTTATCGAAATCATCGTTCAGGCAAAAAAAACTCTGGGAGAAAAAGTTGTCGTTCTGGGACATCACTACCAGCGCGATGAGGTAATCCAATTTGCGGACAAAACCGGGGATTCGTTGGCTCTTTCAAGATATGCGGCGGAGCAAGAGAAAGCCTTGTACGTCGTATTTTGCGGTGTGGAATTTATGGCGGAAGCAGCCGATATATTGACAAACGACAGGCAAAAAGTTATTTTGCCTGATTTGGGGGCCGGTTGCTCAATGGCAGATATGGCAGATATCGACAGTGTCGAACTTGCTTGGAAAGAATTGTCGCAAATAACCGACATGGACGCCGTCATACCCATCACCTATATCAACTCCTCGGCGGCGATTAAAAACTTTGTCGGCCGTCATAACGGGGCAGTGTGCACATCTTCCAATGCTGCCAGTGTCATGCGATGGGCTCTCGGAGCGGATGACAAGACCGGCTCAGCCGGTCCGGAACTTGTCAGGGAGGCAAAAAAACGGGGCAGAAAAGTTTTTTTCTTTCCCGACCAGCATCTGGCCATCAACACAGCCTGGAAAATGGGGTTTTCACCGTCCGATAACGTCTTGTACGATCCCGAGACAGACTGCGGCGGAATAGAACGGGGGGCGCTGGCGGATGCCTCTTTCATTTTATGGAAAGGGCACTGCTCTGTGCATCAACGATTTACAGTCGCCCAAATTGAATACTTCCGTAACCGCCATGAAAATTCCGTTGTGATGGCGCACCCGGAATGTTCAAATGAGGTTGTAAAAGAAGCCGATACGGTGGGCTCCACCGATGCAATTATAAAAGCAGTGGCCAATGCTCCCCGAGGATCGCACATAGGAATTGCCACGGAAGTGCATCTTGTCAACAGGCTGGCAAAAGCGCATCCCGATCTCCACATAGAGTGTCTCGATCCGATCTTATGTCCGTGTGCCACCATGAACCGCATTGATTTGCCGCATTTGGCATGGATTATGGAAAACCTGACCGCTGATAAGGTACACAATCAAATTGTTGTCGATGAAATAATTAAAGAAGGTGCAAAAACTGCCCTTGAGAAAATGCTGCAAATAGTTTAATAGCCGTCTTATTGTTACGACATCATATTTTATATGTCAATGTAAAACCGGTTCTTTTTTACATTATCTTGTCAAATATTATGACGGCTTTGATCGAGAAGCGGCTTCAAAAAAATACCGGTATAGCTGTTGTCCGACGTTGCCACTTCTTCCGGCGTGCCGGTTGCGACAACAGTTCCTCCGCGGATCCCGCCTTCCGGCCCCAGATCTATAACGTAGTCGCTTGCTTTGATCACGTCCAAGTTGTGTTCTATCACTATGATGGTATTGCCCTGATCGACCAGTTTTTGCAACACTTCCAGTAATTTGGCAACGTCTTCAAAATGCAGCCCCGTGGTCGGCTCGTCCAGAATGTAGAGAGTATGCGAAGTGGATTTTTTGGAAAGCTCCGAAGCAAGTTTTACCCTCTGGGCTTCCCCACCCGAAAGTGTGGGTGCGCTTTGCCCGAGTCTGATATAACCCAGACCGACATCTACCAAAGTTCCGAGGTACCGCGAAATTGAAGCTTGAGCGGAAAACAGTTCCAGGGCGTCCGCACAAGGTAAGTTCAATATATCCGCTATGTTGTGCCCTTTCCAGAGGACTTCCAGGGTATCTCTGTTGTAACGGGCCCCCTGGCACAATTCACAGGGCACGTAGACGTCCGGCAAAAAATGCATTTCGATTTTGATCGTGCCATCACCCGAACAGGCTTCACAGCGGCCGCCTGACACATTGAAAGAAAAACGGCCGGGCTGGTAGCCTCTGATTTTTGCTTCGTTCGTGGAGGCAAATAATTTGCGAATATGGTCAAAAACTCCTATATAAGTGGCCGGATTTGACCTCGGCGTGCGTCCTATGGGGGATTGGTTGATATCGACCAATTTATCAATTTTTTCGGTTCCCACCACGGAACGGTGTTTTCCCGGAGCCAGCTTTGACTTATATATCTTTTGCATGACGGAGCGCAACAGAATCTCGTTGACCAGAGTCGATTTGCCGGAACCGGAGACTCCCGTCACGGCCGTCATCAGCCCCAGGGGAAAGTCGACGTCTATGTTTTTTAAATTATTTTCGGCGGCTCCCCTCACCCCTATAAATCCGTTGCTTGCGGGCCTCCGTTTTTGCGGAACCTCTATCTTCCGTCTGCCGGAGAGGTAACTGCCGGTCACCGAAGTTGCGTGGTTTATGACATCGGAAAGAGATCCGGCCACCACAACTTCCCCGCCGTGCTCACCGGCACCGGGGCCTATGTCGACCAAATAGTCCGCAGAACGGATCATGTCTTCGTCGTGTTCGACGACAATTACCGTATTTCCGAGTTCTTTCAGTCTGAGCAGAGTGGATATCAGTTTGTGGTTATCGCGCTGATGAAGACCTATCGAGGGTTCGTCCAGAACGTACAGCACTCCCACAAGCCCACTGCCGATCTGAGACGCCAGTCTTATTCTTTGAGCTTCCCCGCCGGCCAAAGTTGCCGCGGATCTTGAGAGAGTGAGGTAATCGAGTCCCACGTCTATTAAAAATTGCAAACGCGAAAGAATTTCTTTCAGCAATCTTTCCGCGATCAATTCGTCTCTTTTGTCCAATCGAAAAGAGGAGATTCGGTCAAAAGTTTCCTTAATGGCCAAAGAGGAGAGTTCAGCTATGTCGATGCCGTCCACCGTGACGCCGAGTATTTCTTTGGAGAGTCTGGCCCCGTTGCATTTCGGACAGGGAATTTCTCTCATGTAGCTCTCGATTTGCTCGCGCTGACGGTCGGACTCCACTTCCTGATGCCTGCGCTTCAGCCACGGTATGACTCCTTCGAAGCGGGCGTCGAAGTGTCTTGTTCCGCCAAACCTGCTCTTGAAAGTGATACCTATCCTCTTTTGTCCGCTTATACCGTACAGCAAAGCTTTTTGTTGCTCTTCGGTCAGTTGATCCCAGCTGCGGTTTAGGGGGATTTCCGAATGTTCGCAGACCGATTTCAACAACTGCATAAAGTAATTGTTGTGGGCAGTCGACCAGGGGGCGATGGCCCCCTCCTGAACGGTCATTTCTGGGTTGGGGACAACCAGCTCCGGATCGACTTCGTAGACTGTGCCCAGCCCGCTGCACTCCTGACACGCTCCGTAAGGGGAATTGAAAGAAAAACTTCTCGGGGTCAGCTCCGGAATCGAAATTTGGCAGTACGGACAAGAAAAGTTTTCGGAGAAAATCAAGAGATTTTCTTTTTCGACATCAGCCGTTTTCCCTCCTTTCCCTTTTGAGCCCTTTGCGGCTGTCCCGTCGGCGGAAGGGGCAACGTCTTCTGTTAAAAGTAAGATTTCGGCGGTACCCTCCGCCAATTTAAACGCAGTTTCCAAAGAGTCGGTCAGTCTCCGCCCAATATCGTCGCTCAGTACCAAACGGTCGACTATCACCTGAATATAGTGCTGCTCGTAGCGGGCCAGCTCTACCTCCGACCTGTCCCGCAAGTCGTATTGGATGCCGTCCGCTATAACGCGGGTATATCCGCTTTTGGCCAAATTCTCGAGCAACGATATGTATTCGCCCTTTCTTCCCCGCACAACGGGAGCCAATACATAAAACCTGATGCCCTTATCCATGGCCATTATTCGGTCGACAATTTGCTGGGGAGACTGTTTGGTAATCAGCCTTGCACAATTTGGACAATGCGGTTTTCCTATCCGCGCATACAACAGCCTCAGATAATCGTAAATTTCCGTCACCGTGCCTACCGTGGAACGCGGGTTATGGGAAGCAGACTTTTGGTCTATGGCGATGGCCGGCGAAAGTCCTTCGATGAAATCGACGTCGGGTTTATCCATCTGTCCCAAGAACTGCCTGGCATAAGAAGAGAGTGACTCCACGTAACGGCGTTGACCTTCCGCATAAATTGTGTCAAAGGCCAGAGAAGATTTACCCGAACCGGAGAGTCCGGTAAAAACCACCAGTTCATTCCTTGGCAGTTCCAGAGAGATATTTTTCAGATTGTGCTCTCTTGCACCTTTTATAATGAGTGAGTCAGACATGCTACTCATTAGATTACAAATATATTCGTCGGCCCATACGTCAAATAAAAGATTAACTCATGTACTATATTGTCTCGCCGAGAGCAATTCCCACTCCCGCCAGGATCAAACCCAAAATAAGACTGAGAAAAATGTTCAGGAAGCCCGCTTTGTAAAGGCGCTTTTTAAACAGCACCACGGATTCAAAGCTCCACGTGGAAAAAGTCGTGTAGGCTCCGCAAAATCCGAGTCCCAAGAAAGCCAAAAGCAGAGCCGGCATGTGACCTTTTACGGAAATTCCCGTCAAAAAGCCGAGCAAAAATGATCCTGACATATTGATAAAATAAGTCCCGAAAGGAAAATCTTTGATCCATACGGCGAGATCTTTTCCGGAAAGAGCCGCCGTAATCCTTCTGTCCAACATCATTCTGGCCGGAGCTCCCAGTGCTCCTCCCAAGAGAACCATCAGCGCCGTCATAAGTATCCGTCCTCTTTCCCTGTATGCCCGATCCGAAAGTTCACTGTCTTCCCACATCCTGTTGCGAATCCGCATCCGGGATTTCCTGAACGCTCAGATAAGAATCCAACTCATAGATGAATCTGGCCAGCCACGCACCAAAAAATGTCGCCAGCAAACCCGCCAGAATGGAAGCCAGAAAATACTCTGCGCTTACCATCAAAAAGTGATTTTTGATCAACAAAGAGTCCTCAACCATAAATGTGGAAAAAGTCGTGTAGGCTCCGCAAAACCCGGTTGCCAGAAGGGGCCTGGCAAGAGAAGAGTTGGGAAATCGTTCCAAAATCAAGATGAGAACAAAAGCCAGGAAAAACGTGCCCGTCACGTTGATGACAAAGGTGGCCAGAGGAAAAGCGCCGGAAGGGGAAGTAATCGTAACGGAAACAAAATAGCGGGTAAGGGCCCCCAGTGCGCCGGCAAGACTGACGACAAGATAGAGCGGCCTTATTTTGTTATTGCCGACAGAAAATTTTGACGAAAGGGAATCTTCGCCCACTTCAACATCGGGAGCGATATTGCGCAAATCAATACTGTGGATGTCTTTTTCCATAGCTTCCTACCCGTCAACGTGCTGTTTGATCATTTCGGTAGGAGCTATCAGTCCTAAGACGGTCAAAGGCGAGCCCCATCGCCACAAGTAATTATAGTAAAACATTTGATCGGTGTCGCCGCTTTGGGATGATAATTCGGCTCTGCCGAGAGTAAAAATATTTTTTTGCATTTTGATAAGATACCTTGCTTCACGCCAGCAGGTGCTTCCTCAATATATCCAGGGCATGCATGGCGCTGACCTGCCGCACTCGTTCCCTGTCGCCTCTCAGCCGAAAATAATACGCCTCCGCTTTGTCTCCGAGAGAAATGCCTATGTAAACGCTGCCGGGTTCCGCACCCTCTTGGCTTGCCGGGCCGGCGACCCCGCTTGTGGAAAGTCCGATGTCGCTTCCGAAAAGACGCCTGACCTCCGAGGCCATCGCGACGACGGCCGTATTGCTTACCACGGGAGCGGATACGCCCAGGAATTTTTCCTTTATGGCGCTCGCATACGACACAAGTCCGCCCAAAAAGAATTCGCTTGCGCCGGGAACGTTGACGATGCGGGCGGACAGGATTCCCCCGGTAAGGGATTCCGCCGTCGCCAGGGTAAGTTTTTTCTGTCTGATCAGACCGGCAACCGATTCTTCCATGCTTTCTTCATCCACGCCGAAAACTGTATCTCCCAACAGGGAACGGATAATCCGTTCTTCTTCGGCGATAATGGCCAGGGCCTTTTCTTTGTCGGTTGATTTGACGCCAAGACGGACTTTTACGCCCTCGGTACTGCTCGCAAGAAACGCTATCGTGGGCACTTCCGTTTTGGCGCCCGGCGGTATGGCCGAATCCGCCAGAGATGTATTTTCGGAGGCCAGTCTGTCCAGTTCGACAATGCGTTCCGATATGAGTTCCGCCACTTTGGATTCCGGAAGGCCCCAGGTTCTGAGAGTCTTGAATACCATCGTCTCTTTGTTCATTTTGCGGGATAAAATATCCGGCAGGATCGCGTCGGTCAGCATTTCCTTCATCTCGGCCGGCACTCCGGGCGTCGCATAGATAACTTTGTTTCCCATCGGACAAATAAGTCCGGGGGCCACGCCGACCTGTTGGGCAATCGGAGTCGCACCCTGCGGTATCATGGCTTGAACTTTGTTGATTTCCGCCGGCTTTTGGCCGTTTGGGGAAAAACGCAGTTCTATTTTTTCCCAAACGCTTCGGTCGAAGACAAGTTCGGTTCCCATCAGGTCCGCTATGGCGTTTCTGGTCAAATCGTCCGATGTCGGACCCAAACCGCCACAGCAGATGACGGCATCGCTCCTTGACAACGCCACTTCCAGGGCTGCTTTTATTCTGCTGACGTTATCGCCGACGCGCGTTTGAAAGCAACAGTCCACTCCCGCTTCCGAAAGTTTTTGCGCGATATGGCCGGAATTGGTGTCGGTGAGAAGCCCCAGTAAAAGTTCCGTTCCTATTGCCACAATTTCAATTTGCATTTAAAACTCCGTCTACAGAATCCGGGCGGGAAGGGATCAAATACCGCAAACGGTTTCAAACCGGTCTTGCGCCGTGGAAGAAAAATAGCTGCACCTTTACGTCAGCCGTTCGGCCTGATGCAGCCGCAGCATATGCCTGGCATCTTTGGCGTATTCCAGACCCGTTATCAGCGTCAAAACTACGGAGGCCCACAGTAAATCCACAAAAACGGCGTGGTAAGGAGTTGCCACGGGAGGGAAGAAGGCTGCGGCCACGGCAAAGTCCTGAAGAATTGTTTTCAATTTTGCGAGCGGCCTGGCCGGAATGGTGATGCCAAGATTGCCGGCATAAATTCTGAAGGAGTTCATGGCCACTTCCCGCACCGCTATCAAAGCGACGGGAACCCAGCTGATGTCATGTCTGGACACGAGGGCGGCCAGAGTACCCAAAACCAAAACTTTATCGGCGAGGGGATCCAAAAAGGCTCCGGAACGGGTGGCGCCGTGACGTCTTGCCAGTTTGCCGTCAATGCCGTCGGAGAAAGTCAATACAGCCCAAAATGCCCAAAGCAGCCAGGAAGAGGGGCCCATGGAAAGCACCAAAACGATCATTACGGGAGTCAGAAATACCCTGATGCTGGTCATCAGATTGGCGGGGGTCAGTAACGCAGAAGGTCCGTAACCCGAGTTTTTACCGTTGCCGCTGTTCTTCATATTTCCCATTCTTTTATAAGTACAATTTAGTCCCGCTTAACAAAATTGCCCCACGATAATAAATAATAATTGATTCTCGGAACAAATGTACAGTGTGGTGTCGCTTCCGATCACCCGTCAATCGGACGGAATCCCCAAAAGATCCGTTCCCGTGCTTTCGACAATCGACAAATCGACAAAACTTCCCGCGGGCAATGTCTGCGGTACTTTGATTTTTCCGTCAATTTCCGGTGCTTCTCTGAAGGATCTGGCCCATCCTTTTTCGTCCACCAAAGCCTTGACGCGCACACCTATCAGTTTTCTTCTCTTTTGGAAAGTGATTTCATCCTGCAACTCTTGACATTCTCTGATGCGCAGCAAGGCGAGTTCCCGGTCTACCTCACCGGTCAAAGAGTGTGCATAGGTTCCCTCTTCCCTGGAATAGCTGAAAAAACCGGCCCAGTCCAATTGGGCTTTCTCGAGAAAGGCCAGCAAAATATCCTGATCTTCTTCTGTTTCTCCGGGATATCCGATCACAAAAGAAGATCTGAAAACCGCATCCGGGTTGATGTCTCTTACTTTGTCCGTCAAAGACAGATAGTATTTGTCGTGCCCGCTGCGCCTCATTTTTTTCAGAAGAGGCCTGGAGGCGTGTTGCAGGGATAAGTCGAAATAAGCCACTTCGGAGGCAGCCATTACTTGAATGAGTTCGTCGCTTATACTGGTGGGGTATAAATAAAGCAGTCTTACCCAGGGAACTCTCTCACTGACGGCTCGATATAAATCGACTATATTGACATTTTCGGGCAGATCTTTGCCATAAGAGGCCAGGTCCTGTGCCACCAAAACGATCTCACTGCATCCCACGGCGTCGACTTCTTGCAGAACCGACCCGATGCTTCTGGAACGCTGCTTACCGCGAAAGCCGGGAATGGCACAAAACCCGCAATTGCGATCACAACCTTCCGCAGCCTTTACGTATGCCCACGGGGTGTCGGGGTTTGAACGCGGCAATTCCAATAAGTCCAGACTTTCGACGGAAGTCTGCTTGGGCAGATCGGCATGCCGCAAAAATCTTTTTTTGGGGGAAACACTTAAATTTACGGGGACATTGAAACCGGCCACCAAATCTACTTCCGGTAAATTTTGAGCCAGTTCTTCCCCGTATCTTTCGGCCAAACACCCGCTGACAACCAGTTTTGCCCCGTCTCTCTTTTTTTCCGCCAAGGACAAAATGGTGTCGACGGATTCCTGTCGGGCCGCCTCAATGAAAGCACAGGTATTGACCACAACCAAATCGGCGCTGGAGGGATCCCCCACTTCCCGCATGGAGCTGCGCAGGTAATGTGCAATCTTTTCCGAATCGACCTGATTCTTCGGACACCCCAGTGTCTCTAAATAAAATGTGGTTTCTTTGGGGTCAGTAGACATTGTTTATTATTCCCTGTGATTTTTCTCTAAATTCTTCGTCGGTTATCGCGCCGGCTTTGTGGAGATCGGCCAGTAAAGACAATTGTTTGACTACGGCATCCGCTGTCTGGGCAGAGTCGGAAATCACCCTGGGTGCCTCCCGAAAAGGCAACACAGCCTGCCTGATCGCCGTCATCAGGCTTTCCGGATTAGAAACCTCGTATCTCGGATGAGAAAGTTTGGCCAACTCCTTTTTGAGTCTGTCGTCTCTGTGATCCGACCCGTAGTAAATTTGAACTTCCGGAATTTCTATTATAACAGTCCCCGCCTTGATTATACGCTGCCAAAGAGTGCATTGCTGATACCAGCTGACAATCTTAAAATTCGGTATCTCCCTTGTCCTTTTGACGAAGAGCCCCGAAGAAAAAATGATTCTGGAAGTGGTTACCGTCATGTTTTTCCCGCGCCACTGCCAAATTCTGACCGCCACGTAGAGAATGCATGCCAGATAAATTCCCAAAGTGGCAAAACCGCTCCACGAAGGCGTCGTTTTCTCGCCCCACAGAATCAGAATTGTACCCGTCATCGTCAGGATTGCCGCCTTTACGGGCTTGAAAAGACATCTGTAGTGTGGCCTTACGCTTGTCAGCACTTTTTCTGTCGGTTCCAGTTGCAAAGCGGGCTTTGCCATCGGCTTATGCCAATTTTGAAGCTATGGAAGTGGCGTCTCTCAAAACTAAGCCGTCTGAGCCAGTCGCTGAAAAAGTGATGGCCGGTCTCTTTAAGGCTTCTTCGGTAAGATCACTGAGCAGGGAAACGAAATTTATCTTGCTCTCCATAAAAAGGTGTCTGGAAAGAGAGCCGGGTATCGTATTGATTTCGTTTACGAAGAAATCTTTGCCGTCAGACAAAAAGTCAATTCTGGCGACACCCCTCAAACCGGTTACATCCGCTGTCAAAAGTGCCGCCTCATGCAATTCGAAAGCCAGTTCTTCGTCAATTTGAGCCGGTATTTCCCGGGGAGCCTGAGACATGCCGACTCCGGGTGCGTATTTGTCGAAATAATCCAGTATCGACTTGTCGTTTTTTGTCCTCAGCGGTTTTTCTATCACGGAACAGTCCAGTTTCGGCCAAGATCTGACGGCTATCTGCAAGTCATAGAGATCTGGTCGGTAAGTTTCCAATACGGCCCCTCTTCTGAAGTGGACCCCGGTCGAAGCCAGGGACACAGCCGTTTTCAGATCGTCGACAATTTCTATGCCGATGGACGAACCTCCGTAGCGGGGTTTCAGTATGTAGGGGGGGTCGGGAAAAACCTCTTTTTTGCCGCCGAAAGAGCCGGTCTCCCGCAGGGCAAAAAGCTGCTCCGGAGAATATCGGCCGAGGGTGGGCAGTCCCGCGGATCTCATCAGAGCCTCGAAAGCCAGCTTATCCATACCGAGAACCGCACCGGAGGCGGTGGGGCCGGTGTATCGGATGTGGGCCATGTCCAGGAGTCCCTGTAACGTCCCGTCTTCCCCCGGGCCGCCGTGACAACAGTTTATTAAAACTTTTATTTCCAAAGGTTCCCATTTTGTCGCGATTTTGCCGCGCTTTGCGAAAAATCCGCCTTCCGTTCCCGTCTCCAGCCGCAGGGGGAGCGCTTTTTCCGGAACTCCCGACAAAAAATCTTTGGCTTCCGCCGCCGGATCCACGGAATAAAAATCTCCGTTCTTTGACCAGTAAATACTGATCACCGTGCCGGTTTCTGCCAACAATGTCTTGACCGCCTGTAAGCCCGTCAGTATGGATACGTCATGCTCCGGAGAAGGGCCGCCGTATATCACGCCTAAACTTTCCAAAAGAGAATTCACCCCCAAATCTTACCAATTCCGCGTCACGGTTGTCCGAAGAACGAGAAAGCTCACAGAAAAACTCTCGAAAGCATGGGTAGCATAAAAATTTTTCAAAAACAAGCCGGCGGACACATCGGCGTGCCCGCGCCGTCAAGCGCCGGAAAAGTACTTTTACGGATAATGGTCGGGAAGGTCGTTTTCGTACAAAACCACATCTCCCGGACCCAAAATTTCTTTGACGAAAGCAACGGCTGTTTTTCTGTCGGCAACCGTTTTTACGAAAACGTCTTTTCCGGATTCGCTTTGGTATTTTTTAACGCCGCGCAAAAAGGAGGCCCGATTGGTGTGTTTGACGAATACGATATGCGTGGCCGTACCGGCGGCGGTATAACCAAAATTTTCATTGGCGGTTTTCTGCTGAGGTCCGAGTTCTATCATGCCCGGAGTGACCAGTATTTTTTTGCCGCCGTCTTTGGCCAGCAAATTGAGTTTTGACAAAGCGAACTCCGCTCCGGCCGGATTGGAGTTGTAAGTGTCATCCAAAAGAACGGTCCCGTTCGGAAGTGTTTCTATATTTAATCTGTTGCTGGCTTGGGGAAGGTCCCGAAGGGAAGCAAGAATATTTTCCATGGGACAGTTGAGTTCCAACGCTATCGCCACGGCAACAGCCAGATTGGTCGGAACCACCCCTTCTCCGAGGTCCGAAGCGTCAATATCGGCAAGATGTGCTCCGCCTGAAAAAAGTGCCCAGTTCTTCGTGACTGCAGAACCCCCCCCTTCGGAGTGTGTCGTTTCTTTGATGCACAAATTTGTGTTTTCGTCTTGGGCCGAAACAGTTACGATCTTTTTCCCGCTCTCGCTAAGCTCTGCGGCCAATCGCAAAAGGTAGGGGTTGTCGGTGTTCAGCACCACGACCTCGGCCCGTTCCGTGATTTCGGCCTTGGCTTTGCTGATGTTTTCAACCGTGCGGAAACGTTCCAGATGCACCGGACCGACGGCCGTGATGGCCGCTATTTTGGGTACCACCCAGGAACACATATTTCTGATTTCTCCCGGACCAAAAGTTCCCATTTCGGCAACAAAAACTTCCGTCGAAAAAAGAAGTCCCTCGTTGATGGTTCTGGCAAGGCCGGCTTTATTGTTATAACTTTTCGGACTGGCCAAAACTTGATAATTCTTTTCCAGCATGTGCGCCAGGTATGTTTTTGTCGATGTCTTACCGTAGGAACCGGTAATTGCGACGTTGACGGGGTTTACTTTTTTTAGTTTAGTCCGGGCTGTTTCGACATATTTTGATGCCAGTTTCTTTTCAAACGGACCCAAGAGAAATAGCGCCAAATCCACAAAAGCCGGCATGAAAAAGGCGCAAAGCATCAGAATTGTATCGCCGACGGCGAAAGATGCAACGGCAAAAGCTGCGGCTGTGGCACCTAGGACCGGTGCGAACGCGCCGATGGCGGTTGTCTTCAGGCGTCTTGTCCATTTGAGTTTGGATGTCTTCCCGCGCCAGGTGAGTCCGAACGGGGCAATCACGATGAACGCGGCGGCCGGAAGAGCCCACAGGTAAGCAAAAAATGACAGAGCCAGAAAGAAAAGAGAGAAAATCAACAGGGAAATATTCAGAGAAGAAGACAGATACCAGCGAAAAGCGAATTTGACGGTGAACTTGGCTATGTAGTGTTCGCGTTGAGCGATCCGCAAATACTTGACGGTTTGGGAAAACAAGGCCGCAAGTCCGGCCGCAAACACCAGATACAAAGAAAAAGTATGCATTTAAAAATTACCCATTGAGACTTCCGGCATCGACGGCTTTTGAGCTGATGCGGCCGTGTCAAGCCACAGCGACACACTCATGGCGTATTTCCCGCTCTGACACACGCGTCGTACAGGGCAACCGGGTCTTCCGTGGGCAACAGATGAGAAATACCAGGCCTGACGGTCAGGTTTGCTTTCTTGAAGTATTGACAGGCTTCACGCGCCACGACAAGGGGGGCCACCGAATCGTTTTCTCCCCACACAAGCTCCACCGGAGAGTCGATTGCAGCCATTACGGGTCGGTAATCCTCGGCGACAACCAGGGAAAGTACCTGTCGCATTGCGGGGGAAGCGGCGGCATAGTCGGAAGATCCGAATTTTTTTCTAATTTTTTCCATTGTTTTGTCTCCCACCAGATTGTGGCCGTGCATCTTTCGCCAAAACTTATACCTGAGTTTCGGTTTGGCTCCGGACAGCCTGATCAGAGGTACTCCCGTCAAAACCAAGGCCTTCACTTTATCGGGAATCAGGGTTGCCGTATGCAGCGCTACCCTACCTCCGAAGGAATGTCCCAGCAAAACAACGGGTTGTTCAAACGAAGCCAAAACGCGAGCCACGAGTTCGCCGTATTCGGCACTGCCGGCCGGTTGTTCCAATGCCGGCGTGTTGCCGAAACCCGGCAAATCAAAAGCGACTCCCGACAACATCCGTCCGGCATGGCCGCCGACGGAAAAAAATTGATTGAAGTCTTTTGAAGACCTGGCCCAGCCGTGTAAAGCCACCACTTGAGGATTTTCACCTCTGACATCACCGAACAAAGTCCCTCCCAAAAAGGCCTGAACAGCCAAATGTCACCTCCGTAAATAAGATACTGCAGAAAGGCTAGCAGTTAAACTTATTCTTCTTCCGGAAGATATAAAAACCTAAAAAATTCTGCAATTGTTCAACGGATTTTTCTTTTCCCAAGCTCTTGCGTCCGTGAGGAAGTAGCGTTAAGACGTGAAGGTCTCTTTGGAAAACTTATTGGCAAGCTGCGACGCCAAACAACGGGAGGTCATAGAGTCGGAGCGACAACCGCTTCTTGTGATGGCAAGTGCGGGTTCCGGCAAGACACGGGTGCTGACTTATAAAATATACCACCGGACCGTTGTACAGCAAGCGGCTCCGAATCACGTTCTTGCCATTACTTTTACCAGGAAAGCGGCCGCAAACATGAAGAGCCGCCTCGCCGCGTTTGGCCTTCCCAAAACAATTGCCGTAGGCACTTTTCACGCCGTGGCTCTGTCGTGCGTAAAAGAGTACTACGGCGATAAAGGGAAAACTCCCGGCATCGTCACCGACAGGACTTCTTTGCTGGGGGAAATATTGACTCAATACCCCCATCTGGATATGAAGTCACTCGGTCAGGGTTCTTCCGGACAAAGCCGTTCCAACATCCAAAAAGAAAAGGGCTATCGTTTTTTTTCCAGAACCCAGTATCTAAGGGCACTGGAACAAGAGATTGATCTGATCTCCTCCAACATGCTTTCCGCCGATACGGATCCGGAAAGTGTGCTGAGACAAAGCCACAACAGGTATATCCCGCGTCGCGTGACGGCGGAAGTCTTCGAAGTGTACAAACGGGAGAAACAAAGAAAATTTTTGCTGGATTTTGGTGACCTGATCATCCATCTCGGCGACTTACTGAAATGTGACGCAAAATTCGCCGATCTGATACGCTGGAAATACAGACACGTCTTTGTGGACGAAGTGCAGGACATGACTTTGTCCCAACTTAATCTTTTAAAAGCAATACTTGACGACAATAACGATTTATTTGGAGTCGGCGATACCCGTCAGTCCATCTACGAATGGAACGGAGCCGTCAAAGATATTGAGGAGACTTTTAAAAAATATTTCCCACAGACACACATAATGCGCCTTTCCACAAACTACAGGTCCACTCCGCAAATAGTCAGGGCCGCATCCTCGCTGCTCGACGGGGAGCAAATAGACGCCAGCCAAGAAAGCGGTCCGCAACCGACAATCACCTCTTATAAAACCGGAGAGGAGGAAGTCATGGGAATTGCCAAGGCCGTAAGATCCATGAAATTCAAAGCAAACGGCTATCAAAATATAGCCGTTTTGGTACGGACAAACGCGCAATGCAAGCTGGTTGCCGAGGCCCTTCACGCACTGGGGTTGCCGGTACAAAAAAATATTTTGCCGTCCGTCTCGTTGATGCAAGATATAGCCGGACAATTCCCCGACTCGGCCCAGGGCTTACAGATGATGCTGCGGGATATGGAAATGTTTTTTGCCGAGGCCACGAAACGCCGCGAACCGGACACAGATGAGCACATCCAAGAAACCGATTATGTGCGGGAACCGGAATACGCCCGTACCGATGAAGACGTATTTTCATTTTTTCCCCATATAAACCAAGATAAAGTCAAAGGCCAAAAACTTGAAATAGTAAGATACCTGCAAGTATTATATAATTTAGTCAAAGATTATACGGAATTTGAAATAAATCCAAATATATCAGGCTTTTTGCAGTGGGTATGCCTGCCGGAAAGAAACAGTGTTGCCAACGAAGAAAATGGCGTCGTGCAGGTACTCACCTTTCACAGGGCGAAAGGTCTCGAATGGAAAATTGTTTTCTTGCCGGGGCTGGAAGAAGGGCTTGTTCCGATCCAAGGTGCCGCATCCGAAGATGCTTTGGCGGAAGAAAAGCGTCTTTTGTACGTAGCCATGACCAGAGCAACCCGTGAGCTCTATATGTCGCATGCCCACAAAAGAGGCGATCCCCCATCCGGGCGCATCAGATCCAGGTGGCTGACGGATATCGAAAAAGCAATGGCAGAGCAGAACAAAGCGGACACATTTGCCGCCGACGACATCAAAACGATGCTAAAGGCCACAAAAGAACTCCTGACAAAAAGCGACAAATAGACGATCCCGGGCGTCGTCGGAACCAAAAATTTTTCCGGAAAAGTTGCCCTGTCGCAAGAGAATTGTTATTCTTGGAATTATGGTTGTCCGCGGCGTGCATCATATACCCCATATCGTCTCCAGTCCCCCGCGTTCGCTCCGCAATGGACACATGCTTGACTTACTCAGCAAAAAAGCGACGGACCACAATCGCAAGCTTGCAGAAAAGCTTCCGAAAGACAAAAGCAAACAATCTTTTGCGGGGACAAAACCTCCCGCCGCCATTCAAAAGAAAAATGTTTTGTCAGGAACCGTCAAAAAAAAGCCGCTCTCCGGAGCAGAAAAAGCCTTAAAAGCCACTCCCAAACTGAGCAAACCGACCCAGTCACCACCAAAAGTCACATCACCGGTCAAAGGAAAAAAACTGCCTTTTCCTGCTCCGGCTGGGACAAAAGGAGCAGCCGCCAAAAAAGTACCCGGAGACAACTTATTACATCAGAAGGCAAAAACTTCTTCGGCTGCCCGCGGCGGATCCGCTCGGATGCAACCGCCGCATCCCCACATTAAGCCGAGTCAACCGGCCGGGTTAAAAAAAGCATCCGGTACCGGCAGCCAAAAACTGAAATTTGGCAAGCTCAAAGAGAAGGCTGTCATGAATTCAACCATGCCAAAAAAACCAAAACCCGTACATAAATCACTGCTCAATTACGTAAAGCCACCCTCAGCCACGCCCCGTTAAAGAACAATATGTAATATAAATGTAATAATTTACCGTATTTTGGACGCGACGCAGTTCGAAAAAAGGGAGAGGAAATTCGAACTACGCCATGACCCGCAGCCACGCCCTTGGGATGGGTAGAGGTCGCCTTATAATAAGGATACAGTGGTCAAAAACGCCTATTGACGATTTATGGAAAGTGACACAAAATCGCAACGTAACCGCTTTCGAGAACATGATAACACACCCATTCTTCTCAAAAAATGTTTATTTGAAAATATATGTCACAATAAGTGGCGTCTCTGCTCTATGGAGTAACGATTCTTATTATTTTAACAAGATATTTTTAACTTCTTTTAATATTACATTAGAGTAATATAATTTATACATGATATAAAAGAAAAATTAGATCGATATTAATATATTATTTTTTTTCTGATTCATAAGATCCGACTAATGCCTCAGATACTTTTCCTTTGTCACAACGGGATCGGAATGATTTGTTAGGATACGGTTATGCAAAGAGTGGATTCCAGGGTGATTATAAATACCGGAGACGGCAAAGGAAAGTCTTCTGCTGCTTTTGGGGTGATGGCGAGAGCATGGGCCAGAGGTTGGCAGGTTGTCGTCATCCAATTTATAAAGAGCGGTAAATACAAAACCGGGGAACGAAAGTTGGCGGATCATTTGGGCATTGAATGGCATACCATGGGTGACGGTTTTACCTGGGAGTCAAAAGATATGGACAAGACAAAAGAACTCGCCGTAAAGGCTTGGGAAACGGCGGCGGAAAAACTTGCTTTGGATTATAACTTGGTTATTCTCGATGAGCTGACGTATCTCTGCAAATTTGATTGGGTAGACGCAAACGAAGTGGCCGATACCCTGAAAAAGCGTTCCAAAAAAACAAATGTGATCGTGACGGGAAGAAACGCTCCTCAGCCATTAATAAATATTGCGGATACCGTAACGGAAATGAAAAAAATAAAGCACGGTTTTGATCAGGGAATACCGGCCATGAAAGGCATTGAACTTTGAGGTAAATAAATTTTACTTCATAAATCTTTTTTTAAAAAGATTACCCGTGTCGAAATCTTCGTAAGCCGAAAAAAAACGTTCTGCCATCTCCAGACAATATTTTTTTTCCTGAAATATCTTGAATGCCAAAGTATGCAGCCAGGATGCCAAACCAAAAGCGGGAGTGTACCGAATCGAGTGCAAAGCTTCCTGAAATTTTGGTGCATCCACGGACAGGGACTCCAACCGCTCAAGATAATAGTGCAAAAGTTCTTCCAAATATTGCCTTCGCACTTCCGGCAGAAGGGAACTGATCAAAAAGTACCCTATATCAGAAGACCAATTTCCGTATCTGATGAGTTGTAAGTCCAAAAACCCCAAACGTCCCTCCAAGGTCGTGTAAGTGTTTCCCACATGAGGATCGCCGTGCAGCAAAGTCTGAGCCCCTTCGCCATAGAGCAAAGAGCTTTCTTGGAATTCACGGCTAAGTCTCAAAGGATTGAGGTTCTTGCCCGGTTGCGGAGCATTATCGGTATTTTTTAATATATTAAAAGATCTGATCATATTGACGGCGGAAAGTTTGCCGAGTGGTTTTTGGAGCCGCCACGGCTCGATAAAGTTTTCTTTTTCCTTCAATCCCCAACAAGAAGCGTGCAGCTTTGCGAGTTCGTCAAGTCCCGACCGCACTTCCCCAAGACTCAGTGTTTCCAGGGGGGTATGGCATACTCCGGATTCCGAAATGTCTTCTTCGGCAAGCAATGACAGAAGTCTTTTTTTGTTGCAGAGCCCTCCGTACAACCGAGGGTGCCTGAAAGGCAATGTGATTTTACTTTGCGCCAATTGCGCCTCCGTATAAAGAGCACCGAGGGCCGCCAACGCCAAACGCGACGCCGGCTTACCGGATGATTTGACAAAAACGGAACCGGGGCCGCTTCCTTGACTGTATTTCGGTTCCAAGCGCAATGAAAAGTTCGTGCCGGCATGGAAGTCTTTAACGTGAAAAGATCCGACTTTGATATTTTTAAAAGACTGCCCGAGCAGTTCAGAAAGAGTTTCGGGATTCAACTTATAAAAAGCTTTCGAATAATCTCTTCTTGTCATAGCGATAAAATACCAGTAAAACAAAAATCTTTTCGGAAGAAGACAAATTAAATAAAGTGCTATAATCTGCGGCAAATGATAGCAGAGGAAAAACTTTATGAAAGCAATTAAGCCTCCCCCCCTCCTGATTGTCGTTTCCGGACCAAGCGGTTCCGGTAAAGGGGTGGCATTGCAATTCCTGACCGAATGCGGTTTGGAAAAAGTTGTGACCTACACGACCAGACAACCGCGACCCGGCGAGACAGACAAAGTCCACTACAATTTCATAACCGAAGAAGAATTTGCGGACCTGGATCGCCAGGGTCAATTTCTCGAATACAACAGAACCTACTACCGCGATATCTACGCCAGCCCGGCGGAAGTCCTTTCTTTTTCGGAAACAACCAATAATCAAATTATGGAACTGGACCCCGAGGGGTACTTTTTTGTCAAAACCAACTCTCTCCGCAAAGTTGTGGGTCTTTTTATCCTGCCCCCCGAAATAAAGGAGCTGGAGCAGAGAATTACAAGCCGGTCGCAAAATTCCGACGAAGAACTGCAAAGACGCACAGCTTTGGCAAAACGTCAGATCATGAATGCCTGGATGTATGATTACGTCATGGTAAACCGTGATATTGCGGAATTTAAAGAACTGCTGCCCAAGTTGGCGGATGTTCTTTTTTCCAATCAACAAGGTCTCCAAATGTTGGGTGAGCTGGTAAAAAACATCAGGGAACAGGAATAAACAAACTCCGTAGAAGTTGATTCTCCCGGGTATCGTCAATCGGGTGCTCTCAAAAGGAAAGTAATTCTGTTCCCGAGACATTAAATTCACAATTGCGTCATATAATCACTTATAGTGTTAAAGATTGAAAAAATGGATCAAACCCAATTCTCTCCCCACAATCCTCCTTCTTATGAAGAAATCTTTGTTGTCTGCGATAATTTTATATCCCAGTTGGCTACGGTCATTCTCGGCAACAGCGAGGCCTTGACGGCGGCGACCATAGCCGTATTTGCGGGAGGACACCTTCTCTTGGAGGACGTTCCGGGAGTCGGAAAAACCACCATGGCAAAAGCCATGGCAAAATTGCTCGGAGGCAAGCTCTCGCGCGTACAGGGAAATCCCGATTTATTGCCGGCCGACATCTTGGGAGTAAGGATCTATTCCAATAAAAACGAAGAATGGCAATTCCATCCGGGACCGATTTTTTCGGACGTGGTCTTATTTGACGAATTGAACCGCACCCCCCCGCGCAGCCAATCGGCTTTGCTGGAAACCATGGAGGAAAATCAGGTAAGCATTGACGGCCAGACCTACCCGCTGCCCGACGGTCATTTGGTGATTGCCACACAAAATCCGATAGGACACAGAGGAACCTACCCTCTCGTAGAGAGCCAATTGGACAGATTTTTGGTATCCGCCAGTCTTGGCTATCCCGATACGGCCACAGAGACTTCCCTGGTACAATCGCGTGGCGCCGACGAAGCGCTGTCTCTCCTCAAACCGCTTTTTACTCCCGGGGAGCTGACCTCCTACCGGAAAATAGTCGCCGAGATCCATGTCGCTGATAAAGTTGCACGCTATGGTGTAGAAATTGTTGCGGAGACCCGTCGACTTCCAGAAATTATACTCGGTGCAAGCCCGAGGGCTTCAATATCTCTGATCTCATCCGCCAAAGCATTGGCATTGCTCAACCGGAGAGATTTCGTAACGCCGGATGATGTTGTCAACGCGACAAAACTTTGTCTGACACACAGACTGATAACAGTCGGACAGGACACAAACAGGACTGACTACGTTAGGTCACTGCTTGAAAAAACTCTTTCTTCAGTGAAAATACCGATCTGATGTACTTATCTAAAATTGATATCTCAAGTTTATAAATTGTAAAATGAAATTTACATTCGGATGGCCCAACCCAAAACATTCCATCATCGCATTTACGACGTTAATCCTTGGCCTATTGCTGTTTTTTATAGCCGCCCATGAAAGCGGTTCGGGTTTTGTCCAAATTGTGGGAGCAGTGCTTTTCGCCGCAATAATTTCCAATAGCCTAATATCGTTTTCTCGCGTTCGACACGCTCGGATCACGGTCACTTCAGTACCTTATGACGGTACGACAAATCACAATATCCACATTGGCGTTACTGGCAACAAAGATATCCTTGTGACATTGGACAGCGGTAAAACGAAATCCGCTTTTGTCCAAAAAGACAAGGAAACGATATTTTCCGTCAAGCCTTCTCACTGCGGCCTCTATAAGGAAATAGATTTAATTGTGGTTTCATCCTATCCGTTCGGACTGATAACCTTCCATAAGAAAGTAACGTGTCACTTCCCTACGATTCTGTATGTGGCACCCGAGCCGACAATAACAGAAAAGGCCGAATTTGAACTCAACAGTTTAACCAAAGAGGCCAAATCAGCGCGACGCAACAGCAATTCCGGGAACCTAAAATCTATCGTCGAGTATCAGCCGGGCGATTCTATATCGGCAATTTCATGGTCAAAAACGGCACAAATGCAGCAACTGCTCACCAAAACACATGAAGCGCAGACAAGAAATGAGAACTATCTCATTGAGATACGCGTTCCCGAGCGGGCCGATCCCGCCACGACAGAACACTATCTGGGTGAACGTCTTTATTTGGCGGTTTCCATGATTGAAAGAAACGGCTCCGTCACGGCACGAATCCACAGAAACGGTTTTTACCAAGATTTTGGGATTGAAAATATATTGCAGATTAAAAGACTTATTGCATCTTTGGCATAGCGACATAGCAAAATTTTCTCTGGGGTAGCATGACAGAAAAGCACCGGATAATCGAAAAAATCAAACAGGCCAATAAGCCGTCTCTTATAAGTGACAGTACTGCCGCCAGAATATTGATGGGCATAAGTCTTGTGACCTCCAACCTGGCCGCTGCCACAGTAGGCGAAATAGGCTCTGCAACTTTTTACATAACAACCATTTTCTCTTCTTTCGCCATTATTTTTTCTTACCACACCAGATATAAGCCGTGGAAACATAACAAGATTTTTATAGGAGTCGTTGTCCTCGTAATATTTTTTACTTTCGCGACAGAGATAATGCACAACATGAATGCCGCCAATATTACCTCTGTGGAACCACCGCTTGCCTCACTTTTCATATGGGTTCAAGCTCTTCACTCCCTGGATACGGCCAGCAGAAGAGACCTCCTGTTCTCTCTGTTGGAGTCCATGGCAGTACTGGCCATTGCGTCTGCCCAAGGAATCTCTACGTCATTTTTTATATTTATACTCATTTGGTTTTTCTCCTCGGCGATTGCTTTGGAGACTTTGTATACCGAGTCCGGCAGCAACTACAATGTCTCCGTACGCAAAAGACGTACCTCCACTTCAGAAGCATCAAAAGGTAATGGCCGGTCAAACTTTCGAGAGCTGCGGCAGGTTGCCCCCGTATCCGGAGTAAAAGCCGGCAGCCTAAGTAATATCATCCATAATTTCAAAGATAAATTTGCATATATTCTTCTTACTTTGGCAATAGCTTTTACCGTTGTTGTGCTTCTGCCCCCTACCTCTACGACACAGGAAATAAAATTGCCGTCTTCGATCAGGAACAGGATAGGTTTTCCAAACTCCGGTTCCCTCTATCAAGGAAACAACTTCAGTGAGCCGTCAAAACCCGGCACCGGAAACTCACGGATCCGTATAGGCGGTTACAACGGTTTCAGCAACAATCTAAATACCGCTGACAGAATCGCTGTTCCCAACACCATAGTTATGCACGTGCGAGCAGAGGCTCCCGGATATTTTCTGAGCATGACTTATAGCAATTGGAGTGGCACTTCTTGGTCAAATCAAGAAAAGCCGCCAAAAATAACGGCTTTGAACGGGGGATCACCTTTTTTCATAAACTCTGGAGCATTGAGCGGCCAGCCTTTGCTGGCTGCTTCCGACACCGCACAAGACCCCGTCAATATTCAGACTTTTTACATAGAAGCGCCCATGACAAATGTCATACTCGGCACAAGTCAGCCGTCAACCGTCTGGTTTCCTTCTTCAAATCTTTACCTGGACACCTCGGATTCCTCAATAAGAACCGGCGTGGCCATAACCCCCGGAACCGTCTATACCGTGGTGTCGGCAGATACTGAAATGGCAGGCAATGCACTGAAAAATGACAACTACAGCCTAAAAACACAGCCAAAAATAATCCGGGATGAGCTCCGCAACTATATGACGCTTCCAAGGCCTTACAAGAGAGTGAGGCGACTTACTTTGGCCATTATCAAACATAAAGATAATATCTATGCAAAAATAACGGCGCTTGAAGCTTGGATGTCCACCCACGTTCAGTATTCTCTGAATATACCGCCCCTGTTGCCCGGTCAGGATACCGTGAACCAATTTCTTTTTCATGGCAGGATCGGTTACTGCGAACAGATCTCCACTGCGCTTGCGGTGATGCTGCGCTCTGTCGGCATACCGACGAGAGAAGCCGTCGGATATGTTCCGGGAAATTTTAATCCGCTGACCGATTTATATGACGTACGCCAAACTGACGCACACGCGTGGGTTCAGGTATGGTTCCCCAAATACGGATGGCAAAATTTTGATCCCACCGCAAACGTACCTCTCTTGACACCCAATCCCGGTATTATCATCATGAACTATGTCGGCCGCGCCATCAAAACAATCTTTTGGCCTCTGGGGCTGCTTTTTCTCTTGGCGACTCTTATCATCACCCGTGTCGTTCTGACCGTAAATAAGCGCAGTATGCATCCCGTTTCGCAACTGATAGAACTGACTTTGTCAACCGGAAAACACCTCGACCTGCTTCGAAAGCCCCATGAATCGCCGGGCGTTTACTATATGAGATTAAAGGAGTACCTAAGCTCTCTCGACGGAAAGCAAACCTTAACTCAACCAATATCCGGCAAAAAAGACTTATCCCGCCAGAAAGACACCATACAATACTTGATAGACACTTATCTTTATGCAGATCGTAGCCTTGATCAAGCGTCACGATATAAAATCAAAAAAGAAATCAGGCGGCTGAAAGCAATTAGACAAAAGGTACGGTATAAAAAATACTTTAAAAAGTATCCGAAGCCGCTCCAATAAAAAACTTTATACCGATCAGAGAATATGACAACAGAAATGCTCTTGGTGCTTGGCATTGCCAGTGCAGTACTATCCGTATCGATAAGCTACTTTTTGGTTCACCGGTTAGAAAAATTTTTTACGGGAATAGAATTTTCGGTTGTGGGAATAGGTCTGCTGTCCGCTTTAGCCGCCGACACCCCGGAAATCACATCTGCCGTTACGGCCGTCATTGCCAAACAACCTGATATAGGAGTCGGGGTAATCATAGGCTCGAATATTTTCAATTTTGCCGCCTTGCTCGGATTGCCCGTGTTGTTAAACAAAACTGTCACATTTCAACGAAATACCCTTTTCAAACTGGGTTTATTGGCCACGACAAATGCCCTATTCGCCATCTTTGTGGGATTTCATCTTCTTCCCGGTTTGATTTGGTTTCTTCTTTCGATTCTTGCCATGAGCGTATACGTCGTATTCATATCCGACAAAAGACTTTCCGGAAATAACCGTGTCAATAAAATAACGCAGACACAAGATCACAATTTAAAGTCCGCTGAGAAATCTTTGAATGGGAGGCTTTCCGGAAAACATTTCCGAGTGGCCATCCTGCAAATTTCTGTTGCGGTTCTGCTTGTCATAAGTATGAGCGTAATCGCCGAACACAGTTTTGCCGACTTGGGTCACAACTTAGGTCTGTCACAGGCCATTATCGGCGATATTATTCTGGCGGTGATCACCAGTCTTCCGAATGCCGTGGCGGCGCTTTATCTGGCGAAAAATGTGAGCGGCGATGCCTTGATAAGCGAGGCAATCAATTCCAATACGATCAACGTCATTGCCGGAATACTGCTTCCCGCCGCCGTCTTTTCATCGTCTGCCACCGCTTTGAATTCCAATTTTCTTTTATGGTTGAATATGATCATCTTGACGGGATTGATGGCGACTCTTTATATTTCCAAGCGTATTACACCCAAAATAGCCGTTGTGCTGATTCTCGTTTATGTAGGTTTTGTTGTGTACGTCGCCGCATGAGAGAAAGGAACGTTTTTTCGTCATGCGAGGTTGGTAAAAATATCGGAGTGCGCCCCCTGGGACTCGAACCCAGAACCTGCGGATTAAGAGACAGGTC
>JAKABW010000006.1 GCA_021796535.1 Actinomycetes bacterium | reverse complement strand
CCGAGTGTGACCGTGGAAGAAGACGGCAAAGACAAAACGTTACTGCTCACACCGGACGAGGTGCCGCCTCCGCCAAGAGTCGTAAATCCTGTGAAGTTTTCCGCCGCTACCGTCAACCCCGCACTGGTTATTTTGGCAGTGGCATTCATGGTTGCGGACATACTAATTACATTTATCTTGCCAGAACCTCCGGCAATGGTGCCTGATATACCATAGAACCGGAGGTTACTAACCCCGTTGATGGTTGCTGTATCGGGTGCAGATGAACTTGGAGCGGCAACCAAACTTACAGTGTCGCCGGAACTGGCGGCACCGTCGGTCAATGTAAGATTTGAAGAGGTTCCGTTACCGACAAATGTGACGGGAGAAGAACCGTCGGTTGAAAATTGGACTGTTCCGCTTGAAACATTTGAGACATTGACGGCACTGTATGTACCAGTAGAGCTGCATCCCGTATCTGCCATCCAACCGGTATTGCCGTTAATATCTATTTTGCTTGATTTAAGCGCTACCTGTACCCCGCTTGAAGTTGTTCCAGCGATATTGATAGTCCCGGACGAACATGATACGCTAATTCCCGTGGCGGCAAATGCTTCATTGCCTTTTGTGAGATAAAGCCACGCCATTACTCCGATACCCAGTAGAAGAATACATTTTGTAAAAAACCTAAGACTATTTTTCACGGTACCACCACAATATCTTTTATATTTTTCAGATGTTTTGTTACCGGTGATCCGTAGAATTTTGCATTCCCATAGTGAAATACGTTTCCGACGGCTGATAACAGCCAATAGCCTTTGTAATTTATCGTCGTCTCGATAGCCACAAAATATATGCGCTTTGGCGCTTTTTTTGTGGCTATCT
The DNA here is from genome assembly GCA_021796535.1 of Actinomycetes bacterium. Classification (GTDB taxonomy): domain Bacteria; phylum Actinomycetota; class Acidimicrobiia; order Acidimicrobiales; family Bog-793; genus JAJZMK01. Next base: position 119,780 of record JAKABW010000006.1, on the reverse strand, counting down.
TTTTCTGACTTGTTGCCTTCTTCTTGACGCTCTTGATCTCCCGATTTTCACCTGTAGCAATATATCTGCCAAAACTCAGCTCCGACTTTATTGCCGCCGGCTTAATATGCAAAAACAGTTTTTTTGCAACGACCGATTTGGCTTTTTTAGTCGTCTTTTTTTTGTGTGATGCAGATTTTGACTTCACCTTAATATTTGCATGACCGTAATACCCATAATTGTGGGCGTCACCAAAGGCATACACAACTCCGGTTGAAGAAACCAGCCAATACCCCTTGTTGCCGGCAGCGACAGCTCCGCCAGTTACAATTCCTTTCAGGGTCTTGGGTTTAATTGAACCGTAATTGCGCACTTTTCCGAATTGATAGACCATGCCTGAGGAAGTTATAATCCAATATCCTCTATTTGTGGTTGCGCCGATAATTCCGATCGGTTTACCTATATGCTTTTTGCGAAAAAGTTGGCCGAAGCGGTGGGCGTCACCAAAGGCATACACAACTCCGGTTGAAGAAACCAACCAATACCCTTTTCCATCGGAAGTAACGGCAAATCCTGTTATAAATCCGTTTATTTTTTTCTTCTTTACTGCCGGTTGTCCATAATTGTGAGCATTCCCGAATGTATATATAAAACCGGTTGAAGAAACCAACCAATACCCTTTGTTGCCGGCCGTAGCTTTGATGGCAACAATTTGTCCGTTGGGTCGCAACGAACGGACAGAGCCCAAATACTCTGTATCCCCGTAGGAAAGAACTTGACCTTTTGCCGTGACAACCAGGTAGCCCTGACCGGGCACAATACTTTTTGACGCCTTGGCGATCGTGGTTGTCGTCACGGGGGAAGGCACTTGTCTGGCTGTGGTTGTGGTTGTCGTGGCAATTGGCGCAGTAGTTGTCACCGTCGGTGTCATAGTTGTCGTAACAGGCGGGGGCGGCGGATATGTTACGTCAACGGAAGCCGAAGAAGAAGCCGTGCCGGCATTCTTCACCGAGGTAATCTGCAAAGAAAACGACGCCGAACCGGTCGCATTGGCGGGATAGACAGTCGGCACCGAGATTGTGGCACTCAAATTGCTATTGCATGTAATAGACCCGGCTGTGATGCTTTCCTGAGAGGCCACGCATGGAAAAACCACTTTCCCCGAAGAGGATTGGTAGTTGTATCCCGCTTTGCCTGTTCCGTTGACGGTTGAAAAATCTGCCACCACTCCCCCGGGTATGCCGGTAAGACCCGAATTGCCGGGAGCGCTCACCGTGACAGTAAAGTTTGCCGAAGGCGTCTGAGAGGAGGAAACCGACAAGTTTGGCGTGGAAGTCACGAGTTCCACTTCCCGATCGGTCAATTGGGCAACACTGAGCCCTTTGTAAGAAAGATTTACGGCACCGACCAAATTTATGGATCCGTCCGGTTGGGCGTCGATTTCCCGGCCACACGATGATCCGGGAACGGTGCATCCGGGGATAGTGGATGTGCCGGAGTTCCCAAAGCTTGTATCCAAAACTCCTGACAGTGAATAATGTGATGTCCCTACCTGATAGTTGCTTGAGGAATCGACTTGGTTGTAATTGATCCCGGAAGCTACAATACTCGCCGGCACCGGTGAAGACTGACCGGGCACCGGTATATAGGCCAAAGAGTTGACGGCATTCAGCGACTCGGTACCTCCGGCGGCAAGCACGGTACCGGAACTCCCGAATGCTCTGTCCGGAGTGGCGTTGAAATTCAACCCCATTAAAACCGCCACCGACAGATTCACCGCTCCGCTGTTGGATGAAGTTCTTTCGTAACCGCCGAGCAAAACAGCCGGCGGATCGGAACCGGATGACGCGTTAGCGTCAATCAAAACGGAATTGACGGAAGTATCCAGACACGTATAAGCGGACGATGACGGAAGCGATACAGGGTTAAACCAAAACATACCGCCCGAACCAAAAGCACTGTTTAGACTCGTACCGCCATAGGAAGATACCCCGGAATTGACAGACACCTGCGTTTTATAATCGCTCACAAATCCCAACCGCGAGCTGACAGAACACCCGCTTACGGTATGGTCACTGTTCCCCGTCACGTATAGATTTCCGCTTGAACCCAGAGCGGCGGAGGTGACATTCTCTCCCTGCGTTACGGAACCCATGTAGAGATTGGAGGAGCTTCCCTGATTTCCGAAACCTTTGATCCGCACAAGCGCAGGGGATGCGGAATCGGGATTTTCCACCCCGTATCCCCCGACAACAAGTTCGGTGCCGGAACTTGTGTCAATAGTCCCCACGGCATAAACCGAATCGACGCTTATCGCTCCCGCTCCGGAATTGATTGTGATTTGCGGACCCGTCAGCACGTCGGTAAACGAGCCGCTTGGCGCGATCAGCCCCGACCCCACCGGCACTGTCTTCTCGGCAAGCAAGTGACCGTTTGCCGGCGACAGCAACGCTATCAGCGGTTCCGAAGAAGAATTGCCCGCAACCGCAATCGCTCCGGAGGAACCCGGCAAAACTTTTACAGAATCCAAAGAACTGAAGAGGTTTTCATTTGTCCATTTGTCAACACCGGAATTGGAAAACAAAGCGGCAACACCGGTGGTGTCGGTACCGGAAGAACAAGTGCCGGCATAAGAGTTCTCTTTCCCCACGGCAACAATACCCGTCAAAGCGCCGGAATTCATATCGTATGAAACTCCGTTTGTCTGAGTCGGACACGACAACCCCGAGGACTGTGCGATACCGGATCTGATCCCGGAAGTGCCGGAAGGTGCCCCAAACCCTTGATCAAGCTGACCCAAGCCGCTCGCAGAAGCTGCTCCCGCCACATCGGCGCTTGATAACAGAACCGGCAATGCCACTGCCGCCAACACAGAAAGAAGGAGCAAAAACAAAAGTTTCCACAATCGGTACATAGAAGCTTCCCCTACCTTCCGCTACCCAAGTATAGCGCGAGGCGAGTAAATTTTAAAATCAATGTCCGAACGGGATGGTCAGCGACAATCATTTTCAATACCCTATTAAACTCTCTGAAAAAATTCGATTTCGGTTATCGCCACAGCATGACCCGTCACCGATGGATACACTTTCAATATTGTACATACGATCGAAGTAGTGTGAACAGCATTTACACTAAATTGTTGAAATGCCTGTGTATCTTTTAAGTGCTCAATAACATGATATTTACTGGGATAAAACGTAAGTCTTATCACGCGCGGCCTTGCTTCCGACAGATAGGCCTGAGGGGTGCCCGCCACACCTCCAAGCCATCCGATTTTATTGATGGTATCCGGTTGGGCAAACAAAATTGTCAGCCGGGCTCCCACCCCCGGATACTTAGATTTTTTGGGATAATTGGCGGATTGCCACCACGTATTGTCTGCGTCGTCCACGGCATAAGCAGGCGGATGAGCGGAGTTCGAACTGGTGGCATTTGCCCCCATGGCAAAAACCTGCGAATAAGTTACATTTACACTGTTTTCGGTGTTGTGATAGAGATTGACAAACCAATTTTGCATGCCGGGAGCGAAGGGGCCGACAAGAGAAAACAGCAAAATCAAAGCCAACGCTCCAAATACCACTCTCCCTATGATGCGCCAGACTCTCCCCTGGCTACCGGCCCCGGAGACTATTTTGCCCCACCGACCCGGCCTCCCGCCTGCCTCCACCAATTTGACATCCGTATGCCAATGTCTTTGCCACCATGACAAGGACTGATAAGGAACGGCTGCATTTTCTCCGACCGGAGAATTCAACTCATACCCGCAGCGTCTGCAAAATACCCTAAGCGGCGAATTGAATTGATCGCACCTAAAACAAAAGATATCGCCCGGCTGAGAGGTCTCTTCTTTTTCTTCTGGCCCCGGTTCCAACGTTTTCTTTGTTTTGGCAGCCGTAATAATTTCATCTGGTTTTCTGAGGGCTGTACTTCGCTGGCGAGTCTTTGAATTTACCCCTTCGGACACCGTGGCGGCAGCAGAGAGAATGGGTTGTGTCGCTTCCGTTACATCACCGGGTTTTCTGGCCGCAACGAAAGACTCTTTACCGTTTTGCAAAGTCTCGCTTTGGGCTGTCCCGGCTGTAGCCGTGACGCTGTTTTTAGACGACACGGCGGAAGAGTCCCCCGTATCGGAGTCAAGGAGCAGGATATCAGTCTTGCCGTTCCCTTCGGCTTTTGTGCCAAGAGCATCGCTCCCGTCGGCCGAAAATTCGCTTTTAGATTCGAGGGAGGAATCCGGGGTTTCGCCGGATCCATCAACGACCTCTGCCGATTTTGATTTTTGGCGTCTGTCTTTTATGGCTTGGCTGGCCATATAAACATCAAAATTTTCAGCCAGCAGATTGTTTGCTTTGCTGCGTACGTATCCTCCGAATTGGCCTCCCCGTTTATTTGAACCGGAGTGCTCGGTAATTGTCTGATTTTGAGTGCTGACTTCTCCGACATCCCGACCGACAGCGGCACTGTCTGCAACGGCTGTCTGGGATGCAGAGGGGGGCTTATGTACATGCAAGAAAATTGCAATTTTTTGCCAAAAATTTAGATGTAGTTCTGATGAAGACTCCGCCTCTTTTTCTTCTTCTTGAGGTTTAGCTGTGTCAACCGTTATAATTTGATCGCCATGCCAAGGCAAATATTTACCACATATACGACAAAATTCCTCACTGTCGTCATTTTTAGCGGAACAAACTTTGCATATAATCATGACGGGCGCTCAAAAATAATTTTGTGAGCCATATGGGCCGGCTTAGACACAGCAATAATGGTATCGAGTTTTTTGCTGTGGACAGTTCGCGGGGTGTCGGATGGAATTCTAATCGTTATGATATTCTCTGCAGTACCCGGTAAAGCGGCATTGGGAATCTCAGAATAGGCGCAGCCCCCGCTTTCCTCCACAACCGGCTCCGTGCCGAGGTAAATGGATAAATGCCGCTTCAGACCTTCCGCTGTACCTCTGATCGAAAACAGTTCGGTGGCGTTTTTCACCAAATCTCTTTTGCTTTCCTCAGGCCATGTTTCGTCCAATTCCTCAATACCGACCCAGCCAGCCAACCATGATAAAAAATCCAGCGGAGCGAAAAAGGGGTCGGTGTAGTACTCTTGGTTGTCAAGCACGGCCAATATCGGCGCTAAAACTGCGTCAAAAGCACTCATGAAACGCATTGTAAAATTGTCCTGCTGGTATATCGCCGGCAAAAGCGCGCCAAAAGAATACGAGGCGGCCGTATTATCGTTTGCGGCTCTCATAGGGCCAGAACCTTGACTTCGTGCCCGTAGGAAAACAGCAGAGCATTTTCTGCCAACTCTACATGCTGAACGGGGTGTCCTCTGTCACCGGTGAGCGGATCGGCCAAATACAATTGAACCTGTTCTACTAGTTCTACTCCGTGTACTCGTTGTAAAACAGCGTAAATTTCACCCGAGTGAACAGACCTGCCGAACGGCCAGCCTTTCCCTTCGTTCCCGCCGTAAATTGGATGCAAATGTCTGTACAGTGCCAGTCTGGCGTCTTCGGCAACCCGGTCCGGGTCGGCAAACAAACGCGCCCGCAGTTGGACGAGCACGGTTATGCCTTGGTAAAAAGGCGGTTCGACTATAACCCTTGCCCCTATTGTACGCCGCTTGTCGAGTTCGGCGGCTATGCTTGCCAACAACTCCCGGGATGGGGCCAAACGGGCAAAAGGCATCGTTCCGTCTTCGTCGTCTCCGACGGCGGGTACCACAAGCAGACGGACACCGTGCTCTTGATCATCGTGCATGACGGGAACGCAGTGCACTCTCGATACTCCCTGTGCGGCGGCTTTGGCCAAATGTTCATAATCCTCCACTGTAACGGCCCGACCCAAAGTTCTCAATGAAACAGGTCCTCTGACCTTTGCGTTTTCCAGGGTCTCCCCGTCCACTCCGCCCGTGGCCGGCTCCCTGTTTTCGACGGAAGCAACGAAATTAACCGGTGATTTTAAGACGCAAAGCGCCCCTCTGGCCACGTTTCCGTCTTGTCCGCCGCCGCTCCTGTATTGCCTGAGCCTTATGGCGGCACCTTTGGGAGGAACGGCGCCATAATTTTGGAATGTGCCGTCTTCAAGACGGATAGCGGGCCCAAAGCGAAGTTTTCCTTCGACTTTATCCAAAACAAAGCACTTATCAACGGCGGAACTTCCGGCAAACGTCTCGACTTCGTTCCATTCTTCAAAGCCTTCGTCAGTCGATACCTCTATGACATGCGGAGTCTGCGATACGATGACAGGCGTTTGCTGCAAAGTAAATTCCTGATTGGATACACCTTCCGAAACCCCCAGTATTTCGTTGTCGATGATATTGGCATGAACGGCTTTCGTCGTGCCGCCTATCGTGAAAGCACCCACATTTTCTATATGGGGAGACGAGGAGTAAAAAGGCTGACCTTCTTCCGGCTCCACAACCCGGCACCGTAGCCAGCCGGCCCGCAAGTTATTTATTACGGCAACTTCGTGTTCCGGAGGAATGTGCAACACAATATCGCCGGGCTGGTTGAGACCTGCCGTCGTATCCTGCTCCAGCTCGCAGGGGAGCCATTTCCCTCCGTCATAAGCTTCCCAGACTAGCGGTGGGTTGTTCGGATCCACGCCTACTCCCTCAATGTGGCACTCGAATCTGAGAGCGACCACGTTGGATGGAGCGGCTTCATCCAATCCCAGCAGAAGAACTTCACCCGGCATGGGAACTTGACTCAAGCAGGTAAATGAGTCTATGCCGAGTATCTCACTGTAGTCGATGGGAAGACCTTCCACGCTTACCGAAAGCACTTTCACCAAATTGACATTTTGAATAACCAAATTTTCAGCGGTTTCAAAAATAATCGGATCTTTTCTGCCTTCGCGCTTGGTCGAGACAATTGTGGAACGCGGAACTTCCACCGGTTGGTCTTGAGGCGTGCTCAGCCAAAAGGTTACGGATGTCTGTGCGGCCGAAGGAGGAAAAAGCTGTACCCCGATAAGATCCAGAAATTTGATGTAGTTGCGATCGGATACCTTATTCAACCTGTATGTCAGCTGATCCACCATGAAGGCGAATGTTTCGATAAGAGTGACGCCCGGGTCGGAAACATTGTGATCCGTCCACTCGGGGCAACGCTGTTGTACCAATCTTTTCGCGTCGTCAACATAATCCTGAAAACGCCTGTCATCTAAATTCGGTGCTTCTAAAGACACTTTTTACCCTTCCTCGGGAATAATATAGAACGGGAAAACCAAATTTCTTGGATCGTTTGTTCCTTTGACGGAGTACCTGATATCGATATACAAAACTCCGCTGTTGGCATTATCCAAACTCACGATAACATCATCGACTGTGATACGCGGCTCCCATCTGGCCAGCGACCTCCTCACTTCATAAGAGACCAGACCCGCCGTTGTCGCATCCGCGCTTGCGAACACATAGTCATGAATTCCGCAGCCAAACTCCGGACGCATCGGTCTTTCGCCAAAAGACGTCGACAAAATAAGCGTAATTGCCTCTTCGATTTCCTTTTCGCCGGAAACAAGCGCTATCCGTCCGGTTGCCGTGGTACGAAGAGGAAACGCCCACCCCGAACCAATAAACTCTCCCGCCACCCATATCTCCTATTTTGCTTTTTCCTTAAACAATTGCCTCAACACCTTTATCCGTTTATTGCCACCGTGGGAGCGGTTATAGATATATCCCCGTCCCCTTCCATGGCCACAGAAGCGCCGTTTATTTCCACGTCTCCTTCTCCTTCAATGGTCACGGAGGCACCCGAAAGGGACAACTCGCCGGTGGCCTCCAAGGACAAGTCTCCCTCTGCGATAATTGCTATATCCGTGGCACTGATCTCAATATTGCCTTCCGCGTTATAAATACTTATCAGTTGCTCTTCGGCATTCAAAAAGATGCCGGCCACTTCGTCGCCGGTTTGGATAATAATGCCGCTTTGTTCTTCCGCGTCATAGAAGGTGATGTTATGCAAAAACCTGGAACTTATTCGCCGCTCCGTCACCAAGCCGCTGGCGTCGTCAATTAATTCGGGGGACGCACCGGGCTCAACAACTGGCGAATAAAGACCGCCCAAAACATAAGGTCTGCTCGGATCACCCATTTCGAAAGCAACCAAGACTTCCGTACCTATTTCCGGGACAAAAAGGGAGCCAAAAGCTTCGCCTGCCCCAAAGTAAACACACCTCACCCAGTCTGTCAGTACCGGCGTGTCACCCATCCATGTAAAGATCAGCTGTACGCGGCCCTGCTCTTCCGGATCCCTGGTATCCGTGACGGTTGCCGAAACCACACCGGGAATCCTAAACGGTTCGTGTATGCCGGCCCCGCCGCTGACGGATCCGCTTTGATGTCCCGATGACAGGCTGTAGAGGCTTCTGTCTTGCCAGCCGCTTACGGAAAACTGTGTCACGTAACCATATTCGGCATCAAATATATGTTTGGCGGAAGTCAAAGTATATCCGCCGTCAAAAATCGTACCCGCTCCGACCAGGTTGACGGCGACTCCGGCTTTCATGGTAGGGTTGCCCGCCGCCTCTCCGTCAATAGCCACATATGATTCAGCGATCTGGTTGCCTATCGAAGCTGCCTTGGTTTCGGCTGCGTCCTCATTGTCGGTCGGATACCAAAGATGCACAAAAGAGTTGGCGCCGGCAGCGGAGGACATCTCTGCGGGCTGAATGGCAATCTCGGTGCCGATGACTTCCGCGGGAGACCCTCCGAGCACCGGCTCTCCCTCTATGGGGCTCCAACCCATTACCTGTACGTCTTCGACCTGCTCGTTGCTCCTGACTACCGCCCTGATCCTCATGACGTTTTGTCCTACTACGATTTGGGAGGAGGTAGAGAAATCAAAAGTGCCCGGAACGTCTCCCGCCACGGGAGCCGTGATCGGGGCAAAATTGAAAAACCCATCAGACATCCAAGCCCGATATCCATTGTCGCTGGCCAATTTTTGGATAAATTGCCAATCGGTCACGCCTGCCTGCACTATGTACTGTATCAGATTGTCGGTCGCAACCACCTCGCCCGGCGCCACTCCGTTTTCGGCCAAAATTTCTCCCACGATGTCGGAGGCCAACATCTCCTGAAAAAATCTCGTCTTTTTCCCCCGTTGCAGCATATGGGAAAAGTCAAGACCCCTTATTGTGGTTTTGTTGCCGTCTACGTCGTATTCAAACTCTATGGCAGTTATTTCCCCGACAGTGAGGGGAAGACCCTCGGTATCGCCGGCGTTAACTATGATGGAAATTTCAGCGCCTATGACAAAACCGCCCAAGTCGACTATGTCTGTGGCGGGATCGCCGGCCCCCGGATTGATAAAACATATTTCAAAGACATCGGGGAGATGCATGCTGGTATCCACGCTGACTTTGTTGAGCTGATCTACAATAGTCGGATCCAGTGGGGAACCCTCCAACAAAATAATAACCGAACTGGTCCAATGCGTATCCATCTTGACTCCTAAGATTTTGCCGTTGCTTCACTCAACGGGGGAATCAAAAGGGTGGTTCCCGGATCCAGCCGCATGGGATCTTTAATATTGTTAGCGTGCGCCAAAGCCCTCCATAAAGTCGGCCTGCCGTATTCGGCATACGAAATGGATTGCAGAGTGTCTCCTGCGACGACCGAGCGGACCCTGCGGGCCGTACCTCCGGAAGTGGGATTTTGCTTTGCCATCGCGAGGGGTATTTCTTCCATACTGATACTGCACTTCGCCCTGATGGGAGTGCCGTCTGGGCGAAACAACGTATACTCGACGACGACGCTTGACACAAAAGCCAAGAAGCCGGTATTTAGACCCCAGCCAAACAGCACAAAGGGCGGCGAGGGTTTCATTAGCATGACGGAAAGCATTGTCGGCTTACAGCAGTCAAACAATAAATCAATGTCCGACTGTATCCCGCCGTTTTCCGAATAAGTGGCGTCAAGAAATACTTCCACATCCATTTTACGGGGACCGGCGCCTTTCCAAACGGGAATTGAGGCAGAGGAAGCGCCCACATTCTTCGGACGCTCCCAGACGGCTGCTTTGGTTACCGTATAGCTGAGAGGATTGAACAAAAACGTTATCTTGTTTCCCAGACTGCCGCCCGCCGCCGTTTGTCCGGCCGCCAAGGTGGATTCGCCCATGGATGCGGCCTGCCCTCCGCTTCCCCCCGAATTGCTTGCACCCTGCAAAGCGCTGCTTGCCGATGTGGCGCCTTCTGCCGCAATAGCCCCGGCCAAACTTGCGGCAAGAGCTCCTCCTGCCGGCGAAGAGGGGGCTATTATCAGGAGATAAGCTTTTTCCAACTTCATGGTTGAGCTTATTTTGCCGGCCGTTGAACTGTCTAATGCATTCGATATGTCACTCATCTTTTACACCTCAAGCTAGACTTTTGAAAATATCGTCTTTGGTATCGCTCGGATCCAGCATGATCGCGGAGTAGGCCATTTCCAACGTTTCCGTGGCGGGACGGGGATCGCTGGAGCTGAATTCCGGACCGGTCCAGCGGACCGGTATTACGCCTACCAGAGACCAGGCAAATACGATGCTTCCGTCCGGAGCCAAAGCCGACAGTCTTGCCGAAGTCGGCTTAATACCGGGTATGCTCATTTTATTCAGCCATGCCATAGTTTTTGCCGTATTGGGCCCGATCGGCCTCGTCACCTGAAGGTTGGTGTATTTAAATCTGCCGGGAAGCTGGTGCACGAAGATTCCCACTCCGCCCTCTTGCCTTTGCTCTGTTTCTATTTCTATGCCGAGCCCTGAACAAGTATCAAAAATACCCAAATCGGTTCCGTCTATTTCCAAAGAAAAATATATACCTACTACCGTGTCTTTTGTTTGATCGCTCATCTTTCCTACCTATGTAAACCTGTGATCATGCCGGACCTTTCACGATCTTTTTCTATTTCCGCCTTTATTTTTTGACTTATGTGCGGATAAACTTTAGCCGCCAATTTTCTTAAGTCATCTTGCGAAAGGCCGGAAACCAGATCGGAAGTTTGCTCACCCGCTTCGCCCTGCGAAGAATTCTTTTGGCCGTTTTCCTGGTCTCCGCCATCCGTGTCGCCGATTGGCCCGCCGGAAAGTTGACTTTCGAAGAAGTTGCTCACCGAAGAAAATTTTTTGGCGAGTTTGGGGAAAGGCGCTCGTTGCAACGATACGGGAGGCGTTTCCTCTCCATGACTTTTGACGGCAACAGACTTGGGTGAAGAAGCGGTCTTTGCCGTGCGTTGCACGGGATAGCGGAGAGCGGTCTGCCGTACGGCTGTGTGTCCCGGAATAAAGTTTTGCCCGTAAAGCGCCGAACTGCTTTCGGTGCCGGAGGCCGATACGGGATGCTGACCCGTCCGTGGCTGAAGGAGCAGAGATGTTCCGTGGCCGGGTCCGTAAGAGATTCCGGGTGTTTCGGTACCCGCAAAACTTTGCGAAGCTGCAAACTGATCATGAATTTTGACGGCGGGAGGCGTGTTGCCCGGGTTTCTTTCCGACAGGCGTTGAACACTCAGATTGACCGATGAAACCTCCGTATGCCATTTTGGCGGCACCGGTTTTCTTGGTGAAGCCACGGTCATTTGTTTTCCGGAAGAATCACCCGCCGGCGCAGGTTGCGGCAACCCTGATCTTTGAATCTGTGGTTTCGTGAGTATACCGGAGAGCCCGTTGTCGAAACGCAATGCGGCGGGAGCCGACTGAGGGGAAAGGTTAGTTCCTTCCGGTCCGAATGAGGTTGTTCCCGTATCGTTCTTTTCGGGGGGCCTCTCGCTGAGAAATTGCCGCGGGGACGGTTGTGTGTTTAAAAGCGTCCGTTGCCACACAGGGCCCGAGTCCGACGGCACGCTGATGTCGGAACCGTGCCGCTGCCCTTTTTCTGGCGCATTGCCAAAGTTTGGATAATTGTTTTCCGCGTAATTGCTTTCCGTCAGGATTTGTTTGAAACCGATCAGAGAAACGGACTCCCGGTCCGGAAGAGGCGAATCGCCGCGTTCTGCCCAGATAGACCTTTGCGCTCCGGCCGTTTCGGAAAAGTCGGATTCCAAAACAGCGGTGTCTGTCCCGGGGGATTTCATTGCCTGGTTTCCGAGAGGCTTGACCGCAACGCTTTTTTTCTGCAAATCCAGTCTTTGCAAGGGAACGGGTCCCAGGGAAGGAACGCCGTGCGGTATCGGCGGCGGATCTCTCCGTACCGTTTCGGCGGGTTTGGCGGCGTCTTCTTGCCGACGCTCCGGCATAATAAACGGCATCTGGGAAGGAGGGGGTTGCGTTGTGCCCAGATTGGCAAAACTTACTGCCGAATCGGGCGTTTTACCCATGGGGGGACCGAGTTTCAAAGGAGAAGGGTGGTTGTGCTTTTCCGGCCGTTCACGTTGAAGCACCAAGGGGAGATCCGGGACTTCCGGCTTATCGGCTTCTTGTGTCGCATCCGTCAGAACGGCGGACGAGTCCGGAGAGGAAATGAGAGGAGCCGTTTCGGAGATATTTCCCGAATGGGAACCTCGGTCATCCCGTGAAACGGGCGAGGGGGCTTGCGGAACTCCCCCCTGTCGGGCTTCCGGGGCCGGAGGAAGTCCGGCGGACGCCGGGGAAGAGGTTCCCGGTCTTTGGGAAAAAGAGCCGACTTCGGCTGCTCTCAAAAGTTGCACCGGCTTAAGAGTCCTAAATACCTGCGTGTCTTGCGGAGCTTTTACCAATTTACTTACCGAGACACCCCCGCTCAAAAGCGAAGAGGCCGAGAGCTTGCCGGGGGATGCCGCAGAAAGACTTCTCTGGACATAGGGGCTTTGTCCCGGAAGATCGGGCCGAAAAGTCGGGCCTTGTTTCGAAAGATCCGGCCGCGCAATCGGACCGGTCGGAGTTGGTGCCTCCGTCACGGATCCGGAAACGGCTTCGGCAACGACAGGACGATAGCCTACCACCTGTTTTGGCGTCAAAGGATCGGGGTTGGCAAAGGTTTGAGCGGATTTTTTCGGCGAGGAAAAAGCGATTCGCTGAAGCGGCGTCTCCGATCTGTTTTCTCCCGGAAAACCCCGTCCGGAGTGCCTGTGCGGCAAAAGAAGATCAGAGGAGCCGAGCGCCTCCCCCTGATCTTGGAAATCCGTTGCCGGAGGCGTCAAAGGGGATTTGATGACCGCAATGCCCGTCGCTTCGCCGTTTGGCCCAGAAAGAGTCTTGTAATGCGAAAGCGGCGCCAAGGTTGTAGTGGGATCTTGCCATGCGGACAGCGTCCGTCCCCAGTCGGTATTTAAGGTCGGCGAAATACGCCCCACGCTGAGTCCCGTGGGAGCCAGGGAGCGCCAGGCTTGGGACGACAGACTTACGGCAGGGTCGGCTTTTCCCGGGGTTTCGCGCTGGAGTGGCTGATTGTCTTGAGCATGAATCGTGTCATGACTTTGATCTAAGCGCCGTTTGCGACCCCATAGCTTCATTGGTGTCTACTTCCTGACACTTTAGACCTCCTCGGACATGCGCCTGTTTATTTGAGCAATTTCTGATATAAGCCTCTGCCTCAAAGGGTGCTCTAAATCAAGTATTTCGTCGAGCCCCCAATGGAAATGATAAGCCACGTACGCAACTTCTTGAAACAGCCTGTCGGTTGCGTACGTCATGATTCCCCCAGGCGACCACCAGCCAAATCAACCGAAAACTCTTCCTGACATGCCGGACATTTGACGGCGGCCAAAGTATGGCCTTCCGAATTCACCCTGCGATACAGGTCTTGGAGAAAGGCCAAGTCGGAAGCAAACAGATTTTCTACGACGTTTGCATTGACGGAGTCCGCTTCCAAATCGCCCAATCTCGTGATGACCCTTGCCAACAGCACGACGGTCAGATAAGGGGGATTTGCCCTGACCCTGTCGTCGTGCAACGGCAAAAGTTCGTCCCGAGCCGTGGCAAGCCTCATCGTGCCCGTTCTGTGCAAACGGCCTTCTTTGTCCACATAACCTCGCGGCAAGACAAAATCAAATGAGGTTTGCAACCTGTCCGGTACGTCAGCGGTTTGACTGTTCTGGCGAACCGGCTTTGGCTCCGCAAAAGTATCCGTTTCGGAAGATTCGCTTGCTTCAGTCGTTTGTGTCGAGACTTCGGCCTGCGAAGATCCGGGGCCTCGCCTCATCACGCCGGCTCTATACCCTCATGGGCAATTGTCAGCTTTTCCGTCAGGATCGTGGCGTCGCCGGCTTTCATCTGACCGTACTCGATGCTCTTGGCCCACCCGTTTACAAATTTAAAAGACTTGACAGGCACACCCATGTAGTCATAGATATTGATCTGCCCGCCTTTTCTGGCGCTTAGCATGTTGCCTTCGAAAACCTGGCTGATCCAATTCTGCCAGCTCTTGTCACCGGTAACACCGCGTGTCAGAGTAAACTCGCCTATTTTCTTACGGCCCGGGAGCATTTTGTTGATGTACTTCCCGTCCGAAGTATTGTGCTTGAGTTCAATGGAATCCACTTCCAATTTAATTCCGTCGATTTCTTGAATTTCTTTTATTTCGATCCCGTCGATTTCCAGACCGAACGACCAACCGACACCGGTATCCCAAATTGGCAGTCCCATAATGCTTCCTCCTTATGTATTTTTATTTGATCAAATTGCCGTTACAGATAACAATAAATATTTTCGGTCGGCGAAGATTACTCCGCTACCAGGCTTGTTCCGCCTGAAAACTGTGAAAGCCTGAAAATGACAAACTCAGCGGGCTTGACGGGAGCAAGCCCTATTTCACATATGACCTGGCCGGCATCGATACCTTCCGCCGGGTTGGTCTCGCCGTCGCACTTCACATAGAAAGCCTCATTCGGGGTTGTGCCAAACAAAGCGCCTTTGCGCCACTCATTGACCAAAAAGGCTGAAATTGTTCTTCTGATTTTTGCCCACAAATTAGGGTCGTTCGGCTCAAAGACCACCCAGTCTGTGCCTTGCAGAATCGACTCTTCCAAGTAGTTGAAGAGTCTGCGCACGTTGATGTATCTCCACGCAGGATCGCTGGACAGGGTACGGGCTCCCCAAACTCTGATTCCCCGCCCGGGGAATGCCCTAACCGCATTGATCCCGATCGGGTTCAGCAAATCGTGCTCTGCCTTGGTAATGTTGATTTCCAGGGAAATCGCACCGCGGACAATTTCGTTGGCGGGCGCTTTGTGAACACCCCTGCTGTCGTCGTTCCTTCCCCAGATGCCGGCCATATGTCCGCTGGGCGGCACGTTTACGTTTGTTCCGCTGGCGGGATCAAAAACTTTTATCCAAGGCCAGTACAAAGTGGCGTATTTGGAATCATAACCGGCTTCTTCTACCCGCCAATTCTTAATCTCTTGGGCGTTTAGGCTTGGAGGGGGATCCAAAATTGCCATCCTGTCACCCATCAACTCACAGTGGGTAATCATGGCCAGTTGTACGGCTTTTACCCCTTCCAGATCGATCAGTCCTTTTTGATAGGCGCTCATCAAATCAGGGGCGGAAAGCATTGTGACTTCGTCGATCGCTTCCAGGCCGCCTATACCGCTTCTTGTCGCCGAGTCCCCGATGTAGTCGGACGCGTTCATCCGCGTCGGAACGGCGGAACCCCCGCCGGAGAGCGTTATGGATCCTTTGTTGACGGCTTCGATTGCGGTTTTGGCCGTCTCTTCGATCCTGATCAGCTGAGACTGGGCATTGACCACAGTTACCACGTTTGTTTTGCCTTTTTTGGTTACCACCGGATCAAACGTTTCCGCAGTTTGTCCGTTCTTTTTGACAACAAGCTTAAAAGCACCTTCTTCGCTGTTGTGGGCACTGTCAACGATTTCCACAGCGATGTCGTTTCCTTCTGCGCCGGCACCCAAGGCCTTGACTTTGTAAGCGCTCAGGAGACTGTTCTCCGCTCCCGATGTGAGTTCGGCTGCGGCAGATTTCTCTTCCCCGCCCGATCCTATTCTGACGACATAGCAAGCGCCTCCGCCGTTTTGGAAATAGCCGTATATGGCCTGAGCCAGATACGTACCTTCCACAAAATCTCCGAAGATTTGCATGTATTGGCTCCAGTTTGTAACCAATACGGGGGTGTTAAACGGTCCTTTTTCCGCCAAGCCGACAAAGGCAGCAACCGCTGTTCCCACCCCTTCTATTGGACGCGAACCTGAATCTACTTCTTCGACGTATACGCCGGGAGAAAGATAGTTAGGCATTAATGCTCCCTTCTTTGATTTTTAGTATCATGCCAAACGGTAGTTCCTTGCTTCAATTCTTACCAAATTTCGGGCATTACGGCAAGCAAATAAGTTCCCTAAAGGGAACAAAGAATGTCCCCAAAGAGCACAAACAATTGCGCCGTGAATAGCCACACACCACTATTTCACAGATTTGGCAAAAATAATCTAAAAAATGATGCTATTGAGCATTAATAACCAATTATGGAGTGACCGGGGAACCCGCACAGTTATTTTTTGCCGTGCCGGAGTATACTTCCCATTACTTCATCGGCTTTGTTTTCCGCTTCCGTTTCAAATCTGTCGGACGGATCGGAAACGTTCACGCCGGCCGGATGCGGATTTCCGGACACAGGACCGGCGGCCTGTTGTTTCACGTGGGTAAGCTCATGGGCTAGTGTCCGCTGAGCCTGTAAAGACCCCGGCGAAAAATGGTTTGGGTGCACCACTATGTCGTTGCCGACGGTAAACGCTGCAGCCTGTACGGATTCCGCGGCTTTTTTATCAACGTGCATGCGTACGCCGGAAAAATTGCCTCCCAATTCGCGTTCCATCGTGCGTCTGGTGCCGCTTTCCAACGGCACACCCGGAGTCGACAAAACGTTGCCTATGGATAAACCTTGGTGGGATTCGTGTGACTCGTGGGGATGCTTGTCCGTGTCTTCGGCCAGCATGGCGGTCTGGGCGTTGCCGAGAGTTCTCTGCAATCCCAGCAACATCTTGTTGCTCAAAGGAATTTTGTCCGGCGGGGTTCCGTTGCGAAACGCGAGCTCACCCGGTAAAGACTTATTGCCCGGAGCATCATGTCTGGCAGATTGTGCTTTTTCGGTTGATTCGTTTAACTTTTCGTCGAAATACATGTGGCAACCTTTGCGTGACTTTTGTCGATCACAGTATACATACTGTGATCGAGAATTGCCAATTGTAAAAATAAAAAACCGCTCTGCCGATCAGAATACAATTGCGGATAAGGCGCTTTTCCGGCATGCCTCCGGCAGATCATTTGTCTGTCAGATATCCATAATATCCAACCATCGCCCAAACTCCTGACGGACAGCCAGTCTTCCCAGTTTCTTGTATTCGCGATAAACGGCGGTCATAATATCTGTCATCGTCAAAGCGGCATTCTTGCCGGCAGCCATATATGCTGCAGTAAGGCATACCGATGAGATGTTGCCCCCGGATAACTCAAACCTGTCAGCCAAAAAATCGAATTCCACGTCACTTGACACGGGAAGCCTGGAAAGAAATCTTTGCCACAGCACCAGTCTTTGTTCTTTATTCGGAAGGGGAAATTCTATCACCGCATCCAGACGTCTGATAAATGCTTCGTCCACGCTGGAACGCAGGTTGGTGGACAAAAGCGCCAATCCGTCAAAAGTCTCCAATTTTTGCAACAGATACGCCACCTCAATGTTGGCATATCTGTCGTGAGCGTCTTTGACTTCAGACCTTTTCCCAAAAATAGCGTCGGCTTCGTCAAACAAAAGGACGGCATTGACATGTTCCAGTTCCGCAAAAATTCTTTCAAGATTTTTTTCGGTTTCTCCCACATACTTGTCGACGACCGTGGAGAGATTGATCGCATAGAGTTCATAACCCAACGCTCCCGCTATGACTTCGGCCGACATTGTCTTGCCGGTCCCCGACTCTCCCGCAAAAAGTGCCACAACCCCTTGGCCGCGTCCGCCTCCGGGGCGCATGTTCCACTCGCCCAAGACAATTTCCCTATACTTTACCCTGGAAACCAGATCGTCCAGCAAATCCAGGGTTGACCGGGGCAAAATAAGATCGGGGAATCCCACTTCCGGCTTAATCCTTCTGGCAAATTGTTCCAAATTTGAAGTGTTTTCGAACCTGACGGCATGGGCCATGGCTTCTTTGTCCACCCGAGAGCCTTTGCTTATTGCATACATTTTTGCTGCCCTGCTCGTCCTCCAGACTTGTTCCAGAGTCATATTTTGACTTGACGGGTTGCCCAAAAATACCCCTCTGTCGTCATCGGATTTGCCGTTGGATCCGTGTCCTAGAAAATGTTCCCAATAGAAAAGTTTTGCTTCGGAACGCAAACGTTCCGGTTCGACGACAAGCGCTGTTTTTTGACTCCACCTAGGATCAAAATTGCGATAGCCGTACAGAATTACCGGCGACTTTTGCTCGGTAAAAAACCGGATTATTTCAACGCCCTGTTGATGGTTGGAGTTGATTACGCTGTCAACCGGACCTGCTATTATCGCCGAGTCCGACAGCAAAGCCTCTCTTCCGGCCGTGTCGGCAATCAACTTATGGTTTGTGTCGTGCCGAAAGCGCGACATATCCAGTGAGACGTGGCCAAAACCCGCCTGCCGCAAGGCAGGCAGCCCGACTTCTTTCCCCATACCGCCGTGCATGCAGTGCAAATAAACTAGATCCGCTCCCGCCAGGAGGGCTTCGACTATCACGTTGATATGCCGACTTTCGGCTTCCAAAGGAAGTTCCTGCCGAGAGTACTCGTATAAAAAATCGTCGGCAAACGACAAAAGCTCCGGATCCAATCTGGTGTCACCCAACAAAAAGGCGGTAACCCTGTCCGGCACTTTCAGCGACCTTGTCAAAAAAGGCCTTTCTTCTTCTTCTATCAAAATTAAACCGTGGGAAAGCAAAGGGGAGTTGTAATCCAAACGCCCGCGCGCCAAAGGATCCATAACATCCAAGCCTGCCAATTCCAGCGCCAGGCCTATGGTGGCTCTGCGTTTTGTCACGTCGTCGTTCAGATAGCCGTACAGCATTTCAAATCGTCTGTCGATGTCGGGCGCAACCGCAATCATCAGGAGGACGGCATCTTCTTCCTGTAAGTCAAATGATTTTTGCAATACCCTTATGGGACTCGCCGGCGTCTTTAGACCGTTGCCGACGGTTTCCATCGACAATAAATTATCCCTATCGGCAGAGTCAAAAAGCGGCGGCCAGCCTCCCGCCAGCAACCTTTCGACATCCTTTTCCGTGATATAGAGACCTCTAAAATTGTTGTCGGGATCGTCGTCGACCGTTTTACGCTTTTGCACGGCCTTGTCCACGTGTGCCAGCAAAAGATTCAGATAGAGATTTACTTCCCGCACGGGCAAAAAATCGGGGAAGGCTCTACCGTGTGTCATTTTCCGATACGCCGGTCTGTCGGTGCGAAGCTACACTGTTTTGGCCGGTCGTACCAAATGCCTGCAGCAGAACTCCGCCTACAGCCAGTTGCACATCCACATTCTTCGTGTCCGAACTAACCGGCATTGTCGCCACCAAATCAATGGAAGCTTTGAGTTCTCCGCCGAATGCCGTCCAAACGTCGGATATCTGTCTGCTCTCCACGGGAGCCCTCCCTATTTCCAACAAAACGGGGAGACCTGTTTCCAAAACGGTACCGGTCAGGTGGCGTTCGGGAAAAACTTTGTGCGGTAAAAACGATATGAGTATTGCCGACAGAAGCCTGTGCTCGTCAAGAGACCTTGAAGCATAGGCCGTTATCATATAGGAAAGGCGAAAAAATCTCGGAGGCTCTGTCCGAGCAGTCAATTCGCCCTTTTCGTTGCGCGATTCATATACGCCAACCTGGCGGCGATTGTTATCTTCACGAATATCGTATAAATAGGCATTTACCACGGGACTCGTCCGCTTTTGTGCCCATTCTTTGGTCGGAGCCTCAAAGGAAACTTCCACTCCCGCCGACCCCAGAACTTCCTGTCCCAAAAAGGACTCTATGGCGGTATCAATTTCATGTATCATCGTAACCATTCCTCGCAAGAACAGGCAATTTACCGCAGTCAAAGCTGTTTGTGTTTACACCAACTAAAGCACCCACAGGAACAAATTGCAAACACGAATCCTCATAAAATATAAAAATATTTTCCTTCGGCGGCTTTTGCGGAAAGTGTCGGCACCGGGCCTGCCAATTTCGGCGCGGCGGTTTTGGGTTGTTTGCCTTCTTTATATCAGATGATTCCGTTTCTCAACGCGTAAGCCACGGCATGGCAACGGTTTTTCAGCTGAAATCTGGTAGTTATGTCGTGCAGTATTTTCTTGACGGTTCTTTCGGAGTAAGCCAATTGAAAGGCGACTTCCGAAGTGTCAAAGCCGTCGGCAAGAAGACGCAATATATTCAATTCCCGTTCGGTAAAGCCTTGTCTTTTCCCGGAAGGCCGCAAAAAATTCCTGTCCACCACGCCAAGGCGCGTAAGCATTACGCTCAGCAATTGCGGCGAAAGGGAGCCGTACCCTTTATGTGCCGACATGATGACGTCCGACAGTTGTTCACAGGAAATATCCTGCCGCTTGACCACGGCACTTGCTCCGGCTTCTACCGCCGAGAGCATTCCGAGATCGTCAACCATACCGGCCAGAACGACCGCCTGACACTTATTGTCGATCATCTCTCTTATGATTCTGATGGCTTCCTGATTCAGCCTGTCCACGACCACCACTGCTACCGCGGCTTGCTTGGCGTCTTCCGTCAGATCGAAATTGATCCCATCGCAGGAATGAAGTAAATTCAGCATTCCGATTCGCAAGACATTGTCGGCCGCTTTTATACAAACAGAAATTTTCGTTTTTACAAGCTCGCTGTTTTCCGCTAATGTCATTAGTCACATATTACCATCCAAAGGATCGTAGACGGAGGCCAAGAGGGTAAAATATAAACTCCGATCCGATATGTGTCTTACGTCACAACTGCACCGTGGCGGAGGTTTTTGCTTAGGCTCAAAACTACAAAGGCTCGGTTATGGCGGCCACTGCCCGTTGAAAAGCTTGGAATTCTTCCGAATCGGTAATCGGCAAAAGTGACATCAGTTTTGTGATATCTCCTTCTACGTTTACTTTACCCTGCATAAAGGCATCGGTCATATCCAGGTTTCCCATTTGAATCTCATAAGCATCACTGCAGTGTTCGCTGAGCGTGACTTCCGGGTCTTCAATCTCTCCCAATTCACACCTGGCCAGCTTGCCGTCTGTGATATCCCAAAAATAAGACATATCGCCGTCTTGTGTGTCCGTGATTCTGAACTGCAGGCGCAAATTGACGCCCGCTCGCTCAGGCTGGGTTGCCGACAGCAAAGCTACCTGATCAATCCATTCTTTTGTCAGCCATTTTGGCATCTTTATTATTCTCCCCGTTCATTGGCCACTTTCATGTCATTATAGCTTTGCGAAAATGCCCATGCCTAAAATAAGCACCGCAACAAAGTCCCCCCGTTTTTCCCCAACAATTGCTGACCCATATTTTATTATCCGGGACCTTGTATCATTTCGGATACCGCACGACAACGGGTTTTTGCGACAATTGAAACCCTTGGCCGACCGCAAAGCGAAATGCGCGGCGGGCCGCTTTTGCTCTGCTCCAACCGCTTCTTATGTCACTTCGAAGCAAAAATAAATTTAGCGCAGCCCCAAGTTGTAATTGGGCAATATATTCTGTAAAGTTGAAGGTGAAAGTTGCTCTACCTGAAAAATGGGGGCTCAATCAACCGGACCCGCTTGAAGGTAGCTACTCCTAAATGATTCTATGGCGCATTGCCAAAGGGAGCGTGTTATAAAAATGAGTGTTATAAAGCGTCTGAGCGGCATCGTTCAGGCAAAAGCCAACAAGACTTTGGATAAATATGAAGATCCCAGAGATACACTGGATCTGTCTTACGAAAAGCAACTGGAACAACTTCAGCAGGTCAAAAGAGGTCTGGCTGATGTGGCGACAGCCAGAAAAAGACTTGAATTGCAAGCACAGCAACTTCAGGCCACGGCACAAAAATATCAAAGTCAGGCGACTCAGGCACTTTCGCAAAACAGAGAAGATTTGGCCCGTGAAGCACTCGGAAGAAGAGCTCAGATAGCAACACAACTGGAACAACTAAAAACCCAGCACGACCAGTTGGTCACCCAAGAGGATCATCTCAAAACGACCAGTACACAACTTCAGGCCAGAGTGGAGGCTTTCAGATCACAAAAAGAAACCCTGAAAGCTTCCTACACGGCCGCTCAGGCGCAGGCATCCATAGGAGAGGCCGTATCCGGAATATCCGAATCCATGAGCGACACCGGTCTTGCCATGCAGCGCGCTCAAGACAAAATTGCCCAAATGCAGGCGCGGGCAGGCGCCGTCGACGAACTGATGGCATCCGGCGCATTGGACGACCTTTCCGGAAGCAGTGACCCAATCCAGGCCGAATTGGACAAAGGCTCCAGAGATACGGACGTCGAACTCCAGCTGGCACAGCTGAAATGTCAGATGGGTCTGCCTCAGGAGCAACAAGCGGCGGCCGAACTCGGCAAAGCTTCCGCCGATCAGGGAAACGGGAACCAGGATGCGGCAGCGGAAGCTACCGTTGTCGACGGCGAATCCGGAACAAACGATCCTTTTACGCTCAAGTAGACAGACAAAACCTAAGGACGGTCAAAATGATAGTAAGAATTCTTCACGACGGACAATATACAATTCCCAAAGATCTGGAAACCCGGCTGGAGGCCATGGACGAAGAATTGACGCGGGCGCTTGACAATAACGACAAAGAGGCTTACGAATCCAAACTGGCCGAGATCATAGACGCCATCACGGCGGAGGGAACGGTGGTGCCGCCCGAAAAACTTTTGTCCTCTGACATAACGGTGCCGGCTCCCGGTTCTACACTGGAAGACATCAAAGCCTTATTGGCTGACGATGAGTCTTCCCGCTGATCACCGTGTAACAACGATCGGCTATGATTATTTACGTAGGTATTAGTTACAGAGGTTGATAAACATGAAAAGTAAAACGCGTTTTCCCGCAGACCGTGGCTTGGCAGGACGGATGCTGTTCACGGTGTTTTTGATAGGCCTTCTCTACGCCGCAGTCATAGCACTTCTGATCGCATTAAAGATAAACCTGGCATTCATTTTGGTCATTGCGGCAATAATAATGTTCATTCAATATTATGCATCCGACAAAATAGCCCTTTATTCCATGGGCGGGAAGCCGGTCACCAGAGAGCAGGCGCCCCAGCTCTACGGCGCCATAGACAGGCTGGTCGCTCTCGCCAACATGCCCATGCCCAAAGTGGCCATTGCCACTACGGACATTCCGAACGCGTTTGCCACCGGACGAAATCAAAAAAATGCCGTCGTTTGCGTCACCACGGGCCTGCTCCGGAGACTGGAACCACAAGAACTTGAAGCCGTTTTGTCACACGAGCTCTCCCATGTGGCCCACAGGGATGTAGCCGTGATGACCATTGCCAGCTTCCTGGGGATCGTCGCCGGATTCATGACAAGAATATTTTACTTCGGCGAACTGTTTGGCGGAATGGGAGGAGGCCGGGGAGGCCGGGGCAGAAACAACCAGGGCAATGCCGCTGTCTTTATGTTCGCCATGATGCTATTTTCAATGCTCATCTATTGCATCAGCTTTGTCCTCGTACGTTCTCTTTCCCGTTATCGCGAATTGGCCGCCGACAGATCGGGAGCCATCCTGATCGGACAGCCTTCACTCTTGGCGTCTGCGCTTGTCAAAGTCACGGGAGAAATGTCACGCATTCCCGTAACCGACATACGAAAGTCGCAACACTTCAACGCTTTTTACTTCGCACCAGCGCTCCTCAAGGGTGCCAGCGTATCAAATCTTTTTTCCACTCACCCCACACTCGAAAAAAGGCTGGACCAGCTCTCTAAGCTCGATGCCCAAATGAGAAAGAGCCTTTCATAATCACGATTCCTAAACATACTCAGAGTGCCCGGTAAGGAGAAAAATGGGGTTTTTTGATGCGCTTCTCGGCAGGACAAAGCCGGTATCTGCCAACCTGGACAGAATATTCAGAATGACAAACGCCAAGCTCACCTTGGAAGCCCAGGAATCTTACCTGCCGACCGGGAAGGCCGGCGTTTGTTTCCGCCCGATGGTCGGCAATTCTTTTGCCAATACGGAAAAGGAAATTAACGAGCTGTTGAATCTCGGCGACGAATCTGCCGCCGGCCGGGTCACTCAAAGCGAAGACGAATACGGTTTCCGGTGGATAACCGTTCAATCCGATGACTTTGAAGAGTTGGTAACCAGAACGCATTACATAAACGCCACACTCAACGACAACGGGTGGGGACCCCAGTTACTTTGTTCCGCATTCGGATTCAAACCCTTGCAAAGCAATGCTTCTTCGGGTATTCGCGACCTCTATATAGTTTACCTCTACAAACGCGGAACTTTTTATCCTTTCGTGCCGGAAAGCGGAGAGAAAAGAAACACCGAAACGGAGCTTCGCATCAAAGAAGAGCTGAAAGAAGATATTGTGATCGAAAAAGACCTTTCACAGTGGTTTCCGATATGGGGTCTTCCTTTACGTTAATCAACGCTAAAGCTGATACAGTCCGCCGCTTGCTGCGTAGAACTTCAATAATCCGTCGAGTTTTCCCCCAAATAATTGCAAATAAAGTCCGTGACTCTTTTTTGCGATAATTTGGCCGATTTGCGATCCGCCGCATAAAAACAAGCGATCGGCTCGCCGGGAGAATCCCCGTACCAGACGGTGTCTTGTTCTTCCGAATTCAGTTTTGCGGCCATAAGTTCCAGATTCACCCGACGCGGCAGTTTTTTACTCATAAATCTGACCCAGGTTTCATACCTGTCGTAATAGAAGAGCCCGTCCGGATGCAGCACCATAATTCTCGCCATTCCCGTTAAAGTATGTATGGCTGCCGGATGTATCCCGATGTCGCAATTTGCTTTGAGACGGCTCCCTTCCATGCTTTCCGGCATGCCGACGGTAACCACGGCAAGAGAAAGCTCCGGAATTTCTTTTATCGCGGACGTACCCGACACAAAACTTGAATGACTCCGGCGAAAAGCCTTCGCTTCCGCTTCGGCCTCATCCAGAAAAACTTTTTGGCCCTCAAGGAACTGAGTGATCATTCCACACAGACTTGTAAAACTCTTGCTTATGAATAAATCGGGGTTTTCCGTATAAGACAGGTAAGACCGGTCCGGGTCGAGCAGAAAACGCAAAGCAAACGTCAAAGTGTCGGCCGGCGTGAAGGAGGCTATATTAAAGTCTCCCAATCTGGCGGCATGAGTGAGGAGAGCCTGATTTCTAAAAGCAATTTCCGGATTCAGAAAAGCAAAAACCGAAAGGATCCCGTCTTCGTCCAAATGGTCGATTGTGACATAGCCCGTATCGTGTTGATAAAAAGTGCGTCCGCCAAAAAAGGACCTCCGCCGAACGCTTTGCAAATATTCCATGACGATTTCGAAAGAAAGATCGCGCCGCAAATGCGGCGGAGTAGGAGAAGACGGCCAATGCGAAAGCGTTAGGTGTGTGTTTTCCCTGGCCGCGCCGTCTATCATGATATGTTTACGGACATCGGCCAGTTTGGGTGCGAGCAACTCCGTAATCATTTCAATCCGCCAAAAACTACGCTGCCCGGACTCTTTAATCTCTTATTTCCAACACGACGGGAGCATGATCTGAGGGGGCCGACAATTCTTTCCCCTTTTTTCTGGCATCCCTGTCTACATACAGTCTTTCCGTGCTGTCCAAAACAGCTTTGCTCCCCAGCATCAAGTCTATTCTCATACCGAAATTCTTATGGAAAGATCCGCCTCTGTAATCCCACCACGTGAAAGGCAAATCCGCCTCGGTCCCATGCGTTTCCGCCGCAATATCAAAAAGACCCCAATCCAGAACAGACTTCAAGCCGAGTCTCTCTCTTTCCGTCACATGGGTCGAACCAGCAAACATCTTTATGTCAAATACGTCCGTATCATACGGGGCAATATTGAAGTCCCCGCATAAAAGCAATGGCTCTGTTTTGTCAGCCCTCAATTCCAGTTCACGGAGAAGCGCTTTAAGCCATATCAATTTGGCTTCGTAGTGCTCGCTTCCGACTATCCGACCGTTTGGGATATACGCGGACCAAACGTCGACTTTTCCGCATTTGGCTCTCAAGAGACGGGCTTCTTTCGTTATCTCCTCATCTGAGTTCAAAAACCCGGATTCGACGGATTCCAGACCGATTTTGGAGATGACAGCCACTCCGTTCCACTGTCCAAAACCGTAATGGGCGCTTTCGTAACCCAGTTCACGAAATATCTCGGCCGGGTATGACTCGTCGGAACACTTTGTTTCCTGCAGACAGACCACATCCGGATTATTTTCAGAAATCCAATGCCGAACGCGTTCTGTCCTGGCGCGCAGTGAATTGACATTCCAAGTTACAAACTTCATATACCGCCCTGCTTCAAAGAAAGGATCCGCCAAATTTGTTGCTGCTTTGGAAAAGCTCAGTTGGGAACGAAGACAAACAGCAACTCCGCTTCACAAGCAAGTTTTCCGTTTACCTGCGCCCGGCCCAACCCTTTACCGGCTCTGGTTGAAATATGCCCCATGGTGACTTCCAAGTCCAATACGTCCCCCGGCAATACTTGATTTCTGAAACGTACTTTATCTATACCCCCAAACAATGGCAAAAACCCGCTAAAGCGTTTATCCGCCAGAACCGCCGCGGCACCCAATTGCGCAAGGGACTCCACCATCAGTACGCCGGGTACGGTCGGACGGGCCGGGAAATGTCCTCTGAAGAAATCTTCTTCCCCACTCAGACGCCAAAAACCTTTGGCACTCTCCCCCGGAATCAACTCTGTAATTCCGCTCAACAGGAGAAAGGGCTCGCGGTGAGGAATCAGATCCTCCGGTTTCCAATCTTTTACGTCAGAGACCGTATCTGCCCTGTCGTCCGCCGCTTTCCCCATCATTACCTTTCCGAGAAATTATGCCATACTGCGACACATGCTGACCCGCCGTACGCAAAGTTATCCCTCTTTGCCGCCGACCGCCCTGAACATCAAGTCTTCGAGTTCCGCATCATGTATCGCATGAGAGCCGGTAGCGGGACTGCCCGCAGGAGCTCTGGTGACGTGAGTCAAATTATACCTATCCCGCAGTATTTTGTGCAGTTTTTCATGAACAAAGAACCAAGACCCCATATTCTCAGGCTCGTCCTGCAAAAATACCACTTCCGTCGCCGAAGGATACTGGGCCAGCACCGAAGAAAGCTCTTCGGCCGGCCAGGGATAAAGCTGCTCTATCCGCACCACGGCGGAGGCTATGACGTTGGATTCGGCATGTAAAAGATCACTTCTGGCCAAAGCGTCGTATGCTATCTTTCCGCTGCACAATACGATTTTAGAGACCTGGCTTCTGTCGCCACCCGAAACAAATCTGGGGTCGTCCAACACTTCGTTGAAATGACCGTTCAGTAACTCGTCATAAGCGGAACGGGAATGCTTCGCCCTGAGAAGCGACTTGGGAGTCATAACCACAAGAGGCTTGCGGGTTGCCCGAAGAGCCTGTGCCCTGATCAGGTGAAACATTTGAGCCGCCGTGGTAGGTTGCGTGACGACTATATTTGCTCCGGCAGAAAGAGCAAGAAAGCGCTCCAAACGGGCGGAGGAGTGCTCGGCACCCTGTCCTTCGTATCCGTGCGGCAAATAGAGCACGAGTGAAGAAGTCTGCCCCCACTTCTCTTCGGCCGCAACCAAAAACTGGTCGATGACAACCTGAGCGCCGTTGGCGAAATCCCCAAACTGAGCTTCCCAGATGACGAGCGCATCTGTTTTTTCGACGGAATAGCCGTACTCAAAACCCAAGGCGGCATACTCCGACAGAGCTGAATCGTATACCTCAAAGGAAGCGCTCTTCTCAACGACCTTGCCGCCATCCGCAGCAATGGGTCTGTCCAGATTGGACAAAGGCACAAAACTGCCGCCGTTGTCATAGTCGACCAACACGGCATGTCTGTGGGAAAATGTGCCGCGTTTGGTGTCCTGGCCGGAAATTCTGATATCTTTGCCGACACAGAGCAACGTCCCGTATGCCGACAATTCCGCTAGCGACCAGTCTACCTCGCCCTGTTGGTACAGAGTGTGCCTTGCGGAAAGCTGGCGGGCCAACTTGGGGTGAATGACAAAGTCTTCCGGGACCTCGTGAAGCCTGGCCACGATTTTATCCAGCGTCTCTTTGTCTGTGTCAAACTTTGTGGACAGTTTTTCGGACGGACTGTATTTCTTTTCCGGCAGACGGTCAAGTTTCGGAGGCGTCACCGAACGGGTCTCTTCCAGAGCAGACTGCAGGCGCGCCAGGTAGTCGGAAAGAACCTGTTCCGCCTCATCCAGAGTAATGTCCCCCCTCTTGATGAGCGATTCGGTGTAAATCTTTCTTACCGACCTCCTCGCGTCTATTTTCTTGTACATAATGGGCTGCGTGTAACTGGGATCATCCCCTTCGTTGTGTCCGTGTCGTCTGTAACAGACCATGTCAATCACAACGTCTTTATGGAAGCGCTCCCTGTACGCAGAAGCCAGACGGGCGGCTCTGTAACACGCCTCGGGGTCGTCTCCGTTGACGTGTATCACCAAAGCCGCTATCGCTTTGGCAGCGTCCGAGGCATAACGGGACGATCTCGCCGATTCCGGAGGCGTGGTGAAACCTATTTGATTGTTGATGATCAGATGCAGGGTTCCTCCGACGTTATAACCGTCCAGCTGAGACAAGTTGAGGGTTTCAGCCACCACCCCCTGACCCATAAAAGCAGCATCTCCGTGAACCAAAATAGGCAATATTTTAAACCCCTTTTCGGAGGGCATCATATCCAACTTTGCTTTTACGATGCCTTCAGCCACGGAATCCACCGCTTCCAGGTGGGAGGGGTTGGAACAGAGGAAAACCGGGATGGAAGCCCCGTTTCGCGCCACAAATTTACCGGCGACACCTTTGTGGTATTTGACATCTCCCGATCCCTGTACCGTTTCGGGATCCAAATTACCTTCGAATTCGGCGAACATCTCCTGATAAGACTTCTGCGCGATATTGACCAATACGTTCAGTCTGCCCCTGTGTGCCATTCCTATGACGGCTTCGGATGCGGAAAAATCCATGGATTGATTCAGAAACGTGTCCAGGATCACTATTGCCGATTCGGCGCCTTCCAGTCCGAAACGTCTTTGTCCCACGTACCGCGTATGCAGAAAACTCTCAAACGCTTCTGCCGCGTTCAGTTTTGACAGGATATGTCTCTGCAACTCCGGCTCGATGACATCCGGGCGGCTCTTCTCCGCGTAGTCTTGAATAAATGACCTCTCCTCGGCCGATTCGAGGTGCATGTACTCGATGCCCATATCCCGACAGTAGGCATCGGTCAGGATGTTCAGAACGTCTTCCAGATTCATATCTTCGCGTCCCGCCAGACCGAATGTCAAAAACCTGCGGTCAAAGTCCCAGATACTCAACCCGTGCGTGGCAAGATCCAGCTCTTCGATCATCGCCGGGGCTTGATCCGCCAAAGAATCCAGATTGGCAATTCTGTGTCCGTAGGTCCGGTACGCGTTTATCAGAGTCTGTACGGCGACTTGCTTCTCCAGGAGAGCACGTTCCCGCGACAGGGGACTGCCCGGTTTTTTGTCAAAATCAAAAGAAACCGGCTGCTGCTGAATTCCCAGAGATTCAAACACTTCCAGATAAAAACCGTACTTTCCGGTCAGCAGTTCGTGGATCTTTTGCAGGAACAATCCCGATTCGGCCCCTTGGATAATCCTGTGGTCGTACGTGGAAGTCAGGGTGACGATTTTCCCGATACCGAGTTCTGCCAACTGTGACGCGTCGGCACCCTGCAGATCGGCCGGATACCCTATGGCCCCCACTCCGACAATGACTCCCGTGCCGGGCATCAATCTCGGCACGGACTGCGTGGTGCCGAGTGTTCCCGGGTTGGTGAGCGTGACGCTTGCCCCCTGGAGGTCGTCCGCCGTTAATTTTTGCTGTCTTGCCCGTCTTACCAAATCTTCATAGGCATGCACGAATTCTTGAAAATTCAGGGTATCCGCGGCCCTGATAACGGGCACAACCAGATTTCTCTTGCCGTTGGGCCTTTCCAAATCAATTGCTATTCCGAGACCGATATGGTCATGGACAAACTTGCCGGGATTCCCCTTGCCGTCTGCGTCATCCACAAAATGAGCATTCAGAGACGGGACCGACTGTACCGCTTTTACCACGGCCCAGCCGATCAGGTGTGTAAAGCTGACTTTGCCTCCGGAGGTTTTCAACAAATGGGCGTTGATAACCTTCCTGTTGATTTCCAAAAGTTTTGCCGGAACCGGATGCACGCTTGTTGCCGTCGGCACGGAGAGGCTGGCAACCATATTATCCACCAGCCGCCTAGCCCCGCCCCTGATGACTTCGACAGCCGGATCGACCTCTTTTGCGACTTCCGCAACCGCTTTCGGCGTCGGCTGCCCGTCCAGATTTTGCGGGACGCTTTCCCCGGCGGGGACCTGCCTGTCGCCGGAAACGATCAGGGTGCCGGCTTCGTAAGTTTCAGCGCTCTGCTCCCGCTGGATCGGCACATGGCTCTGATAGTCTTTAAAAAATTCTTGCCAGCTTTCACTGACGGAAGTAGGGTCCTTTTTGTATGACTGGTACATCTCTTCCACGAGCCAGGCATTCAGACCGAGAGCTCCGTCGGCTGATTTGGTTGTACTTATAAATAACGATTGTTCAGGATCACTCACATATATGAGCCTATCGCTATTAAAGTTAGGTTATGATACGCAATCAGAAGGATTTTAAAAAATATTTAGGTTGGGAGAGATCATGCGCGTGCTTATAAGCGGGTCCCGCGGATTTATAGGTAAAGCATTGCTTGCCAAACTGATCGGAGACGGTCACAACACGCTAAAAGCCGTCCACACAAATCCCGATGAACATGATTTGGTCATTGATTACGATAAAGCGCTCCTGCGCAAAAACGGCGGCGATTCAGGCGATGGCGTCACTGAGGACGACCATTTTGACGCTGTTATTAATTTGGCCGGAGAACCGATAACGGCTTCCCGTTGGGACGCCCAAAAGCAAACCAAACTTTACGATTCGCGCATTGCCACCACCAATATTTTGGGCAACCTGATCCAAAGCACAAACAATAAACCTTCCGTTTTTATATCGGCTTCCGCTGTCGGATACTACGGTTCCCGCCAAGAGGAAATCCTGACCGAAACCTCGGACAAAGGCAGCGGTTTTTTGGCGGATCTATGTGAAGCATGGGAAAAAACAGCGCTTTCTTTTCAAACGGAAACAGTCAGGGTCGTCACGCTCAGAATGGGTGTGGTTCTCGGACAGAACGGCGGATTGCTGAAAAGCGTCCTTCCCATGTTTAAAAACGGCGTAGCCGGACGTTTGGGAAGCGGACAACAATGGATGAGTTGGGTATCACTTGATGACGCGATAAGAGCCATTCTGTTTCTGCTGGAGACGGAAGCCGTTTCGGGTCCGGTAAATGTTACGGCCCCGGAACCGGTTCGCAATGCCGACATGACTAATATTTTGTCACATCTCCTCAATAAGCCGGCACATTTGCACATGCCGCAACTGGCTTTGGAATTGGCCATGGGCAAGAGAACAACTTCTGAATTCGTGCTGGCCAGTCAAAGAGTTTTGCCTGAAAAATTGACCGAAGCTGGTTTTGATTTTCACTATCCGGATGTTCAAAGCTCTTTAGCACACATATTGCAATTATAATACTTTTTTAAATAAGTTTATTTGCTCATGGTGTACTTACAGTAAATCAACGACAACCAATACCTTTCTAAATATTTTTGAAAACAGTTGTTACTATGTTTATGTGATTTTATTGCCAATTACATATTTTGATACCCTCACAGCCCTTACCGCCTTGCCGAACACGTCACAGCGCCATCAACGGAAGCGAAACAATCAGCCCATTGACAATAAAACCGCGGCGACAAGTTTTAGTCAAAATATGACGATACTATTGGCTGATAGCAAAAGTGAACCTGTACGATATGCACAATGTAAAGATATTTACCTATTTGAGTCAAATTGCGATTATTGCTTCCATGTCTGTCTGCACAGTCATTTTGCCGCACGTAGCACTGACAGACGGCGGGGTCAGCAACTTTGGCAACAACCCATCGACGGTAGCCATTTATAGCCTCGGATTCGGATCTTGCACATTATTCCTATGGCTAACCGGAAATTCTCTCATGAATCTGTCTCCCAAATTAAAAATATTTTCCTATACCTTATTTATAATCGGTGAACTTTACTTACTTATACTCTTGAGTACATTCCCAAGGCAATACAGCTTTGCCTACTCCAGAGCGCACGATTATCTTGGTATAGCTTTATTTTTTATAGAGTTTATTTTCTCTGTTTGGATATTGCTTCAGCTACGCAACTATAGTGTACTTATCAACTTTGTTATAACGGTATCGGGAATGTTTATAGGCTTAATATCAATTATCAAAATTGTCGACTTACTCTTTGTTGGTCAGTCTGTAGGCAGTATAGGATTTGCTCTTTTGATGTGTATAAACTTTCCGGAAGCTTTGCAGTCTTACCTGTAAGAATATGCTCCGGAAATGATCAATTGCCCTCCCTTTGCAGCGCATACCAAACAGTTGCATCGGTATGTTGGATAGAGTGTCCTTCCCATCAGACAAAGACAAGCCCGGTAATTACAAAACCTGACTTCTTACAGGTAATTACTTAAAATAACCGCGTTGAGATGTACTTTGCCTCTCCCCACATAAGCTAAAGTCGCCGCCGACGTGTCTTTAATCTCACTCTATAAAATCTCCGTGCCTGCTACATTCGCATCCGATTCCCGAAAATACTTTTTTTGAAACTCAAACAACGCGGCCAGAGCCTGTCGACTAAAGTGCGCTTGCCGTCATCAAGTACATGCCTTCGTCTTGCCGGGTACTTCTTTATCCGTACTCCGCTTTCTCCTTCCGAGGGCGTTCCTTTAATGCAGGCAATACGCTGTTCGCCCGTGCCTGTCATTTCATACCCCTTTATTCCGGACCGCGCATGATAGAAAGACTGCATAACATCGAATGGCCGACCGACGAAAAGTACTCCGGCGGTTATCATCAATCCCGAACAGCCGGAAAAGATACCGGCGCGGAGATTATCTGCCGGTTATCCCTCACTGAGATGCCGCCGGAATAAAAAGCCGGGGCTGCATTAGCGACAGATTACAGAAAATACCCGGCGCCCTGCGAACAAAGAGGTAGCTGTCTGCCTTAGTGAGTATCATACAACAGAAATCTTTTTGGATGATACCTCCGGCTTTGCCGGCAAAAATAACCGAAACCGCTATAAAGCAACAAACGTTTGTGCCAAACGCACAATGCCGCATATCACAATATTCGGCAATCCAGGAACTTACTTTCCGCAGCGTTTATAGGCACGGGAATAAATGCATTTGCGGACAACGGAAACAACTCTTTTGCCTTCAATCAAAACTAGGCGTGGGTACCGCTATCCCGTCGGACGCTTTAGCCAAATAACCGCAACAAAAAAATGGTGTCTGAGAAATCGCATTTCTCTTAGCCGACAGTCGCGTCTCTTGGCTCGTAGCGCCTCATACAACCCACATAGTTCCGGAGTAATACTTATGTCTAGCTACTGTCTGATTTTCGGCAAGAAGTTCTCTGTTTGAAAACATTTGACAAGAGGGACAAAGAGACTTGCCAAACAATTTTTTTCGGCAAATTATAAATAAGAATTACTCAAAAAATTATTATTTATTTGCACCAAACTTTCTGACATAGTCATTGACGACATAATAGGCGTCTATAGACTCACCGGCATCGCCCCAGAAACCTTTTGCGATGTCATATTCCATTGTGCCGTCTTTGATAAAGTAATTGTTGACGTCTGTTATTTCCAATTCGTTACGTGCAGACGGTTCAAGATTTTTGATAATTTGAAACACGGAAGCATCGTAGCAATAAGCTCCTGTCACACAATAAGAACTCGGCGGGTCGGACGGTTTTTCTATAATGGCCGTTACTTTGCCGTCATCGGACAGCTCCGGCACTCCCAAATGGTGCAGATGCTCTTCTTCCTCAACCGGCGCCAAAATAATCCTGGCTCCGTCTTTTTGCTCTTTAAATTGCTCGATTGTGGAAGCTATGGAGTATTCGAAGATATTGTCCGCCAGCAATACCATTACCTGGTCGTCGCCGACAAAACGCTCGGCTAAAGCCAAGGCATGCGCGATGCCGCCTGCCGAATCCTGATAGGCATAAGACAGTCTGTCCACGCCGTATTCGTGGCCGTTTGACAAAAGCCTCAAGAACTCACCGGCGTGCGTTCCTCCGGTGACCACCATAATGTCGGTAATTCCGGATTTAACCAATGCTTCCACGCCATAGGCGACCATGGGCTTATCGTAAATAGGCAGCAGATGCTTATTGGTTATTCTGGTGAGAGGATACAGGCGTGAACCCGTACCACCCGCCAGCAGTACCCCTTTCACCATTGGAACCTCCTTGAGGACATACAACCTGTAGCTTACAGGATCGTATACGATTTTTAACAGCGATGGGCATATATTGACAAAATCAAATCGGAGAGCTGCGGCCATATTTTCTTATGGGTGTCCCCAAAAGAGTCCCTGCCCAAGTAGACACAAGCCAATCCGGCGCTTTTATCGACCCAGATAAAACACCCCGACTGTCCGAAGTGCCCAAACGTTTCCGGCGAATTGTCGTTACCGGTCCAATGTGGCGACTTTGCATCTTTGATTTCCGCCCCCAAAGAAAAATCGCAGTTCTCCTGCCTGCCAAACCCCGGGAGCACTCCGCCAAGATTGGGGCAACATACCTGAGAGATTCCGGTGTGTACAGATCGCGGCAATACTTTTTGCTCCAACAATTCTTTGCCCAGCTTTAGTAGGTCGCTCAGCACCGAGACCCCGTCTTTTGCATAAGAACCTTCTACCCGGCTGTTTGTCATGCCGAGGGGATCCAGGAGTTTCCCCCGCATAAAATCGGCAAAACTTACCGGTAACTTTTTTTCGACGTAATCCTCCGCCATTTCAATGCCGGCGTTGGAATAGATGCGTCTTGATCCGGGAGGTGCCAAAACTACATTTGGGCTGTCGAATGAAATGCCGGAGGCATGACTGAGCAAGTGAAAAAGCCTGGCACCGTTGGGACCCGTTTCATCGTCCAAAGAAACCGTTCCGTCATCGACCGCCAGTAAAACAGACAGTGCGGTAAATATTTTTGTTACAGACGCTATCCGATAAGACGACGCAGAGTTTCCGTAACGAAACACGACACCGTCCCCATCCGTTACCCCAATGGCCGCATCGGCAAATCCCGCCGCGCCGATAAGTTCTTCGATACTCCCGCACATCTAAAATATCAAACGTCCAAAAATCTGCGAACAGCGGCAGAAGAACCTGCCACGCCGACGATCATCCCTATCAAAACAACGATGATTTCCGTCACCAACAGGTCTCCGGAAGGCACCGTAGCCTGAGCCAGGGCCTGAACCCTGTCGGAAAGATAAGTAAGTCCCCAGTTGGAAAGCAAAACAATTCCCACGGCAATCAGAGAACCGAGCAGTCCCTGCACCAAACCCTCGGCCATAAAAGGAATTCGTATAAACCAATTGGTTGCCCCAACCAACTTCATAACTGACACTTCTCGCCTTCTGGAAAAAATGGCCATTCGAATGGCGTTTAGGATAAGGACGAGCGAAGAGACCATCAGGGCAATCGCCACGATCAGCAAAATCAGCTGCAAAACGCCGGTTACCTGTTCCATTACGTGGATACTCTGACCGGGCCAAGTTACTTTATATACGCCCGGTATACCGGCGCTAAACAAAGCCCCTACCGTTGCGGCCTGATTTGGGTTATGGAGTTGACAGCGAAAGTCGGTGGGAACGGTTGCCGGAGACAGTACCGCCAAAACGGTTTTTTGCCCTTTGAGAAGTTCCTTGGCCTGCCTGTAAGAGGCATCGCTGTTCAGATAGGTGCAGCTTTGTATTTGAGGGGTCGCTTTTATCTCTTGGCGAATATAAGTAAGTTCCGATGCGGGGGCTCCGGGGTTGACAAATATCTGAAGGTTGACGTTGTTGGCCACGGCCCCGATTTGCTTGTTGACCGCCTGACGCAAAAGCAGAGCAGTGCCGACCAACGAAAGCGAAACGGCTACGGTCAGCACGGCCGCCAAAGCCATCAGCCTGTTGCGCCATAAATTGGTAAATGTCTCCTTGGCTACGTACTCTGCAGAAAGTCCCATTTATGAAAATACTCCGATCAGATCCCTCGTGGAAGTTAATTTATGTCAATATCTGTTTTCAGCGGTTCCGGTCTAACGTCGTAAGACTACCTGTTGCCTCTGCGCGCCCTTACCGAATACGACCTGCTGGCAACCGAAGGCTTTGTTTCCATGTGATCCGGCTCTTTCAGCGGATGGCTTTTCGGCAAATCTTTTGCATCCCGTTCTTTTGCTTTCGCAAAATCCCGAAAAGCCTCCGTCAGAGGTATAGACGGTACCCCTGAAGTGGAGGTATGCATTTCGTCACCGAGTCCGTATACCCCCCTGGCCTGGTCTCTTACTAAAGTTCCGCGATCCAGTTCTATTACTCTTCTCCGCATGGAGTCCACTATGCCCACGTCGTGAGTGGCCATAACCACCGTGGTGCCGGTCCGATTGATCCTGTCCAACAGGCTCATGATGCCCTGACTGGTGGCCGGATCCAAGTTCCCGGTGGGCTCGTCGGCCAAGAGCACCAACGGCCTGTTGACGAAAGCTCTGGCAACAGCCACCCGCTGCTGCTCTCCGCCGGAAAGTTCATCCGGCATTCTGGTGGCTTTTTGTCCCAGACCCACCAACTCCAATACCTGCCCCACCTGGGTGGTTATTATATGGCGCGGCCTTCCTATCACCTCTAAGGCAAAGGCCACGTTTTCTGCAACCGTTTTATTCGGCAACAGCCGGAAGTCTTGAAAAACGCACCCGAGATTCCGCCTGAGATGCGGAACTTTCCAGGCGGACAGCGAACCTATGTCTCTCCCGGCAACATAAATGGCCCCCCGGTCGGGTTTTTCTTCACGCAAAATAAGCTTTAAAAAAGTGGTCTTGCCGGATCCTGACGATCCGACCAGAAACACAAACTCCCCTTTTTGAATATCCAGAGAGATGTCTTTTAAAGCGGGGCTCCCGCCTTTGTATGTCTTGTTGACAGCGTCAAAACGTATCATCGGCCTCTTTCCTAATTCTATGCGACTGCATCGGCACAATTATGCGGGAGTTTAAAAACTGCTTTCCATCTCTTAAATATTGACATATGCCTTTAGATACCGGCAAAAGTGCTTTATCGCTTATTGTCAAGGCTAACAAATTGCTTCCGTCCGAACCCGGTAAAATACCTTTACAATTTCTTAACAATATAGCACAAATTCATAACGCTGCAGATCTTTAGTCCTCGTCTGCGGCTTTGTTGCGACGTTGCCAACGAAGGTAACCTATGACAAAATCGTCCAAGTCACCGTCGAGAACAGCATTTACGTTACCCGTCTCGATCTGTGATCGCAAATCTTTTACCTGTTGATAAGGGGCCAACACATACGACCTGATCTGTGATCCCCACTCAACTTTTTCCCGGGGACCCGAAATTGAAGAAAGTTCTGCCATTTGTTCTTCTCTTTTTATTTCGGCGAGTTTGGCAACCAATATCTGCATCGCTTTTGCTTTGTTTTGATGCTGGCTGCGCTCGTTTTGACACGAAACGACAATCCCCGTGGGAAGGTGCGTAATTCTTACCGCCGAGTCCGTGACGTTCACATGCTGGCCGCCGGCACCGTGCGATCTGTAGGTATCGATACGCAAATCTTTTTCGTCAATGTCCGGCTCAGCGGATGTATCATCGAGGAAGGGAATGACGTCTATGGAAGCAAAACTGGTTTCTCTGGTATGCTTTGAGTTGAAAGGCGACATCCGCACCAAACGGTGCACTCCGCGTTCGGCAGCCAGCATACCGTAAGCGTAATCACCGCTCACGATAAAAGTGGCGGAAAGAATGCCGGCTTCCTGTCCGGGCGTTATTTCATCTATTTCTACCTTAAAACCTTTTTTCTCGGCCCAGCGCAAGTACATGCGAAGCATCATTTCGGCCCAGTCTTGAGCATCGGTGCCGCCCGCCCCGGCATGAATTTCGGCTATGGCGTCTTTTTTGTCGTGCTCATTGGCAAACAGAGTCCTCAGTTCCACTTCGTCCAGCTTGTGCCCGATACCGGACAAAATGTCGTTGATGTCGCTTTCGATGTCGGCAAGGCTTTCTTCGCCCTCTTCCATGGCTATCCCAAAAAGCAAATCGGCTTCCTTGAGACTGTTTTGCAAATATTCGATCAGTTCCACATCTGATTTTATTTTGCCGTACTCGGTCGTGATGGCCAAAGCCCGTTCCGCATTTGACCACAATTCCGGATCCAGTAAGTCAAATTCCAACCTTTGCAGGTCTTTTTGCAATTGTTCAACTTTTAGATACTCTTTGGCCGCTGCGATTCGTTCCCGAAAATCGGAAAACTTCAAAAGCAACTGCGACTGCGGACTGTTGGGGTTTGCCCCGGAAAATGTAGACATGGCGCCTGTTATGCCGCTCCGTGACACAACTTATATTTACGTCCGCTGCCGCACCAACACGGTTCGTTGCGGCCGGGAGTCTTGTGCGAAGAGGTCGGCGCCGACACTGCCGGAGACATGGCCGTCTTGGCGGGAACGGCATTTTTTTGCAAGGCAGTCCTGTCCGCAGACCGCGATGGCGCCCCGCCTCCCCTCTCGGGGGAAGCCTCTTGGTATCCCGTTTGGCCCGGAAAAGCTTTGGTCAGGTTGTCGTTCAAATCGGCTATGGTCTGTTGGGGATTTTCCTGCGCCACAAAAGTGGCCTGCGAGAAATCCGTCATATTCTCTTTCACTTCCACTTTGACATGCATGACGAAGCGAAGATAAGAATCGTCTATCACGTCCATCAGCTTGCCAAACATCTCAAAACCTTCCCGCTGCCAGGCAACCAAGGGATCGGTCTGTGCCAGTCCTCTCAGGTGTATCCCTTCACGCAGATAATCCATTTCGACAAGGTGTTGCTTCCAATTCTGATCTATCACGTGAAGAAGTATCTGACCTTCTACCTGTCTCGCCGTCTCCTGACCGTCGGGAAATCCGTTTTCATGATCTTCGTAGTATTGAACGGCTTCCGCCACGATGCTTTCGGCAACTTGTTCGGCCGAAACGGCTTCCTCGAAATCTTCCGGAACAAAAGCCGTGGGATAGTAAGCGGAAATCTCAGTCAGCATGGTGTCCAATTTCCACTCTTCGGTATAGTCGTTCGGCAAATAGTTGTGTACCACTTTGGACAAAATGGTTTCGATCAGATTGATGGTGTACTCTCGCAGATCCTCCCCTTCCAGGACCCTCATGCGTCTTCCGTAAATCACTTTACGCTGTTCGTTCATGACCTCGTCGTACTTCAAAACGTCTTTTCTGATTTCCGCGTTCTTTTGTTCCACGGTATTCTGTGCTTTTTCTATTGCCCGCGAAACCATTTTCGCCTCTATCGGCACGTCTTCCGGAAGGGCTTTATCGATAACCCAGCTCATTGCCGACGAAGCAAAAATTCTCATCAACTCGTCTTCCAGAGAAAGATAGAAGCGGCTTTCCCCGGGATCTCCCTGACGGCCGGAACGTCCGCGCAGCTGATTGTCTATTCTGCGCGATTCGTGGCGCTCGGATCCCAGAACGTAAAGGCCGCCCAGGCTTCTTACTTCTTCGGCTTCTTTGGCACACATCTCCTCATACTTGGCCAACAGCTCCCGATAGCGCGCGGCGCCTTCTGCCGCCGCTATATCCAGACCCTCCGCCGTAAGATCATTGGCGGCCAGTCCTTCCGGATTGCCTCCCAGCAAAATATCCACACCTCGCCCGGCCATGTTGGTTGCGACCGTGACGGCACTGAGACGGCCGGCCTGGGCCACAATTTGAGCTTCCCTGGCGTGCTGCTTTGCGTTTAGGACGGTGTGCGGGATGCCTTTTTTCTCAAGCATCTTGGACAATTCTTCGGATTTTTCCACGGAAGCCGTACCGACCAGCACGGGCTGTCCTTTTTCGTACCTTTTGGTGATATCTTTGACGGCGGCTTCGAACTTTGCGGCCTCGGTCTTATATATGACGTCGGCGCGGTCCATACGGACCATGGGTCTGTTGGTGGGAATGGGCACCACTTGAAGATCATAGGTTGAAGCAAACTCGGCCGCTTCGGTCTCGGCGGTACCTGTCATACCCCCGAGCTTGTCGTACATACGAAAGTAATTTTGCAAAGTGACGGTGGCCCAAGTGTGGTTCTCTTCTTTTATGCGGACTCTTTCTTTTGCTTCCACTGCCTGGTGCAGGCCGTCGTGCCACCTTCTGCCTTCCAGGACCCTGCCCGTGAATTCGTCGACTATCTGTACTTCACCTTTGGAAACTATATAGTCTTTGTCTCTCTTGTAAAGTTCTTTGGCTTCCAGGGCTTTGGTAAGCTGGTGGACATAGTCCACGGAAACTTCGTCATATAAGTTTTTCACTCCCAGCAGGAGTTCTACTTTTGCTATACCGGCCTCCGTAGGCACCACAATGCGTTTTTCTTCGTCTACTTCATAATCGCCGTCCCGGTCGAGAGATCTGACTACGCTGGCAAACTGATAGTAAAGCCTGGTGGATTGATCGGATGGCCCTGAGATAATGAGAGGCGTTCTGGCCTCGTCAATCAAAATCGAGTCCACCTCGTCGATGATGGCATAATGGTGACCCCGCTGAAAAATGGCATCCGTGTCTTGGGCCATATTGTCCCTCAGATAGTCAAAACCGAATTCCGAGTTGGTTCCGTAAGTGATATCGGCCAAATAAGCCGCTTTTTTTTGTTGGGAATCCGTGATGGTGGGGACCACCAACCCTACGTTGAGGCCCAGAAACTTATATATCTGCCCCATCCAGGCAGAGTCCCTGGTGGCCAGATAGTCGTTGACTGTCACCACATGCACGCCTTTTCCCTCCAAGGCGTTGAGATAGACGGGCAACGTGGAAACCAGGGTCTTGCCTTCGCCTGTACGCATTTCCGCTATCCAACCAAAGTGAAGGGCGGCACCGCCCATAAGCTGTACGTCAAAATGCCGCTGACCTATCACCCGTTTGGCTGCTTCCCGCACAACGGCAAAAGCCTCCACCAACAAATCGTTAAGATCCTCTCCCTGTTCAAGGCGCTCTTTGAATGCGACGGTCATATGAGAAAGTTCATCGTCACTCATCTGCTGGACTTCTTCTTCAACGGCATTTACCAAAGGGACGATCGAGGAAAGATTTCTGACCTTCTTCCCTTCGCCTGCTCTTAAAACTTTAGCGAAAACACTCACGTCACTAAGTTTAGGACTTTATGAGGTGCCCCGAACCCTCAAACGCCAAAGTTGATCCCTTAAAACTAAAAAACTCCTGCCAAAACTTTCCTGCGGCCGACTCGATACACGGGAAAAACCGGAATAGGCTTTTGCCTGAGACTTGGGAGATTTGCCGAAGATTAGATGAGTTCTCCGAATAAATGGTGGGGAGCCGCTGCGGTTATTTTGACAGACAGATAACTGCCCGTCGGATAAGGAGAGCGTCGGACCGGTCCGACATTTTCTCCGTCGACAAAGTGTGGTTTGAAGTGGACCAGCTTGCCTTGACGGGTTCTTCCGGTGAGGTGGGCTTCGTCTTTTTTGGATATCCCTTCCACCAAAACTTCTTCCGTTTTTCCGACTCTCGATAAGTTTTTATTTAAAGCACTTCTTTCAATAACGCCATTGAGTCTGGAGAATCTGTCTGCTATGACCTCTTCGGCAACGAAATCAGCCTCCATTTCGGCGGCCCTGGTACCTTTTCTGGGAGAAAAGATAAACACATAGGCGCTGTCAAAACACACTTCGGCGGCCAATTCCAGAGTTGCCAGAAAATCTTCTTCCGTCTCCCCCGGAAACCCCACTATCAGATCGGTCGTGACCGCCAAATCCTCTATGGCGGCACGCGCTTTTTCCAACCTGTCCAAATACATCTCGGCGGTATAACCGCGCCTCATGGCTTTCAGAACGGCGTCGCTTCCCGACTGTAAAGGCAAATGCAACTGTTCACAAACGGCGGGAGTTTCAGCCATGGCCTCAATCGTCTCCGGCCGCAAATCTTTGGGGTGGGGGGAAGTAAATCTCACCCTTTTAATGCCGTCCACTTCTCCGACCGCCCGCAACAGATCTGCAAACAAAGGTCTGGGTCTGGGCGAAGTATTTACCCAGCGTTCGCCGGCCAAATAGATTTCATAGTCTGACAGACGTCCCGAGTGCTCGGATCCGCCGCCCGAAGATATGTTGGTCTGCCGATAACCTTCTTGCAATTGTTCGGGCAAATCGGAACTGCCGGCTATGCGGCGCAGAGCCACGGTTATGTCCCTCCCGTAAGAGTTGACGTTTTGCCCCAAAAGCGTTACTTCGCTTACGCCGCCCGCGGCCATTTCGCGGACCTGCCCGATCAGTTTTCCGAAGGGAACGCTTACTTCCGGTCCCCTGACGGAAGGAACTATACAAAAAGCACAGGAATTGTCACACCCGGACTGGATGGTCAGATAGGCCGAATGCTTTTCTGCGGCAACCGCCGGGAGGGAAGCTTTTTGCGACCAAGCGGGATCCGACGGCCCGAGGGGTAT
This sequence comes from Actinomycetes bacterium, assembly GCA_021796535.1. Taxonomy (GTDB): domain Bacteria; phylum Actinomycetota; class Acidimicrobiia; order Acidimicrobiales; family Bog-793; genus JAJZMK01. Next base: position 77,076 of record JAKABW010000006.1, on the reverse strand, counting down.
TCTCAAAGCGTCTTCAAAAAATAAATTTTCACTGTCTTGATCGGCGAAGTCCAATACCTCCACAACCGAACTTTTGGATTCTTCGGCCTGTTTCAGCAAGTCGGCGACGCGGGCAGTATTGTTTGTGCCGAGTACCACGTCTATGAAAGGAGCACGTTTCAATAAATCTTGTTTATCGCGTTGTGCCAGACAACCGGCCACGACCAGTTGAAAATTCGGATCCTTGAGACTTCTTTCCCTCAAATTTCCCAAATGACCGTATAGCTTGTTGTCGGCATTCTCTCGGATACAACAGGTGTTGAAGACCACCACATCGGCCTCGTCGATGTTGTCGGTGGCCAGCAACCCGTCTGCGGTAAGCGTAGCTCCCAACTTTTCGGAGTCGTGTTCGTTCATCTGACAGCCGAAGGTTTTCACATAATAACGTTTCGGGAAACTTTCTCCGTGGCGTATTTTATCGTTTGTCTGAAGTTCTGTCATATTTTTCAATTGCCGTACCGCTGTTTTTACCGGATTGCGTGGTAAGTAAATTTCTTTTACCCAGCATAGACGCATTAAAGACAGCCGGGCAACAAATACAGAAAAAACCCGCCCGACGGCCCGCTTCAAATGCCCCAATGCTTTGCGGCATCCAAAAGCCGATCCGGCCTATACTGAAAGTTCCGGAGAAAGTATACAGAACATATGCACGTTGGATTATGCGGGACGGAATTGTGCTCAGTTTTAGACCCCGCCGGGGGTCTGGAAAGATGTGTGCAATTGTGGGCCAAGGAACTCCTAAAATACTGTACGGTAACGCTGATAGATTTGGCCGAGACTTCGGTCTCGGCAATTTTTGACCCGGACAGGGAAAAAATCAATTACGTTCCCTGTCCCGATATCGGACGGCTGCCGCAATTGCTGTCCGACTTGAAAATCGACGCGGTGCACTTGCAAAACAGACCTTTGCTGGAAACGGGCATCCCCACGTTGGTTACTTTCCACAATTACCCTTACGCATGGTCACAAAATCCGCATATTGACAAACGATTGTTGCAAAATGCCTTGGCGGACAGATATATAACAGCCGTATCACAGGCTCTTCTGGAAGAATCTCTCGCTTTTATAGGAAATGAGAAGACGAAAAGTTTTCTCCTGAGGCCTCCGGTTGCAAAAGAGTTTTTTGACAAAAAGCATCTGGGGGGCAACGGGTTGCTTTTTGCCTCCAGACTCATGCGCAAAAAAGGGGTGGAAATCGCCGTCCGCTCCGTCCGGTTGGCGGGAATCGCCGGGAAAAGCGGCTTTTTGGATACGACCACGCCTTTCCTGCAAAAGAGTTCTGAGTACTCAGAAATGAAACGGCTCATCGCCGAAGCCGGCATCAAGTTGTTGCCGCCCGCCAAAGGAGCCGGAGAAATGGCAGAGTACTATTCAAAAGCCGATCTCGTGCTCCAGATCTCCTTGGAAAACGAAGGCTTGGGGCTCATCCCTCTGGAGGCACAGGCCGTCGGGGCCAACGTCATAGCGGCCGGTCCGGGGGGATTGGCCGAAACGATATTCGGTTCCAACCGCTATCTGGCGGAGACGTCTCCCGACAAGATCGCAGACGCCGCGGCGGAGCTGCTCGCGGATCCGTCACCGGGCACGCCTCCGGGCTTGAAAGAATACGACCCCGCCGTGTCCGGGCAGAAACTTTTTTCCGTAATCGAAGATATGTTGTCAAAAAAGAGGTAACGTTTTAGCGGTCTGGTCCCGTGAGATCCCGGTAAAGATCGAGGGTTTGTTGGGCAATTTTGCTCCAAGAAAATCTGGTTTCGACGGTTCTTTTCGCTTCTTTGCGCATTTCCCTCAAACGATCGGAGTCCGACAATAAAAGATTGACTTTTGCCGCTATGGCCTCGGCAAAACTTTCCCCGTCTTTTGGCTCATAGGGCGGGGCCTCTTCCAGGTCCACCGGCACCAGATATCCCGTTGTGCCGTCGTCTACTATCTCCTTGATCCCCCCTACGGCGCTTGCCACCACGGGGGCACCGCATGCCATGGCCTCCACATTGACGAGACCGAACGGTTCGTATATGGAGGGGCAGACGAGACAGGCGGCTCTCGTGAAGAGCTCCGAAAGCTCCTCAGTCGGAAGAACCTGTTCGATGAGCACCAGACCTCCGGCTCTCTGAGAAGCAACCCGGAGAAGAGAGTGTACTTCTTCCCGAATTTCTTCCGTATCCGGGCGGCCGGCGCAAATAACGAGCTGGGCCGAATCGTTTATCAAAGGGGCCGCCTTCAAAAGATAGCTGAGACCCTTTTGTCTTGTGATCCGGCCCAAAAACACCGCGAGCTGCTTTTCCGGATCTATCTTGAATCTCTCCAAAGAGCCACTCCAAGGCCTCGGCCTCCATTTTCTTGTGTCCACGCCGTTGTAAATAACGTCCACGTTTCCGGCTTGCACGTCTGGATAACAAGTCAGGATATCTTGCTTCATAGCCGAAGATACCGCGATGATTCTGTCGGCCGCCAAAAGCGCCGTTTTTTCTATCCAAACCGACAGCTCATAGCCCGGGCCCAGTTGTTCCCTTTTCCAGGGTCTCAAAGGCTCAAGGCTGTGCGAAGTTACGACGTGTTTGGCTCCAAAAGCCCTTTGCGCCAAATATCCGGCAAAATTGGTATACCAGGTATGTGAATGACAGATGTCGGCGTCTTCCAAATTGGCCAGCATGGCCAAGTCTCTGGACATGGCGTCCAAGGCAATGGAGATGGGGCCGGTATCTGCGAGGAGTTCCCAAGATACGTAGTTTTGCTTAACTAAGGCATCTTGGCGTTCTGCGCCGAAACAATGAATTTCCAAATCGACCAATTTGGCCAATTCGGCCGAAAGCTCACCTACGTGAACTCCGGCACCGCCGTAAACTTCAGGCGGATATTCCTTTGTCAAAACAGCCACTTTCACTATATCTTCACTATCTCCCGCTTCGGAATCACGACTATTTTTGAATCGGTCACGGTAAAAGAAGGGTTGTCACCCACGGCTTCCGCCGTTATGACGGCCCCGGGCGGTATTTTGACATGCTTGTCAATGATACACCTTGACAGATAAGCCCCTTCGCCCACCTCCACGTCGTCCAACAACACCGAGCCTTCGACTATGGCTCCCGAGTGGATTTTTACCATGGGAGACAAAACCGACCTTCTTACGGTGCCGCCGGAAATGATAACTCCTTGACTGACCAGGGAATCCAAAGCCTGCCCGCGTCTTTCTTCTTCGTCAAATACAAATTTTGCCGGCGGCAAAGGAGCCCGCCAGGAATGAATGGGCCACTTATTGTTGTAAAGCGAAAATATGGGGTGCACGGAAACCAGATCCATATGAGCCTCATAATAAGCATCCAAATTACCCACATCCCGCCAGTAGCCCCGCTCTCTTTCCTCCACGCCGGGGACTACATTTGTCCCGAAATCATAAACGTATGCCGATTTTTCTTCCACAAAACGGGGAATTATATCCCCGCCGATGTCATGAGTACTGCCGGTATCTTCGGCGTCTTTGGAAAGGGCCACCATGAGGGCCGTGGTTCTGAAAACGTAAATCCCCATGGAGACATAAGAAGAATTCGGATCGTCCGGCAATCCGGGGGGATTTGTCGGCTTCTCCAGGAATTCTCGGATCAAGCCGTTTGCGTCGGCGTCTATGGTGCCGAAATCTCTGGCTACACAACGCGGCACCCTGATGCCGGCGATGGTGACATCGGCCCTTGTCCTCAGGTGTGCCTCCAGAAACTGACGCGGATCCATTCTGTAAATGTGATCCGCTCCCAACACCATCACGTGCTCCGGCTGTTCGTCATAGACCAAATTGAGATTCTGGTAGACGGCATCCGCCGAACCGGCAAACCACCTGGGGCCCAGTCTCATTTGGGCCGGAACTGTCGTTACGTAATTGCCGAGCTGAGGAGAAAGCCTCCAGCTCTGTGAGATATGGCGATCCAGGCTGTGACTCTTGTATTGCGTCAACACCAAAATTTTGCGGAATTCTCCGTTGGCCAAGTTGGAAAGCACAAAATCAATCAAACGGTAATGTCCCCCGTAAGGAACGGCCGGTTTGGCGCGATCCGCTGTCAGAGGTTCCAACCTTCGTCCGCGCCCGCCTGCCAAGACTATCGAGAGCACCGACGGCTCACTTCTAACCGCGAAACCATTGTTTATAACCATCTCCACTCCTTAGAGCCTGACCGATGACTTCTAACGGTTAGATATGCCATCTTCTTCGCATAAAGCAAAGAATATGCCAATACCGCACCCAATGTCATCCTTTCAGGACAAATAAAAAATATTTAAGCGCTTTTTCGCCGTTTTTCGTAGGACCTTAGACGCCAATGTATCCAAAGAAGATAGGGAGTGGCATTTTTTACTGTATTATAGATATAAGAAAATACCCTAACACCAGGTTTTGTTAATGTCACCACTCGCCACAGCAGCGACCCGCAGGGGAGGCCCAAGGGATTTCGCTATCTCCGCCATAATTGGCACAGTTGCGTCATTACCGGTGTTTTTAGTCGGTACATTGGCTTTGGAAATACGCAAGTCGTTACACTTCGGACCGGATATGTTGGGCATCACGGTGGCGGCATATTACCTCGGGGCGGCGGTGGCTTCTTTGCCGGGCGGCAGGCTGTCCGAACATATCGGAGGTATTCGCGTAATGCGCAACAGCGTGTTGCTGCTGACTGTTTTGCTGCTGACAATCAATTTTGCGGTGAACTCTCTTGCTGCCCTTATCGTTGTAATGGTACTTTGCGGTCTGATCGGAGGGGTACTGCAGCCGGCACTGAACCTTTTCCTGGCAAGACGCGTGACTCCGGGAAGTCAAGGACTGGCTTTTGGCATCAAACAGGCGGCCATTCCGCTTTCCTCGGCTTTGGGAGGCATGGCCGTTCCCGTGATAGCTCTGACGATAGGATGGCGCCAAGCTTTTGGAGCCGCGGCGGTCATCGCCATAGTAAGTTATGCCTTTATACCGAAACCGCGCCATGCGCTGTCCGATTCCAAATCCGGTATCCTGGCAGACTCCAATATCAGAATTCCCAAAGGTGCCCTGATGGTTTTGGCCGGGGCCATAGCATTTGGCATGCTCGCCGCCAGCGGTTTGAGTTCCTTTTGGGTGACGTTTGCGGTGCAAAGTCACCTCAGTAAAGCCGCTGCAGGCTGGGTTGCCGGCATAGCCGGCATGCTCACGGTTGCCGCAAGAATCCTGGTCGGTCTTTTTGCCGACAAGAAGCAAAAACGTCATTTTGTCACCATCTCATCCATGCTTTTTACGGGAGCCGCCGGCTACGTCATGCTTTTTGCCGGAGAAAGAACCGAAGAGTCTTGGCTCGTCGTCGCCGGAATGGTGACGGCGCTCGGCATAGGGTGGGGTTGGAACGGCCTTTTCAATTATGCCGTTGTGAAAAACTGCGCCGATGCACCGGCCAGGGCCACCGGCATTACTCAGGTGGGCGGACGCTTGGGTGCCGTTATAGGTCCTCTGGTCGTGGGGTTTTCCGTATCTCACGGCTCGTTCGGTCTTGCCTGGATCATCTGCGGTATTTCAATGCTTTTGGCTGGAGCCTTGATGCTTGTGGGGCGCCGCTTATTGATAAAACACAACCGCGAAGGTCTTGACTGCTCGGCGGAGGCACTGATAGCGTCCGCAAGCACCGGTTGATCAGCCGGGTGGGAAACCTGTCTCAACATTGTATGCGCTGACGGAAGCCGCCGCATTACGTAAACCGTGACGGCTTTTTACAATTCGTGTGCTGTCTCATGCTTAAGCGTGATCCATCGGGGAAAACCGCGCCGTTGCGACATAGTCATATTACATTGGCGAAAGCACTTCCCACAAGGACAAGCAGGTACTGATATCTATCAGATTGCAATAAAAGAGGCGGCTTTTCGGGCCAAGCCCAGTCCGTTCCCAAATCCGACAAAAAGTCCCGACAATATTGCGGTTGTACAGCCAAAACGCGTACTTATTTTAATTCATGTGACTTTGGTCTATGATCTATGTGACTTTGGTCTATTTATCATGACAAGTGTCATATTCTATGATTGGGAATCATAGAATAGCTATCTTGAGCGTCAATACTTGATTATTGTCACGAACATGGTTACCGTAAGTAACCGAATACATTGAAGGGATAAATATATGTCACCTATTACCGCCAGTGCCATAGACTTAAACAGTCCTGGCAAATACCTGCATTGGTCGATTTTCCAGGTATCCGTCTCGAACCTGGTCTTGATCTTTGTCATGATCGTTATATTCGGGTTGGCTCTCCTGGTACCTTTCCCGAAGCATAAAGAAATCCGGCAGAACGGGGGAGAAGGCGGCTCGAACGACACCGGCAAGGGTGACGATGCGGTATCTCCGGCAACGATAGCCGATCTGAGCCCTGATTCCGATGATACTTCCAAAATGTGGACTTCAAAAATCAGAAGATTTGGGTTGAAAGTATTGCCGCCCGGCAAACTGCTTCCCGACTACCAACCCGCTTATGTCTCTTCATGGATATATGTATTCGGTGTGGCCAGTATGGCTGCTCTGGGTATGGCCGTACTGTCGGGTTTTACCCTGGCGCTAGGAGGACCAGACTGGTGGCATTCCAACTCGGTAGGCCACTTCTTCAACTCGATGCACCTTTGGAGCGTCGAGTTGTTCATGGCCTTGCTCGTCATACACCTGTGGGGCAAATTCTGGATGTCTGCTTGGCGCGGCAAGAGAGCGCTTACTTGGATGACGGGCGTAATCGCTTTTATGGCTTCCGTCGTGGAGTGTTTTACCGGGTATCTTTCCCAGCAAAACTTCGACTCCCAATGGATCTCCACAAACGGCAAAGACGCCATCAACGCCACCGGTCTGGGCGGCTTTTTCAACCTGATGAACTTTGGCCAAATGCTGATGTGGCATATAGTACTCATGCCTATTTTGCTTGTTACGATAGTCGGAGCCCACATACTTTTGGTAAGAGTAAGAGGGGTATCACATCCCCTGCCGCAAAAGCGCATCCAGTTCGGATCGAAAGGTCTCGCGGCTAGGATCAGAATCAAAAAAGAAGATTCTTCTGCTTGGCGCGGCCCGCTGCGCAAATACGACATCATCAAAGAAGCAACCGCTGCTTTTATGATTATCCTTATCTTGGTACTGCTTTTGGCCACCCTGCTTTCTTCCCCCGACATCCCCCCGGTGACCATCTCGTCATGGGCAAAAGTCGCTCCCGCCGACTTTCTCGGAACCGCCACCAGCGAACTGGACGGCACCAGCGAAACGGCCGTCTACGGTCCCCCTTACAACAACAACAGCGGCTACGTACAAACCATCGGCGTATCCTGGCAACGCCTGGCCGGGGTCAGGGAACCGATTGATCCGGCCAAAGCGTTTGTGCTCAACCCCCTTGAGAAAGAGGCGGTAACTGATCCCACCCTTGCCTCAGCCCTTCGGACTTACAACGCCGCCGACACGAGACAACAGGTCACTTGGGCCAACAACTACTCAAATGCCCTTCTTAAGCTCAAGTTCAAAAGCGGTAACCCCGTAGTACCGAAAGCCAATGACGGTCCCGTACCCGTGATGTTGTCTTCGGAATTGGCTTTGGCAAGATCCGGCGCGTTGGATACGGACTTGATATCCAACAGCGATTTTTACGGCAACAACTTTACAAAGCCGCTTTTGTTCTTGGAAGACGGGCAGTATTTCTCAAATCTGGCCTCCTCCCAGCACATGACGGGTTCCCAGTGGGGTGTCATGAACGAATCGGGGAGTTACCCCGGGCAACCGTGGCTGTGGCTTTATACCCTTTGGTACCAGGTCCCCGGCTTTTCATCTTCCTCCAACGTAGACCTGATCGCCATCTATATGACCGGTATAGCCACTATTTTGCTTCTGTTGGTACCTTTTATTCCGGGCATCAGAGATATCCCGAGAGTTATCCCGATACACCGTCTGGTCTGGAAAACGTGGTACAAAAATCACGGGAACCCGCCTGAGATGGCGGCGCAGACGGCGCAGAAAGAAGATCTGCACTCACACCTCCAAGACGAATAGTGCTGTGACGGAAAAACGGCAAAGGCTATGTCCGCCTTTGCCGTTTTTTTAATTCTGCTGAAAAATTTTTCTCAGAGCCTCAATGAGTTCTCCGGTAAGAGAGGAGCCGTCGCCGACTTCCAAAGGGAGCACCAGCTGCCGGATATCATTTTTGTAAACGGCTTTTGGGTAAAGTCTTCTCAGTCTTACCTGAACCGATGCCGACAATTGCAACGGTAAAAGACGGGCCGTTGCCCGCTCCTTCTTGACCCCGACAAGGACAGATTCCTTTACGGGAATGACGGAAACCTCTTTTATCCCAAGCCCCAGGCACATCAACCTGAGTTCGGCTGCGACCAGCAGTTCTTTTACCGAATGCGGCAAAGGACCAAAGCGGTCCCGCCACTGCGCCGCCAAGTCCTCCGCTTCCTCTTTGCTCCTTACGTTGGCAAGCAGTCTGTATGCCTCGAGGCGCAAGTCTTCTTTTGCTATGTACCCGGACGGCAAATTGGCCCTTACCGGAAGTTCTATTTTTACTTCGGCGGGAACGGGAATTTCTTCCCCTTTCAATTCCCGGATCGCGTCGGAAACCATCCGCACATAAAGATCGTACCCCACGGAGGCAATATGACCGGACTGGTCGTGTCCCAGTAAATTGCCTGCGCCCCTTATTTGCAGATCCCGCATGGCTATCTTAAAACCGGCGCCGAGTTCACTGAACTCCCCTATGGTTTTCAGTCTTTCGTAGGCGTCTTCGCTCAAAACACGGTCGGCTGGATGAAAAAGATAGGCATAAGCCCGCTGTCCCGAGCGGCCCACCCTGCCGCGCAACTGATGGAGTTGACCCAAACCGAGCAAATCCGCCCTGTCTATGATCAGCGTATTTACATTCCCCATATCGATGCCGGACTCGACTATGGTGGTACAGACCAGCACGTCATATTTGCGGGCGGCAAAATCCAAAATCACTTTCTCCAGATGGGCTTCCTCCATCTGCCCGTGTGCCACGGCAATTCTTGACTCCGGCACCAACAGCGCCAGCTTATGTGCCACATGGTCGATGTCGGTTACCCTGTTGTGTACGTAAAATACCTGTCCCTCGCGCAACAGCTCGCGCCTGATCGCTTCGGAAACAACCCTTTCGTCATACTCGCCGACATAAGTCAGAATCGGCTGACGCATGGCGGGAGGGGTGTCGATGACAGACAGATCCCGTATGCCTGTAAGTCCCATTTCCAATGTCCTGGGGATGGGACTCGCCGTCAGCGTCAGAACATCCACGCCGACGGAGATGGCTTTTATGGCTTCTTTATGCGAAACCCCAAAGCGCTGTTCTTCGTCTACAATCAGCAAACCCAGTTTCTTCCAAGCAACATTTCCGGAAAGCAAAGTATGCGTCCCTATCACAAGATCGACATCACCGGCAGCAAGGCCTCTTACGACTTTTTTCTGTTCGGCCTGAGTCAGAAATCTGGAAAGCATCTCCACTCTGATCGGATAAGGGGCAAACCTTTCGCTAAAAGTCTGATAATGCTGCTGAGCCAGCAGGGTGGTGGGCACCAGCACCGCAACCTGACGGCCGTCCTGTATGGCTTTAAAGGCCGCCCTTATCGCCACTTCCGTCTTTCCGAAACCCACGTCCCCGCAGACAAGGCGATCCATGGGGGCTTCTTTTTCCATGTCTTCTTTTACCGCCTCAATGGCTTTGAGTTGATCCCGAGTCTCCGTGTACGCAAACGACTGTTCCATTTCCCCCTGCCAAACAGTATCGGAGGAAAACTTAAAACCTTTTGTGTGTAGTCTGCGTTGATACAAGACAAGCAGCTCTTGTGCAATTTCTCTGACTTTTTGTTTTGCGCGCGCCTTTTGACGTTGGAATTCGCCGGTACCCAAACGGTTCAGAGTCGGGGTTTCCCCTCCGGTATAAGGCGTCAGAGAATCGATCTGATCGGAAGGAATGTAGAGCTTGTCGTCGCCTTTATATTCGAGCAGCAGGTAGTCCCGTTCCGAATTTCCTATTGCTCTCTTCACCATCCCGGCAAACCGTGCCACGCCGTGCACGTCGTGCACGACGAAGCCGCCTATCTTGAGATCGTCAAAGAATCCTTCGGTAATTTTTTTGCGTTGTCGGGGAACGCGGTGAGGTCTCGTCCTCCTCGTGATATCCGGCTCACACAAAACTGCCAGTTTGTGGGCATCAAGAATAAATCCTTTGTCTAACTGACCTATCAAAATGTTGACGAAACCTTGTTTAATCGGATTGTCCCCGTCGGCTGAGTTTCTCGCACCTTCCGATAAATTGTTTACGTCAAGATAGGCTTCTTCAAATACCTCCGCAAACCGCCTGGCCGAAGAAGCCAGGTCGGCATACATGATCACGGTAAAGCCATTTTTGCATAAAAAGCGCAGCTTATCGATCAGAGCCGTTAAGTCCCCGGATACAAAAGGCCACGACGAGTGGGGTAAAACCTGTCTTTCTTCCCGGTCCGCCACCGACAGTACCGACACACTTTTTGCCTTTGTATCGGACAAAAGCCTGTCGAAATGCAGATGCAGTCTCGGAAGATCGGTGACGTCTTTGATGTCCCAAGTGACGGCAAGACCGGCGGCTATCGACTCTTCTTCCGCAAGAATATCATTGGCCCTGTCGCGCATTCTTCTCGGTTCAACCAAAATGACAAGATCCGGCGAGGCAAGCAGGTCCGTAAGCAAAAGGGGGCTTTCGTCGAGCCACGGCAAAAAGGATTCGATGCCTTCAAAGAATTCTCCGTCGGCTATTCTCATAAACTGCTCTTTGGCAAAATTTGAGCTTAGGGCCAATTCGGCCGCTTTTTCCCTGAGCATCGGCCATAAAATGACTTCTCTGGCGGAATAGATTTGAGCCTGCTCCAAATCCGTTGTGCTCCTCTGATCAAACACGTCAAAAACGCCGATTCTGTCGACTTCGTTCCCGAAAAGTTCTATGCGGATCGGCTCTTGTGCCGTCGGCGGAAAAATATCCACGATTCCGCCCCGCACGGCGAACTCACCTTTGTGTTCAACCTGGTACTCGCGTCTGTAGCCAAAATGCACCAACTCCCCGAGAAGTGCTTCCGGATTCAGCTTGGAGTTTTTTGAGATGACGATGGGGGCTATATTTTCTATCCCCGGGCACATCCTTTGCAGCAACGCCCTGACGGAAGCAACCACCGCGACGGGTCGGGTTTCCCTCTCGCCGGGAAAGCTATCCGCCAAAAAGCCGTCCGATGAAAGGGCGGATCCGAATTTTTTTCTTTTCCAGGTTTCAAAAATAACCTTAAGGCGCTCTCCCATCACTTCCGTTGTGGGAGAAATTCTCTCAAAAGGAAGGGTCTCCCAAGCCGGGAAGTGAAAAACCCTGTCCGCCCCGGAAAAAACGGACATGGCATGGAACAGGTGCTCCGCGTCGTTTTGGGTTGGGGTTACTATCAAAACGATGCTGTCCGTGGGGGATTCTTCCAGAAGAGCAGAAAAAATATAGGGCTGCAGCCGGTCCGCCACTACCGCATGTCCTCCGGAGCAGTCCAGCAGATCCGTTAAAAAAGGAGTTTTGGTTACAATTTTCAGTAGAGAAGAAGGTCTCACGGTTCTTTAAACTTTTATCCCTGTCGCATTAATTAAATTGCGCGGCTGTTGTATTTATTCATAGCCGCGTCTATGCCGTATTCTGTTATCCAGACTACAGCGGAGGCGGCTGTCTCCAAAGCGACGTCAAGAATTTCGCGCTCTTTTTTATCCGGGCGCCCGAGCACATGGTTGGCTCCGGATCTGTTGTGCAAAGGCTTGCCGATACCTATTCTGACGCGGGTAAAATCCGCCGAACCCAGGCAAGCCTGTATGGATTTCAGACCGTTATGTCCGGCGGTACCTCCGGCCAATTTAATTTTTACGGATCCCGGCTCCAAATCCAACTCGTCGTGAACCACGATCAAGTGTGACGGGCTGTAAATCTGATAACGTTTTTTTAAGTCCCTTGCTGCCAAGCCGGATTCGTTCATATACGTGTTCGGCACCGCCAGAACCACTTTTTTTTGGCTTTCTTCGTACGATGCGACAACAGCGGCTATGCCTTTTTCCGGCTTCAACGACAGATTTTGCCTAATGGCAATTCTGCGTACGGCTTCCGCACCGACATTGTGACGCGTCCCCTCATATTGAGAACCCGGATTGGCAAGCCCCATGACGACCCAAAGCGGCTTGCCCGATTCCGCCGTGTCGGATCCGAAGCCTTTGTTATCTTTGACAACGCCGGACGGCGTGGCATCCCTGCGTGAAAATAAAACCATCACAAAAGAGCGGCTTTACTGTAAGCACATTTAAGAAGAAGCGGAGTTCTCGTCCTCCGAAGTCTCCACAGCCATGCCGCGACCGGCATGGGCGATGGCAATCTGAAAACCCGGATCCGTGTCCAGCTCAACGCCTTTCGGAATGACAAGGTCGCCCGCCGACAAAATTTGGTCTACCGCCATATGGGAAATATCGACAGTTATGACGTTGGGGATCTTTTCCGGCGTTGCTTTCAGCGCAACGGAGGAAGACAGGTGCTCCACGGTACCGTGATAGCGCGTTACCTCAACCGGATCTCCTATAAATTCTATGGGCACTTCCACCGAGATCACTTCGTCTCTGTTGACCAATTGAAAGTCGATGTGCGATATGACTTGACGGACTTTATGGTGCTGCACCGTTTTGGTGAGTGCGGAATGCTTCTTGCCGTCTATTTTGAGAGAGACAAATGCGTTTGCCCCGTGTCCGTGTGAAAACACCTGACGCAATTCTTTGGCGTCCACGCTGATGGCTATGGGTTCGTTGCCGTGTCCGTAAACTATGGCCGGAACGCGTCCGGCGCGCCTCAGTCTTTTACTCTCGCTGGATCCTATTTCTGTCCGCCTTTCGGCAACCAGTTGCAACTCTGCCATGGAACATGCTCCTATCCGACTTTTTTAAAACGTAAACACCCGTTTTCGCACAATACAAAGGTACCGCCGCCGGGCCTGTCTCATATTGCGGACAAGCGCCGTCCGTACCCGAGACTGATCGATATTTTACACCGAAAAAAAGACCCGGTCGGCCGATTTGTCAAGTCTCGCGAAAAGAGGCCGACGTTTAAGAAAGGTTGTCTCCGTCGAATATTTTGGACACGGAAGTATCTTCAAAAACGGCACTGATGGCATCTGCCAACAACCGTGCCACCGACAGCACTTCCAAGTTGGGAATTTTGCCGGGGACGATGGGGAGGGTATCGGTAACCACCACTCTGGAAATGGGAGCTTTGGCCAGTCTTTCGGCGGCCGGGTCGGACAACAGCCCGTGCGTCGCCATTACCCAAACGTCTGTGGCCCCTTCGTCGACCAAGCGCTCCGCTGCGGCCGAAACGGTTCCCGCCGTGTCTATCATGTCGTCTATGATGATGCAGCGCCTGCCGACAACGTCGCCGATAACCCCGAGGGCTTCCACTGTATTGATTTGACCGCGGGGGCGTCTTTTGTGAATGACCGCCACGTCGGTACCCAGTTGCTGGCTGAAACGTTCGGCGACTTTCAATCTGCCTGCATCGGGAGAAACGATGACGTCGTTAGCCGTGCCGGCTTTTTTCAAGTAGTCCACCAAAACCGGTGCTGCGGTGAGATGGTCGACGGGGTAATTGAAAAAACCCTGGATTTGTCCGGAATGCAAATCAACGCTCACGACCCTGTCCGATCCGGCCGCCGTCAGCAAATCGGCCACCAATTTGGCGGTGATGGGCTCTCTGCCGGAAGCTTTTCTGTCCTGTCGCGAATAACCGAAATAAGGACATACCGCCGTAATGCGCTTGGCGGAAGCCCTTTTGGCGGCGTCAATCATAATGAGTTGTTCCATAATGGAATCGTTGATGGGAGAAGCGTGCGTTTGAATGATGAAAACATCGGCGCCCCTGATGGAAGAACTGTACTTGCAGTGAAACTCCCCGTTGGCGAAAGCCTGGAGATTGGCCTCACCAAGCTCCAAATCAAGACGACCGGCTATTTTTTCCGCCAATGAGCGATGAGTATTCCCGCTGAACAGCTCCAATTTACGCGTTTGCATCGATTCCATATACGTATTAACCCCTCATTTAAAGACTATTGCATATTCTCCCGGCAAATAAGAAAAACCCATTCTTAATAGAAGACATCTTAATCCGCACAAATACCGAACGGAAGAGCTGTCTCAGATATGAAATCCGCCTTCGAAAGAAACGACGGCATCGTCTTCCAATTTCACGTCTTTCAACGAAGAAAACTCAATGAGCGTTCTCTTACCCAGACGGCAGTTTTCAAGCTTGACAAAAGGCCCCAGTACCGAATCCGAGGAGACATAAGTATCCCCTTTCAGGATCACCCCTGGCAGCAAAGTTACGTCCCGTTCTATTTCAACCGTTTTATCGATATAAACATGATCGGGATCCGTCATGGTCACCCCGTTCAGCATGTGCTTTGCGTTGATACGGCGTCTGAGTTCGTTTTCCGCCAAAGCCAGCTGCAAACGGTCGTTGACGCCGGCGACTTCCCGCCCGTCTGCCGCCTTCACGGCCAATATTTCGTAGCCGACGTTTCGCAACACTTCTATCACGTCGGTAAGGTAATACTCGTTCTGAGCATTTTTTGGAGATAAAATCCTGAGAGCAGGAGCCAAAGCACTCTGGCGGAACACATAAACGGAGGTTCCCACTTCGTCAAGAAGTTTTTCTTCTTCGCTGGCGTCTTTTTCTTCGACTATTTTGGAAACGCTGCCGTGTTTGTCCCTGATGATCCTGCCGTAACCGGTGGGGTCGGAAATCACCATGGAAAGCAGAGTCGCCACCGACAGGTGCTCTTTGTGCATCCGTAAAAGCCCCTCAAGGGTCGAGGGCAGAATCAGGGGGGCGTCTCCCGGCAATATGAGGATATCGCTGTCTCGGGCATTGCTGTCGTAGGCATCGGCAAAACAGGTAAGCGCCACTTTCACGGCGTCACCAGTACCTTGCGGGGTGTGCTGCTCGACAAATTCCAGCTTGAGACGGCTGTCGGAAAGAGAGGAGACTTCCTCTATGACCCGGCGTGATCCGTGGCCCACGACCACAACAACTTTTTCCAATTCCAGCGGAAGCAAAGCGTCCAAGACATGCAGGATCATCGCTCTGCCGCAGATGCAGTGAAGCGGCTTCGGCAACCCGGAATTCATGCGTTTACCCAACCCGGCTGCCAAAACTATCGCAGAAGTTTGTTTCATTTATCTCCCGGTCCGACTCCAATGCGGGCAGCGATGGAGCCTGCCAATACTTTCCGTATAACGCTTTTGTTCCATATTCTATATCCCACAGACAGAGGACAAGCAACGGAAGTGGGGGTAAAAAACGTCCCGATACCGATTTCGGCACGTCAGCCGGAAGTATTTTTACACTCTTTGCCGGCAGTGGAATTCTGCGTAAAGCAATGTTTGCCCTCGGGCAATCCAATCAGGTAGTCTACTTATGTGACAAACTACCGCGAACCTCAGACGAAAGACCCGAGACGCAGCGAAGCCGCCGCCATCGGCAATCCCGGACCGGCCGGCGATCTGCGTGCTTTGGCCGCCGATCTGCGCATCGTCATAAGCAGGCTGTCCAGAAGACTGAGATCGGAACGCCGACACAGCGAACTCAGCCTGAGCCAGGTTTCTGCTCTCTTTTCTTTGGAAAGGTTCGGCCCCATATCGCCGACTGCCCTGTCCCGAATTGAACTGGTCAAACCCCCCTCCATGACTAAAATTATCGCTTCCCTCTTGGAAAGCGACTTGGCACAAAAGACACACCACAAAAGCGACGGTCGTCAATTCCTCATAGAAATAACCCCAAAAGGACAAGAAATTCTGAATAACGACAGACGCGAGAAGGAAGCCTGGCTGGGGAAAGCCTTATACAATCTCGGAGAAGAAGAGCGGGCGGCCATCATCAACGCCATCAAGGCCTTGGAACATTTGATCGAGCTGTAAAAAAATCAATAAAGCAGTTCGGCCGCCAGCGGTAAGTGATCCGAGCCCAAGTCCTCGCTCTCCAAAACTTCGGCGGTCCGGAAAAACCCGTTGGCCAGAATATGATCGACCTGACTGTGGGGATGCCAAGCGGGCCAGCTTCTCTGTTTGACGGCCCTGTGCCAGCGGACCGACAGATGTTTTTCTTTGTCAAAAGCACCGGTGGCGGCAGAAGCCGTATTGGGAATGATATGCAATTTATGTTCGCTCGGCAAGGGTCCGGAACGCAGCAGCGTGGCTTCTTTCGGCTTTAAAGTATTCAGGGCCCCGACGAGAAGCGGACCCCAGCAGTTGAAATCCCCCAGTATCACGGAGGGGATGTTCCCCTGTCCGCACACGCCGACCAGCTGCCTCATCTGCAAAAGCGAGCCGTGCGTCAAATGACCCAAATGGGCGGCGGTTATTTCAACCTCTCCGCTGCCCGTATTCAAAGTTACACTGAGAGCACAGCGCCTGGCCTTGTCCGATCTGAGATCGGACAAGCGGTACAGTGCATAATTCTTCAAAGCCAACTTGCTCATCAGCACCAGGCACCAGATGCCGACGTTGTCCGGTTTTATGTTTTTTTTGGGCGGCAGTTCAAAAAAGTCCCGAATTTTCGTCTTGTCATAATGGGGGCTGTTATAAAAATCGCTTAACGGCTCCTCATGGACGTTGCTTTTGACCAGGTACAAAGATCGCACTTTGCCGGGACGGCCGGGGCGGCCGGGCGGGCCCCAGGATTTTAGGTCTTCCGTATTGCCGGAGGCATTCGGCGTGTTGAGGATTCCGTCAGCCAGCGGTACCACGAGCATCTCTCTTTTTTCTTCCGCGGCAAAAGCAGCCAGCTCATTATAATTGTCTTTCGTTATGAGTACCTCTTGGAGGGCAGCCACGTCGGCATTTATACTTTTCAGTGCTTTGACGAGACCGAATTCTCTTCCCCAGCCGTCTATACCGGCATGCACGTTAAAGGTTGCCACTGCAATTGCGTTTTTACCCATACATCAAGACCTTATCCGGACAGCAGTCAAATTGTCGTCTCATTCGGATTCTGCCGTCTCTGAAGTTAAAAATTTGCGTGTACCGTAAGCTTACCGCCATTTCGCTCCAAACGGAACTTTATCTGCCGAAACGCCTTTCCCGTCTTGCAAAATCACGCAAGGCCCGCAAAAAGTCCACACGCCTGAAAGCCGGCCAGTAGGGATCCACAAAAACACACTCCGCATAAACAGACTGCCAAAGCAAAAAACCGGAAAGTC
Source organism: Actinomycetes bacterium (assembly GCA_021796535.1). Lineage (GTDB taxonomy): Bacteria > Actinomycetota > Acidimicrobiia > Acidimicrobiales > Bog-793 > JAJZMK01. Next base: position 59,775 of record JAKABW010000006.1, on the reverse strand, counting down.
TGGCTTCTCCGCTTGTCCTGATCACCAAGTCCAAATCGGGAAGAGTCGAGGAATACAGGTGATCTCTGAAAGATTCTTCGTCGATATGGCTGCTCATTTCTTCGGGCGGCACGCCGCTGAAAGCCAGGTCCTCCACCAGGGATTTACAGGCATCCAATATCTCTTGGCGGCCTCCGTAGCAGAGAGCCACATTGACATTCCATGAGGCCCTGCCGTCGTCCGGCAAGCCCGCCACAGCCGATTTTGCGCTGGCAATCAGTCTGTCGGGCAGCATGTCTATGCTGCCTGTAACGTCAAGGGCAAAGCCGAGTTCTCTTCCCAGGGCCGGCAGAGTCTCAAAAAATTCTTCCAACACTTCGAAATAGGGATTCAACTCGCTGACAGGCCTGTTGAGATTGTCGGTGGAGAGCACCCAGACCGTAACGGCCGTAATATCGGTCTGATGCGCCCAAGACAGCAGTTCTTCCAATTTCTTCATTCCGGCCTTATAACTTTTGCGGTAGTCGTCCAAGCCTTCCGCTTTGGCAAAGCGCCTGTGCCCGTCCAGGATAACACCTATATGAACCGGCAGTTTGTCTCGTTCGATATGATGGATTATGCGCGATTCGTATAGCTTATAAAATGGAGTGCGTAAGCTCATGGTGATCTCCGATATCTTCATATATATATCATAATCTTATTTTTCTATTATTGCCATGCGGTGCAAGGAGGTATAGCGTGCAAATTCTCGGTTTGGTGCTGGCTCCCGGCGCAAGTGCCGACAGTGCCCATCAAGGACTGGTGGCGGCGGAGAGAGCCCTGCCGAATCTGACTACGGCAAGAATCGACTTTCCGTATGTCAAACTCGGCAAAAAAATACCGGACAGAGCGGAAATACTTATCGAAACCGTCGCTACAGCCACATATGAGCTGGCTGAAAAACTCGGAGTATCCACAAAAGCCATAGCAGTGGGAGGACGCTCCATGGGAGGTCGGATGGCCTCAATGGCCGTGGCCGGCGGATTGGAAGTAGCGGCTCTCGTTCTGATCAGCTACCCCCTTCACCCGCCGGGCAAACCGGAACGTCAACGCACCGGACATTTTGCCCAAATTTCCGTTCCCTGTCTGTTTGTCTCGGGAACAAAAGACGCTTTCGGTACGCCAGATGAACTGTCGGCGGCAAGCAAATTGATAAAACCGGCTCCGAAAGTCGTGTTCTTGGAAAAAGGGAACCACGGATTGACCAATTTACATGACCGGGCAGCCCGCGAAGTGGCGACTTTCATTGATGCTTTGAACAAAAACCTCTCATAGACTGCCAGGATGGTTGACCTAAAGCACTTTGCTTTGACGCTTCCCCGTAAACTGCCGGTGTCAAAATCTAGTTATAGTAAGCACCCTTGGGCTCTGCCACCAAATCCAGCACTACGGCAAAAGCGGGAGAGGTCTTTGCTTTGGGAACCTGCAGCAAAACCCTCGAACCCAGAGGTATCCCCACCAGGGGACCAAACTCATTCGTCTGGCCTGGAATTCCCACGTTTGTCCCCAGAGGAACCTGACCTTTGGCCCAACTGGACTGGCGCTGTTTCGTGCCCCACGGAGCGGCCACATACTCCATCATTACCAAACCGGGCTTGATCTTCGGACCGTTGCCCCTGTCAAGGAGAGTAATGCTGAGAGTCTTGGGGGTTTTGTTACCCTTGAGAAACTGTATGACCGGAGCTTTTGTTACGGGACCGGTTATCTTTACACCGGCCACGACTGTCTTGACCGACTTGACATTCGAAGAAGAGTGCGCGCCGTTTGCATAAAAGGCTATCACGTCCACCACAAACACCAGCGTGTCTTTGCCGGTAATGCCGGCCGAAGACTGCCCGGAGGGACCGTATCCGTACTTGGGCGGTATGACCAACATGACCCTCGTGCCGGTCTTTAGACCCACAAGTGTTTTGTCCCATCCTGGGATAACCTGACCGGTGCCTATGGTAAAGTCAGACGGCACGTGGCGGGCAAAGGAACTGTCGAACACTTTGCCTCCCCAAATCTGGCCTATGTAGTTTGCCACCAAGAGACTCCCTTTGGGAACTTTGGGTCCGGAACCCTGAATCAGGGTTTTGGCAATTAGATTTTTGGGGGCCGCATTCTTGGGAAATGCTATGGTCGGGGTCTGCCCAAAACCGCCTTTTATCGTAGGCAGATTGGAAAACTTAAATACGGGCTCTTTTTTTGCGTGAGAGGAATTCTTTTTCGCTTTTCGCGAAACGGCGTTTACCGTCTTTTTCTGAGCGACGGAGGCCGAAGCAACCGCTTGCTGCCCGGCAAAAGCAAGCGCAAAGACCATCGCCAGGCTTGCTAAAAACTTGTACCCGTATACCTTGGCACCGAACGTGGTCCGCTTCATAATCTCTCCTTGTTCTTATAAATCTCAGTTTCCCAAAAACGTGTCTTCCGGAATTGGGCTTTTGACGGTTTCTCTGTTTAAGAAGCTGCGGGTAACCGCATTGTTCAAAAACCGTATCTTGCTTCGCAAAACCAGTGTTTTACAAAGTACTTTTTTACTTTACCATTGTAAAGCGTAACTGATGAGAGTTATGGTCGGAAAGTATCATAACTGTGTTATCAGCCAATCTGCGACAAGTTTGCTGAGATCCATTGGGTACACCGTGGCGTTGGAGGCCAATAACTCGTCTATCCTCCACCATTTTGAGCCGGTCATTGAGCGCTTTTCCAAATCGGTAAGCCCTTGCGGATTGACATCAAAACGCTCGACACGGACAAAAAAATACCTTTCAAACTGATGAAAATCTTTCCCGGCGAATCTAAAACTGGTCTTGCGCTCCAATAGCGGAGAGCCTTTTATGTCCGGCATCCGATAGCCGGTTTCTTCAAAAACTTCGCGCTTCGCCGCTTCTTTGATGTCTTCTCCGGCATGTGCCCCGCCTCCGGGGGTATACCAAAATTCTTTGCCTTGTGTGTCATCCGGGTCTGCGGCGGAAAGCAGAAGTACGGAAGCGGAAGGATCCACAAGAATCACTCTGGCGACTTCGCGCCATTTGAGCACCTCCCCGCTTCCGACGGGGCCTGCGCCTGCGCCGTCGTCCTCCGTTGCGGCGCCGTCGGCCAAAAGGGGCGTCAGGTAGGCAAAAAAGGCTATTGGAGTTCCCACGAGCATGATGCCCATCCCGAGCAGCCTCAACTCTTTGACGGCAGTGAGAGATCCGCCGAGACCGGCCAACAACAGACCTGCCAAACCCAGTGCCGTGAGGGTTTGGTATCGGTGCCGGGAAACGAGGGCTTTGAGAAACAGATATACCCCTCCCGCCGCCAAAAGCAAACCGAGCGAGCCATGCAGGAGATAAATTGCTTTGCCTCTCTCGGGAAGGATGCCACTGGGCCGCGAGACCGGCAGCAAAAGAATGGAGAACAAGCCTATTGCCAATTCCAACCCCACGGCAACCGTCATCAACAGCCAGAAATACCGACCCGCCAATTCCGGATGAGTTTTTATATTTCCCACATAGAAAGACTGCCATATATCTTGAAATGAATTGCGGCAATCGGCGATACTTCGCAAAATACCGCCCGGCAAAAACCAGCAATCAAACCCGGGCGGATAACGAAATCGGCATGGAAAGCTCTTACCTGCCGCCGTACTCCAAGCATTTGGACAGTAAGAGCAATTCTTTGTTTCCCGTTCCGCCAAGATAGTATCTGTCCCCCGGATTCTCCGGATAAACTCCCCGGAAAGATCCGGTTTTACTATACCCGAATTGTTCAAAAAAGCCCACCGCCGCCGTGTCGGCCGGCAAAAAAGCAAGCGCGTTGCCGCAGCCGTAATCGGCTGCCAATCTTTCCGTATGTCTCATCAGGAGCCGACCCATACCGCTTTTTCTCAGCTCCGGCAACACGAAAAGCCAGCGGAAATACATCGCGTCGCAGTCGATGTCGACGACGGCGACGCCAAACATCCCGTTGTCTTTCGCACCAGTAAAATTCCTCACAGAAATTACAAACCTCTTATTTCCGCAATTTTGTCGGAAAAGCGTTTCGACTTCCGCAGAGAAAGCCGACGTTTCTTGCCACGATACGGAGGATGCCATATTGGTATTTCGGCTTTCCGAAAGACCGGCATTCGCAAAATCATGCGGCGATAATGTTTTTTCATGGCAAATCTCATATACATTGCCAAAAATAGTTACTTTTTCTCTTCTCCCGAAGTAGGGCTCGTCAACGATTTTCCATATTTTATCGGGAGTTGATGGGTCTTGCTCCAGAAGCGCTATGGAATTGATGACTCCGGATACCCGATAATTCCTGAGAAAATTGACTGTCTTTTCTGCTTCTTCGGAAGTTTTTGCATGCGCAATTGTTACATGCGGCATAAATGAATAAGAATCTCTGCCGGGAGGAGGCGAAAAATCTCCCTTTGCTAACCTGTCATATATTTGATACAAAAAACTGTTAACCGGGCAGTCGGCGCTTTTCCCCGAACCAGGCTTTTCCCCCCGATGCACGGACCCGTCACTTTCAAACGCACCGAGAAAGACCGCCGGATTTTTTGGCCAAAAACTTCCGGCAGGGCCGAGGGTCAAAGTCTCTTCCGAAAGATTCTCCACTGCGCTTCTTATCGCATAACGCAGATAAGGCAATCGTTCGGGATCGGTATTCAAAGGCGGAATAACCGTTACATGAGGGGGGATCCGGTTGGACAGGGACTTTCCCAATATCTCTGTGAGACAGCAGATTTTTTGCCGCAGGGAGATCTCTGGCATGAGGGCTACGAGAAGTCTTTTTTTCTCCATGACAGACCGATTGTACTAGCTTTGCCGAGAATTTTCCCACACGGATCCCAGATCTGATTTTTGGGACAGCGCCGAACCAGAGGAAAACCTTCTCTGCTGTCCCAAAACGCCCGTGAGAGCTTCAAAAAAAGGAGCTCTCGGTAAATTAAAACTGGCCGGCGGCGTTGAGAACGGCAAGCCTGACTTCTGCCCGACGCTGCCTGCTTTCATAAGCCCCCGGTAACAAAATTGCCCTTGCCACAGGGGAAGTCGAAAGCAAGGAGACCAGGCTGGGATTGATTTTCTCATCCTCGTCAACGGGATCGGAGAAAGTGTCGGCGCCCACCGGCAAACCGTCAAGGACGGCCTCGACCCGATCTCTGTCCAGAGCCGTTGCCAATTCGGCCACCGGCGAATAAATTCGCACACCCTCTTCGGTAACGTGAACGAATCCGCCGTGAACCGCCGCATAGACGGAAAGCGAGTCGGAAGCATGCAGGTCTTCCCGGTTTACTCCGACAAGCGGAGACTTTTGAGCCCGGTTGCCGGGCTCTGTCGCGTAGGCATTGATCCATTCGGCGACATTCGCCTCATTGCTGACTTGAATCCTAACCGGTGTGATGTCCGCGGCGGCAAGATAGTCGGCGTGATTGGCCAAAAAAGTTATGTCCCCGTCTTCTGTTCTTAGGGTCACCTCTTCGGCTAAAGCCCTAAAAAGAACTTTTTCCGGTGTAATAATTTCAGCAAGAAAAGTATTCGCCAAGATCTCTTCCCAACTAGTCTTGTACCAAGGATTTGGCCTTGGCCAGCACGTCATCCACGCCGCCGACGTTCAGGAAAGCCTGCTCCGGAATTTCATCCAAATCTCCGCCAAGCAAAGCCTCGAAGCTTCTCACGGTTTCCTCAATCGGAACAAAAACACCCGGATTGCCGGTGAATACTTCGGCCACGAAGAAAGGCTGCGAAAGGAAACGCTGTATCTTACGGGCTCTTGAAACAATCAATTTGTCTTCTTCCGGCAACTCGTCAATACCCAAAATGGCGATGATATCTTGCAACTCGTTGTTGCGCTGCAAAACCTGCTTGACAGCCTGGGCACAGTTGTAATGCCTGTCTCCGACAACTTCCGGGGCCAAGATATTGCTTGTGGAAGAAAGCGGGTCGACAGCCGGATAAATACCGAGCGAAGCGATGTGTCTGGAAAGCTCCGTCGTGGCGTCAAGGTGAGTGAATGTGGTGAAAGGAGCGGGGTCCGTGTAGTCGTCAGCCGGTACGTATACAGCCTGCAGGGAGGTAATGGATTTCCCTTTTGTCGAGGTAATTCTTTCCTGCAATTGGCCCATTTCCTCAGCCAAAGTCGGCTGATAACCGACCGCCGAAGGCATCCGGCCCAACAGAGTCGACACTTCCGATCCGGCTTGAACGAACCGGAAAACGTTGTCGATAAAGAGCAGCACGTCCTGGTTCTTGACGTCTCTGAAGTACTCTGCCATGGTGAGAGCGGAAAGGGCAACTCTGAAACGCACGCCCGGGGGCTCGTCCATCTGGCCGTAGACAAGAGCGGTCTTTTCGATGACTCCCGACTCTTTCATTTCCAGCCACAGGTCGGTGCCTTCACGTGTGCGTTCTCCCACACCGGCAAAAACGGAAACACCTCCGTGCTGGGTGGCCACTCTTCTGATCATTTCTTGAATCAACACCGTTTTGCCCACACCGGCACCGCCGAAGAGACCGATTTTCCCTCCCTGTACATAAGGTTCCAAGAGGTCGATAACCTTAATGCCGGTTTCGAAAAGCACGCGTCTCGGCTCCAGTTCGTCAAAAGGAGGCGGATCGCGGTGTATTTCCCAAAAGTCGTCAGCTTTGCCTATGTCGTCCGTGTCAAGAGGCTTGCCGCTCACGTTGAAAACGTGTCCCAAAACCGCATCGCCGACCGGCACCTTAATTCCGGCACCGGTGTTGCGGACAACCGCCCCTCTCGTCAAGCCGTCGGTTGCGTTGAGGCAGATGCAGCGTGCTCTGCCTTCACCCAGTTGCTGAGCCACCTCGGCCGTGATAATGGCAGGCTTGCCATCCAGTTCAAAGTCTATTTCCAGGGCTATATTAATTTCCGGAAGAGCGTGCGGAGGAAACTCCACATCGACGACAGGTCCGGCAATGGCAACCACCCTGCCGCTGTCAAGGTTTTTCCCCTCGGAGCCTAAGTTTTGTCCCGCATCAAATGTTGTTGTCATTATTCCTTACCCTCTTGGTCTTATAATTTCCAAATCCGGTTGGCCGCGGTCCTCAGCGGTACCGAGAGATCTTAAGGCTTCCGCCCCGCCAACAATTTCCATAATTTCCGTTGTTATGGCTTCCTGTCTTACCCTGTTCATCTTACGTCTCAAAACCGTGATCAGATCTTCGGCGTTCTGGGTAGCCGCCGCCATGGCCCGCTGTCTTGCCGTATGCTCAGAAGCGGAAGCTTCCAAAAGTGCCCGAAAGATATCCGCTTCCAGGTAGATGGGCAGCAAAATTTGCAGCAAAGACTCAGGCTCCGGTTCAAAAAAGTAACTGGCGCCGTTTGCAACTTCCGCGGCTATAGTGTCGTCGGCATCGTCGGCGTCCTCTGTCGTCGCTTCTTGCAACGGCAACAGCTTCACCGATGCCAATTTTTGTGAAGCTATCGAATAAAAACGCCAACCTATTACTTCCAATGCTATATCCAGATTTTCATTTATCAAGCCGTTGAGAAAGTGAGAGACAGCCCTGGCGTCTTCAAAAGTCGGTCTGTTCGACATTTTGAAAAAGGCCGCTTCTACGTCTATATGCCTGTACCGGAAATAGCTTTCTGCTTTTTTTCCGACCGTCACCAACTTTACGTCAAAATCGTCTTGGCGCAATTGAACAAGGCGCTTCTCTGCGCTTCTCAGGCAGAGCGTGTTGTAACCTCCGCACAGGCCCCTGTCACCCGCTATCACGACCAATATGGCCTGGCGTTCGGCGGAAGCACCGGGGGCGGGATACAAAAAGAGGTCGCTCACTTGGCTGGCGCAAACCGCCAAAGAGCGCTTCAGACCTTCGGAGTATTCCCTTGTCCCGGCTATTCTGGCTTGGGCGCGCGCTATCTGCGATTGAGCAATAAGCTCAAAGGCTCTGGTGATCTTCTTGGTGGATTCGATACTGCGAATTCTGCGTCGCAGTATTCTTTCTTGCCCGCCAGCCATACCTTATGCGACACCGCCTTGACCGGAGTTACCCGATCCGCCGGAAGCTATATTAAATTGTTTTTTGACTTCGTTGATTGCCGCCACTATCAGTCCTTCGTCCGGCAAAGTTCCCGTGGAAGAGATGTGCTCGACAAGGCTTTTACCCGTTGTCTGCAGGTACAATTTCAAAGCCTGCTCAAAACGCTGTACTTCTTGAACCTGTATCTCGTCAAGATGACCTTTCACACCGGCGTAAATAATGATGACCTGTTCGCCGGCGGAAAGCATCTCGTGCTGGTTTTGCTTCAGGAGCTCGGTTAACCTATATCCTCTTTCCAACTGAGCTTTTGCCGTCGGATCCAATTCAGAACCGAATGTGGCGAAAGCTTCCAAGTCACGGAACTGCGCCAAGTCGATCTTCAAAGAACCGACGACCTGCTTCATGGCTTTGATTTGGGCGGCACCACCCACTCTGCTCACCGAGTTACCGACGTTCATGGCAGGCCTGAAACCGGCGTTGAACAAGTCCGTCTCCAGGAAAATCTGTCCGTCTGTAATCGAAATAACGTTGGTGGGAATATAGGCCGATATGTCGCCTGCCTTGGTCTCGATAATGGGCAAAGCTGTCATCGATCCGCCGCCTTTTTCGTCAGACAATTTGGCGGCGCGCTCCAAGAGTCTGGAGTGAAGGTAGAAAACATCACCGGGGTAGGCTTCGCGTCCAGGAGGCCTGCGCAACAAAAGAGAAAGCTGCCTGTAGGCATCGGCCTGCTTGGAAAGGTCATCATAGACTATCAGGGCGTGCTCCCCGTTTTCCATCCAATTCTGCCCTATGGCACAACCGGAATAAGGAGCCAAATACTGGAAGGGGGCAGAACTCGAAGCCGGAGCCGCCACCACCACCGTATAGTCAAGGGCTTCGTATTCTTCCAAGGTGGCGACTACCTGGGCCACAGTGGAACCTTTTTGACCGACCGCCACATAGATACACTTTATGCCGGTGCCTTTTTGATTGATGATGGTATCGACGGCCAAAGTGGTCTTGCCAGTTTTCCGGTCGCCGATGATCAACTCTCTCTGTCCGCGCCCCACCGGAGTCATCGTGTCAACAACTTTGACACCGGTCTGGAGAGGCTCACTCACAGGCTGTCTGTTGACGATACCGGGGGCCTGTATTTCAAGACGTCTGAGTTTTTTGTTGGCAATGGGACCTTTGCCGTCTATCGGGTTGCCGAGAGGATCCACCACTCTTCCGAGGAGCTCGTCGCCGACCGGAATCGACAAAATCCTTTTCGTCGACCTTACAATCTGTCCTTCGTCCAGTCCCTCCACGTCACCGAGAACAACGGCTCCCACCGTGTCTTCGTCGAGGTTCAGAGCCAGACCGAAAACTCCGTTTTCGAATTCGAGGAGTTCATTGACGGAAGCACTGGGCAGTCCGGCAATACGGGCTATCCCGTCGCCAACTTCGACAATTCGGCCTACCTGTTCGGTCTGTACTTCCGTGCTGAATTGCTTAAGATGGGTTTCGATAACCGATGTTATCTCTTTTGCGTCAAATTTAAGATCTGCCATACCCGGCTGCCTTTCCGATAAAATACTTTTCCGATTTCTCCAACAAAGCCCTAACGTGTTTCCATGTCGCGCTGACCACTTTTATGCCGATAAAACCAAATTCTCCGACAATTGATTGAACTTTGCCAACAACGATGCGTCTATAAAATAATCCCCCAGTAAAACCACAAATCCGCCCATCAGGTTGGAATCGATGACAAATCTCATTTCGACTTTTTTCCCGACAAGCCGTTCCAGAAGGGTGTGCAGCTGCCTTTCTTCTTCGGGTGCAAGCGGCACTACCGAACGCACCTCGGCCAAGCGTCTGCCTCTTTCCGCCGTTATCAGCTCAACACAAAAGCCGATCAGTCCGGCCAGATCGCGCACTCTTGGTATCGAAACGGCAAACCGCAGTATGCGATAAGCAATGGGGTCCGTTCTGGAGGCAAAAAGTGACGAGACAATACTTAATTTTACTTTCCCGGCCACATAGGGATCCCCCAGGACTTTGGCCAGCTCTCTGTTTTCATTCACGGTATTACTCACCGCGAAAAGCGAGTCTTCAACGGTTCTGAGATCGGCAAGGTTTGCGGCTGCCTCAAATACCGGTTCGAGGTATCCGGCCATCAGATCTCGGGCCTGTCTGTAAGAAGTGTACTTTTGAAATGTATAGAGATACAAAGAGGCAAAATTATCTGGCGTAAAAAGCGGCTTGTCTTCCTTTACCAAGGATTTGGTCATACCAGCCAGAGCTTCCATTTCCCCTATCAACTGATTGATAACCGCAACAAATTGCGATTGCTGCTCGGCTGCGGCCATGAAAGCAAGAAGTGACGCCGCTTCTGTGGGGAATTTTTTCTCAACGATATCTTTTATAATTTCTTTTATCAACCGCTTATTGATATCCGGTATTTCAAATACATTGCGGAGCTCTGGCAAATCTTCCACGACTTCGGAAAGGGCTTCTCCGGCCAAGGCAACGGATTCGAAATGATCGGATACAAGAGCCTCTTCCAAAAAATAAGTCGTATAACCGCGTACTATTTCACGCATTGTCACAGCCCGCCCGTGAGATAAGGTGACGTGCCAAGCAAGCCTCGCCATAGCAATTCAACGGCTGTCCGATTGACGCAGATTGGCCCACGGAAAAAATACTAGTATAAGACATTTCTTATTTGCCCTCGGCAGGGGAAGAAGCCGAATTTAATGATGAGGCCTGAATGGCTTCGTTGATCACTATGTGGTGCAATTCTTGATCCAAATTCTTTTCCACCAATAATCTGGCGGCGGCGACGACCGTTTCGGCAAATTCTTTTGTCAGCTCATCGCGCATTTTGCTCAATTCAAAATCAATGTCTTGATCCACTTTGGCCAGAATACGGCCTTGCTCCTGCCCGGCTTTTTCCCGGGCATTTTCTATAATGCTTTCGGCGCTTTTATGGGCGTCGGCCACAATTTGTGTTGCGTCGGTTTTGGCTTTTCCGAGAGAGGCTTTCGCTTCTTCTATCGACAAAGCTGCCGCTTTTTGGGCGTTTTCCGTGGCACTTAACTGCTCTTTGATCATACCGGCTTTTTTATTCGCCAGCGATTTCAGCACAGGTACCAATTTCCACCAAATAATGGCGACGAAAATAACAAAACCGGCGACTTCTTCCATATAAGCCAAGCCAAAATTACTCATTGCTTTTTGCCGCCTTCACAAGCGAATAGGCTTCCGACGCTTCTTTTCCGGTAACAGAAATTCGGCCGCCCGGAACCATCGTTCCGGCAATATCGATAATTAACTTCTCGGCTTGAGTTTCCAACCCTGTCATCAATTCTTTTCTCAGATCCTCGATCTTGTGTTGAGATTTATCAAATGCCTCATTATAAGCTGTCATGGCTTTGGCTTTGGCATCGGCCATGATGGTTGCGGCGTTTAGAGCGGCGCCTTCTATAATTTGACGGGCTTCCAAACGGGCACCCGTCAACACGGCATCGGCTTCACCCAGCAACGTGACAGCCTCTGTTTTGGCTTCGGTGACACCCGTTAAGGATGAGGAAAGCAGCTCTTCGCGCTCTTTCATGGCTTTTACGACCGGCGGAATGACAAAGCGTGCCAATACCCCGAAAACGACAAGAAAAATAACCAGTTCCACAAAAAAAGTGCCGTTTGGCAAAATAAATATGGGGGCCGAAGTCGTCGTCGTCACTCCGGAGGATGATTTCACGACCCCCGTGAGGATCCCGAGAGACTTGGAGTGGAGTCCGGTCGGCTTCGACAATAAGTTGCCGACGCGCTCAAGACCCCAACCCGCTTTTCCTGTCGTATTTGCCAAAAAAATCAGCATCTAAAATATTTCTTTCCGGGGTATGATGTTTTAGTGTTTGTAGAGCACAAATATAAAAAGCACGGTAAACACAAGGTTGATGAAGTACATGGCCTCAGCCAACCCTACCACGATAAACATAATACCCATAAGACGGCCCTGAGCCTGTGGTTGTCGCACGACGCCGGCGATAACCTGTGAACCGGCCAAAGAGTCACCTATAGAAGCACCGATGGCACCTCCTCCTAGGGCTAAACCGCCGCCTACCATCGCCCCTGCGAGCTGAATTGCCTGCTGGGTTGTATCTGCCATTTCTGGTTGTCTCCTATTCAGCTAAAATTGATCAGTAAAACTTTATTACATTTAATGACCGCTTTTTCTAAAAATCACTTATTAGTGAGTTTTATTCCAAGCGGGAAAATCGAAAATACTAGGTCTTATTGCAGTACAAAAACACTTTCGGTACCCTTGTTTTCTACTAAATATATAACCAACAGCGCGCTGGCGTACCGGGGTAAAAAGGGTCGGCGTATCTAGTGAACAGATTCTGATATTGCCGATTCAAAGTACATAATCGTAAGAAGGGTAAATATGAACGCCTGAATCGGTCCCACAAACAACCCGTCAAACAATTTCCATCCGACGTCAAGTATCGGTATTCCGACAATAAGCTTTGCCGGAATCAGGTCGGAAATCAGCAACAAAAGTATCCCGCCCGCAAAAATATTACCGAAAAGTCGGAGGGCCAGCGTGATCGGTTTTGTAATTTCTTCTATGACGTTGATAGGGAAGAAAACGGGATAAGGCTTAAAATAGTGGCCCAGATAGGTTAGGATCCCCTTCCGTCTGACATAAGTTATATGCACCAGCACAATGACCACAACAGCCATGGCTGCGGTAAAGTTGATATCTCCCGTCGGAGCGGGAAGATATTGCGGGTTATGCCCGGTTGGCAGCATTTCCAGCCAATTGGCAAATAAGATATAGAAAAATATGGTGACGGCCAGAGGGATGACGGCCCGGCCTTTATCCCCCATAGACTTTATGACCTGGTCTTGTACCCACCCCACAACTGCCTCAAAAAACATCTGCAGTTTGCCGGGTACTCCCGATGTAACTTTTGCCCTCATCCAAAAGCCGAGGATCAAAACTATCGCTCCGGCCACCAAACAGGATATGATGTCGTCTATATTGACTGTCATGGACAAAAACTTGCCCGTGATATGGGCACCTACCGGTATGTTTGTCGTTGTGGGGACAGAGGCGGACAAAATCATGACATCCTCGCTGTAGCTTTAAGAAAAGAGCGCAAAAGCACTGCCATCAGTATCAAATAAAACAATGCAATACCGCCTGCGGCACCGGCTCCCAAATTGAACCTCGCCACCAGCAGTCCGACAACGACCAACGTTGAAACACCCAGTCTGTAAATGGCTTTGGTTGCCAAAACTCTCTTGGGGTGCTCCGGAGATATTTCCGTCACTTTGAGAACCGACTTCACAATCATTCTCACATTGAAAAGACCTATGGCTATCCCCAAGGCGATTCCCAGACCTATAAAAACATGCGAGACGACGGCTCCCGTTGCCAAAGCTGCGACGCCCACAAACAAGCCGCCCAATGCTGCCTGTCTCAAAATACCAGTGATTTCAGGAACAGGCAATTCCTGAAATATAGCTGCAAATCGTTCCATTTCACTAACAACCCGTTACTGTCCAATTCAAGCGGTATCAAAATTTTTGGCTATTTTAACATTTCTTTTATTTTTTTGCGAAACCAAAAAAATACAATGAGTAATCCTAGCACAAGACCGATCCCGACAGAGACAAAGCCCGTATTTGTTATATTTCCTATCAAATAACCCAGGGCCACTCCGCCCCCCACCGAAATACCTGAAAACACTCCGGCCACAAGAAAGTCTGCCGCCGACATTTGAAACTGTTTATTAGAATTTTCGGCGGAGTCCTTCCCTGCGTCAGTCAATTTTCAACCTTTCTCATGCAAACTTCCCGTAGCAACCGTGAGCATATAAGAAAAACAAAGCCGCTTTAGAAAAATTTTTCAGAGGTAAAAAGCGCCTACGGCCGCTGTTCGCCGCACCGGTCAGCCTATGATTTGCGACTCATCGCCACCGGACTTTACGTCCATACCGCCTGCGTACTCACCGTTGTAATTGGGTTGGTACATCGCCACACCCGTTGCGGCGGTCTGGATCACGGTACGCTCAGCCGGGCTGTACCGTTCGGCAAGCTGATTCTTGCCGGAATCATTACCGGCGTCGCCTTCTTTTATGTCGGCTTGCTCAATATTGTTATTCGCGGCAGATGCATCGGCGGCAACGGCTTTACGTGAACCGGGTCTGAAAAGGGTATAGAGCAGCACTCCGAGTACTCCGGCCCCTATCGGTACGTAAGCATTTGCTTTCGGTTCAAAAACGGGATACAAAATAAATGCCGACAAAATAAGCGTCCACGCCCACAAAATAAGTACGGCCCGCCTGTGCCCGTGCCCCAGGCTTACCAAGCGGTGATGCAGGTGACCCAAATCTCTTGTGGCCACGCCTTTCCTCCCGATGGTACGCCGTAAAATGGCAAATACCGTATCCAGAATCGGTACGCCCAAAATAAAGAAGGGGATAAACAGGGGGGCAAAGCGAAAGAAGGTCAGCCCCGAAACGTCCACGGCTGCCGTTCCTCCCGTCCTGCCTCCTATCACCATGGTGGCCACGGCCATAAAAAGTCCCAAAAGCATGGCTCCGGAATCGCCCATAAAAACTTTGGCGGGATGGAAATTGTGAGGCAAAAATCCTATGGCAACACCGCAGGCCATGACGGCCACCAGGGGGCCCAGATCATTGACCCCGCCCGGAAGCACGCCCATTGAGATCAGCTTAAAACCGTAAACGGCCAGTGCCGCCGCAGCTATCGCCACTATTCCCGCGGCCAAACCGTCCAGGCCGTCAATTATATTGATGGCGTTTGCCATACCCACGACCCAGAGAGCCGTCACCAGGGGCAGCATAGACGGAGAGAGAGTATAGATACTCGACAGAAACGGAAGCTTGAAATAGAACATGGTGACGCCGAGATACACCAAAAACATCGAGGAAAGTACCTGGCCGGCCACCTTTGCCGGAGGAGAAATATCCCGAATGTCGTCGACAAGACCTACCAAATAGATAACCACGGCGGCCAAAACAACCCCGAGAGGCTGGAGAGAATTGGCAAATATCTGACGGAGACCCGGCAAAAAGTAAGCCGTCAGCATGGCCAGCAAAAAGCCGGTCAGGAGACCCAGCCCCACCACGGGGGTAGCTTTGGAATGTATATGACTGTCGCCCGGTTTGGCCACCGCCTTCATGCGTATGGCAAGACGGGTAGCCGGAAAAGTGAAAATGTAGCTGCCGACAGCCGATACGGCAAAAATAATCAAATAGTCGCCGTAATGACCCACTGACTACAGCCTAAAGAAATTCAAATCAAACCGAAAGAGATCGGTAAGGATCGAATTGTGCGCAGAGCTCGTGTACCTCATGCAATACCTCTTTTTCTGTTTCTTCGTCGCCGCAACGGCGTAACACTTTGGCAATCAGGGAAGCTATGACGGCCATCTCTTCTTGGCCCATCCCTGCGGTTGTCTCGGCCGGTGTGCCGAGTCTCAAACCGCTCGTGACAAAAGGCGGCCTGGGGTCGTTGGGAATCTGATTTCTGTTGCAGGTAATACCTGCCCTGTCCAGAGAATCCTGAGCCGCTTTACCGGTAAGCTCGGCATCGAAAGTTCTGAGGTCCAAAAGTACCTGGTGGTTTTCGGTGCCGCCGGAAACCAGCCGGAAGCCCAGTTCGGACAAAGCAGCCGCAAGCGCTTTGGCGTTCAGTACGGCCCGCTCCGCATATTCTTTAAAACTTGGTTGCAACGCTTCAAAAAAAGCCACGGCCTTGGCGGCTATGACGTGCTCCAGGGGACCGCCCTGAAGGCCCGGGAAAACCGCCGAGTCAACGGCTTTTGCCAACTCCGCCCCGGTCAGGATGGCTCCTCCCCTGGGACCGCGCAACGTCTTGTGTGTGGTAAACGTCACCACATCGGCTATGCCCACCGGATTGGGGTGAACCCCTCCGGCGATCAAACCGGCCGGATGCGCCACGTCAAAGAGCAGTTTGGCTCCCACCTCGTCGGCGATCTGCCTGAAAGGCAGCGGGTCTATGATCCTCGTGTAAGCCGTCGTACCGGCCACGATCAGTTTGGGGTTTTCCTTTTTGGCGAGATCTCTCAGCTGCTCAAGATCAATCCTTTCGCCGGAACCGTCTTTGGAATAAGGCGTAACGCCATAGGGTACAAAGCGGTATATTTTACCCGTAATGCTTACCGGAGAGCCGTGAGTCAGGTGCCCTCCCTGGTCAAGCGACATTGCCATGATGGTGTCTCCCGGATTGACCAGCGCCATATATGCGGCCAGATTCGCGGAAGCTCCCGAGTGAGGCTGGACATTGGCGTGTTCGGCTCCGAACAACGCACAGACTCTTTGACGTGCCAGGTCTTCTGCCTCATCGACAATACGGTTGCCGCCGTAGTAGCGCTTGGAAGGATAGCCTTCCGCATATTTGTTGGTCAGCACGGAAGCAGTGGCAGCCATAACCGCCGGAGAAGTAAAGTTTTCGGATGCTATGAGTTGGAGTGTCGTACGTTGTCTGGATAATTCGTTTTTAAGAATTGCCGCCAATTCTTCGTCAATGGTTCCGACCTGATCTATCGCCCATGAAGACATCTTTACCTACAGCTCCCGTCTTGAAGAAAACTTTGCTTGCAATTATAGGCTAGATCCCGTCTTAACTGCGTGCATCTGTTTTTAACTTTAGATTTAACTAATTGTTTATGACTTTACAGTCCGAATAACCGGTTACCGCAAGCCGTTGCCAAAGGAACAAAGACTTTACGACGGATTAAATAAAGTCCGTTGTTTCTGCGTTTTCAGGATGCATCAAGTGCCGTCAATTTCGCAATACGCCGTTCGTGCCTGCCGCCTTCGAAGTCAGCAGAGATGAAGGCGTCCAATGCATCAAGAGCGACAGATTCGCCCAGCAAACGGGCTCCGAAACAAATAATGTTGGCGTTGTTGTGCTCTCTGGCAAGCATGGCAGAAGTGACGTCATGGACAACTGCCGCACGGATACCCTTCACTTTATTTGCGGCAATCGATATACCTATTCCCGTCCCGCAGCAGGCTACGCCAAAATCGGCCTCGCCGCCGGCTACGGCCTTTCCCACCGCTTCTCCGAAGTCGGGATAGTCTACGGGATCAAGAGAGTAGGCGCCTAAATCCAATACGTCGTGGCCGTCATTTTTTAATTTTTCCGCCAATAAAGTTTTTAACTTAAATCCTGCATGATCTGAGCCCAGAGCTATTTTCATATTCAAATACTACTCTTTTTTGTTTCGGCACAGCAGCCTGTGGGCCATTTAATCTCAACGGTTGCGCTTCCCCGGCTCCGCACATGCCGACAGTCGGTCGGCGCCGGATCATTTACTCCCGAACTTGGTTACGACAAGCGACGGCAAAACGTTACACGGAACCCCACACTTCTTTTATCTGCTCCAGAGATATCGGGCCTTCCCTCAAAATTTCAGGTTCGTCAAAAACCAAGGAAACAACCGTGGATGGCTGTCCCCGGCAAATGCCGCCGTCCACGCATACCAAATCGCCGTCAAATATTGTCCCGCCTTCTTCCGGGTTTTTAATCGGCGGCTGTCCGTGCAAGTTGGCGCTTGTCACAGCCAAAGGACCGAAACTTTCCAGAAGCAAGAGCAGCTGCGACTGATCGGGGCATCTTATGCCTATGGTTTTTTGTCCTCTGAACGCCCCGAGGGGAGCATCTTCTTTTAGCGGCACCACCATTGTGAGAGGGCCCGGCCAAAAAACTTTTCCCAAGGCAGAAAGCCGTCCTTTTGCATTTTCATCCCCGGTCAACTCCAAGGCGGCAGCGAGATCCTTTACCATCACGGGCAGTACCACTTCCCGCGGCCGGCGTTTGATCGCAAAAATTTTTTCTACAGCTTTGACGCTGTTGGCATCACCGGCCAAACCGTATACGGTCTCCGTGGGGACCAAAACCACATCTCCCCGTCCCAAAATTTCTGCGGCCATTCCAATGTCATGAGTGAGTATCATCTGACGAATTTCCTGCATCCCAACTTTACCATCTGGCGAGCAGTATTCTGTCCCTGCCCGTCAAGTCTTGAATAACCGATGCGTAACGCGCCCCCGAGTGAACAGCCAAAGCAACAGAGGCTTCCGCCTGTTGCGGTGCCATCTCCAAAACAAGCGAGCCGGCCGACTTCAGCAAGCCCGGTGCCGAAACAATAATTTGGCTTACAATTTCAAAACCGGTCGGACCGCCGATAAGAGCCAAAACGGGATCGTAACCTTTTACTTCCTCATCCAAACCGGAAAATTCGCCCTCGGCAAGATAAGGGGGATTGGCGCATACAACATCAACCGACTTTTTTTTGACGGCATCCGCCAAGTTCCCCCTCAAAAAAGAAATCCTGCCGCGGGCATTTTCTTCCAACCCTTCGACATTCTCCCTGGCGAGATCGAGCGCTTCTGCCGAGATATCGATACATACGGCATTCACATACCCGCATTCCGATACCACAGAGCATCCTATGATGCCGCTGCCCGTCCCGATGTCAAGCAGCCCCAAATCACCAATTTGCTGATTTTTTCTGTCTGATACAGTATTTTCCTGCAAAAACCGTAAGTTGCGCAGTTCCGCCAAAGCGACCTCAACCAAAATTTCTGTTTCTGGTCTCGGTATGAGAGCGCGTCCGTCTGTTTTGACATCGAGATAACGAAAACCGCAATGCCCTAAAATATGCTGTAAAGGTTCTCTTTTTAGTCGCCTTGCAATCATTTCCTTTATGCTCTCTGCCGCCTCTCGGTCTGCAGTCCTATCCAAGTATAAAAAATATTTCATGCCGTAAGGCCCAAGAGTTCCACCGGCATCCGGCGAAAAAGATTTTGCCATTATATCTTCAATAATAAGTCTTGCTTCATGAGGATTACTTAAGCATTTTACCGACCAGTCATAAAGATGTCTGTAGGTTGGCATTTCAGTTGAATCAAAGCAAATGTTCTTATTATCTGTCATCGGAACCCGACTTTGTGTGCATGCTCGGCAGGCCTCACTGCATGACAACGGGAGGTTATCAATCCCCGCTGAGCTGTTTTGCCCTTTCGTCCGCCAACAGGGCATCTATCATTTCATCCATTTCACCGGCAAGAAACTTGTCCAACTTATACAAAGTAAGACCTATCCTGTGATCCGTAACGCGGTTTTCTTTGAAATTGTATGTCCGAATTTTTTCCGAACGGCCTCCGGTTCCTACCTGAGAACGTCTTTTACTGGAAAGCTCTTCCTGTAAACGGTCTTGCTCCAGCTTCAAAAGTCGCGAACGCAGTACCAGCAACGCTTTGGCCCTGTTTTGTATCTGCGACTTTTCGTCTTGCATGGCCACAACCAGACCGCTCGGAATGTGGGTAATTCTTACTGCGGAATCCGTCGTGTTGACCGACTGGCCGCCGGGACCGGTGGAACGGTAAACGTCTATTTGCAGATCATTAGGGTCTATGTCAACTTCCACTTCGTCTGCTTCCGGCAAAACGGTAACGGCCGCCGACGAGGTGTGCAGTCTTCCCTGTGATTCCGTGACGGGAACCCTCTGTACCCTGTGGACGCCGCCTTCGTGCTTAAGTCTCACCCAGGCATCCTCGCCTTTTACCTGAAAGGTGACGTCGGCAAGACCTCCCAAATCGGAGTTTTGGATCTCCATAATCTGTGCTTTATAGCCCCTCCGGTCCATATACCGCAGGTACATGTCAAAGAGGTCTTTGGCGAACAGGTTGGCTTCTTCGCCGCCTTCAGCTCCCCGTATCGTCACGATCACATTGCGGCCGGCATTGGGGTCATCCGGTATCAACAGGTTTTTCAGGGACCCGGCCAATTCCGAAGCCCGTCCTTCTTCCGAAGCGACTTCGGAGCGCAGCAACTCTTTTTCGGAATGGGAAGCCGTTTCCATAAGTTCTTTGGCGGCCGCAATATCCCCTTCTATTTTTCCGATTTCGTCGGTGATGGCAACTATTGCTTCCAGAGATTTTCTGCGACGCGACAATTCCAAATATTGACGCTGATCAGAGAATATATCGGGACTGGCAAGACGACTCATAACATCTTTGTATTCGTTTTGGAGTTCTGTCAGCCTGGCTAAGTCCTGTTCCGATAGATCACCTATCATTAAAACATAACCTTGCGGTAAGTAAGGTTTTTCAAACTTTCGTGTGCCTGGTACGGGTCCCGTATCTACGCTCAAAGCGTTCTACGCGGCCTCCCGTGTCAACAAGCTTTTGCTTACCCGTAAAAAACGGATGACATTCGTTGCACAGTTCGACCTGAAGTGCGTCCTTGGTGGATCTGGTCGTAAACGTATTGCCACATGAGCACTTGACGTTTGCCGCCTCGTAGCGTGGATGTATATCTGCTTTCATGATGCCCTCATTATAGTAAAAGTCTTATTGAGTAAAAATCAGTTGCCTGAATAGCGAGTTCACGCAGGAACAAACATTGTACAGCCCATTCACCCCGCCGTTGACGGGTTTTACACTTTTTTTGATAATATCAATTTGGTATCGGGGCTTTGGCAATTTCGCCCAAAAACTCCTCATTGGAACGTGTCGTCTTCAATTTGTCCAGCAACAGCTCCAGACCGGCGGCTGCATTGTTGGAATCCCCGCTGATCGCATTCAGAACTCTCCTCAGCTTCCAGACCTGCTGCAACTGATTTCTGTCAAAGAGCAACTCTTCGTGACGCGTGGAACTGGCGTTTACGTCTATAGCCGGATAAAGTCGTCTTTCTGCCAGCTTTCTGTCCAGTCTGAGTTCCATGTTGCCAGTTCCTTTGAATTCCTCGAAGATGACTTCGTCCATCTTGGAACCTGTCTCCACCAAAGCGGTGGCCAAAATAGTCAGCGAACCGCCTTCTTCGACGTTTCTTGCCGCACCGAAAAACTTCTTCGGAGGATAAAGCGCGCCGGAATCGACACCGCCGGACATGATACGTCCGGTGGCAGGCAATGACATGTTGTAGGCCCTGGCAAGCCTCGTGATGCCGTCCAAAATTATGACAACGTCTTTACCGAGTTCGACAAGTCTCTTTGCCCTCTCTATCGTGAGTTCGGCAACCTGGGCATGTTCTTCGGAGGGTCTGTCGAAAGTGGAGGCCACGACTTCTCCCCTCACGGAACGCCTCATATCGGTAACCTCTTCGGGTCTTTCGTCCACAAGCAAAACTATGAGATGCACATCAGGGTTGTTTGTCTCGATAGACCGGGCAATTTCTTTCATGATGGTTGTCTTACCCGCTTTCGGCGGAGAAACTATCATGCCTCGCTGTCCCTTCCCTATTGGGGATATGAGATCGATAATTCTGGATGTCATGTCAAGGTGGTTTCCCGTCAGCTCCAGATGCAGAGGTTCATCCGGAAAGAGAGGAGTCAAATCTTCAAATTTAGGCCTGTTGCGGGATGCTTCGGCCGGCAGACCGCCTATGGTGTCAATTCTGATCAAAGCCGGGTATTTTTCATTTGATGCAGCGGGACGGCACGCCCCTTCGACGGCATCCCCTTTTCTCAAGCCAAATCTTCTCACCTGGCTCACCGATACGTATACGTCTTTGGAACTGGCCAAGTAGCTGGTGGTCCGCAAAAATCCGTACCCGTCTTCTTTCAGATCCAGCAAACCCCTGACAAGAACCAGTTCTCCTTGCCATTGGGCGTCGGCGTTCGAAGAAGAGGAGTCGGACCTGTCCCGTTCCTTTCCGCGCCTTCTTCTTGATTTTCTGCTGCCGGATTCAGCGGGCAGGGAAACGTTTTCTTCCTTTTTCGCTTCGTCTTGTCTGAGGGCTGACTTTGCCTCGACGGAAGCGGATTCGGTTTCGGCAAGGCCGGTTGGCGGTTGCCGGAATTCGCCGGCCGAGAGGCTTTCGCCCGGCTCTCCCGTTCTGTCGGTTCCCGGCGTCAGATTATTTTTTGCGCTGACTTCTTCCGAAGAATCGGAAGCCTTGTCCGGCCCGTCCTCAGTCTGAGTCGCCGTTTCGCCTTGTTGCCCCAGAGATTCCGCCGAATCTGTTTTCGGTTTTCTGCTCCGCCTTTTGGGCGCAAGTCCGTCTTCTTTTGCCGCACCGTGCCCATCCGAAGGAACCGCGGTGCCGTTTGGGGTCTCTCCGCCTCCGGAAACCGCAAAGGTCTCCTGAATCGCAACCGGTTCCGGATGTCTTTGTCCCTCCGCCCCCGAGTCGGCACCGTTGCCGTTTGTGATCCCGGGCGTCGCAGATGCTTGACCGGAACCTCCGTTTGTCACCACCCCGGTTGCCTGTAAAATTAAATCTACGATATCGGCTTTCTTTAAACGCACCGGTACCTTAAGAGAGAGTGCGGTCGCTATTGCGTGAAGTTCTTCACGCTCTTTGCGTTCTAAAATTGAGCGCTCAAGCTGCTCAGTCGCCATATGGGTCTACTCCTAGAAAAATAACTGTCAGAAAATAACTATATTACGAACAAAGAATCGGTAATTTTCGACGGATCCCGCTAAAAGAGCCGTCGGTTCCGTAAGGCTTTATCATTAAAAATCTGAATTTCACCTTATATCCTATGTCACAAACTTGACAATTCCCGATCAGCAAAACAATAATTTCTCTTTATATTTCAAATAAAAACTAGCCGCACATAGCAATAAAAACTAACAGATCACCGGAATGCTCAAAAGTGTTGATTTTACATTGAAGGAAATTACGCATCGCTTAGGTATGATGTCTTATTACTATTATAGCTTACGGATGACAAGGGTAAGCGTTCTTTCAATTTAATTTCTTATAAATAATTTCAAGTAAAGACTTCTGTCTCTCTTTCCATTGATCCGGATCCGCCGCAAGACATCCAAAAGCCCCACTGTCATCAGGACGGATACGGCTATTTGCAAAGGGGGCGTATTGCGGACGCACTCCTCAGCTTATGCCGATAACTTCCAACACTCTTTCTATATCCGGATCGACCGTCACTGGGACTTGCACCTGACTTATGGCAATATCGGGGTCTTTTAAACCGTGACCTGTCAGTACGCACACGACTACGGCATTTTTTTCAACCCCGAACTTCAACAGCCCCGCCACTGAAGCGGCAGAGGCCGGTTCACAAAAAACGGACTCTTCGGAAGCCAAAAACTTATAAGCATTTAAAATTTCCCCGTCGGTGACGGCCGAAATACGACCCCCCGATTCACCGGCGGCGGACGTGGCCCCAAACCAAGATGCGGGATTGCCAATCCTGATGGCAGTGGCGATAGTCTCCGGAGAAGCTATGGGGTGCCCGGCCACAATCGGGGCCGCTCCGGAAGCTTGGAAGCCGAACATCTTTGGCAATTTGGTTGATTTTTTGGCTTCCAAATACTGACAATAACCTTTCCAGTATGCCGTGATATTGCCGGCATTCCCTACCGGAATACAGTGGACATCGGGGGCATCCCCCAAAACATCGACTATTTCAAAAGCGCCGGATTTCTGACCTTCGATCCTGTAAGGGTTGACCGAGTTGACAACGACAACTTTTGCCCTTGTGGGCAATTCCCTGACTATCTCCAAAGCCATGTCAAAATTGCCGCGTACTTGAATAACCTTTGCCCCGTGTACCAAAGCCTGAGCCAATTTGCCTAAAGCGATATGACCTTCGGGAATGAGGACCGCACAGCTCAAACCCGCTCTTGCGGCATAAGCTGCGGCCGAGGCCGATGTATTGCCGGTCGAGGCACATACTACCGCCTGCGCCCCTTCTTCCACAGCCTTGGAAATGGCCACCGTCATGCCTCTGTCTTTAAAGGAACCCGTCGGATTGGCCCCTTCCACCTTCAGATAAACTTTTGCGCCCACGCGCTCAGACAGTCTCGGCGCAAACAAAAGCGGGGTTCCGCCTTCCTGTAAGGTAACCACCGGCGTATTGTCGGAAACCGGCAGAAAACTTCTGTAGGTTTCTATGACCCCGCGCCACGGATAAAGCCTGTCGCGGTCGTCGGAGAAACCGGCATCGAACGCCTTATCATGACCGACTCTTATTTCTTCAGACACTTTTCCCCCAAGATAATTTTTCATATGATAAAGGCATACTTTATTACCAAGTTTCAGCAAAATTATATAATGAATATTTATACATTGAACGACTTCACAAGACAGCTATTCCTTACAAAAACTACCGTAAACTATTTCTGACCGCCAATTCATTATCCATCATATGACAAGGGAAAGCAGCCAAAAGCATATTTGTCACAAAAGCTCTCCAAAACCGTATCGGACTACTCATCGCCGTATACACGGAGAAAACTTCCGACCTTCTCCACGCATGTCAAAGAACCAAGTTCCGACAAAGTCCGTTGCATGTTATCTTCATTTGCCAGATGCGTGATAAAGACCAACCTGGCCTCATCAAACATGCCAATCTGCTCCATCGAGCGAATGGATACCTTATTTTTTGCAAATACTTCCGCCACTTCGGCCAAGACACCGGACTGATCGCTTACGTACAGACTTATATAGTATTTATTTTCAAGCTTTCCGACCGGATAGATTTCGGCCCGCTTTAACAAAGCGGAAGATATCGCCGGTGATGCACACGAAACGGCGGTCATGACGTCGCCCAAAATAGCACTTGCCGTCGGAAGACCCCCGGCCCCTCTCCCGTAAAGCATAAGTTCGCCGCTCGCCGCGCCTTCAAGGAAACATGCGTTGAAAGACAGTCTTACGCTGGCAAGGGGATGCGTCAACGAGACCATCGCCGGATAGACCCTGACCGCAATTTTTTGGCCGGCGGCCGCAGTCGGTAAGTCATCGCTGTCGTTTGGACCGAGCGTTTCCGCCACGGCCAAAAGTTTGATGCTGTATCCGGAGCGTTTGGCAAAATCCATATCCGCCGCCGTTACTTTTTCTATTCCTTCGCAGAAAACGTCATCCGCTTTGACTTCCGAATGAAAGGCCGTGCTGGCAAGTATCGCCAGTTTGGAAGCGGCATCGTGACCGCCGACATCAGCGGTGGGATCGGCCTCGGCAAAGCCGAGATCCTGTGCTTCCCGCAGCGCATCCTCGTAAGCCAGACTTTCTTCGGACATCTTGGTCAAAATATAATTCGTGGTTCCGTTCAATATTCCCGTCACACGGCGTATTTTTTCCCCGGCGAGAGACACCTCCAGAGCCCTTACCACCGGTATGGCGCCCCCCACAGCCGCTTCGCAAAACAGTTGAACTTTATTGGCTGCCGCTTTGTCGTGCAGTTGATTCCAGTGTCTGGCCAGCAGTTCTTTGTTGGCGGTGACAACAGATTTTTTTCCTTCCAAAGACGCTGAAATCAACTCCAAAGCCGGATTGATCCCCCCTATGCACTCCACCACTATATCGATCGAGTCGTCGCCGACCACATCCATGGGATCGTCGCAAATCAGTTCGGGGGGTATGTATACGCTTCTCTGTTTGTTCTTGTCTTTGACGGCTACTTTGGTAATGCTCAGCTCGGCTCCGGTGGTCTCCAGAATCTGTGCCCGCGACTCCTCCATCAACCGAAAAAAGGATGCCCCTACGGTACCGCATCCCAGAAGACCCACAGAGACCACTTTGCGAGAAGACGTATTCATAGAGTTCTTACCAGTCTTATTTCATTTTGCCTATGCGCGCGGTTGTTTGCCGAGCTTCATAATACAATAGCCCTCTTGAAACATACAAATTTTATAACGGCAACGTTGTCTTGATTTGTCACACATCGAATCTGAGCAGATCCTCCAGAGATTCCCTCCTGCAAACCAGTCTGGGATTGCCGTCGCGCACGAAAACGACGGCCGGTCTCAGCAATCTGTTGTAGTGAGAAGCCATGGAATAGCCGTAAGCCCCCGTTACCGGCGTGGCGATAATTTCTCCGACCTCGGTATCGACGGGTATGAAGCCGCCCGAAACCAAAATGTCTCCAGACTCACAATGCTTTCCCACTACCCTGACCGCTTTTTCACGAAAAGCATCCGCCCTGGAAGGCAAAAAAACCTCGTACCCGCTGCCGTACAGTATGGGTCTGGGGTTGTCGCTCATTCCGCCGTCAACGGCCAGGTATGTCCTTACCTGGGGTATTTCTTTGATGGATCCCACCGTATAACACGTAATGGCCGTCGCGGCGACTATTGACCTTCCCGGTTCTGCCGTAATGGCCACATCTTTTGCGATTCCCGCTTGTTCTGCGGCCTGCAGGGCGGCTTTCGCCCACTCGGAAACAGACGGGGCGTATTCGTTTCCCAGATACGGCACACCCAAACCCCCGCCGATGCACAGCTCCGAAAAACTGTATCTGTTAAAAATGGGAGCCATGATCTCCATGGTTTCGACATAGGGGGACAACTCAAAAATTTGGGATCCTATATGGCTGTGCAGGCCGAGAAGTTCCACATGACCGAGCCGGAACAATTGTTCGATGGCCCGATGGGCCACGGAGTCAGCCAAGGGGAAGCCGAACTTGGAATCCTCGTGACCCGTCTTGACGAACTCATGCGTATGGGCCTCCACACCGGGGGTGACCCGCAGCAAAGCTCTGCACTTTTTCTTGAGACCGGATGTGACATCATGCAGCAAATTGATTTCGTCAAAGGAGTCAATCACTATCTTGATGCCGTTTTCAACGGCAAATTTCATCTCCAAAACAGACTTATTGTTGCCGTGCAAAACAATATTTTCCGCCGGCACTCCGGAGCCCAGAGCTATGTACATCTCCCCCAGGCTGGAAACATCCATATTGATCCCGTACTCCGCCACCAGCTCAGCCATGGCTTTACACAGGAAAGCCTTGCTGGCATAAGCCACCCCGGCAGGGAAAGCCGCTTTTGCTTCGGAAATGTTATGACGCAAATTCTCTTCGTCATAAATAAACAGGGGTGTGCCAAATTCCGCCGCCATATCGGTTACCGCCACGTCCCCTATAAAGAGCTCCCCCCCGTCGTTTATGAAAGAGGTTGACGGCAGCAGCTTAAGAGATATGGGGGAGGTTAGAAAGTCGGCTGTGGAAAAATCTTCGGTTTGCATCTTATTGTGTCCGTCCATCTTCTCAAAAAATTTACATTCTCTCCGGCGCCGTAACGCCCAAAAGGCTGAGTCCTATGCGCAAAGAAGTCCTCACGGCCTCCACAAGACAGTACCTGGCGTTGGCCAGTTCGGCGTCCACGTTTTCCCCGAGAATGCGGCAGTCGTGATAAAAGCCGTGAAAATCGGCGGCTAAGCCTCTCACCCAGGTGGTTACCTTATGCGGTGCCCTCTCCGTCGTTGCCTGTTCGACCACTTCCGGAAGAAGGGACATGGCTTTCATCAGCTGGATCTCGCGGGGATGCGCCAGCAGAGTAAAGTCCACTCCGCACAACAATGCCGACAGCGTCTCATCGTCTGTCAAAGAACGGTTTGCCCCAAAAATCTCCGAGGCTGCGACAAGTCCCCGTTCTCGCGCCAGCACCTGCATAGAACTGATTCTGGCATAGGCATACTGGATATAAAAAACCGGATTTTCGGCGGACTGACTGGTGACCAAATCCAAATCCAAAGTGGTCGCCTGGTCTATGGAAGACAAAAGAGAAAGGATTCTGGTCGCATCCGGGCCAAGTTCGTTCACCAGATCGTCGAGCTTTACATAAGTGCCGGCCCGTTTTGACATCTTTTTGCCGGCCAGGGAAACAAGCTGTCCCAACAATACTTCCAAGCGCTCCGGCTCTATGCCGAGCGCCTTTACGCCAGCCTTCAGACTGGCGACCTGACCGTGGTGATCGGCTCCGAATATATCGATGACTTTGTCAAATTGGCGTTCCAAAAACTTATTCTTGTGGTATGCCAAATCGCCCGCCAGATAAGTTATGTCCCCGTTGGCTTTGACGAGCACCCTGTCTCTGTTGTCACCCAATTTGGTGGCCGCAAGCCAGGTTGCCCCTTCCTGCTCGTAAACAAGACCTTCGGCTTTCAGCTGAGCAATCATCCCGTCAACTTTGCCGCTTTCCTCAATGGAGGCCTGACTGTACCAACTGTCGTAGTGTATGCCTATCCGCTCGAGAGTCGACTTGATATTGGACAAAATTTCCGAGGCGGCAAACCTTCCGGCCGACACAACATCGTTTGGCCCGTCATAGCCGGCTGCTATTTCGCCCACGTACTCGCCGCGGTAGCCGTCTTCCGGAACCTCACGTCCTTCTTTGCGGGCCAAGAGCGATTCCCCCAGCACTCTGATTTGGTTGCCCGTATCGTTCACATAATATTCGCGGGTAACACTGTGTCCGGTCCGTTCCAGTAACCTGGCCAGGGCATCGCCGTATGACCCGAGCCAGCCGTTGCCTACGTGCAGGGGTCCGGTGGGGTTGGCGGAAACAAACTCCAGTTGGACTTTTTGCCCCTCTCCGAATGTGTGCCTGGCATAATTGTCTTCCCCCGCCAGCAGGACCTCTCTCAGGATCTTATGCAGATAAGATTTGTCCAGATAAAAATTAAGGAATCCGGGTCCGGCTACCTCTGCCTTGACAAGATCCTCAAAAGGATCGGCTTGAATTGCCGCCGCCAAGCGCTCCGCCAAAAGACGGGGAGTCATCCCAAGTCTTTTGGCAATTACCAAACAGATGTTTGACGAAAAATCACCGTGCTCCGGCCTGGCAGGCCGCTCCAAATGAATTAAGCCGTCGGCATCGGCATCGGCATCCAAAGTATTTAAAGCTTTGGAAATACCGTCTATGATCGTGTCTACAATAGATAACATCACACTTCCCGCGCTTTGGACGATCTTAAAAGCAAACAAGCAGTTAAAAATCTGTTAGATTATAAACTTAGCAGCTCTCTCGGAACACAGTTATTAAAACCGCAGAAGTTGGATCTCTCAAAATTTAGCTGCACCAAGATTGCCGTCATCACAATTCGCCCCCGTAGCTCAGGGGATAGAGCACCGGCCTCCGGAGCCGGGCGCGCAGGTTCAAGTCCTGTCGGGGGCACAGATGTCACGGAATAAGTCTGCCGTCCGGACGGCTTATGTGATAAAATTGTGCAATGTACGATCCCGCGAAAATAAGCGTGCCATGACAAAAACAGCGGGGGCGCCCGACATGTTTTATCGGACGCTTGACACACCCGTCGGCACCCTGTTGCTCGTCGCCACGGTCGTCGGGGTAGTTCGCGTTGCCTACGCAAATGAGCATCATGACCTGGTTCTTGACCGGCTCACGGAACTGACGGGCGCCGGCCTGTCGCATGCCCCCGCCCGTCTCGGTCAAGCCGCAGAAGAGCTGAGCCAGTACTTTGACCGCCGGCGTCGGCACTTTGACTTCCCTCTCGACTTGAGCCTTGCCCGCGGTTTCCGACGCAACATACTAGGCCTGCTGAGGGAAATCCCCTATGGCACAACCGCCAGCTATTCCTCCGTCGCGATAAGAGCGGGAAATCCCGGAGCCTCGCGGGCCGTCGGCAGTGCCTGTGCCGCCAACCCGCTTCCCATAGCGATACCTTGTCATCGGGTTGTTCGAAGCGACGGCACCCTCGGCGAATACGCGGGAGGGGGCGACGTCAAAAAGATTTTGCTGGATCTGGAAACGACACCCTGATCCAGCAGAATTGCCTTCAACGCTTCGATGCGGCGCTCTTGCCTGAGACCCGGCGAACGGGGACCGCGGGTGTCAGTCGTATCCGGTTTGAAAAGACCCATTCCCGGCCCTTATCCCATGCTATTGACATTGCCCGATTGAGGCCTTCCCCGCTCTCCGGAATCCCCGCCGACGGCTAGGGTCGCGAGTAAATTCCGACTATTCTTGCCTGCTCCAAAATATGCTCGTCTATTTTTGCCAAAAGCTCTGCCCTGGCTAGGCCCGGCGGCAAGTCTAACTTTTTGTCCAAGGCAAACAATTGGAAGTAATAAAAATGCTCGCCGTGACCCGGGGGCGGGGAAGGCGGCACCCAACCGGAGTTGCCCAATTCGTTGACTCCCCCCGTGTGGGGGTCTCCGCAATTTTCCGCCAGGCCGGAGACATCGGCCGGTATATTATAAAGCACCCAATGAGTAAAGCCGTATGTCATGGGGGCATCCGGATCGTGGCATATCAAAACCAACTCCTGAGCTGCTTCGGGTGTTCCTTCGAAAATCAATTCCGGAGAAACCCCCTTGCCGTCCCCGCTGTATTCCTGCGGTATGCGGCCTCCGTGTGTAAAAGCGGGACTGACGATTTTCAAACTTCCCAATTGGCTTCTCATGACTTGACTCCTCACTTTTTAGTATAAATGGCCTTGTCTTTGCGCAAAAGCACATTGACTTGTATGCACAGATCATAGTGCGGTTTATGCTTCTCATACAAGCCAAAATGTGCTGCCGATCCAAGACTTCCCCAAAGTCTCGGCATAAGCCTCAAGACAGGGCATGGCAAGAAAAGAAACACTGATACATCTCCGTCCTATGATAAAACGCGAGCGTCACTGACTGCGTATAGGAACTTTTGTCCCCTTCCGCTTGACACCGTCAAGCCAATTTATTCCGCTACAAAAAAGGGGCAGCAATGACAAAAATCCGTCCGTCACAAGACATACTGATCCGACTCAGTCAAGGTATTGCCGAATTGGCTTCATCCGACAAATGGCAAGATTACCTTAAGTTACAAACACATTTTCATAACTATTCGTATGCAAATGTTCTTTTGATTATGCAACAGCGACCGGATGCCACCCGGGTCGCCGGCTACGGCACATGGAAATCGTTGGGACGCAACGTCATGAAGGGAGAGAAGGCAATTGCGATCCTGGCACCCATCCTTTACAAGAGAGAACGGGCACAATCAGAGAACTCACAAAAAGAAAACGAATATGACTTATACGGCTTTAAAGTAGCAAATGTATTTGATATTTCTCAGACACAAGGGAAAGATTTACTGAATCCTTACCAAAAATTGGCAGGCGGTGACTATTCCGCTCTTTATAAAAGGTTGACCGCAATTGCATCATCATTGGGGTTTGACGTATTTCAAGAAGAAATGCCGCCTGAAATTAATGGCAACTGCTCACACAGCAACAACCGTATAAATATAAATAAAAATAATTCATCTAAACAGCAAATTAAAACTTTTATCCACGAACTGGCTCATGCCGTTATGCATAAAGACTTTACCGACAGAGCCTTGGGCGAATTGGAAGCAGAATCCGTTGCATATATAGCATGCGATTATTTGGGGATTGATTCAAGCAACTACAGTTTTGGATATATCCTTTCCTGGAGCAATGACAGCAAGAATGCAGAGACACTAATTAAGAAATCTTGCACCAGAATACAAAAAACTTCCTCTCTGCTTATCAATATGCTTTCAGAAAAACCCGCCGCTGCGGTAGCCTGAGCGTACTCCGATACAAAAAAGTGGTCAAAACTCCGACTTTCGGAGACTCGGGCAGACGCCGAGAAAGCCGAAACTCTGTCCCTCGGCGGTTTTCCGGCAAAGTCAGAATGCAATAATTGTGTTGTCCCTTTCTCAAAACGGCATCGGCCAACAACACGGAAGCCTCCATCTTTTGCCAGGAAGAGGAGGAGGAAAAAATTGCAGCGAATTCATATTTTCCCGAATAAGCCTGCGTCCGATTGCTATGCTTAGCATCGGCATGTTGGCAAAGAGACCGCCGCAGAGCGTCATCCGTTGCTATACTTGTCGGAAAAGGGCCGCTAGCTCATCGGGTAGAGTAGGGGACTTTTAATCCCAAGGTGCCGGGATCGAGACCCGGGCGGCCCACTGATTTTTTTAAACCGGTTACAGCAATATACGCTGTAACCGGTTTTTTCTGAGCCTTGTGCCCTTTTTTACAAAATACCTGCCGGAACGCGGGCATCGGATTTTTCGGAATCCGGCGCTATCTTTTTGGCGTTGACCAAAAATGCAACGGCAAATGTTCCGAGAACAAATACCACCGTAGAACAGACAAAGGCAACCCTATATCCGTGAATCGGAGCATTCAAAAGAGCCGAGTGGCCCTTCCCGTTGGTTGTCAAGAATGCCGCGACGGCCGAAGTGAAAATAGTGTTCAAAAGCGCCACCCCAAGCGCCCCGCCGACTTGCTGCGTAGTGTTCAAAAGCGCACTGGCAACCACGGCGTCATGCTCCGCCACATTCAACAGAGACGTCGCCGTCAACGGCACAAAGACCAGTCCGAGTCCTATGCTCATCACGGCTTCAGCCGGAAATACGGTAGTGAAAAAATTGGAGTGAATCCCTACCCTCACCAATTCAAGAGAGCCGAGACCCGTCATGATGAACCCTGCAACCATCAAAATGCGCGGGTTGAGTCTGGGCAAGAGTTTGCTGGCCAACCCCGCCGATAAAATAATGCCCACGGAAAACGGTAAAAACGCTACGCCTGTCTTCAAAGCGGAATAGCCGAGGCTTTCCTGCAGGTAGTAGGTGAGAAACAAAAACATGGCAAAAAGGCCTATTCCCGCCAAAAACGAAGCCAAAAAAGACCCGCCGCGGTTGCGGTCCAAGACAACCCTCATCGGCAACAGAGGATGATTGATCTTAAGTTCTGTCGCCACAAAAACGATAAGCAAAAGACCGGCCAGTGCCAACATTCCCAAAGTGATGTTGGCAGTCCATCCGTCCTGGGCAGCTTCGGTGAATGCATACACCAAAGCCGCGAGGCCTGCGGTGGCGGAAAAAGCGCCGAGTATGTCATACCTTCTGTCACCGTGTGCCACACTCTCTTTCAACAGAGGCAATGCCGCCAAAGCAGTTATGATTCCTATCGGCGTGTTGATATAAAGACACCAATACCATCCCAGATATTGTGTTAAGACACCGCCCAGAATAAGACCTATGGCCGCTCCTCCTCCGGCAATGGCTCCATAAATACCAAAAGCGGTTGCCCTTTCTTTTTCCTTGGTAAAGGTAAGAGACAGGATGGACAGCGACGCCGGTGTCATCATGGCGGCAAACACACCTTGGATTGCCCTGGCTGCAAACAACATTCCTCCGTCCACGGCCGAGCCGCCCAAAGCAGAGGCGAGCGCAAAACCTATCAACCCGATGATAAAGATTCTCTTTCTTCCTATAAAATCGGATAAGCGGCCGCCCAACAACAAAAAGCCGCCAAAAGTCAGCGAATAGGCAGTTACGACCCATTGTCGGTCGGTGTTGGAAATATGCAAAGCCTTCTGTGCCGTAGGCAAGGCTATATTGACAACGGAGGCATCCAATACCACCATCAACTGCGCTATGGCAACAACTGCCAAAATCAGCCAGCGCCTTGAGTCGTTATCATCGATTATTTCGACGCTATTGTCTGTCATATTAAAAACCTCGTTTGTTTGTTAGGGTTATTTCACTTTTTCTGTGTGGTATGCGACGAGAGGCAGCACCACATAATCTACTAAATAGGTTGCGAATTCTTTATCCAGGCTTTCTCTTGTAATAATTTGCCTGGTAAAAATTACTGACAAAATTACACTGTACATAAATGAGAAATCAACTGCTTCTGATATGTCTTTATTCTGCATGCCATGCTCAATTACCTTAGTGATGGGTTGCATGCTAACTTCAATAACATTTTTCTTTATCAAAAGGGCAAGATCGGCATCATCTTGCATCGCCCTGATGAGTCCGGAAATCATGGCCCCATCGGCATCGACAATTGCTTTACACAATTCGTTGACGGCGGCAATCATATTTTCGCGCAAATTACCGTCCAGCAAATAAGACGTGTCGGAATTGTCGCACTTTGCCGAACTGTACAGAACCGCTTCCGCAACTATCTCTGCTTTATTTGACCAATACCGATAAATTGTTGCCTTGCCGACTTTTGCCAACGAAGCGATTTTTTCAATGCTCATATTGTCGTACCCGACCTCCAGCAAAAGCTGCAGACAAGCGTTTAGTATCGCCGCATGACTGAACTCATTTCTGGGTCTCCCGCTGTGACCGGAAGAGGTTTTTGTTGCAAAGTGCCGAAAAACTTCACTTTGCGTCATGTTGGGTACATTTCGTCGCAGTCATATTTGCTCCAGACGGGTAACCGTTATAATATAATACGATACGGTATCGTATTATATTATAACGGCGACGAAACCTCCTCCTGCTCCGAAGAGAGCAATTTAAAAACTTTTACCGCCTTACGGCAGTGCCACCGCGATGACGTAGGGAGCCGGGAGGCTCAGTTCTCATCAGTGAAGTCGTAGAATTGGTTTTGCTCGCGACGGCCGGGGGCTTCACCCGGAACGGATTCGCCCTCCTCACCCGTCTGGGAATCCATGTTTCCTCTGCCGCTTGCAGCTTCCACGAGCCTTTTATTGGCCTCACGGTGACGTCTTACCAATTCGGAAATGTCGTGACGGTCGATATGGGACATGGCTGCGGTGGAATTGAAGGCAGCGACGGGCATCGTCAAGTCCAATTCCGGTTGTACTTTTTGTTCGACACCGGTGTCGGCATACCCGTACACACCCCGGACAGATTCTTTGGCGTTCTCGTCGCCGATATTGTCACCCTCATCTTCGTAAGAGTCGGTTACTGCTTCAGTGACATATTCCCGGCTGGCCGACACCGCTTCCGGCTTTGACTCGGGTGTCCGGACCTGCACGGCAGGGGCAAAAGACGCTTCCGGACCCGTCTGTGAAGGTGTCTTTTGCTCGGATGCGCCGGTCATCTGCCTATATTTGGCAACCAAATTTGGCGGTAAATTCTCAGCCAGAGTAGACGTGATAACGTCTCGCAACTTCAACAAGTCAGTCATGGCCAATTTCTTTTGCTCATGCAGATAGCTTATTTGCCCTACGGCTTTGGCTCTCTCCTGCTCCAATTCGCTCATTTGGCGATCTCTGACTTCTTTGAGGCGAACCTCCATGCTCTTGACTCGCTCCTCGGCAAGATCCACTATTTCCGCAGCCGCAGCTTCGGCCTCGGCTTTCAGCTCCTGAACTTCCTGTTCGGCAGATTGTCTGATGGCATAAGCACCTTCCCAGGCTTCAGTTAAAATTCTCTGTATGCGCTCGCCCAAGGTATCCAGAGCCGGAGCCTGAATAGGCCTCTCCTGACTTTCCAGCGTGGCTACTCTTTTGTTCAGTTCCCGCAATTGACCGACTGCCGCACCGAGACGTCGCTCTGCCACAGATGCCCTTTTGAGGGCTTCGTCCAGTCTTCGCTGCTGATCGGCGACATAACGATCAACCTGTTCGGGATCGTATCCTCTGCGGTAAGCATTAAAAATCGGTGTAGCTTGTTGGTCCGCTAACGGCTCTTGCTCCATAATCTTTCCATCCTGTACAAACTGCCAATAAATTGCTTTTATTTCATAGATAAATCCGTCTTCACAAATAGTAGTAAAGAATTGGGCAAAAGTCGCGGATACCCGCGGCAGTTTTTATTTATTTTTTGTTAAATCAATATCCCTGCGGCATAACCTCAATCTTTTTTGAATCACATATTTTGACCGGTTCCCAAAGATAAGGACTTGGCGGGAAGCGTTTATATTTTAGTCGAATTGAAATATTGTCGCTCTTTCCATATCGGCACAGCGAACTCAGAGGCCATGAAAGCGAAAGAGTTTTGACATAAATAAAAAAATAACTGGACAACCAATTCAAGCTGCCATAAAATTTTATTTTGCTATTTGCAGCCAAATTTATAATTAGCTTTACTTATACCAAGGGGTGTTTATGAATACTGAAATCAAAGGTACGACAATGCAAATACTGGAAGTGACCCTGGAGGCGGGAGAGTCAGTTATCTCCACACACGGAGAACTTTCATGGATGACTCCCAATATCCACATGTCACAAACGACCTCCACAGGAAAAGACAAGGGCTTTGCGGCAACCCTAAAGAGGGCGGTTGCCGGCGGAGGATTGCTCGTCACGCGTTATGAAGCCCAGTCTGTTCAAGGCAAAGTCGTTTTTGCCGCCAAACAGCCCGGAACTCTTGTAGAGCTATCCGTAACGCCAGGTCAGGGCTACCTGGTTCATCGCAAAGGCTGGCTTTGCGGGACACCCGGAATCGTCTGCGGAATAGGTTTTCAACAAAATATGCGGGGCGGACTATGGGGCGGAGAGGGTTTTATTTTTGAAAAAATGGAAGGCGACGGAACTTTCTTTTTGGAGCTTTCCGGAGAAATAATTCCCTACGAATTGGCTGCGGGACAAAGCTTGTTGGTTCACCCCGGACACATAGGCGCCATGACACAAGGCGTCAATTTCCAAATCACGCAAGTCCCGGGAATAGCAAATAAGCTATTCGGACAAGACGGATTTCATCTGGTCACACTGACCGGCCCCGGGAAAGTATTTTTGCAAAGCATGCCTATCGCAAATCTCGCGGAAGCCATAGCGCCTTACATCGATCAAAGCGGAAACACCGTCGCGCCGGCAGCGGTAAGCGGCGGATTGGGCGGGCTGCTGGGAGGAATTTTGGGCAGCAACTAGTCATCCGCAAAAAGTCGGTTTTACTTACCTCATCCGAGATCCCGCGATAGGCTTCTAAATATGTTTACCTAAACCGCGTTGTCTTACAGCGATCAATTCCGATACTCTGATAAAGCACGAGAGTAAACTTGCGTTTGGAATCAACCGAAGGTTACAAAGTTACGGAATGCATGGAAAAGTGAGGAATTTTGACTTTAGCCGCAGATGATTTACTTATACCCACGGACGTCATCGAACAAGTTTTATCAAGGGCTTCCGCAAAAGGGGCCGAATTTGCCGAAATCTTTGCAGAAGACCGCCAAGGATCCTCGATCGCCCTGGACAACAAAAAAATTGAAGAACTCTCTTCCGGCCACGATAAAGGGGCCGGCATAAGAGTTGTCGTGGGCGATATAACGGGCTATGCCCATACTCAGGATTTGTCGCAAAACGGTCTTTTGGCGGCGGCTGAAGCCGCCGCTGCCGTCGCCAAACGGGAGACAGACGGCAGCAGAGTCGTGTCCCTGGACGCCTCAAAAGAAATCTTCGGAAAAAGCGCCGTCAAGATATGGCCGGAGGAGGTCGAAAAGAAAAAGAAGGTGGCCCTTCTCCAGGCAGCCGACGAAGCTTCCCGATCCGCTTCCGGACAAATAGCACAAGTCCAAATAGGCTATGGGGACTCGCGGCGGAGGATCTTGGTGGCAAATTCGGACGGACTGTTGGCAACGGACGATCAAATCAGGACAAGAATTTCCGTTTTCTGCGTTGCCTTGGGAGACGGCGGCTTGCAAACCGGATACGAAACGCTCGCACTGACAGCCGGCTTTGAAATTTTCGACGAATTCTCCGTAGCCGAGGTGGCCAAAGAAGCATCCAGAATCGCCCTGTCCAAATTAAACGCCAAACCGGCGCCATCCGGTACTTTGCCGATAGTCATCAAGAGCGGCACCGGCGGAATCTTATTCCATGAAGCCTGCGGACACGGACTGGAAGCCGACCATATCCTAAAGGACAGTTCGGTCTACACCAACAGAGTCGGAGAAATTGTCGCAAATCCCAAAGTCACATTAATTGACGACGGCACGCTTGGAAGAGGCTGGGGTACTTCGGCCATAGACGACGAGGGACACCGCGCGCAAAGCAACGTTCTCATCAAGGACGGAGTCCTGACCGACTACATGTGGGACTACCTGAGAGCCAGAAAAGAGAAGAGGTCTTCTTCGGGCAATGGCCGGAGACAAAGCTACCAGCATCTGCCTATGGTCAGGATGACAAATACCTACCTCATGAACGGCACAGACAACAAAGACGAAATAGTGGCCGACACAAAATACGGCGTTTACGTATCAAAACTCGGCGGGGGACAAGTAAATACGGCAACGGGAGATTTTGTTTTTGGCATGACGGAAGCTTATTTGATAGAAAACGGCCGCATAACAGAGCCTTTACGAGACGCCAACCTGATAGGTAACGGACCGGAGGTTCTGCAAAATATAGACGCCGTAGCCGACGATTTCGACGTTTGCCCGGGGACATGCGGCAAAGACGGACAAAACGTACCCGTCGGTTGCGGGCAACCGACTCTCAGAATTTCACAAGTGACAGTCGGAGGAACAGCCGGTGCCTGATTTGATGAACATAGCCGAAAAAATTGCCTCTGACGCACAAGGCGACGAACAAGTGGAGGCCTTTGTCGGCTGGGGGACTTCCACGGAAGCCAGAGCCTACAAAGGCGAAGTCGAATCGCTTTCCGCAGCCGAATCGGCTGGAATAGGGGTAAGAGTTATTTCTTCCCATCGACAAGGCTTTGCTTACGTGGGAGGACTTTCCGAAGATGCCGCGAGAGAAGCCCTCAGGCAGGCACGGGACAATTCTTTGTTTGCCACTCCCGACGAAGCGGTCGGATTGGCTCGGCCCGACGGCATCGCCCCACAGGAAATTGACTTGTGGCGCGATAAACTTTTGCACACCCCGACGGAAGAAAAAATCAATCTGGCAATCGAGCTCGACAACGCCTGCCGGAAAGCTGACTCCAGAATAAGGCAGGTAACGAGCAGCGATTACGGAGACTCTGCCGGCGAAGTAGCTGTTTGCAACTCCCTTGGAATAAAAGCGTACGCCAGAGAAAGTGTTTGCTATATCGCCACCGACATACTGGTGGGCGAACAAAGCGACACCATGAGCGGATCCGGTTACAGCGTGGGAAGAGAAATTGACGACTTGCTCCCGGAAAAAGCCGTAAACGACGCCGTACTGCGCTCCACAAGACTGCTCGGCGCCAAAAAGCAAAAATCCGCGCAGCTGGCTGTGGTCCTTGACAAAAGGGTTACCGCCACTCTTGTCTCCATATTGGCCGGCACTCTGTCGGGAGAAGAAGTGGTGAAACAAAGATCGCTGTTTGCCGACCGACTGGGTGACCGAGTGGGCATCGAGACATTCACTCTGATTGAGGATCCCACCAACATATCCGCTTTCGGAGCTTCCGCTTTCGATGCGGAAGGTTTGGCCAGCAGAAAACTGACTCTTATCGACCAAGGAAAGCTGTCCGGCTTTCTGTACGATACTTACTCGTCAAGACTGGCCGGAACGACATCCACCGCATCCGCCGTCAGAGCGGGTTACAAGTCCACCCCTTCCGTCGGAGCCAGAGCTCTTTCGCTGCTGCCGGGTGACTTAAACGAAACTCAGATCATCGACAAAGTGGGCAACGGGTTCTACGTTCAAGAAATTAGCGGTGTCCACTCGGGAGTCAATCGGATAAGCGGCGACTTTTCCGTGGGAGCGGAGGGCCTGATGATACGAAACGGCCAACTTGGCGAAGCTGTCAAAGAGGTGACCATCGCGTCGACAATTCAAAAAATGCTCCAAGATATTCTCTATATCGGCAACGACATCGAATGGCTTCCCTCCTCGGCTGCAGGCGTTACCCTGGCAATCGGAGAGATGTCACTCAGCGGCAGCTAGAGAAAAACGGCAAAATACCCTGCTCCGCAATACGCCAAAAAGGTGTGCTTACGGCGTCTATGCCACCTGGCTGGTTGCCGCCGGCTTTTCGGCTGCTTTCGGGGCAGTGCTTTCGCCGCTTGTCGGCGGCGTCTCTGCTTTGACAGTCGTATCTTCTTTTTTGGTCGGCTCAGACTTTACCTCCGAAGAAGGAGTTTCTGCAGTCTTGACGGCACTCGAACCGGAAGAAGAACGGGAGTCTGTTTTATAAAACCCGCTGCCCTTAAAGACAATGCCTACGCTGCCAAAAACTTTGCGGAGAGAACCTCCGCAAAGCTCGCATTTACTCAGGGCAGGGTCAGTAAAAGACTGTACGACTTCCAGGTGTTGCCCGCAATCACGGCAAACATATTCATAGGTTGGCACTTAAGCCTCCTTAAATCAAGACAACCGATTACAGCTTTAAGCCGAAGTTTAACTTCTATTATAGCTGGCACTCTCATAATATGAGTGCCAAGCACACCAAAATATTTTTGAGATTGACCATGTAAAACAAAAAAATGTTTCGAAATTATCTTTCGATCAATTTTAAAAGCATATTTAAAGCGTACAATTAAAAAATGGCCGAAACAAATCTTACAAGACTTGACCCTCTGGGCAGAGTCAGAATGTTCGAATCAAACGTCAGAGAGCCCAGCCACAGGCGAGCACGCGCCAAATGCAAGGTATCCATGTTGCCGGAAACGACAACGGGCGTAGTCAGTAACTCCATCACCAAAGGTGATGTTCTCAGTACGGCGCGAATAGCCGGTATCCAAGCCGCCAAAAAAACTGCCGACCTGATACCGCTGTGCCACCCGTTGCTGGTGGGAAACGTTTATATCAATTTCACCATAGGCGACGACTTCGTGGAGGTAGAAACCCAGGTCGAAACCTTTGACAGAACAGGCGTAGAGATGGAAGCCATGACCGCCTGTGCCGTAGCGGCACTTACCATATACGACATGTGCAAATCGATAGACAGAACAATGTCCGTAGGAGAATTGTGTCTCTGGGAAAAAACGGGAGGCAGTGCCGGCAACTGGAGAAGAAACGAATCGTTGCTGCACGAACTTCCTTCCGATTAAACAAAGCCATACCCTTACCGCAGCCGCTCCAAAATCACAAAAAACAATTTTTTTACTTTTTGATTAACTATCCAACACAAAGATGACTTCTTAGAGTATCTTTGGTATGACTGGTTGTCATAATGATATCGCAGGAGGGCTGCCTAAGATGCCATTGATACTCCTTCTTCTCATGGTATGGGTATTAGCATTAGCACCATACATATGGAAAAAGGTAAGCCAGTTTCGCATTGATTCTGAAATAGGAAAATTCGGATCCTCGATCAGCCTTATAACAAACCACAGTCCCGATATCGCCCACCATAACTTCTCCGTTTATCCCGACTCCCCCGACTCATACCAAGCCAACTCACATAAAGTCCACCCGGAAAGTAATCTTTTTTATCTGCCTGGTTACGAGAACATGCAACACTACACCGCCGATAGCTCTCAAGCTCACGGCACAGCTCTGCACCGCCGCGTTGACAGACAGAGTCTTCGCCCCAAGACGGCACATAAGCGCAACAAAAAAGCGGCGCTACGAAAAAGGAACTTAAAGATTTTGGCGGCGTCCGTCCTCTTTACCTTCACCTTTGGCGCCATACCTGTCTTTAACTTCTTGTGGTATTTCTGCATCGTATTTTTCATAGCAACTTTGGCTTACGTGGGACTTTTGTACTACATGAACAATACATTCGGCGTAAGCCAAGAAAAAGCCAACTACCGCTCTGTCGGAAGGGAACGGGTGCCCTCGCGGCACACGAATGCTTCACAGGTGCTTGCCGTGCAGGAAATAAAGCGAAGGCCGTCGTTTATCATTGTGGATGACCCGGACATAAGACAGCGGGCTCTCCCCTAACGCCAGTTCCCCCATCTCGGGTCTTACCTGATTTTCATGAAGCGATCTATCACTTCCATTAATTCTTTTCGTTTAACGTCGGCGCTTTCTCTGTCCTTGGAATCAATGGCTTCTTTGACACAGTGATTTATGTGCTCATCGACAATATGTATTGCCACTCTGTCCAGAGCCGTCCTGACAGCTGCGATCTGATTCAAGATGTCAATGCAGTACTGATTTTCTGAGATCATTTTTTCTATGCCGCGGGTTTGACCCTCGATGCGGTGCATTCTGTTGACCAAAGCGCTTTTACTGTGGAGGTACCCGGGCGATGCGGGTACGGATCCGTCATTTGCGGTTTTAGACGGCGTATTTTCTTCCCCCATGGGATTCTCCTTTGAATCTCTTTAGTCTGAGCGCATTTAGAACAACAAAAATACTTGAAAACGACATAAACGCAGCCGATATCAAGGGGTTTATGATGCCTGATGCCGCAAGCGGTATGGCGACGACATTGTAACCGAAAGCCCATCCCAGATTGCTTTTGATGATTGTAAAAGTTTTCCTTGAAAGCAAAATTGCATCCGGCACGGCCATCAAATCATCTTTTACAAGCGTGATACTCGCTACCGCAAGCGCCGCATCCGTACCGCTTCCCACGGCTATCGATAAGTCAGCGGAGGCCAGCGCCGGGGCATCATTTATGCCGTCTCCCACCATTGCCACCACTTCTCCGGCCGACTGCAAAGAGTGTACTTTGCTGGCCTTGTCTTTTGGCATCACTCCCGCTATGACTTCGTCTATGCCTACGGACTTGGCGATATTGTGAGCGACCGCTTCGTTGTCCCCCGTTATCATTATCGGGCGTATCCCCAAAGACTTTACTCTGTCTATCGCCGATTTTGCTTCAGCCTTTACGGTATCGCTGAGCGATATGAGACCCATGCCGACCCCGTCGGCGGCCACCGATATGACGGTCTTTCCTTGCGACTCAAAACTTTCTTCCGCCGAAACCATGTCTTGGGAAATACTGATACCTTTTGCCAAGAGAAAGGTTTTCTTTCCGAGCATTACATGGATTGAACCGATATTTGCCTCGATGCCTTCTCCGGGTGCGGATACAAACTCATCGGTATCGACCAAGTCGGTCCCCTCTTTCAGGGCATGATTGTAAATGGCTTGACCTATTAAGTGCTCGCTTGATTTCTCCAAGGAAGCAGCCAAAGACAGCACTTCCTCTCCGGTATGACCGTTGAAGGAAACGATTTCGTCTACGGTTATGGCGCCGGAAGTAATGGTTCCCGTCTTGTCGAACACGACGGCAGTGACTTTTCTGCTGTTTTCCAAGGCATCGGGGTCTTTGATTAGAATGCCGAGCCTTGCACCCCGACCGATCCCGACCATCATGGCAATCGGGGTGGCGAGTCCCATGGCACACGGGCAAGCCACCACCAAAACAGCCACGGCAGGTATAAAAGCACGACTCAGACCGTAACCAAAAGCAAGCCAAACCGCAAAAGAGAGAAGGGACAACGAGAGTACGATGGGTATAAAAACAGCGGAAATTCTGTCGGCAAGTTTTTGTATATTGGCTTTTTTGCCTTGGGCCTCCGCCACGAGTCTGCCAATTTCAGCCAAAACACCGTCTTGGCCTGTTTTTTGGGCTTCAACGTGAAGGCTGCCGTAAGTGTTTATTGTCCCTCCGACGACATGACTTCCCACGCCGACTTCCACGGGCATTGACTCTCCCGTGACGAGCGAAGAATCCACTGCGGAAACACCCGACACGACAACTCCGTCCGCTGCTATTTTGCCTCCCGGCTTTACCACGAAAATGTCTCCGGGACGCAGATTCTCAATACTTATCACTTCGGAGGACGTACCTCTCAGAACCTCTGCGTCTTTGATCCCAAGCGCAAATAAATCCCCCAAGATATTGGAAGCCTGTTTTTTGATCCGATCTTCCAGAAATCTCCCCAGTAGGATCACGGCCGTTATGCCGGCGGCCTCATCAAAATAAACCGGAGCATTAATGTCGGCAAACGTAACTACGGCAGACCAAACTAAAGCCGATACTGATCCCAGGGAAACCAGGGTATCCATAGTCATAGAGAAATGTTTCAGATTGGCAACGGTAGCCTTATGGAAAGGCCATCCGCTGTAAAAGACGACTAAAGCGCT
Source organism: Actinomycetes bacterium (assembly GCA_021796535.1). GTDB lineage: Bacteria > Actinomycetota > Acidimicrobiia > Acidimicrobiales > Bog-793 > JAJZMK01. The sequence continues at coordinate 16,406 of JAKABW010000006.1, read as the reverse complement.
GGCAGCAAGCACAATATCTTCCCAAGCAGGAAACCTTAGGGAGGGAGCAAAAGAAAGCAAGACTATGGGTATCAAAAGAATTACGGCCAAAATAAGCTTCCCGATATACTGATTCTTTTGTTCGGCGGTTACGGCTTTCTCTTCATAGAGGTCTGCTTCATAACCCGCCGATTCAACCGCCTTGATAAGCTCGGAAAGAATTTCGTCTTCTTTCCCGACTGGCTCCGCCAGGCGCACGGTAGCCACTTCCGTGGCAAAATTCACGGCCGCGTTGTCTACGTTGGCAACCTTTTGAAGCCGTTTCTCTATACGGACGGCACACGATGTACACGTCATACCAGAAATTTTCAATTCAACGACTTTCGGCAAATTGGTAACTGCAAATTTACCGTAGGTATCGTTACTCATATTAAAGTCGCCTCATAGCCTCCTTCGGCAATGGCATGCACTAGCTTCTCCGGATTCAGATTTGTCCCGACTACTCTGACTTTCTTTGCTTCCAAGTCGACCTGTACATCTTCCACACCCTCCAAAGGAAGTACCTCTTCTTTTATGGCTCTTTCGCAGTGTGCGCAGCTGATACCGGGGACGGAAAAAACATTTACTTCAGACATATCCTTTACCTCCTCTAGAATACTATACCAGGGTAGGGTATTTTAGCAACCGAATATTTCTTCCCGTCCGCGAATGTGACCAAAGACACCGACCCCTGATATTCCCCACTCTTGGCGTGCTCTCCATGTCTCAACTGATATTCATCTTTACAGCCGAAGAAACGCCGCCTAACTTTTCACATGCGATATCTCTGCCACTCAAATCAATTGAGAATATGAAAAGATCATCAGCACAAGCTGACATATCAAGTGTATAATAACGTCTGGACATTTATGAAATATGTCATCAATGACATATCAGGAGGCGCAGTGCGAAAAATAACTTTTGGCGCATTAGTTGCGATAGGCTTACTTTTATCGGCATGCGGAACAACAAAAAGCGCTGCCAATAGCCCCGGCACTGTTGCATCGGGAACCACGAAGCCCGGCAAAGGAACTTCTGGCACCACCACAACATCTGCAAAAGCAACCGGCACTTCCGGCGCCACTCAAGGATTGCCGTCCCCGTGTTCTCTTATAACGAAATCGCAGGTTTCCGCCATATTTGCATTAAAGATAAATTCTGTGACCTCTTCAGCCGGACAGTGCAATTGGGTCTATAGCTCCAGTAAATTGGTGACGGGGTTGGGGAGTAATGCCACACTGGATTTAAACAAACCCACAGTCGGTCAGACACCTTCCGCTTACTACAAACTGCTTTTTAAAACCGATAAGGCTTTGAATTTCAAACCCACCACGATAGACAACCTGGAAGCTGCGAACGGCTTTGCAGCCCACGAAATACTTATCGACACCGGTTCGCTTATTGTCACCGTAGCGGCAATTACAACGGTGCCGGGAGGCAGCAGTTTGCAAGTGGCAAACCAAATTGCCACTATAGTTGTTAAAAATATCTGTTCAAAATACTCATGCAGCTAAATTGATTTCTAAAAATAAACATTTTGAGCCGCTTATAACAATTGAATTACCATGAGTTGATTGCAGTCAGAAATTAAACGGCGGCTTTGTGTCTAACGCGGGCGACGCATAAAAGTTTTACCGGAAAATACCTTACTGATATACAGCGCTATGGAGTCATTAATATGCAAGCGGTGTCGCATATATATTATTTGCTCTATCCGAACAAATATCATTGATAAATAATTAAGCGGAATGTAATATAGTTCTGTTATAAGTATGCTATTTATGACAGACTGGGAGGAACAATGACTTATCGGAAAGCGTTTGCTGAAGCTTTTGGAACAGCTATGCTCGTATTTTTTGGAGTGGGAACCGCAACGCTGAGTTTTGGTTTTAAAATTGCCGGCTTTAGTGAATCAGCCGGCGTAGTGGCAACGGCACTGGCTTTCGGATTAGTATTGCTGGTTCTCGTATATGCCATAGGCTCCATATCGGGCTGTCATGTGAACCCGGCTGTCACCATGGGGTTTTTAGTTGCCAAACGAATTTCCTTGACGGATGCCGCAATGTACTGGGTCTCCCAAGTGGTGGGCGGTATCATAGGGGCCGCGGCGCTGTACGGCATATTCCACGGTGTTCCGGGCTACTCGACCGCAAAGGTCGGGTTGGGAACGGACGGTTATGGATCACACTCCATGGTGGGTCTGAACGCCGGAGGGGCATTTGCAACAGAAGTTATCCTAACTTTCATATTCGTTCTGGTTATTCTTACAATCACAAGAAATGTTGTCAATATCGCCGGAGTGGTCATCGGCCTGTCGCTTACCCTGGTACACATCATAGGCATTCCCCTTGACGGCACTTCTGTAAACCCGGCACGTAGTATTGCCCCGGCTCTTTTTGTGGGAGGCAACGCTTTGAGCCAACTTTGGGTGTTCATCATAGCACCGCTCATAGGCGGAATTATCGCTGCCGGCGTATATCATCTCCTCTATGGCGGTGAAACAAAAAAGGGAGATGGGGCGCAGAGCGAAGTAAAACCGGAAAACTGACTACAGGTAGGTCGTCACGGTAATCAGTACGCAGACATATTCCCCGGCTGTCTAAAGACGGCCGGGGAATAATTTAGATCCTGCCGCACACGGTCAAGATATTTCATGGTGTCCTACAATATAAGACTTGTCTGACGGGAGAGCGCTGGCTTTCGGTTCCCTGCCAATAAAGTTATTGCAGATTTATTGATTTCCAAAGGACAAGGAACGGGGTACAACCTTTTTACGCACTGCAAAGATAGTCGGAGTTGCGATCATTTTGAAAAAATCCGAATCCTCTTTGGAGATAAATGCAACCCCGGGCCAATCACATGCAACCGGCGGGGACAATAACCCCATATGAGGTTGTAATAAAGAGCTGTAGCCGGTCTGTTGTTTATAGTACGGTCATTTTGCTTCGAGTCCCGGTCAAAAAACTTTAAGCGTGGGGTATCTGACGCGGCAGAGCGTACCTCATATCGCATCCATTTGCATTTTGTCGCTCTCCCTAAGCGGCTTTTTTATAAGCCCTGACTGCCAGAGGAACAAAGACTGCAACTATCCCCAAAAGCCACACCACACTTTGCCAGGCGTGGAGAGCCAGGGGACCGCCCAAAGCAAGAGCTCTCATTTCGTTGATGACAACCGTTACGGGTTGATTATTCGCAAAGGCCTGCAACCAACCGGGCATAGACTGAACCGGCACAAAAGCCGCACTGACAAAAGTAAGGGGGAATAGCCATATCAAACCGAATGAGCCTACAGATTCTTCGTCTTTGATGGCTAATCCGACATAGGCACTTACGGTGCAGATGACAACGCCAAATGCTATGCCGAGCACCAACATAACGACTGCCGCCAAAATCCCGTTGGCAAAGCGGAAGCCTATTGCATACCCTACCCCTAAGATAACAAGCACCGTTACCGTCAGGCGAATAGTGTCTGCCACAAGTCTCCCGAGGAGAACAGCCGAACGCGCCATGGGCATTGCCCTATAGCGATCGATAACTCCCTTTTGCAATTGTCTGGCCAAAGAAATGGCCGTTCCGAAAGAAGCAAAAGCCGCAGACTGAGCGATAATGCCAGGCATTAAGAAGTTTACATAACCTCCCGGTACCCTTACCGGAATAGCGCCGCCGAAAACATAGCGAAACAAGAGTACAAACATGACCGGCTGGATAATTGTGAAGAAAATAAAGGCGGGATTGCGTAACCAAACCAGCAAATCCCGATGGGTCAAAGCCAATACATCAGAAACACCAAGCTTAATCCTCTTGCCGATAGGCTGGCTTGGAATGTGCAAAGGCTCCGAGATCGATATTTCCAAAGAACTCATTTTTCTCCTAGTGATCGCCGTGCTTACTCTTACGCCGGGCAGACTTGGCTGTTTTTTCAGCTTCTTCCGCTCCGTGTCCGGTCAACGACAAAAATACGTCGTCCAAAGAAGGTCGTCGGACACCCAAATTTTCGGTATGTATTCCGATTGCGTCGAGCCGCCTTACGGTTTCCACCAATGCATTGGAACCGTTGTCGCCGACACGCAGGCTGATCCTGAAGATCTCGGCGTTGATTTGGGGCTCCGCCTCGGAAATGGGTTTGACCGCTTCGGCTGCCTCCGCCAAACGACTTTTGTCGACGACTTCAAATTCAACTACGTCTCCGCCTACTTTATTTTTCAACTGTCGCGGCGTACCGGACGCGATGACCTGTCCGTGATCAATGACCACAATGTCGTCGGCCAGCTCGTCGGCTTCTTCCAGATACTGGGTAGTGAGCAATAAAGTGGTGCCGGCCGATACCAGATCCCTGATGACTTCCCACATGCCCAAACGGCTTCTCGGATCCAGTCCCGTGGTGGGTTCGTCCAAAAAAAGTACCTGGGGCTGTGAAACAAGACTCAGAGCAAGATCAAGACGTCTTTGCATGCCGCCCGAGTAACCTTTGACGGGACGGTCTGCGGCATCCGCCAAATCAAAAAGTTCGATGAGTTCGGTTGCCCGTTGTTTTCTGATAGACGCGCCTATGTGGTAAAGGCGGCCCATGATTTCCAAATTTTCTCGTCCGGTCAATTCTTCCTGAACGGCAGTAGACTGTCCGGCCAGACCTATAATTTCGCGCACGGCCGCCGGTGATCCGATCGCGTCGCGTCCTTCGACCAAGACTTTTCCTTTGTCCGGCACCAAAAGGGTAGTTATGATCTTGACCGCCGTAGTTTTACCGGCGCCGTTGGGACCCAGCAAACCAAGTACCTTACCGCGTTCCACGCTCAGATCTATACCGCGCAATGCCTGAACGTTACGGAAATACTTATGCACGCCTTCAACTAAGATTGCGGGCCCGTTCCATTGGGAAGTAACTTTAGTTAAACTCAACGCATTACTCGACTCTCATCCGGGAAGTCCTTGCACCCGTCAAGAACTGCCACACCTACGCCCTTTCGGGAAATCCTAGCATACATAGAGTGAAAAGTTCAACTTTTAAGCGCCCTCGGCAGGATTCGAACCTGCGGCACACGGTTTAGGAATCAGACCGCATTTGTCTGTCTAGTATCTCCTAATATCGGGCAGTGTCATACATTTGATTCCCAGAGTATTCCTAATTTTGAATCAAAATACTTTTCCTTTGTCGTGCCGATACTGGAATTAGCTTGCTGGCACTTTACTTATGATTGTTTGATGCTATTATGTATATATGAGTAAAACAAGAACGACACTAACAATTGATGAGGATGTCTTAAAAATGGTGAAGGTTCGTGCTGCCAGAGAAGGTAAAGGAGAAAGCGAGTTAATTGAGGAGGCAATACGCCAAAGACTTGGGCTTGATCTATTTGAAAAGCTCTGGCAACGTAACACTTTAGATGAGAGCCAAGCAATGGCTTTAGCTCTCCAAGCTCAACATTCAGACAGGAAAAGGAGTACTAATAAATAGGTGCAAATTATCCTTGACGATAATGTAATTATTTCAGCGATGATTAGCAAGGAAGGATCCCCAGCAAAAATAATGCGAGAATGGTTGAGGGGCTCATTCGAAATCATTATCTCTCAAAAGTTACTTGAAGAACTTGGCAGAGTTCTTACATATCCAAAGCTTCAAAAATATACTACGCAGTCAGACATTGATAACATCATCAATCTTCTAAGCGAAGAAGGAGTGTCAATCGAAGATGCCGAGTTGCCTTCCGAAATCTTTTCTAAAGATCCCGATGACAACTATCTAATAGCATTGGCACTTCGTACAAAATCTATGATCGTTACAGGCGATTTAGATTTGCTATCTTTATCAAATAAAATCCCAATATTTTCTCCCGTTGATTTCCTTGAGAAAATTTTAGAGCCTTCAGACTAGACGGGGATCTGCCAAACACTATTGGTTGATTCAGCAAGTCAAAATGCGCCCTCGGCAGGATTCGAACCTGCGGCACACGGTTTAGGAATCAGACTTCGTTTGTCCATCTAGTACTATCCAGTATCATTTAGCCTGTTCAGTAAGGGTGCCAGTCTGTCTAGTAACATCTGGTACTAATCAGTTATGGGTATTTCATTCCCAAAAATGACTGCTCGTGATATCGTTCATAAATCTTTCTAACTAAAACCTGTCGACACGTTATAAACAGTTTATTCTCGTGTTATACTGATATCATGAATACAAATTCGCATATGACAACAATTCGAATGCAACCCTCAACTGCGGAAGCCCTTGAACTAGTTGCACGGACTGATAACTTATCGGTTTCAGAAGCCGTTAGAGTTGCGATAGATGAATATATTGATGCTCGAAAGGCAGACCCAGATTTTCAAAAGCGCTTATCAAAGTTATTTGAAGCAGAAAGTGAAGTTTTTGAAAAACTTGCAAAGATGTGACGTACTACCTTGATCTTGTCGATTACCTAATAATTGCTGAAAAGGTGCTTGGAATAGATGCGAAGGTGCTTTCAAAGGGAGTCGGTATTGGATTAGCAGAATCGGCATTGGATGCACCTGGTGCCTCATTTGGTGGAGTAACTTTTTATGAGGAGTTTGAGCGTAAAGCTGCCATTTTAGTTGAACGGTTAGTTAGAAACCACGCCCTGCCAGATGGTAATAAGAGAACTGCTTATGCATGCCTTCGAGAATTTATTGCCCGCAATGATTATGTTTAGATCTCATCAACTACTGACGACATTGTTGCGATTATGGTTCGAATTGCAGCACGAGAAATCGAAATAGATGAATTAACAAACTGGATAAGTGCTCATATAGGTACCAATGAAAAATAACTCCAGTAGACAAATAGAATTATTCCACCAATCGAAGGTTTTGTAATTATTGACGATAAATGCATTTAATTATCAACCTGCTATTTCTTGCGCCCTCGGCAGGATTCGAACCTGCGGCACACGGTTTAGGAAACCGCTGCTCTATCCCCTGAGCTACGAGGGCAAAACGCTTGGAACCCGAAAACTGGTTTGCGCCTGCTTCAAACCACTTTAGCAAAAGAAAACTCTGCCCAAGAACAAAGAGGGCTCTGATACTCCCAATCGGCCGGCAGATACGTCTTCATCCTGACAACATTATTCGAATTCACAAACTTCCGAAGCAGTGCTTTGACAGAAGCGGTCTTCCCGCCAAAAGGTCCTCCGGATCGGCAATGCCAAAACAGCTGATTTCGGTCAGAGCCTACCGCGGTCAAGATCTCCCGGGATAAGAAAGGTCACTTATCTCCTTTGATCCAATCTGACACCTGATCGGCCAAACGGCCGATACCGCCGGCTATGCGTTCCAAAACTTCAGAAAACCTCTCCTTGTAGTGCTCGGTGGCTGCTTTCAGTTGTTCCGAGGGAGGCGGCTCCTGTCCTCTTTTTATATAATTCCCGGAACGAATTCTGTCAAAATCGCCTTCCCGTACCCACCGCATCAGCTCACCGACGCGCCTTACAGTATAAGGGTGCGACCTGCCCAATTCGTTGACCCATCTGTTGTGACGGGCAAAAAGATCCGTGTTTTCCATAAAGTCATTGGCCTGCGCCAAAAATGCATCCAGATTGAGATCCTTGATCCCCCCGGCTGCGGTTGACATCAGCAGTCTGCAGACGACCAAGGGGTCGTCCACGACAAGCGTGGCGGCCCTGTCACAACTCAATTCGGCACACCGGTACCACTCGGAAAGAATTATCAACAGACCCTGAATCGGCAGTTTGCCGACCGTAGAAATTCCGGAAGACGCCAAACGCTGTAATATGGTGAGAACCGTGGCATAGTGAACGTGTTCGGAGAGAATATGCCCTGCCTCATGGCCAAAAACGGCGTGCAATTCACTTTCCCCGACTTGGGTGACAAGCGCAGAGTTGGCTATCACAACGGGTCTTGACGAACCCACTGTTAAAGCGTTGATAACGGGAAACTGCCTGATATAAAGATCCGGTTTTGCCTGGATATCAAGCGTCGTGAGCGACTCTGTAAAGAGAGAAAACACTTTCGGAAGCTGTTTGTCTGACAATTTGACAGAATCAGCCAGCAATTGCTGCTCCAAAGATTTCTCAAATCCCAATTCGCTTATTTTTTTTAATACTTTATCCAATAAAGGTATCGAGGCCAAAGCAGCGGTAGCCGCTCTGTCCGTAGGGTGTTCATAAGCTTTGGAGCTTATGTCTGGATAAATACGATTTTCTCTTTTTTTGACTGTGGCCACAACCTACAGGCTAATACCAAATACGGAACCGCCGCACGTCGACACGGCACTTAATTTACATGAGATGTTGTCTTGACAGCAAAATACGACTTATCCAAAAAGATTAAACAGCGACGAAAGAAGAAGGATAAAATACTAAATATCTTCCGAACTCTTTAAAAGATATGCTCGGCTTTATACAAAACAGCCAAACTGACTTCTCTGTCCGGCACTACGGCCAGCAAACCTCCCATAGAAAATACCCGGTATCCGTCATGGATTTTATTTAAATAAGATTCCATTTCACCCGCATCCAAACATCCCGACAAGCCAAAACCGGGCACCGCCTTCTTGCGATACCCTCCTATGCACCCTGGATAAAGCGCATAAGTACCGACTTCAGATTCGAGGAAGGCAAAGCTGGTCGGATTGGGAAAAATCCAGGCTACCTTGGATGCATTTTCAACATCTGCCTCATATTGGTCGTAGCGGATAAACAATGTGGGAGAAACCGTCAGACTTCCGTTTCCCGTAAATGTCAGAGCGTATGCCAGCCAGTAACCCGCAAATGCGTTTTGTATATGATGCTCGCGCAAGACGGCAACCGTCGGCTCCAGCCAATTGTTGGGATTGCTTTCAAAAGACAGCCAGCTGCTTCGCCCAAGTATGCTTTGATTCGGCACAAACGGCGCCACGTTGGCTGCAGTGGCCAGCGTAAACGCAAGTCCGGTAGCTACGACCGCAACGGTGGCCCAAGTCGATATCTTTTGTGTCCTTCCCGCCGGCAAAACATAACCGCTCTTTACATTGTCAGCCATTTTATCTGGGCTGTCCGGAGATACACCAGATCTCCCAAGCCGTTTCAGGCGGGCCGACAACCAAAGCAATAAGGACTCTACGGACGCCACCAGATAAAGCGCCAAAAACGGCGCCAAATATATCGCATATCTGCCGTCCTGCCAGTACCAGGTGAAAGGAGAGTAGGCATACTCCAAAGGAAACAGGAGCAAAAACATTATAAGAAAAAAATTCTTCTTTTCTTTGATGCTGATGAGCAGATATACAAAAAAGATCAGCAGCAACAAAGCATACACAGCCAAGTCAAAATCTTTTTTCCACAACCAATTTCCCGAGGCTATGAATCTGAGATCCAGCACCATGGGCAGCACATGACTTAAAAATACCCTAAAATGCTCGGTAAAAGGAGAATTGGCTTGAGAGTTGGCATTAAGCGAAGGAAAGCCGTGCCCGACATTGTCATACAGCCAAGGTGCCGCACCTACGGCAATCCCCAAAATAAACAGCCCCAACTGAGAAAACGAGACTCTGAGCTTTTTCCTTAACAAAGAGTAAATTATCAAGAGCGCCAGCGGGATGGCAAAATACGCTATTTCCGGAGTCGCCCACCAGCCGAGACCGGACAGGAGACCGAGCAGCAGATAATCAAAATTCTTTTTACTGAAAAACCTGCGCTTTGAAATAGACGGCGACGCATCTGGCAACCCTTCAGAGGGTAAATTTCCCGTAGCGGCATGACGGACAGCGGAATTGCTTCCTGAGCCGTTTGCCTCGATGATCTTTAAAACCAAAAGCACCATCATCAAGCCGATATCCAAGGCAATAAAGCGAAACCCGTATTCAATGGTGGATTGCCAGACGTAAACTTCTGGCCAGACAAGAAAAAGTAAAGAGGCGCCCAATGCCACGCGGGGGGCGAAAAATCTTTTCCCTATTCTGAACAAAAGAAAAGCGGCCACAAAGTCCAGGAAAACCGGTACAAGACCCAAAGTCCAAGATGATTGGCCAAAAATCAAAAAAGCAAAGGCAACTATATAAGGTTCCACGCCGCCATAGTTCTGCCCCCAATAAAAAGCAAAAAAATGTCCGCGCAAAATCTCGTGAGCCATCAGACCCACCACCGCTTCGTCGGAATTGACCGGTTCCCGGCCTATGATCAGCAGCCTCAACAATATGGCAATGGCTATCACCGCCAAGGACCCCAAAATCAGGGCCATACGGACAAGGCGTTTTGACTTACGGCTTTCGGTGTGCGGACTTTCACCGTTTCGTCCCGACCCGGAGCCGACGTCATATTTGCCGCCCGTCGCACTCACACTAAACTCTGACATTTAAAAACACCCACTATCGTTCTTCCTCTTTGAGGCAAGTATTCGCAGAAATTTACTGCCAGCCTAGCATATTTGATATGCAAAAAATTTCTACCAAATATCTGTTAGCCTCAACATGCTCCAAATTTATTCCGGATTTCTTTAGCTATATATCTTGACACGACCGGGATAAAGTCACAAGACCCGGTCCTCTCGGCTGACAGCCCGTCAAGGTTAAGGATCTATGCAATTGACGCAACTCCGCAGTAAGATGCTTTCGTGAGCACCGAAGCGCTTTTTACCGATATCATATCCGTCAAAAACGGCGACAGGGATAGCTTTTGCTTTGTGCATGCTTCAGACTTGCATTTGGGTACCCCCTTCTCGGGTATAGCAGAGACAAACGAACGGTTGGCCACAGCACTCAGAGAAGCCTCCCTGGAAGCCTTCAGAAACATTTGCAAACTGGCCTTAAAAGAAAAAGCTTCGTTTTTGTTGCTGGCAGGCGACATTTATGACGGACTGGAAAAAGGAGCTTACATACAATTAAAATTTCTGGAGGAACTGCAAAAGCTCGCGGAGGCCGGCATAGCAACCTTTATTGTGCACGGAAACCATGACCCCGTCGCAAGCGGCTGGACCGGAATAAATAAGTGGCCGGAGTCGGTAAAATTCTTTGGCCATAAAGCAAAAACCGAAGTCTTTGCTCTCACATCCGATGCCGGACTGCTCGTCAGCGTACAGGGCGTCAGTTATAAAACGCGGGATACTTCTGAAAACTTGGCCCTAAAACTGAAAAGACCGCCCACTGACGGGTTCCACATCGGAATGCTCCACTGCAATGTCACCGGCGTCTCTGGCGAACATCAAAACTATGCCCCATGCAGCATTGAGGACTTAAAATATACGCAGTTGGACTATCTGGCCTTGGGCCACATTCATAAACACCAAATCCTCTCCGGAAAAGCATTTTCCAGGGAACCTTGGATAGTTTATTCCGGCAATTCACAAGGCAGAAGCCCCAAGCCTTCCGAACTGGGTGCCAAAGGGGCGTGCCTTGTCCGTGTCTCGGGTGACTGCGTACAGAGTCTGCAAATGGTGCCGTGCGATTCGATACGCTACCTGAAAATATCCGTAGACATAACAGGTCTCACCGGACTGGATCAGATAACGGAGGCATGTCGGAAGGAAATCCAAAAACAAGTCGCGGCACATGAAGACAGATCTTTGATGGTACGCGCCAAACTCAGCGGGCAGACTCCCCTCTACGAGGAATTGGATAAAAGTAATACGCTAAACGAGATAACTGCGATCCTGAATGAGGAAATCGATCCTACGGGTACTTTTATCTGGTGGGATACACTCGAAAATAACGCCGGACCGCCTGTGAACAAAGATTCTATTTTGGCACGCGGTGATTTTTTCGCCGATGTTATCAAAAAATCCGAAGAACTGAAAAACAAGATTTTGACCGACGCTACCGCTTATAAAAATTACCTGACTTCCGATTTGGGCAAAGAATGCGATGCCATAATCGGAGAAATTTTAAGCAACGCCGACACGGCCAAAGAGCTGATCGAAGCCGGCCTTTCTTACAACATCAGCCAGCTTTACGGGGAAACCACCCCGGAAGAATACCAGAGAACGGATATAGCGCGTGAAAATCGTTGATTTTGAAATCGAAGGCTTCGGGGTGCTGTACGGCTACAAAGCAGAAGAGCTTTGCGGTGGCATCAACTTATTTTATGGTCCCAACGAAGCCGGAAAGTCGACACTAAAAGACTTTATCGTGGCATCGTTATTTTCTTTGCCTAGGTCAAACAGCCGAGAATACCATCAGCCGCTGTACGGAGGAAGACACGGCGGAAGACTGAAAATAAAGGACGAAAACAATACAGTCATAAACATAGAATGTTTTGCGAAGAGAAGCATCAGAAACAGTGACGGCAAAGAAATAGATCAGGTCAGTTTTTCACAAATGTTGGGTGGCCTGGAACGGAAACCCTTTACGGATGTCTTTGCTTTTGGGCTGAGCGAACTGAATGATCTGAAATCGCTTACCACAGGGGAGGTCAGCGAAATGCTCTTTAACGCGACCATCCTCGGCGCGGGGGCTTCGGCCACCAAAGTAGACGCAGAATTAAACAAAGAGCTGGGCGGGTTATGGTCAACGAGGAGAAGGGATCCCTCTTCAATTAACGATACCCTGGCAAAGATCGGAAACCTCAACAAGGAATTGAGGGTAGCCGAAAGCAGACAAAAGAAAATAACGGACATCCAAAAAAATATCGATGAAATTGATAAAGCGATTTTTGACCTGAAAGAACAGGAAAAGGCTGTCGGCGGAGAAATCCATAAATGGCAGGTTTTGAAGAACCTGAAGGCAAAAAGCGAACAAAACAGAATTTATACAGATATCGACTGCTTCCTTGACCAAACAAGTTATTACGAAAAGATTTTACCTTTGTCCGAAGAAATCAATTATTTATACAGATATGAGGCAAAATATACTTCATATATAACAGACTTAAATCAACTTAAAAAACCAATAAGTGCGAAGGAGTCTTTATTACTCGCACTAAAGCACGAAACAACTCAAATACACATTAACCCCGATCAAGCACCGGGGGAAGTTGAAATAAAAGATACAAAACTGTACTTAGAAGACTTAAAATCCAACGTTACCAAAATTAGTAATTTCCAAGATGATGTTGATAATCTGCAAAGAGAAGTAGAAAATCATGAAATAAAAATTAAAAATATCGTGAATGACTTACAGCTCAATGCCATACCGGAATACCTAAACGGAATAGACATAAGCCTTACCATTGCACATTTACTTTCCCCACAAAAGCTCGTTGCAGAAACAGATAACGTTGGGAATGCCGTCATTGACTCCCTTTATGATCCACAGACAAGAGGAGAATTCATAAATGGTTTTATCGCGAATTATAGCGTATGGCTAAATAACATCGGTCAGCTGCTGCGGGATATGGACTATCGCGATCAGACAGAAGGTAAAATTTCTGCACTCAAATTGGAGCGCATCTCTGCCGACGAGAGTTTAAAGCAAGACAAGTCGCCCGGTATTGCGATACTTTTTCTTGTCTCCGCCGCTTTTTCTTTGTTCTCTGCCTTGACGGCACTTATCCGCCACAATACCTTGGAGGCGGCGCTCTCTTTCCTGGCTTTTCTCTCTGCCCTTTTTGGCGTATACCTTCTTTTAAGGGCGGGAAATAAAAAGCACTTTACTCCCGTCAAAGACTCAGGCGGAGAAAACAACAACGGAATAAAAGTCGATATGGCTTCGCATTTGGCAGACTTGGCAAAATCAATAGACACCGCCACAGAAGAAAAAAATACTTTTGATACAAAAATCAATGATCTGAGTAGAAAAATACACAGAGATAACGCTCATAAAGCAGAGCTGGAAAAACTGCAAAAATATCTGGATTCTCTCTTTCAAAAAATTGAGTCAATAAGGAATATTCATGACGCTATAGGTGCAAATAAAAATAATGTCGCGGCACTGAATGACCGGATTACCGACATGAAAAGTAAAAATGAAAAAATCGAAACCCGGTTATATGAAATAGCGGCCAAATACGGTATTGACAGCGACACACGACCGGAATCGCTTCCCGATGCTCTGGATAACATAACAAAACTTCTTACGGCACAAGAAGAATATAGGGAACTGGCAGTAAGTAAAAGTTCATTGGAAACATACCTCCAGGATTTTGAATCAAAATGGCGCGAGACGGTATTCGGCATCTTAGAGATCTTCAATCAACGGGATGTGAGCGATATTGACTTGGAATCGGAACTAAAACGCAAATACGGCGACTCTTTCCGGATACAGGACAGCGAATACAACAGTTTTCGGGATTTTGTCGCAGGCAATAAAAATGCGAAAGAGCTGCTTGATGCGATCAGAAAAAAGGCCGACGGTATTAATTCGGTCACGGAAATCAGAGAAGACGGCGGCTATTCTTCTTTTCTGACCGATACCGCCAAAAACCTCAACGCCTTGCTATCGACGGCCGAGCATTGGAAAAAAAGCAGCGAGGAAATAGAGCGCGCTCTAAAAGAGAGCGAACGACAAATTCAAATTGAGCTGGAATCCGTCAATGTCTCGGAAAAAGAATACGCCGATTATCTGAATACCGAATCTGACGCAGACGAAAAATTGGAAGACCTGAAAAGCCGGCTGGAAAAAATTACGACAGAAAAAGAAGACAACCAGGGACGAAAAGGGCAAAACGAAAATGAACTGAAAAGCCTGGCATCCTCACAAGAAATTGCCGACATTGGGATGCAGCTGGAAAACCAAAAAGCCCGCCTGGAAAACCTTCTGCGAAAGTATTTGACTTACAGTTTTGCCAAGTGGACGTTAAAGGATACGCTTCGTCATTACGAAGAAGAAAAGCAACCTGATATCCTCAAAAGAGCGGGAGAAATGTTTTCACTTGTCACCGACAACAAGTACAGCAAAGTTTTCGCCGTGACTGCCGATAACGCCAAACAGGAAAGAATACTTTTGGTCTCCGACGGACAAAGTGCGTTTTCCACTGAAAATTTAAGTCAAGGCGCAAAAGAGCAATTGTATCTATGCTTGCGCATAGCGTATGCGGAGAACTTTGCCAAATACGGAAAAACTCTTCCCTTCATTTTTGATGACATCTTGGTAAACTTCGACCCGGAAAGAGGAAGACAGGCCGTCAGGCTATTGTCTGAGGTGGCCCGCGAAAGACAAGTCATATCTTTTACCTGTCATGACTATATTAAAGATTTATTCTTGGAAGCGTCTGAGGGGCAAAATATCAAAGTATTTTCCCTCCCTGTCGGCGCTTAAGATATGCCGACAAACTCCGGTCAGTCCCAAAAAGCGGTAGCTGCTTCCCAACCGGTCACAACGATGACAAACAAAATAAAGGTCAAAAAATGTACCCCCGTACAATAAAGACAAATTTTCTTTATCACGAAAAGCTCACTGTAAACCAAATAGGCGACAAAGCCTATTCCCGTTACCACACCGGCTAAACGCAGCCAAGCAAAAATATGATTTTTACTCCGCCACGCAAACGGAAGGGAGAGGATGAGCATCGGAATAAAATACACGACCCCCAACAGGGCAACCGGAATACCGAAGACAAAAGACTGCGGGCTGGAAGTTACCTGGGCACAATTCACTATCCCGGTACTTGAGCAGACTAACGGAACCACATTCGTATAGTGGGTAAGAGTCAAATAAGTTGCATCCGCCAGACCCAAGACGCACACCACAATCGAAGCATAGATGCGCCATGCGGAAGCTTTGACTTCGATATCCGCGTAATTCGAGTCGTCTTCCATATGATCCCCCGACCTATACTCAGCCGACGACTTGCCCGTGTTTGGCCAGAGCCTTTTTGGCAGCCATGACACCCGGGCTCAAACATACGGAACTCGGCTTGTTGTGGTCCTCATTGCAAATGGCCGCGGACATGTAGTTGGATTCGGCAATAAAGGCGCCGGCGTCAAAAGTAAGGCCAACCTGTCCGTCGGGTGTGGCCATGGCCTGCGCAATGGCGAGTCTGCCGGGTCCGCCGTCCTGTAAGACCTTTTCGGCCGGCGCATAATCGGGAGGTACCCCAACGGAAGTATCGCCATTGTCTATGTCAAGGAAAGGCACGCCGGCCCCGCCCCAGATGTTGTAAGTGGGAGCAGGCTGACCGCTGGAAGTCCCGTCGTACTTCAGATAAAGCTGCAAAACCCACTGAGGCGGAACTTGCAATTGCTGTTGCAGACGATTCAGATATTCAAAAGGCGTGAAATTGACATAAGGACTCGTATAGGAGGAGCGGTAAAAAGTAAAAGTGGGAGTATTCGGGTTTATGTCTGTCGAAGATGACGTAGTCTCGTGCAAATTGGTAAATGTGCCGAACCTGGAAAGCGCCATCACGAGCGACCAGCGCATCAGGGCACAAAACGGGCAATCTTCGGCCCCATAATAGACAAAAGTGGGTTTTTCGGAATTGATGGGCACCTTGGGTTGGTTTTTCAGAACGGCAAAAGGCACCGCAACGGTACCCGTCCATTTGCCGCCGACTGTTTTGGGTGGGTTG
>JAKABW010000016.1 GCA_021796535.1 Actinomycetes bacterium | reverse complement strand
AGGTAACCGAAAGGTTACCTCATCACTTAAGGCTTAATTTTATATGTTGTTTATGTCATACGACTACAACAGGAAAAAGTATGGAGTAGTTTAATAAACTGTGAACTCTGTACCGGCCATGCCGAAACTCAACCGGCCGATTTTGGTTGTGCTTTGTTTGACACTGTTTATTACCTTTCTGGACACCACCATCGTCAGCGTAACACTCGGCAACATCCAGTTGGATCTGCATGCCGGAGTTGCCCAACTGCAATGGGTCGTCAACGGCTATGCCTTGCCTTTTGCCAGCCTCATGTTGCTGGCGGGAAACCTTGCGGATCAATTCGGAAGAAAAAAATTACTGATCTTGGGCATCACCGTTTTTTCTCTCGGTTCCCTGCTCTCGGCGCTTGCCCCAAATCCTGATATTTTAATACTGGGGAGAGCCGTCATGGGCATAGGGGCCGCGGCATCAGAACCAGGCACCCTGTCCATTATCAGACACGTCTACCGGGAGCATAATGCAAGGGCAAAGTCCACCGGGATCTGGGCTGCGGTAGCCGGATTGGCTCTTGCCTGCGGTCCGGTCTTGGGGGGCATCCTGACGGATGCCGGATCCTGGAGATACGTATTTTGGTTTAACTTCATCGCGGCCGTTATGTTGGCTTTGCTGGCAGCAAAAACCGTCCCGGAAAGTTTTGACAAATCGAATACGAAACTTGATATCAGCGGTTTCGTGACAGGCACTGCCTTGCTGTCCGCTGTCACATTTGCAATTATTCTCGGAGAATCATACGGCTACGCCAGCCCCGTTACAATCAGCCTCTTTGTCACGGCGGCCGTCTTGCTGCCGCTCTTTATCATCTCGGAAAAAAGATCGCAAAACCCCATGCTTCCCGTCTCTTATTTTCGCAACTCCTCTTTCAGCGGAGCACTGCTGATAGGTTTCACACTGTTTTTCGGGATATTTGCCATATTTTTTTTCACGGCGCTGTATTTGGAAGAAGTACTCAACTACTCCGGCTATAGGATAGCCATAGATTTTTTACCAATGACGTGTTTAATGATTTTGTCTTCTCTGACGACAGGCAGAAAAATCGGTAAATACGGTCACAAGTTGTTTATATCGGGAGGATGTCTCCTCGCAGCCGCCGGTATCCTCCTCTCGATGGAAGCCCTGCAGTCCTATACGCCCTCAGGGATGCTGCCTCTTTATCTGGGCCTTGCCGGCATGGGATTCGGGGCCGCGGTCGTTCCCGCCATATTGGTGGTACTGGATATGGTGCCGCCGGAGCATTCCTCGGTGGCAGCCTCCTCCGCCAATACCAGCCGCGAACTCGGTTCTGTCTTGGGGGTGGCCGTCTTGGGGTCATTGGTAAACGGCAGTTTGAGCAGCTATCTGGTCCACAAACTCAGCGCATTGAAAATACCTTCTGTATTCCAGCTGTTGGTGCTCAACGCCATCGAGACAGGCAATATACCGAGAAACACATCGGGGGACAAGAGTCTGTACGGAAATATCGTCGGCCAAGTCATTACGGCTGCCTATAGTGCATTCAGAGAGGGGCTCCACTATGCCCTCCTTGCGGCCGGGGTCATCCTGTTTGTATCCGCTTTGATCAGTTACGTTGCCATCAAAAATGAGCCCGAGTAAAATAAGCCTAATTTTCGCTGTTTTTAGCACAAATACTACATACACCCTGTAAGGCAAAATGCTTGGGGTTAACCGAGAAGCTAAAGTTCTTCTTGATCTCGCGGATAAACGGATTGAGTGAATCCAGGGGAACCTCCGCCACGTTTCCGCAAACTTCACAGACCAAATGCACGTGAATTTCACTTTCCAAGTGATAAGTTGCAGGGCCATGTAAAAAATGAGTGTGGATCACCACCCCCAGTTTTTCCAATTCCTCCAAATTGCGATAGACGGTAGATATATGAATATCCGGGTATTTTTCCCTGACCAGCTTGGCGAGTTCTTCCGCCGTCATGTGCTCCTTGGCATTCAAAAGAGATTTTAGAATGGCGCGTCGCGGCATTGTCACTCGGCCGCCATTGAGCTTTACCATAGCTATGACATCATTTTCATCCATATTGCACCATAAAGCAAAATATTATTTCATTCATAAATATGACTTTTACACGAGGCAAGCGTTCAGAAACAGCCCCGTTGAATCATACAGAAACCGGCCTTCCCCAAAAAACATTTTCGATCTAAACAACAATACTCCCGTCCCACACGGGACGGGAGTATTGTCAGACTTATTTTTTGGATTCGATTTTAGTCCGGCAATCCGCCAAGCGTGACCACTGCCGTGCCGGTCGTGCCTGTCGGAGAAACATAGGTGACATTTACCTTATCTCCCGGTTTGAACTTGGCTATCTGCGTGTGCAGGGCGCTCCCCGTCGGCGTGGCAACCCCGTTCAAAGCGGTTATGATGTCGCCGGAACCAAGCCCTGCCCTTTCGGCGGCTCCGTTTTGGGCGACGGAACTGATAGTCACTCCTTTCGTCTGCTGACCGGAATTGCCGACCCCGGAAGAACCGGATGTTCCGCTGATATTCCCTTGATTGTTGAATAAACCGCCGAAAGGATTGGCGGGCACGGCGGTTGCCGGAGGCTGGTAAAAGATTCCGAGGAACGCGGGAAGACCGATTTGGACACCGTCTATGGCTTTGCCCGCTTTGATGTCACCGATCAACCTGAGAGCCCTGTTGGAGGGAATGGCGTAACCCTGCGTGGCTCCCAGACTTGCCGTCAGTGCGGCGGTATCCATTCCGACGACCTGTCCGGAAGTATTGACCAGAGGGCCTCCGGAATCTCCTGGTTCAATGGGAGCCGTGGTCTGTATCATGTTGTATAAAGTTTCGCTGGCGGCGGTCAATTGGTCGCTTGCCGTTATGGTACGACCCACGGCGGATATTTCGCCGGTGACCACCGTCGGAGTACCGCCCTGCCCCAAGGCATTGCCTATGGCAATTACGCCTTCTCCCAAAGTAGCCTTAGAGGAATTTGCAAAAGTCACCGTCGGCAGATGCGAAAACCCGTTCACCTTGATCAACGCGACATCATCTTTCGGATCTTCTCCCACGACATGAGCGGGATAACTGCCCGAATAGCCGCGAATCGTCACGCTTATCTGTGCTGCCTGGTTGACGACATGGTTGTTCGTCATGATCAATCCGCTTGACGAAATAATCATTCCCGTGCCGGCTGCCTGCTCCGAACCCAGACTTTGCGACTCCACAACCGTATTGATATCCACTACGGCCGGTTCCACTTCATTGGCTATCTTTTGCACCAAATTCGTGCTGCTGCTGGCCTGAGGAGCAAGCGAGGTTGGCGTAACGCTTCCGGAATTTGAGAGGCCGGAAGACGGGGACTGATTGGTCGGCCCCAAAGCGCTTGCGGGTGTCTGATTGCCCCTGAAAGCAAATCCAAGACCGGCCCCCAGACCTCCCGCCAAAAGAGCCACACCCATGACGGAAGCAAGCAGTCTCTTGTAGGTTTTGTGGTTATGAGGTTGCTGTTCTGCATTGTATTGTGGCAAAGACCAAGGCGGTAACGACGGAGGAACCCAAGCCCCCGTGGCATTTCCACCCTGTAGCGATCCCGGTGCCGTCGTATACGGCGGCTGCCCCGCTGCAACATATCCGGGATCGGTGTCATGGGGTTGCCCGGAAGACCCTAAAGTACCGCCTGCGGCGGCGGAGGGGTCCGTGCTCTGATTGTTCTCGGTGTTTCGTTGTTGGTCCCACCACCCAAAATATGCATCGTTCAAAGGAGAGGAACCGCCGGTCTGATTGCCCAAACCCTGAGATGTTTGTTGTTCGGAAGCCGACGCGGGGCCATCTTGCGGAGGTATGTTGCCGCCGTTTGTTTGGGGCGCTGAATCACCGTTTCTCGTCTCATCAAATTCAGCCATGCTCATCATCCCTTTCCACTTGTTAATACCATAGTAAGACAATTCTTGACTTCTCTCACCAAATATTTTTTAAACCGGGTCACATGAACCGTGTCCCTACGAACCATGCCTGGATCCCAGGGGGGAGAGGATCCAGGCATTCGGTTCGATCTATTTCAATATTTCAGTTTGAGTTTTTGTCACACTTATATCTTGCACCCTCATTCTCTGATTGGACTGAATATAATCTGTGAGTTTTCTGAGAATATTGAAAAATTGAATTATCAGTAATTGAGAGTGGCCGCACTGATCGGAACAGGTATTTTCTGATGGGCCGGCGAGCCGTAAAAATGCACGCTGCCGAAGTTGTACGTATTGCCCCGGCTTGAAATCAGCACATAGCCTTTCCCGTCGATATCTGCCTGCGCTGCCACGATGGGGGCCGGAAGCCTGAACCGTGCTTTTGAACCGTAGAAGCCGGCGTTGCCGTAGTTGTAGACATTTCCGAGCCTGGAAACCAACCAATAGCCCTGCCCGCTGCTGTCCGGTAAAATGGCCACTATCTTTCGCACCCTCGGGTTTACCGACAAATGTGAGTACCCCACCGCGTTGCCAAAAGGATATACGTTGCCGGAAGCGGTTACCAACCAGTAGCCGTGTCCGTTGGGGGTCACCGCCATCGATGTCACGGGGGACTTCAGGTTGATGTGTGCCGTCGAACCGTAGAACTGAGCGCTGCCGTAGTTGTAGATATTTCCGGCGGACGTCACAATATAATATCCTTCTCCGTTGTCAACGGTTTGGAATGCGGTCACGGGGTGCGGCAAACGCCCGCGGGCGTGCGATCCGTGGAACTTGGCATCGCCGTAATTGAATATATTGCCCAATTGAGTCACCACGTAATAGCCTTTGCCGTCAGCCGTCGAGACTACCGCCACAACTCGGCGCAACCTGGGATTGAAAGAAAGATTGGACATGGACTTTGCGCTTCCGTAGTTGTAGATCTTTCCCTGTTGGCCTACCTCCAGATAACCCGTCACGGCGGGGTACCGTATGATCAGCGAATAGCTCTGGGAAGGAGAGGTCAGGCCGTTCGAAGCCGTGATCAAAATACTGTACACGCCTTCGGAACCGCTTGCCGGTATTCCCGCAATCTCGGCTTTGCCACCGCCCAAGTCGGAAAATGTGAGTCCCTGCGGAAGAGGGCCGGATTCGCTAAACGTCGGAGCCGGTGATCCGGTTGCCGTAATCAAAACGCTGTGACTTCTCCCCGCCACAAAAATTCCTCTTCCCACACTGGTAAAGCTTGGCTGGATACCTCCAAAATAAAGCTCGGCGGCGGAAAGAGCCGATCCCGTCGAAGTAAAACCTCCCGTAAACAGAACGTATCCTCCGGCTATCAAAACGCAGTCGGCGCCTGCCCTCGCGGTCACCAGTGACCCCGTTCCGCTCCATGAGGAAGTTGCCGTATTGTAAATTTCGGCGGCGGAAGTGGTTTGACCGGCGGAAATATTTCCCGTAATGCCTCCGGCTATCAAGATGTTGCCGTCCGGCAATTGTGTCATCGAAGCTTTGTCATGCCCCGTCGACAGCTGCGCCGTAGCGCTAAAACTTGATGTGGCAGGGTTGTAAAGATACGTACCGGCGCTGGCCGTCCATACGTTGTTCACCACTGTCTTGCCCCCGGCCACAAGTACGTCGCCGTTGGGCAGTCTGTCTGCGGATGCCGAAGCAACGTCAATAGGCAAAACTCCTACTTTCGTCATTGTGCCCGGCCCTGTTTGCCCCGTGGGCGGAGGCACGAAAACATAGGCTTCGTTGCTTGGCACTTCCGAACTCCCGGTTCCCGTCAATCCTCCGGCTATCAGCACGTCACCGTTGCCGAGCAAAGTCGCCGTAGTATCCGCCAACCCGGTGCCCAGAGAAGAAGCGGTTACAAAAGAGTTCGACGCGGGATCAAACAGTTCCGCCGATGCGGTGGCCGAATAGCTCGTTACCGGAGGGATGGTTGTGGTCGTTGTCGACGAAGTGGTCGTCACGGCGGACGATGTCGTCGTCGTCGACGAAGTGGTCGTCACGGGTGCGGCGGTCGTGGTCGTCGAAGTGGTCGTCGAAGTGGTCGTCCCGGAAGGCAGCGAACCGGTTTGTCCCCCGACTATCAGCACCTCACCGTTGCCCATCACGGTAGCAGCCGCGTTAAACGTCGGAGTAGCCATAGCCGACACCTGGGTCCAGGCAGCCGAAGCCGGATTATAGAGCTCGGCCGAAGCAAGCGCCGTCCCGGTAGAAGAAAGACCGCCTGCCACAAGTACGTCGCCGTTGTCGAGCAAAGTCGCCGTTGCGTCATAAAGGGCCGTAGGCAGAGGTGACGTGGCAAGAAAAGTTCCTGTTGAGGGATTGTATAGCTCTGCCGCATTTGTCGCCGCCGGTGAGGAAACGCTTCCCGTACTGCCGCCTGCCACAAGTACGTCGCCGTTGTCGAGCAAAGTCGCCGTTGCTCCGATCAGACTTTGCGGAAGAGAACCGGTGGATACAAAGGTATTGAGTTGCTGCGGCACGGTTGTCGCCGCGGCGGGAGTAGCGGCCGATATGCCAAGCGAAACACCCACATAACCCGTCAAAAGCAAGAAAGGCGCCATGACGTAGTGCAAATTTGTATTTTTGAGCTTCGCTATATTGTTTCGCGAAACGGATCTGAACCTTGACAAACAATTTGGTATCTTACCGGTATCTTTACAGGCTTTTGCATTTTCTCCGGAAAAGCAAGAACCTTTACCGCCGTCATATTTATCTTTTGCTAATTTTTCCCAAAATCTCATAATAACCTCCGTCTTCTTTATCAAAAATATGCTCGTACATGTAGTAGCATTGCTATTTTCTAATCATAGATCAATAATAAATACTCTACAAAATGATCATATTTTTGCATGTCGTAGATAAATACTGACTATCAAAATACTACGATTATTTCCTACTTACAAATCAGCGCCGTAACATTTTAGAGAAAAGACGCAATGATATCTCTTTTTAAAGAGCTCATCTTCGATTCGGAAATGCCTTTCGCACATCCAAAAAAGTAAAAGCTGTCAAAACTGACAAAGTGCGGCAGACGGACAATAGAATAAGAGCATGAAACCCAAAAGAATCTTTTCCAAGCAGACAGACGGCAACTCCGCCGAAAAGCATTCTGGCCATACCTCTTCCAATGTGGGGACAAAGCATTTGGGATTTGCTTTGGCCGTCGTGATGACAGGCGTGCTCATTACCGCTGTCGATACGACAATCGTTATTTTGGCGCTTCCGGAAATCGAAAAGAACCTCCACGTAGCCATCGCATCCGTTGTTTGGGTCGTGATCGGCTACCTCCTGATCATCACCTTACTTGCCACTCAAGTGGGAAAATTCGGAGATATGTACGGTCGGGTCAAAATGTACGAAACAGGCTTCATTATCTTCGTCATAGGATCGGGTCTCTGTGCTCTTTCCTGGAACGAAAGCTCTATTATCATCTTTAGAATTCTGCAAGGCCTGGGAGCAGCGCTTGTCACGGCAAACAGCGGAGCTGTCATAGCGGATCTTTTCCCCCCGGAAAAAAGAGGGCGCGCTTATGGTTTTAACGCCGTAGGCTGGTCTCTCGGTGCCGTACTCGGTATCGTACTCGGCGGAGTCATCGTGACTTACTTTAACTGGCGTTGGGTGTTCGGAATCAATATTCCCATAGGTATCTTCGCCGTCGTTCTCGCTTTCAAAGTCCTGCACGACAACAGCCAGCGGGTCTCCCATAAAATAGACTTTTTTGGCATGATTACTCTCGGGCTCGGCCTTTTCGGTATTTTATGGGCCTCGACTCAATTGACAAGCAGAGCGCTGGACGCCCAGATTTGGGGTTATTTCATCGGCGGAGTTGTGATGATAATCGTTTTCGCCCTGATCGAAAGAGGCCAAAAAGAACCCATGCTTCAACTGTCTCTTTTTAAAATACCGACCATGTCTCCGTCTCTTTTGGCCTCCCTCTTCCAAGGACTCGGCAACTACGCCGTATTGTTCCTTGTCATCATGTACCTGCAAGGCGCCAGGGGACTTTCTCCGATACATGCTTCCCTCCTCTTGGTTCCGGGATATATATTCGGAGGATTCGTGGCGCCCGTCATAGGAAGAATTGTGGACAAAATAGGCCCGATCCTCCCTGCCACGGTTGGGCTGGGTATCCAAGTAGTGGCGCTTTTTATCTATGCACACCTGACCGATACCACCACACTATGGGTGGTGGTGGTCGCCAGTATCATAAACGGCATAGGAGGCAGCAGTTTTTTCCCGGCCAACACAACCGCCGTGATGAAAGCGTCGCCTCAGGAGCTTTTCGGCATCACATCCGGAGCTCTCAGAACTTTTGCCAATGTAGGAATGGTATTTTCTTTCTCTTTGGCGATTCTGGTGGCTTCCAAATCCATATCACGCGGACTTGCATTTGCGATTTTTGTGGGTTCCGCCAACCTACACGCCAAGACGGCCGCGGCTTTCACCAACGGGTTGCATTCGGCTTTTTATGTCTCCATGGCCCTTTTGGTGGTGGCGGCGGTTCTTTCGGCAACCAGAGTGCTTCACGGTCGGCATAAAACACTCCAAGTCAATATCGAACCGGAAAGCGAACCGGCGGCTTAAGTTTTCAACGTCGCTTATAATACAGGTTATCCACACACAGCCGGATTGTCATGGCTCTTTGCCTTCCGGGCCGGTTTCGTTCATACCGCTTCCCGGATAGATTTTCGTCGGCAAAGACTGGTTTTGACAGCGGGAAAGCGGCTTGGTGCATGACGACTGCGGGGCTTTGAGTTTCTTTATCGTTCGGCTGTTGCCGGTAATGCCTCAACGCCCGCCCGGATGAGAGTTTCCCCGCACAGAACGGCGGTTTCCGCAGCGCCGGATCAGATGCCGTTGAAAGTATTCAGAATATCTTCCACTTTGTACTTGGCGAAAATGGATGCCTTCCCGTTTTTTAGCTTATTGCCCTGCCAAGCGTGAGAGTACTCCCATGCAAAGCCTTCTGCATAATTTCCGGTAAGTACCGCTTGTCCGTACATATTGTGCGATTCTGTCGGCATCGGAGAAATGATCTCTTCCGAACCGAATGCCTCACTGACACGCTGACTGGCGTGCGGTATAAACGGACACAGCAATTTATTGGCATTTTCGATAAACAGCGAAAGCGTTGTGAGAACCTGAGCCGAGCGGCCGCTTTCAAGAACGGCGGACTCCCAGGGCTTTTCTTCGACAATATATTTATTGGCCAACGAGATACAGTCCATGACTTCACGCAATGCGGCCGCCAATTTAACTCTTTCGATCAAATCGCCGACACTGCCGTATGCTTTCTTCACACTTTCCAGAAGTTCCGTGTCCTCGCTTTTGACAAGATCCGCTTGCGGCACTACCCCGTTGAAATCTCTGTAGATCAAGTTCGTGACACGGCTCACCAAGTTGCCCCACTTTGCCAGCAACTCGCTGTTGTAACGCTGAACTAGCTCTTCGATCGTAAAGCTGCTGTCTTTATTTTCCGGTCCCGCCGCAATCAGATAGTACCGGAGAGCGTCCGGACCGACGATCTCCAGCATGTCTTTGATATATGCCACGTTACCCCGGCTGGTACTGAATTTGGAACCTCCAAAGTTAAGGTTGCCCGTGCTGGCAACGATGTCGGGTTTCTTGAGTAAGACCTCGCCGTCGCTCACATTGTGATTTCTCGCAGCGATAAGAGCCGGCCAAATAATTGTATGGAAGGGCACGTTATCTTTACCCATAAAATAATAGCTCTTTGAACAGCCTTCTCTCCACCAGTCTTTCCATACTTCCGGATTTTGCTCCCGATTGGCCCATTCGATAGAGGCAGAAAGATAGCCGATCACGGCCTCAAACCAAACATACAAAACACGGTTTTCACCGCTTTTTAATTCATAACCGTCGGGCAAAGGGATTCCCCAAGCAAGATCGCGGGTGATGGCACGCGGCCTCAGCTCGCTCACAAGACTTTCCGAAAGTTTTTTTGCCTCAGTCCGTAAGTTGGGGTTATTGTCGATAAAACCCTTGACTTCTTCACGGAGAATATCGAGATTCAAAAAATAATGTTCGGTTGGCCGAAAGACGACGGGGTTTTGTGTAAGAGAGGAATGGGGCTCGATCAATTCGGTGGGATCGAGCAGAGACGTACATGTGTCGCATTGATCTCCCCGGGCATCGGCGGCACCACAAATTGGACATGTCCCTTCAACGTATCGATCGGGAAGCGCCTGCGAGGTGACAGAGTCGAAACTGCCGTTCATGACACCCAGAGAAATGTACCCGGAGTCAACCAAGTTGGCAAAAAAATTCTGGGCAACATTGGCATGGTTCGGGCTTGTCGTGTGTGTAAACCAATTGTAACTCATGCCAAGACCGATAAAATCGTTCCTGATGACGGCGCTTGTCATATCGACAAAAGACTTCGTTGACATCCCGCGCTTTTCGGCTGCAATCATGTTTGGTGTCCCATATTCGTCGGTGCCGCTCACCATCAATACTTCAGAACCGCGGGCACGTTCGTAGCGGGCAACCACGTCCGCCGGAACCAAAGCGGCACCGTGTCCCACGTGCCTGGGGCCGTTGGCATACGGCCACGCCACAAAAATCCCTATACGTTGCACAAGTTGACTTTTCCCCATTCTATTTGTTGGCACTGCTTCTCTTCCATCTGACATAGTAATTGATATTTTGATACATCGGGAAATTCCTTACATCCGCGATCGGGCGCATCCGGCGGGCAGTGTCCCGGATCCGCTTTATGAAAGTCGTACTCGCGGATATTTATTATAAACGCTCAAAAACTCTTTTATGGCATAGATGCAAACCCAAATCTGCACTGTATGGGTGTCGACAACAAATTTTGCCTGAGCGTTGCCGAAACATTTGGGTTCGCTGGACAATATATGGACCCACCCTGTTTTGTCTGCGCGGCCCGAATACGCATTGCCTCTCCGGTGCGACGCAAAAGATGTGCCATATAAAAAATTGCCTGAGCTTGAGTTATCGACGTTCATCGGAACAAAAAATTTTCATGCGCCGCGGGCGTTGATTCAAATCCGAGGAATTAAAGCGTCCGGTCAAAAAACGTTCGGCGAAAGGGCAGAAATTGCCGAGCCGGAAGTTCCGGCACGGTTTGTGTTGCGGACTATAACGGCTTCCGGCGTCAATTGTTATCTCTCTGTAAAAAATGGTGCCGTGCGTCCAGTTTGGACGCCGGCTGGTTTATATTGTAAATAAAGCCGCAGGGCAGATCTCGGGGGAGTCAAGTGAAAAAAATATTTGTAAAAGTTGTACCTGCAACCGTCCTGTGCGCGGCACTGCTTATGCCAAACACCTCGGCCTTTGCTTCCGCTCCCGCCAAACACCCGTCGGCAGCGCAGATTTTGGGCATGACAATAAAATCCGGCAATAAAATGAACTCTCTCCATTACCAAAACTACGATCACCTGGGGCAGATAACCATCAGACAAGACGGATATGTAAACCGCTACCAGGGATACATAACGTCGGAATACCAGCGAGGCAAAACAAAAGGGTTTTCGGAAGAGCGTTTCCTGAAAGGAAAACTTTTCCTGAAAGCAACCTCTTATACTTTGACAGTTTTTTACGGATTCAAAAAGCAGGGTGCCGCAAAATACGGCAACAAATGGATATTCATACCAAAATCTGACGTTACATATATCAACTTAACATCCTCACTGACACTTTCCGGGCAAATACAGCAGATTAAAATTCCGGGCAACCTCACATATTTAAAAAACCCTCGCCTGAACGGTAAAAAAGTAATGGGCATTCTGGGACACCCTACTTCCGTCGGGGGCATAAAGGAGACCGAGACGTTATATGTCAGTCCGACCGGCAGTCACCTGCCGCTCAAAGCCACCCTTACACAGGGGAAAACCGGTGCGGCAAGCCTGACTTTTCTGAAATGGAACATTGCTTTTAAAGTCAGCGTGCCAAAAAAATCGACTCCGATTGCCAAGACAGGATTGGAATAAAGGCAAGGCAACCGCTCTCCGCCGCATGAGCGGCGTCGACGTGGGGTACCGGATCTTTATCCCAGAGCGAAAGCCCTCTGTGCATTCAAAATAACGGTTTCCGCAAAATCCTGAGCGTCCATAGCCCGCAGAGCGGCAATGTATTCCCCCACCAGACCCACGAATGCGGGCTGATTCTTCTTGCCTCTGTGAGGAACCGGCGCCAAATAAGGAGAATCCGTTTCAATGAGTATTTTGTCAACGGGACAAAATTTTGCCGCATCTTGTATGTCCAGCGCATTCTTGAATGTCACTATGCCGCTAAAAGAAATGTGAGCACCGAGATCAAGAGCCCGCCGCGCTTCGGCAACTCCGCCCGTAAAGCAGTGAATGACGGTATTCACAGGCATCTTGTGCTCTTTTAGAATTGCAAACGTATCATCCCAGGCATCGCGGGTATGGATTACCAGAGAAAGGCCGAATTCGTTGGCGAATTCGATCTGCCGGGAAAAAGTTTTTTTCTGGTCTTCAACGGTGGAGTTATTGTAATAATAATCGAGACCGCACTCACCCACCGCAATCACGCTTCCCGGCATACCTTTTTCTCCTTTGGCGGCTCCTTTTAACAGATCATGCAACGGTTCGACACCGTTTTTCGCGTCATGCGGATGCACCCCGAGAGCCGCCCAAACATCGGGTAAGCCGAGGTTCTCAATCTCCCCACTGTCGACTCCGTCTGCCAGTTGATATGCTTTTTCGGCCGTCTGCAAATGTCTGTCCAAAAATTCGGCTATGGACAAACCGGCTTTTTTGGCAGAGCTTATTTCTGACGTCAGATTCAAGACCTGCAAAGAAGTGCCTATGTCCGTGCCGACATTTACCAACCTGGAAACTCCGGATGAAACCGCATTGAAAAGTACACTCCCGAGTTCTATGGAATTTTCCAAATGGCAGTGGGTATCCATCCAGGATGTCTTGCTATCCGCCATATTTCCTTCCGCCAAACATCATTAAAACAATTTTCATATATTTTCTCACATAATTGAAGCCATTTCCAAGCGCATCAACACATATCGGAAAATTCGGTCCAAAGGGATGAAATACATTTCGTCCATATTGAACCCGGTTGCATTGCCCGGGGACATCATTTACTCCCGCAGAGAGGATGCGCAAATTACGGCATTGCCAAAAACCGCAGGCATTCCTCTGCGGATATCGCCGTCAAGAGCGATTTCATGACTACAGTTCCGGCAAAAACCCATTTCATCTTATCTTCGGCGCTTTTTGTCTACGGCGTCGGTTTTTTAAAAAACTTTGCCGCCGAAAATTCCCGCCAACGTCTGATGTGTCAACCGACGGGAGAGTTTGCATCGGGAGTTCCGAATTCAATCCCTCTCCAAATTTCAAGCGAGACATCGTAAAGCTCCCGATGAGCGACATCGGTCAAGGTGCTCACCGTCTTCAAGGCATCTTGGCGGCCGTAGCCGTTGATAAAAAGTTTATGGAGCATATGAAAGGCCTGTCTCCTATCCTCACTTTCCGCATTCTCCGACCGGCATCTGTCCACAATAAGGATAAACTCTCCTTTTATACTTGGCTTGTCGGCCAAGTAAGTCACGGACTCGGCCAGCGTGCCTCTCCAAACTTCTTCATACACCTTGGTAAGTTCTCTGGCAATAACTATTTTGCGTTCAGGCTCCAGATAGCGCAACAGAGCGGCAAGGGTCTGTTCTATTCTTTTCGGAGATTCAAAGAACAAAGACACGCTCTCCGTAAATTTCAATTTCCGTATTTGTTCAAAACGGTCTGAGCCTTTCCGGCAGAAAAAGCCCTCAAAACTCCACCTCTCCAAGTTGAGGCCGCTCACAACCAAGGCCGCCAAAATTGACGAGGGGCCGGGTATTGCCCGCAGTATAACGCCGACCTCTATGGCCGCCGCAACCAGTTTTTCTCCGGGATCGGATATGAGGGGCGTGCCGGCATCGGATATAAGCGCTGCGTCGGCGCCCGACAGCAAAGTCTTTAAGACTTTTCCGGTTTGGGAAGCTTCGTTTAGCTTGTGAAGAGGAAGAAGAGACTTAGGGACAATTCCCAGATTCTTCAACAACATTCCGGAATGCCTGGTGTCTTCACAACATATCAGCTCACAGGCTGCCAAAATATCTATGGCCCTTTGTGTAACATCTTTGAGATTGCCGATGGGGGTAGCCACTATGTACAAGGTGCCGGTCACCCGACTATTTTACAACATTCAAGCACGGCGGCGAGAAACATAAACGTACGCAGATCAAAAGCCTCCTGAAAAAATTATTCAATTGTCCAAAAAGCGGCAGAAAACTTTTAATCATCGGTCAGTCTGAGTGAATCCCCTTTCCCTATGGGATAATTGGCCAAGGTTTTCGGGGATGCGAGCAGAATATACTTTGCTGCTCTGTTGATAAGCAAAATTCTATTCTTTTCCAAAAGCATCTCTTTGATCACAACGAAATCTTTGTCAAGCAAGACAACGTCAACCGCCGCGGGAGCGCCCAGATTGTGAATAACCGCCGTATGCTTTATGAGCAAAACCCCTCGGACGGCGATTAATTTTTTATGACAACTTTGAAAAGATCTCGATTTGACACTATACCGTGAATCTACGCTGGCGACAACTTGTCCTTCATATATAAGCCAGGCCACAGTAAGCCTCCGACTTAACTCCTTGCTCGGATTGCATAATTACGTTAATTCTATCATGCAAAGTAGGGCTGTGCCGTGAGAAAACGGCATCTGAGGCCGGATGATAAATATGGGAAAGTTAGGATTTGATGTAAAATTTTCTAGTACTATCTAGTACCTATGTCGAAAAGAACCAATAAAAGAAAACTCAGAAAAAAGAAGAACGCCAACCACGGCAAAAAACCCAACTGCGGCAGAGGCTAGATCTGATCCGAAGCCAATGCCATGAGGCTTTATGCTTATTTTAAAGTAAGGATCTGACAGTCGGCTGATTTGCAAGCAACTTGGGTCTGTCCGTCATAATTCCGTCCACCTTCGCATCCAAGAGCTCCGAGGCCTCCTCCGTGTCATTGACAGTCCATACGTGAACGGCCAGACCCAACTCGTGAGCGGTGTGCACAAACTCAGGGGTGACAATCTTGAAATTTCTCAACTTAAACGGAATCTGTAAAGCCGCGTGACGCCTGATGGAATCCGGCAGGGATTTTTTTGTGAAAAAGGCCTGTCCGAAAGCGGTCGTCTCCTCCGCTCCCGGCGCCGTGGCAAACTCGGGAGCCGCCACTGAAAATGTTTCTATGGCTTTATCGTGGAATGAAGCCACTATAACGTTGTCACTTCGTTGATATTGCCTCAATACCGTTGCCAGCAAAGCTTCATACGGCTCTACCGAAGGTGCCGTCTCTTTGATGTCGAAATTGTAAACGGGGTCGGGAAAACTTGACAACACTTCTTCCAATCTGGCAAATCTGAATTTAAAATCATCACAAGCGCGACCCCTGTACGGATAAACCTCTTTGGGATCGGCGTCATCTGCCGGCTTAACGGCTCCCTTGTCGGGAATAAAATAGTAAGCGTTATCCAATTGGGAGATGTACCCATAGTCCAAATCGGCTATCGCTCCCTTGCCGTCGGAAGTGGTGTCCACGATGGGATCGTGACCGACCAGCAAAACTCCGTCTTTACTGCAATGGACATCCAGCTCTATGGCGTTTGCCCCATTGGCAATGGCTTGTTCTATTGCAAACAGGGTGCTGGCCGGAGCTTCCAGCGCACCTCCTTGATGCGCGTATAAAAGAAATCCTCTTTCCAACCAAGTATTTGTCACATGCTTCCCCAAAAATTTTGCCTTATCAATATCAAAATACCACCCGCCGCTCTCACCCGTGCGGGCAAAAGAGCAATATGGTCTTTGATTGCTTTTATAAATTTATGAAAATAACCGCAACGGGATCTCAAAAATTGGTTAGCGTAGCAATAGATGTTTGATCATATTTTTTTAGATGTAATTTCGAAATTTAAATACGCCCTGGAACAGAGCCTGCTTGAGCCGCAACAAGTCGAAGAGCGGCTTCTGTCCGATATCCTTTCGGGCGATTTATCCTTTGAGACCTCCTATAGCTTACCGGGAGAACAGTCGCCTCCGAGAGTGCGTGCCGACATAACAATGGAGTGGCCGACTTGGAGCCAGAGCGCATACAGGTCCTGGTCGATCGGCGAACCTTTCACGGAAATGATCGAAATTGCCGTTGAAGTTACCCTAAGACTGCAACGGCTCAAAAAAATGCCCGACGCGGATTTGGTGCCAAAAATCATGGAAGCGCTGTCCGTCAGCATCAAAGAAGAAATGTTTGAATTCAGCGGTCCGCGCTACGAAGAAGTGTACAGCCCCGACAGCAACATAACCCAGGTTGCCGTCGAAATCTCGCTGCAGGCGGTTCTGAGGTTGGAAGAATCCGCTCTGGAGACGAGAGTCGAACCGGCAGAACAAGTCAACGCTTTGGCCGGCATTATCGCTTCGGGACTGGTAAGATTGGTTGACTTGGATTTACCTTTTTACAGAGTTGAAGACAACGGCTCAATGGACTAATTATTAGATTGCGACAACTGGATAACCCGGATTGATGGAATCAGTTATCAGAAAATCCAAAGAAAAAAGCGACGACTTAATAGACTATCGTGCCCTTTTGGACGATCTCGACAGCGGCATCGTAATTCACGACCAAAACGGTTGCATCATTGCCGTCAATCAAGCCGCCTGCAATATGCTCAATGCCGAAGCGGAAACAATCGTCGGGATAAACGCTTTGGAACACGCGGGAACGACCTATCGCTTGGACGGCAGCAAGTGGACGGCGGATGAGACTCCTGTCGCCACGGCCCTCAAGAACGGCACGGAGGTACACGGCGTCACCATAGGAGTGGACGTTCCCGACGGACAGGGTGCGACAAAAAGACTTTGGACGCTAACAAATACCAAACTGATCAAGCTCAACTCGGGGGAAACGGGAGTAGCCGCAACGTTTACCGACGTAACCGGGTTACAGGATCAAAGCCAACAACTGCAGGCTGCCTATGATAAATTCTCGACCCTGATTGCCAGGTCGGACTCCATCATAACTTTAAGTAATGCCGAAGGAAAAATCACCTACGCCAGTCCGTCTTTTTCCAAACTGACAGGCGTAAACGAAAAAGATGTTCTGGGTACTTTCATCAGGGACTACATCCATCCGGAAGATTTGGAATCAGAAGCCGACAAAATCGAATACCTGCGGCAAAACTTTGGGGCCACGGCGGATCTGAACTTTCGTGTCAGAACGGCCAACAAATCCTGGAGACATTTGGAAATAGTGTCCACCAACCACCTCAACGATCCGGCCATCCAGGGAATAGTCGGCAACGGAAGAGATGTCACGGACAGGGTCAAAGAGACGGCCGGATTGGCCTACCAGGCCACACATGACGCTCTGACGGGATTGGCCAACCGCGCTTTGCTGCTGGACCACTTGGATATTGCGATAGCCAGGGCAAAAAGATCCGGTATCCCCATAGCCCTTTACTATATGGATATAGACGGTTTTAAGAAAGTAAACGACACTTACGGACACAGTGCCGGCGACAAACTCATTGTAACGGTGACAGAACGTCTCAAAGAAGCCACCAGGCCCGGCGATACGATAGCGCGCATCGGAGGAGACGAATTTGTCATGCTGGCAGAAGGCATTCTGGACATCACCACAGCTTTGTCCATAGCCGAACGGGTCAGAAAAGCCATTCACAAACCGATGCTCCTTGCGGATGAAACCATAAATATTTCCACCAGCATAGGCATTTCCCTTTCCAGGAGCAGCAATGCCCAAACGATGATCGATGAAGCTGACTCCGCCCTCTATAAAGCAAAGCACCACGGCGGCAACAGATTTGAAATCTATGACGAAGTGATGAAACAAGATATCTTCGGTAAGTCGGTAAAAATTGCGTTGCTGGAAAACATGATTCAGAATCAAGATTTGCGTCTTACTTTCCTGCCGGTTGTCGATTTGGGAACACATAAAGTCATAGCGGCTTCGGCAAATTTTGTGACATACCTCCCGGACAACACCACCATGGCTCTTTCCGACATCCTCCCTTTTGCCTGTGACAACAGCATGGGCTACGAGCTTTATGAAGTTGTCTTGAATCATATTTGTCTTTCCTTGACAAAGCGGAGTGCCGCCCCCGGCGGCGAGGAAATACTGCAATCAAAATGCGTTATCAGACTGCCGATCGCCGACAAACTTCTGCTTGACAACACAACCCCCATGCATATTTCTTCTTTGATCCACAAACACGGACTGCCAAAGGAAATGTTTTGCTTCGAAGTAAGCGAACAGGCTCTTTTGGATACGGGGCACTATGCCCTGACCACAATATCCGAATTTAACAAAATAGGCTTTCAGATCCTCTTGGGAAACGTCGGAGTGGGCTGGTCCAATTTCGGCCTTTTGTCCAATCTGCCTATATCGAGGATGAAGACGGATCCGATACTGGCAGAACAAGTGGTGGATGACCAGGAAAGCGGGACCATCGTCAAGGCAATCTCGGCCATCGGCAACGCTCTTGGCCTGCTTACGGTTGCCTGCGGAGTAAGGTTGCGTTCGCAGACAAAAATTCTTTCCGACATCGGTTATTCAGAAGCCGAAGGTCCCCTCTTCGGTCATGCCATCACAATAGACGAATTGCACGTCACTAAATAAGACGCTTTCAAAATTGTCAGAAAAACGTTCAATCAACGACTCGGTGCGGCTGAAACTCGAAAAAATTGTCAAGGGCGGAGACTGCATAGCGCACCTGGAGGGCGACGTCTACTTTGTACACTACGGTCTGCCCGGCGAAACTGTCATGGCGCGGATAACACAAATCAAGAAAAACATTATCTTGGCCGACGTTGCGGAAGTCATTATCCCTAGTCCTCACAGAATCAAACCGAAATGCCCGTTTTTTGGCCCTTCTGCCTGCGGAGGATGCGACTTTCAGCACGCAGATCTGAACCACCAGCGCGAACTGAAAAAAGACATCGTGCGACAATGCCTCAATTTTATAGGAAAGCTGGACGCCGAATTTGAAGTTTCGCCACTCTCCCCCGCAGAGAGCGGCGAAAGGTGGAGAAACAGGATCAGACTGGCAGCCGACGAAAGCGGAGCGGCAGGAATGAGGCGGCGTCACAGTCATCAAATCGTTCCGATAAAAGACTGCCTCATCTCACAAGTAAACTTAGCAGACTTGGCTGTCCTGGAGAAAAGGTGGCCGGCCGGAAGCGAAATTGAATTGATATTTTCAGATTCGGACGGCAAAGGGCCGCCGGATGTCTCCTGTCGGGTACTTACGAAAGAAAGATTCTCCGAGAATCGGAAGAAAAAATCTTCCGGCAAAACCTTTGAAGGCCAAAACGGTTCTCTAAGCGACGGTGCCGCCCCAGAAAAAGACAATTTATTTTTCAAGGTAAAAGGCACCGATTACAGGGTAAGTCCTTTGTCGTTTTTCCAAATGCACAAAAATGCCGCTGAGTTCCTCTCGGACACCGTACTGGAGTATCTGAGCCCGAAACCGAAGGAAAATGCCGTTGACCTCTACAGCGGAGTAGGGCTCTTTACCCTTCCCTTGGCAAAGGCCGTAGGGGAAGAGGGTTCCGTGACCGGAATAGAAAGCAACGTTTACGCCGTAAAAGACGCCGAGTACAACCTGAGACACTTCCCCCAAGCCAGAGTTTTACATGCGAGTGTAACTGCTTACTCCCTGAAAGGCATGAATCCGGATTGTGTTGTCCTCGACCCACCCCGTTCCGGCATACAAAAAGAGGCCTTGGAAATCTTATTGACGAAAAATAAATTGAAAAAAATAGTTTACGTCTCATGTGACCCGGCCACATTTGCCAGAGACGCCAAAATCATTACTTCCGCCGCGTGGGACATGAAAAAATTTACGTCTGCCGACCTTTTCCCCATGACCGCCCACACGGAAACGGTGGCGCTGTTCGAAAGAAAATAAGTGCGGACCGGCCGTGCTGTACGTCGCCGGTTGACTAGGAGTCTTCTAAGCAATTACTGCCTCCCACCTGGAAATCACTGGCATCCATTCGGAGTTTTCTGGTTTGGTTCAAGCAGCAATTTCTTTGTTCAGATGAAATACCTATATGTTGGGAACTGAAGGTAATCACCTAAGTCTTACAGATACCGGAGCATTGTGCGCCAAACTGATAAGCCTGGTTCGGTGTATGAATTTCTGCGAAAGAACCGCAGAACTCTTTTTTCTGACGAGAATCACGGTACTCGGACACTTGAGGGACTCTCGGACCGAGAGGCACCGTAGATGGGATGATGAACCTGGCGTGGAAGATAGTCCCGGGGCTTTCATTAGACGACGAAGGATTCTCTCCCAACGTATTGGCAAAACAAGATCTCAGCCTCAGATACTACGCATTTTATTTTCTATCTAGTGAAAGAGGTTATTCCAAATACAAAGATCTTATGTAACAAGAACAAGAGGGTGCTCAGATACCCCTCGTCTGATAAAAGGCCGGTGATTGAGCACCGCTACCAAAAAGAAAAACAAGACGTTGAGATCTTAGATGAAAAAGAGGAAAGATTCAGACTTGTGAAGAAGGCGGACAAGAACCGGGTAGTTTCTATCCCAGACACTGATGCCCGCCATGTTCACAAATCCCACAAGACCTACATAGATGGATACCGGAGCCACATCGCAATAGATCAAGAAACGGAACTAAAAACGCACTTAGAAAGGAAATGTCTCCGATGCACAAATTGGCGAAGAACTCCTTTTCGGTGCACAAGAGCCATAAGGATCTATGGTGCCAGCGGATACAGCCCGGGAGAGTTCTCAAGACAACTTTTTGAACATGGCCATATCGCTGTTATAAAGCCCCCATGGCAGTTAAAAAGAGATTAGACATCGACGGCTTCGTAAAAAGAAAAGAGTATCTTTTACCAAGCTCTGCGGGTCTTATCCCCTAAGAGATCGCTGTACCCGCTCGAAAGCTGGCAGAGTCATTACCTTTGGCTCCAATCACAGAGCTATATTGAAAAACGACATCTGCTATTTCCTTGTTCCTGCGGTTTGGAAGATGAGGGTACTTATCAAAAACAACCTCACATACAAGAAAAGGGTTGGCAACTTGTCACCTGTACCGGAGACATAAATGCCTTGGTGCCGATCCCAAAGGAAAGATTGCTTAGGAGAGTTCTAGCTCCCCGCGGCCCTCAAAAACGTTGCCCACCCCGGAGTCGGTCTGGCGCCCATATGCGATATAACCTCGCTTGCCGCTGCCATTCCCATGACGGCCGAGTCTTTCAGCGCGATGCCGCGGGCTGTTCCAAAACAAATACCCGCGGCAAATTGGTCGCCGGCTCCCGTGGTGTCGACCAATTTGTCCGCACTCAAGGCATCCAGGAAGATAAACGAACCCTGATCGTAAAGAAGTGCGCCTTTTTCCCCGAGCGTAACGGCCGCCTGCGACAAAAAGTGCGCAGACTTCTCGACGGCTTGCAGGGGATCACTGACTCCCGCCAATGCCTTTATCTCCGTTTCGTTGGCAAGCAAAATATCTGCTTTCGCCGCCAAATCGACAATTGTGTCGTGATGTCTGCCCACTGCGTTCACGTCGGCCAGACCGAATACTATTTTTGCACTGTTTGCTTCTGCATAGGAAAGCAGTTCTGCCACAATTTCTTCCCCCGCCGCAAGATCAAGCAGATAGGCGTCGAAATAGACCGCTTTCGCCGCATCCTCGGCGGCTTTGTCGATGCAACGGGATTCCAGAAGAGAACTGGCCCCAAGATATGTCAGCATGGTGCGTTCGCCGTCCGGCGACACCAGTACCAGACTTGTTCCCGTGCCGGCACCGTATTCCGATGAAGGATATACGGTAAAGTCCGCGTCGATGTTGGAATACTTCGCCAGATCTGCCCGGTAGCGCACCCCCAGATCGTCATCGGCCAGAGCGCCGAGCAATTTCACGGTACCTCCGAATTCGGCTATCCCCACGGCTGTATTGGTCTCACTCCCCCCGGGCGCCATGACGACATCGCCGGTCAATTCTGTCAAGCGGGAAATGTCCGGCATGCCGACAAGCGACATGGAACCGGGAACGACACCAGTTTCTTGCAACGTCGCGTCGTCCGCAAATGCCAATTGGTCCATTAAAGGGTTCCCGACCACCAGCACGTCGTAATTCACAGTCTTATCCTCTCCTCTGACCTTCAAGGCACCGATGTTAGCCTACGGAACAGGTGCAAAACAAATTTCTGTCACCGTAAGCCGCATCTATGCGCCCGCAGGGTGGCCAATATTTTTCAAGTGCCGCATCGCCCAAGGGAAAAGCGGCTTGAGCTCTGGAATAAGGCATCTCCCACGTGTCGGCGAGCAACATTTGCGCGGTATGGGGAGCATTGGTCAGAGGACTGCCCTCAAGCGGCACTCTCCCTGCGGCAATGTCGTTTATTTCGCTTCTTATCACGGCCATCGCTTCGCAGAACTTGTCCAATTCTGCTTTCGACTCAGATTCCGTCGGCTCTATCATCAAAGTATTTGCTACCGGAAAAGCCACCGTGGGAGCATGGATACCAAAATCCATCAGTCTTTTCGCAACGTCGTCAACGGTCACACCCGTACTCTTGGTAATTTGCCGCAGATCCACGATAACTTCATGAGCGACATAATTTCCCGGCCCCGTATAGAGTATGTCGTAAGCATCCGAAAGTTTCTCTTTTACGTAATTGGCGTTCAAGATCGCCACCTTTGAAGCCTGGGCCAATCCGGATGCACCCATCAGCCTGATATATGCCCATGATATAGGTAAAATACCGGCGGAGCCGTAAGGAGCCGCCGAGATACTGGGCGCACAGCTCTCGTCGTCCCCGGTTGCGTCCGTCATGGTTGTGGGCAAATATTTGACAAGGTGCTCAGCGA
The DNA here is from genome assembly GCA_021796535.1 of Actinomycetes bacterium. Taxonomy (GTDB): domain Bacteria; phylum Actinomycetota; class Acidimicrobiia; order Acidimicrobiales; family Bog-793; genus JAJZMK01. Next base: position 18,645 of record JAKABW010000016.1, on the reverse strand, counting down.
CGCCTATCGGCCCGACGCCGGGACCGCCCCCTCCGTGAGGGATGGCAAATGTCTTGTGCAAATTAAAATGCGACACGTCGCCTCCCAAATCAGAAAAGCGTATCAGACCGGCCAGGGCATTCATATTCGCACCGTCTATGTAAACCTGACTTCCGTGTTCATGAGCCAATCCGGTAATATCTAAAATATTTTCTTCGAAAACGCCGTGGGTGGAAGGGTAGGTCAGCATCAACACTGCCACTGCTCCCTGATGATTTGCAAGTTGTAAGCGCAAATCATCCAAATCGACGTTTCCCCTGTCGTCACAGGCCACGGCCAACACTTTATAGCCGGCCATTGCCGCACTGGCTGCATTCGTGCCGTGTGCCGACTTCGGAATCAAGCATATATCCCGGTCGGATTGTCCCCGGTCCTCATAGTATGCCCTGATGGCCAGCAATCCGGCAAATTCGCCTTGCGAGCCGGCATTTGGCTGCAGAGATACCGCTTTATATCCGGAAAGTTCGGCCAAATAGCTCTCCAGGTCGTCAATCAACACAGACCAACCTTTGCTTTGCGCTTTTGGGGCAAAAGGATGGATGTTGCCGAGCTTTGACCAGCCGATCGGGGCAAGTTCGACAGCACTGTTCAGCTTCATCGTACAGGAACCGAGCGGTATCATGGTTCTGTCCAAAGCCAGATCTTTGTCCGACAATTTTCTTATATAACGCATCATTTCTGTTTCGCTGTGATAAGTATTGAAAATCTTATGAGATAAAACAGAAGACTTTCTCAAAAGTTTTTCCGAAACAGAGAATTGCTTTTGAGAATTGGCAAAAATAACTTTTTGATCTTCTTGTGCAATATTTTTACCGGTGAAAATATTAATTAACTTTTCAATTGTATCTTCGGCAGTGGTCTCATCAATGGAAACAGTCACGGTATCGTCATTGAGCTTACGCAGATTAATTTGTTGATGGTAAGCTTTTTGCAATAATAGATCCGGGTCAGCAATTTTTACGGCAATTGTATCAAAAAATTCCTTATTCTTGATAAGCAAACCTTCTTTTGTCAGTGCTTCTGCCAAAAATGCTGCTTTGCCGTGAATAATTCCGGCTATGCGCTTCAGTCCGCTTGGACCGTGATAAAGCGCATACATGGAAGCCATGATGGCCAACAGGCTCTGGGCGGTGCAAATATTGCTCGTGGCTTTCTCTCGCTTGATGTGTTGTTCCCTGGTCTGCAAGGCAAGACGGTAAGCGGCGTTGCCCTGCCGGTCTTTGGAGACCCCCACGAGTCGGCCGGGCATATACCTGGCAAATTCTTCTTTTGCCGCCATGAAACCCGGATGAGGACCTCCGAAGAAGAAAGGCAATCCGAATCTCATGGCACTGCCCACCGCAACGTCGGCACCGAAAGCTCCCGGCGGTTCATAGACGGTACAGGCCAGCAAATCGGTGACTACCGCAACAGGTATCAGATTCCGATGGGCCACGCCAATGACCTGACTGAGGTCGGCCAACGAACCGTCTGTCCCCGGATACGACAGGAGCACTGCGGATGCATTCTTGATCAATTGCTCCGGCGCTCCTGACACGTCGGCGACTATCACTTCTGTTTTTTTGGCGCGTGCCCTTGTTCTTATGACATTGATGGTTTGAGGATGCGTATTTTTATCCACAAACCAGGCTCCGCCGGCCGTATTTTTATTTTGGCGAGAAAGCATGGCTAAGGCTTCTGCCGCCGCCGTAGCCTCGTCAAGCAAAGACGCGTTGGCGATATCGAGGCCTGTCAAATCGGCCGTCATCGTTTGATAGTTCAAAAGGGCTTCCAAGCGCCCCTGGCTGATTTCCGGTTGGTATGGGGTATATGCGGTATACCAAGCCGGGTTTTCCATCACGTTTCTCTTAATGACTTCCGGCAAAAAGCTTGCGGAATAGCCCATGCCGATAAGCGACACATACTCTTCGTTGCGGGAAGCTATTTTTTCCAACGTCTCTTTGACCCGAGCCTCCGTTAGAGCCTCCGGCAACCGAAAATCGTGCCTTCCGAGCAGAGATTTCGGCATCACCGCGGCAATCAGATCATCCAGGGAACCCTGACCCAAGTAGGCCAGCATTTCGCGCTGGCAGTTTTCATCGGGACCTATATGTCTTGACGCAAAATCGGAATTGTCATCTTGTACGGAATCAAGTCCTTCTTTGATCAGGTTATCAAGACAGTCATATGTTTCGGACACAGCACAACCTCTTTAGACAGGCTTTGCCCGCCGTGCACCCAAGAGGTCGCGCAACGGGTAAAGCAACGTATAAAAACTCGCCCCGCTCTGTCCGTTTACCTGAGAGTTTCACCGGCTAAACCGGCTTTGTCCTTCGGTGAACTGCCACTTTACGGCAGTTTCTCTCCAGAGGTCACCTCTGATATCAGTCCTTTTGCCTGAGAGTTTCCGGGAAGTTGCTCCTTCGGCGTCTTGGCAGACTCTCCTGATATCTTCTGCGCTGACAGTTTAAACTTTACACTTTTTTGCGCACGTAAAAAGGCAGGTTAACTATTTTTGCCGCTTCCGCTTTGTCACGTATTTTGATACACAGATTTCGCCCTTCGCCACAAAAATCACTGTCTACATATCCCATTCCTATGGATTTACGCAGAGTCGGAGAAACCGCCCCCGAAGTGACGTTGCCTATGGCCAACGTGTCTTTGCCGTTGTCGGCGGCAGGCCGATTTATAACCTCCGGGGGCAATATCTCGTATCCGTGCCGTGCCGGCCTCCCCGAATCAACCACAAATCCGGCCAAAAACCTTTTGGGAGGGATATCTTTGACGGCCAGAAGAGAATCTCTGCCGACAAAATCCCCGGATTTGGAAAAGTCGACAAGTCTGCCCAGACCCGCTTCAAACGGGTTCACTTCCCGGCTCAGTTCATTGCCGTATAGAGCCATTCCCGCCTCCAAACGCAGCGAGTCCCTGGCGGCCAAGCCGCAAAGCGTCATTTTGTCGTCGTCGCCGTTCGCAGAGTACAGCAATTCGGCCATGCTTTCGGCGGCTTCGGCGGGGCATAAGATTTCAAACCCGTCTTCGCCGGTATATCCCGTTCTGGCTACATAGCTTTGTATGCCATTGACAGCCAGCTCCGCTATCGAATAGTATTTCAAGTCCGGCAAAGCCCCGCCGACCGCCTTCTGTAAAATCTCAAAAGACCGGGGGCCCTGGAGCGCAATCAAAGCATAGTCCTTTGATATATTTTCTGCGGTGACATCGAATCCGTCCCGCTTTGATAATCTGTCTGTCATGAATTGCGCATTTACGGCATTCACTATAAGAAGATACCTGTCACCGCCTATCCTATACACAATTAAATCTTCCAAAATCCCGCCGTCCGTGTCACAACACAGAGTGTATTTTGCCTGACCCAAACCTATGCTGCCAATGTTGCTCACCAAGTGATGGTCAAGATAGGGCCCGGCATCTTTACCTTCCACAACGATCTCACCCATGTGAGACAAATCAAACAAACCGACTTTTGACCTGACGGCCGCGTGTTCGGCTCTTTCGCTTTCGTAGCTCAAAGGCATCAGCCAGCCGGCAAAAGGAACCAACTTGGCACGATGCGAACTGTGAAAGTTTTCCAGAGGACTGTGTAAATATCCGGTTTCGTCCACTCCCATCCCTTCATTTCAGCTTTTTACGATGCCCAGTATAGTGAACACGGCATCCTGAACACTTTGGCAAAAGCGGATTTGACATTTAGCACACGCGAAAAATAACGTTAAATGCTTGTGCCGATAAAAAATATACGACTTTGCGCCCCAAAAAGTTTGATAACGCGCTAAGTTCGCGTCATGGCTAACGATATCGATTACAGATTGTCAAAATCAGTCATTCCCGACAGATATGAAATAACTATAAGGCCCGATTTCACCTCATTGACGTTTACCGGTCATGCCGCCGTCACGGTCGACATCAAGGAAACTGTCGACGAAATTGTCATGAACGCTTTGGATCTAACCATCCAAGAGGCATATATTCTTGCCGATCAAGTATCTTTGGCCGATGCTGATGCCAACTTTGACGAATACTCGCCTCTCCACTGCTCGTGGCGACATGACGCCAACGAAGAAAGAGTGGCTATAATATCGCCGGTGGATCTGGAAGCCGGCTTGTATACCCTCGTATACAGCTTTTCCGGAGTCCTGAACGATAAGCTCAGAGGATTTTACAAATCTGTCTACACCGATGACGGGGGCGAAAAACACGTCATTGCCACCACCCAATTTGAACAGACCGATGCCAGAAGAGCTTTCCCCTGCTTTGACGAGCCTGATTTCAAAGCGGTCTTCTCGATTGTCTTGGAAGTTCCCGAAGAAATGGCGGCTTTCTCCAACTCCAAAGAGATTTCCTCCGAGCCGATCGAAAACGGCTATAAGCGGGTTGCCTTTGCCGACACAATCAAGATGTCCACCTACCTTGTGGCCTTTATAGTTGGCGAGCTGAAAGCCACCCCCTGCCGCAAAGTACGCGACACCGACGTCAGAGTGATTTGCACGCCGTCCAAATTGCACCTGACAGAAATTGCTTTGGATGTGGCCGAGCACGCCATCAAGTATTTCGAAGACTACTTTGCCATCCCCTACCCCGGAGACAAACTTGATCTTGTCGCCATACCCGACTTTGCCGCCGGAGCCATGGAAAACTTGGGCTGCGTAACGTTTAGGGAAGCCATCCTTTTGGCGGATCCCAACAGGGCCTCCAGGCCGGAATTGGAAAGACTCAGCGAAGTCGTGGAACACGAGTTGGCACATATGTGGTTCGGCGACTTGGTGACCATGAAATGGTGGAACGGAATCTGGCTGAACGAAGCCTTTGCTACTTTCATGTCCCTGAAATGCCAAGCCGACTTTAGGCCGGAATGGCGGCCTTTTGACGCTTTCGCCAGAGAAAGAGCGGCTGCTCTGAGTGTTGACGGTCTGCACGGCACAAGACCGATAGAAATCGAAGTGCGCCACCCCGACGACGCAGCCGCCATGTTCGATGTGCTCACTTACGAAAAAGGAGCCAGCGTACTTTGGATGATTGAACAGTACCTTGGCGAAAATAACTTTCGTGCCGGCATCAGGAACTACTTGCAATTGCACAAATTGGCCAACACGGAAACGCACGATCTGTGGGATGCCCTGGAAGCGGAAGCGGAGAACGTCCCCGTCCGCGACATCATGAATTCTTTTATTTTCCAAGGCGGTTTTCCGTTGCTCACTGTAAAAGCCGGCGATACCGCTCAGTCGCCGAACAGCGCCGTTGAAATCACACAAGAACCTTTCAGTTATTTGGCCGAATCGGATATCCTCCCTATGAGCAGCTTGTTGGGGAACGCAGAGGATGGCAAAAAATACTCGGGAATCGGCGACGCCTGGCTCGTACCGGCAACGGTTATCGCAAGCAAAAATCTGTCTCTGCCTCCGTTGAAAGCAGTCATAGGCAACAAAGCCTACCAAATGGGTACTGACAACACTTTGGTGATCGCCAACAACAAAGGCACCGGTTATTACCGTGTCCGCTACGATCGTACCCTGGAGAACTCTGCTTTTACCCATTGGGAATTCCTTTCTCCTTCGGAAAAGTTTTGCCTCGTATCAGATATCTGGAATCTGGTTGTCGCCAAAAAGACCGACCTGTCCAGTTTTATCGGTTTGCTGAAGTCGCTTGACAAAGAAAGCGACCCTCACGTTTGGTCTGTCGTCATCGGTGCTCTTTCCCTGCTTTCGCACATCTGCTCGGAACGCGACAGAGAGGATCTCAAGAATTTCATATGCTCGTTGCTTGCGCCGCAACTTGACAAAATAGGCCGGGAACGGAAGCCGGAAGAAGGCGACGACACATCCCTTCTCAGGGCTTCCCTACTTGTCGCTTTGGCTAATCTGGGTGAAGACACTAAGACTCTTGAGTACGGCCGCAAAATATTTGAGGCAGAGAGAGCCGGTGAGGCCGAACCCGATCCCGATATATTTTCCGGCGTGCTGGACATCATTGCCGCACATGCCACACCGGAAGAATTTGACTCGCTTCTCAAAAGAGCCCTGGATCCGATAGACCCGCTTGACCAAAAGCGTCATCTGAATGCCTTAGCCAGGATCAGAGATCTTGGGTATGCCGAAAAACTCTACGGGCTTTCCCTGGACGCGATCAGAAGCCAAGACGCTCCTTTCCTGCTCGGAGCACTTCTTTCCTCAAGAGAACTCGGGGTGAGAACATGGAAATTTATTTCGGAAAACTACGGAGCCATTTCCAAAAGATTTCCGGACAACGCCCTTGACCGTATGCTGAGCGGAATAGGAGGTCTTGCGTGCAGTCCGGAAAATGCCGACAAGGTTTCCGTGGAAGAAATTATCTCATTTATACAAGAAAACGTGAGGGGAGGCCGTAGGCGCCTGGCGGGACAAAACTTGGAACGCCTGATCGTCAACCGGACTTTGTCCGCACACCTGAGCGACAAGATGGCGACTTATCTGACGGAATAGCCCGAAAATAAAGCTCCGGTTAGCCCTCCGGATACTACGTCATCGGCAAGGATTACGGCAGCGGCAGAATAAGACGATGTTTCCCGTCTCGGAAAGCTGTTGCCGTTCGGATAGACACTGCCCGTCAGATAAGATCCGTCTTTTAGTCTGTGGCGGAAAGTGGCATTAAGAAGTTTCGTTGCCAATCGAATATTTCCGACCGAGGCCTCGGCGATCGCCCACTCCGCCGTTTCGGCGCAAGTAAACCAATTCTTATCGCTCAGACACCTGACGCCCCAGCCGTCCAAAATAAATTGCTCACGGGCGCTGCTTAGCCTTATCAGACTTTCTTCGGAGGGAAGCGAGGCAAGAATATTGTAATAATGATCCATGGCATACAGACTTTTGTCAATGTAGGCAGTTTTTCGTGATTTATATGTCATATAGCCGACGAGGGAGTCGCACAATTTCTGAGCCGCCAAAGAATACTTCGACTTTAATTTGTCAACATAAACTTTGTCATAATATGTTTGACTGTTTGCGACCGGCAACGCTTTATCGTTTACTCCGTCATTACCCGACAACAGATCGGCTATCTTGGATGCCGATTGCAGGCTGTGATATATAGAACAGGAAGCGGCAAACAAAGAGGTCTTGTTCGGCACCGGAATATCGGCGCCATCCTGTGATTTGATATAGTCCACCGACCATGGAAGCCATCCTCTGTCGTTTTGATGAGAAAGGACGAAATTGAGCGCATTGACAACCGACGGCCACATCGACAAGAGAAAATTGATATCTTTTGTAAAAAGAAAATTGTGCAGTGACGCACTCGCCAGATAGGCACATTGATTAGTATCAGCACTGTAATCAGCTATATTATTGTCACAAGTATACGAACAATGCCATGACCCGTCGGCATTTTGCAATTTAGCCACCCAGAGCAAAGCTCTTTTTGAGTCTTCTTGCCGACCCGCAACCGTAAGCGCCATAGCCGCTTCCAGGTGGTTCCATACGTCCACCAACCCGTGCGGTGTTTTTGGTATGGCACCGTCTTCTGTCTGCATGAATACAATTGAGTCGGCCGTCTTTTGTATTTCATATTCATTTAGCAGTGGGGCTGTTTCTTCGCTGGGTAAGTATAACATATGTTCTACACATTATTTATACATATATTGTGCATATATAACTATGCTTTTACCCAAAAGTGGGTCTAAAATTTTGCCCATATATCTCAAGATAGGGGGTTGCTTTATGATTTCGTACTCCAAAACTTTCTTATATGCCCTGACGACTGCATTTTTTTCATTATCGACTCCCACCAGACATTTAAGCCACCAGTACGGGCTGTGAAGACCATGCGCGTACTCGACAGAGGTGACGGAAAAATTATAGCCGGCCAGCAAAGAAAACAGTTGTCTCTTCCTGTAAATTCTGATATGCCCGCCTTTTACACTGTGGTATTTCTTTGACAACATCCAGGAAATCAATTCCGGATAAAACCTCGGTACGCTTATTGCCAATACCGCATTGGGCTTTAGCACCCTTGCTATCTCGCTTAACACCAAAGCATCTTCGGGAATATGCTCCAATATCTCGGAGGCAACTACACACCGCAAAGAACCGTCACCGAACGGAAGACGCAAGGCGTTCCCCCGTATCAACAATGGGAGATCTTGGTCCGTGATTTCAGAAGCCGCCTTCATGGCTTTGTACAGTGAATCCACGTATTTCAAATCACCTATTTCCAGATCCATGGAAATGACTTTTTGCCCGAGCTTGGATAAATAAAAACTGTGTCGGCCTTGGCCGCACCCGAGATCCAAAACCGGACCGTGAGCGTCAAGCCTGAGCTTATCTGCTTTAACGGTCAGCATGAACTTGACTTTTGCGGTAATTAAATTTGTCTATCGCATATCTGTACTCGGCCACAACCTTTTCGGCGGTTTTCAACCAGGTAAAGTTGTCTGCGACCCTTCTGGAACCGGTCGCAGAAAGTTTGCTCCGCAATTCCCGATTTTCCAACAAAATAAGTATGGCGTCGGCCAGAGCCATGGGGTCACCCGGCTCGACAAGTAATGCGCATTGGCCGTTTTCCCCCAATACTTCCGGCAAAGCGCCTCCCGTCGTCGCAGCCACAGGCAAGCCGCTTGCCAATGCCTGTATAGCCGGCAACGAAAATCCCTCGTAAAGTGAGGGGATTGCCGCCACCTCCGACTCTCTGTATAAATTTGCTAATTCAATGTCAGAAATTCCGTGGACAAAACTTATACAGTCATTCAACAGATCCCGTTGCTCCAAGATTTTATGGCTCTTGCCGTCCGGGCTCAGTCTGCCTATAACCACCAGTTTCGCCCCGGGATTTTCTTTGACGACAAAGCCCATGGCTTCCACCAGCACGGCAAGTCCTTTCATGTGGGTGTCTGCGCTTGTCACCGCTATGATCTGTCCCCGCTTTTTCAATGCCTCGTCACCAGGATAAAAAACTTTCGTATCCACGCCCGGATGGATGACTGCTATGTTTGACTGCCGCACTCCCATGTATTTTGTAATGTCGAATTTGGCATGCTCCGATACCGTTATGATTCTTTCCAGCTGTCTGGCAACGCTGCTTTGCATACCGGCAAATCCATACCACCTGTATTTGCTGAACTTGTCTTTTAGGGATGGCGACAGCAGCAAATCTATTTTTCTATCGACGTCTATCGGATGATGAACGGAGGCCACTATGGGTAAGCCGGTTTTGGCTACGGCGGCTATCCCGTTACCGATCGACTGATTGTCATGCAAGACGTCAAAAGGATCCAATTGTGCTTTTATTTCTTTTTTTAAACGGGCAGAAAAAGTCCTCGGCTCCGGAAAACCGCCAAATAATCTTATGAGCACCTCCGCAATATCTGCGGCGCTTTCCATTTCCCGCAGCTTTGGCCACCGGAAAGGATCTGCGGCCCGATACATATCCAGACTCGGCAATTTTACCAACGCAATGTCTTCAGCCAATTCCGGGTAAGGTTGCCCCGAAAAAACAGTGACCTCATGGCCCAAATCCCGCAAGGCTTTTGTCAGATAATGGGTGTAGACTCCCTGACCGCCGGAACGCGGATTTCCTCTGTATACGCTGAAGGCTACTTTTAGTCCCACGGAAATTCAGTGATGCCCTATACCGAGCTGTATGGCTTTTACCAACAATAAGATGACTGCCGCAAACAGATAGCCCCGCATCGTAAACATGGCGACTTTTTTACTTTTTGACCACTGCGGACGTTCCAGCAAGGAAAGGGGAGGCATACGCCAAGTGAGTTTATTTTCGTTTTGCTTCTCTTCTTCCACCATGACCATCTTGGATTTCAGCCTGACACGCAAACCGATAATAAACGCCGTAAGAACACTGCCCAGTATCGTTATGCCCATGGAATACATCAAAATTGACACGTTGATATTGGGAAATATCGTGGTTGCCATCAGCACCAGCGACATGGCTATCAAAATAGCCACTATCACAGCCGCCACGAGATTAAGCCACAATTTATTGACCCATGGGCCGAGTACGGCAGTATCATTACACAGAAGAAGCAAAAATACTGTCGCGCTTGGAAGCAGTACTCCCGCCAGTGCCTGTACCGAGGTTGTAATAAGACCAAGCGGGGCATGCGGAATTAGAACAATGCCGGCGGCGGCCATAACCAGGACCGCGAATATGGCATAAAACTGCTTGGCGTCTTTCAACCCTCTGTGTAAACTGTGCTTTATCCCGAATACGTCACCGAAAGCATACGAGGTAGACAAAGTAACCGCCGCTGCCCCTATGATGGATGCATTCAGCAACACTATGGAAAACAGGGCTCCGGCGCCGTTACCCAAGTAGTGCTCCAAACCGGTGGCGACAGTGCCCGCGTTGACAAATTGCCCGGCCAGTTTCGTGTGGAGAAAGGAAAAAGCCGTAACTATGACGATGAGACTGGCGGCAAAGACAGTCACCATCGAACCCAGGACCGTGTCTGCTCTTTCGTAGTTGATCCACCGCGGGATAATCCTTTTGTCGACTATATTGGACTGCTGAAAAAACAACTGCCACGGGGCCACCGTTGTTCCGACGATTGCAATGACAAACAGGATTGAAGTGGAATTGATGCCGCCTTTGACACCGGGAACCACAAATCCGTGAACGATGGGAGACAGTTTGGGATGGCTGAAAATGGCAAGCGGAATCACTAAGAAATTGGCGACCACAAAAATCAACATAAAGCGTTCCCAGCGTCTGAAACTCCCCGTGGCGGTCATCGCGATAAGCACCGCTGCCGCTATGGGAACAGATATATAGATGCTGACGCCGAAATAGCCCAAGGACAAACTGACGCCGATAAATTCGGTCACAATGGTTAAGAAGTTGAGCAAAAACAGATCCCCCACGGAAAAGGCGCCCCAAAATTTTCCGAATCGCTCGTTTATCAGCCTTGCGTGGCCGACTCCCGTCACTGCCCCGAGTCTTACTACCATTTCCTGATTTACCACCAAAACAGGTATCAGGAGCGGAAGCACCCACAAAAGGCTGAGTCCGAAATTCTGACCGGCCTGAGCATAGGTGGACACACCGCCGGCGTCGTTATCTCCGACCATCACGATAAGACCGGGCCCGACAATGGCCAACAACGTGAACAGCTTTTTCAGCCATGTGCGTCTCTCGCCGTAATCGCCTATTCTTATTGTTCCGAGGGCGCCTTGTATGTCGCCGATATGTGCGGTATCCAAAACAGCTGTTTCGTTTTGGGTTTCACCGGAATTGATTGTTGACATATTGCCCTCCTTCCATGAATAGAAATATCCGTGAGACAAGATCCTAATTATGACTTACCAACGAAAGGTTATTGACCAGTTTAGACTAAAAAATACCAACAATGTGGCAGTTGCTGATATCACAAGAATGAGTTTACTTATTGTTATATTAAGTTTGAAATAATTTTACTTCAATGCATGAAAATACTTGCGTTATGTCGAAATAAAATTTTCAGTGATCGTCCGCCGTTGGTAAACCGAGATTACGACGCAAAGATGCCGAGTTCAAAAGGATCTCTAAAACATCGTCAAAGGTAACAACGCCTATTATCTCTTGCGAGTCATCCGTAACCGGCAGCGCCTGCAAATTAAAATCAGACATGGTATAAAGTATCATTCCCACATCGCAATCGGGGAGTATTGTTACCGGCTCCTGTTCGCTCAGATCGCCGATGGCACTGTCCGCATCCGCCTGCAGAACAGAAACCAACGGGAGCATTCCCATCAGTCTGTCTTCGTCGTCAGTTATGTAAACATAACTGAGTACTTCCGGAGGCAGATCGCTCTCTCTGATTTCATCCAATACGGAACTTACCTTTTCCGAAGCTTTGGACCGGAAAAAATCCGGGTTCATCAATCCGCCTGCCGTTTCCGGGTGATAGTTGAGGAGATGGCGGACTTTGTCCCGCTGATCGGCAGGCAACGCTTCCAGCAAAGGGAGTCTCTGATCCTGATCGAGATCGGCGATCAGGTCTGCGGCGTCGTCCGGTGCCATTCTGGAAAGAACGCGTGCAGCTTCCGTTTCGGACTTCGATTCGATAAACTCACGTTGGTGCTCCGGGTCCAGTTCTTCGAAAACATCCGCTTCCAGATCTCGGTCCTGCCCTACCGCTTCTATGATTTCTTCGCCTTCTTCGTGTGAAGCGGCTTCCACCAAATCAGCAATCTGCGCCGGCCTTAGCCGCGCTAAAGCTCTGTAAGGTATCCGCAACCTCGCCGTCGGCACATGCCCCACGAAAGGCTCCACCGCCGACCAGTCAATCAGGGTATTGGCTGTGCGTTTTCGTTTCGTCAATTTTCTGTACAGATAGACTATCGGCGACAAAGTTACCGGCTCCACGCCCAACACCACATAGCCCTGTCCGTAATGACCGATTTCGATGTCTCTTGCTTTGATGAGGCGCGCCTTGCTGAGATGTATGAGGTGTCTGCCCGCTACGTCGCGAGCGAGCAAAAGCTCTCCGGGCCGGCGTTCGAATTGTTTTAGATTGACCGAGTCGCGAGCCAACTCAACTTTATTTTCTTTTATTTCCCGTACTTTTTCAATCGGAATGAAGAGTTCCCTGCGACCTATCTGGCCCACTATCCCAGAAATCGGCGGATGTGACTCACCGCCCGGCCTGAGCACTATATCCTTAACTTTACCGAGTTTGTCGCCCTGCGAGTCCACCAGGTGAGTGCCCACCAATCGGGCAAGTCTGATCCTCGGTCCCGAAATTTCAACAATATTTTGTTTTGATGCTTTTGGCTGTAAAGTCGTCACATCAATATCTTAGATGATCGCATGGGAATTTTCATGCCTAGACAGAGTTTCATTTCGGGGCTAAACTGATGTCATGCGCTACAAAACCTTGGGAAGCACCGGCATGAAGGTATCAGAATATTGCCTGGGTGCCATGATGTTCGGACAATGGGGAAACCCCGATGAAGCCGACTGCATAAAAACTATAGAGTATGCACTGGACCACGGCGTCAATTTCATCGACACGGCCGACGTGTACTCCAAAGGGGAATCCGAACAGATAGTCGGAAAGGCCATAGCCAACAGGCGGGATAAAGTTATCCTGGCCACCAAAGTACACGGTTCCATGGGGGATGATCTCAACGAAGGCGGCAACTCAAGAAGATGGATCACAAAAGAAATTGAGTCAAGTCTGAAAAGACTCGGCACCGATTATGTCGATCTCTATCAAATCCACAGACCTGACCCGACGACAGACATATCAGAAACCCTTTCGGTCCTGACGGACTTGATGCACCAGGGGAAAATACGTTCTTTCGGATCTTCCACGTTTGATCCCGAACTGATAGTGGAAGCACAATGGGCGGCGGAAAAGCGCCATTTGGAGAGATTCATATGCGAACAGCCGCCTTACTCACTCCTGACACGCGGGATAGAACGCTCGGTACTTCCCACATGCCAAAAGTACAATATGGGTGCCATCGTGTGGTCTCCGTTGGCGGGAGGATGGCTGAGCGGGAAATACACAAAAACCGAAGACGTGGATCTTTCTCAGGGTCGGGCCGCCAGAATGCCGTCCAGATTTGACCCGGCAATACCGGGCAATAAGCTCAAACTGGAAAAAGTTACCTCGCTGGCCGCCCTTGCCGGTCAAGCCGGCGTGTCACTTACCCATATGGCGGTCAGCTTTACACTTTCACACCCCGGAGTAACCTCTGCCATCGTGGGGCCGCGCACACTGCCTCAGCTTGAAGACATCCTGCAAGGGGCGGATCTGGAACTCGATGACGGGCTTTTGGATGCCATTGATAAAATAGTTCAGCCGGGGGAAAACCTTAACGAAGCGGACGGAGGGTGGAAACCTCCCTCACTTGCCGACTCCCGGTTGCGGAGAAGGAATTCGAAACTCTCGCCCGCCAAAAGTTATTTTTAAATAAGACGCCGATAACATTAAATCGCCAAAGGGGCCGATATACATGGGAATGCTGGTTTGCCAAGGAGCTGTCATAAGCTGTTCTTTTGGCGTGGCGCCGTCAGTCTTGGACGTCTTGCCCGATACGGGGGTTGTCTGCCCCACCCCGGCGGCAACCATCATGGACTTTGCACCCATAGTAAACATTCCTCCGTTTGGGATGTGTACAAGCGAAGCCAACCCGGAAGTGGCCTCGGCTACGGCAGCCGCTCTGGGTGTGCTGACCCCCATGCCGTGCATACCGGTAACGGTTGCCCCGTGGGCCCCCGGAGCGCCCACGGTCTTACTGGGCGGACAACCGGCACTTGACGACCTGTCGACCTGTATCTGTACGTGGGGCGGAATAATCACCATCGAAGCTCCGGGGCAATTCCAAACCACCGTTGAATAGCCGGTTTCACAGGTAAGCGCAGCCCGAAACGATTAAGTCGGTATCCCGCTCAGCCTCCCGACAGCAATTGTGCCGTACCGCCGAAATATACGTTCGTACCGCAAGCACTGCTGCCTCCGCCGGAACAGCTTACGGTTATGACGAAAGTTGCCCCCTGCGGCAAAACCAGCGGGGTGCTCAAAGGAAAGTCCTGCGAAGTCAATTGACTTAGAGACATTTCAAAGAAATATTTCGGAGAAGGTGCCCCGGGCGGTTGGATACCGACCTGCACGGTGCTGCCGGTTACCTGTGTCAGGTTTTCGATAATGATGTCGGTCAAGTCCAATTCGTTGCCGGTCGGCACGACAAACAAACCCTGCGAAACCTGACCTGGGGCTGCGGCTACCGAAATTGCATTCGAATAAGGACCGGGGGTCAATTGATTGCCGGCGGCTGTGGGTGGGGCGGTGGTCGTGGTGGACGTGCTCGTGGTGGACGACACAGCGGTTGTGGTTGTCGTGGGCGCCGCGGTGGTTGTGGTTGTCGGAGTTGTCGTGGTCGGAGCCGCGGTGGTTGCGGACGCCGCGGTTGTCGTGGGCGCCGCGGTGGTTGTGGTTGTCGATGTTGTCGTGGTCGGAGCCGCGGTGGTTGTTGTCGACGTTGCCGATGACTTTGACTTTCTGACGGCTATCGATGCGGCAATGGAGGCCTTTTTGGTGGCTTCGCTTGCCTGTTTGCTGGCTTTTGTCGCAGTTTTGGAAAGTTGATTTAACTTCATCTGGTTACTTATATTTTGATGCTGTTGATTTGCCAATTGTGGCTGAATGGCGGCTACGGCGGCGTTCTTGATTTCATTGCGTACCAACAGCCAGACTCCGAGCATGATGAGAGCGGCCAAAATCAGCAGTGATCCCTTGGGTAAAACAGGTTTTTGCAGCATGGTGGCATCCAGTACTATAGGATCAACGTTATCGGCTGCCACCGTTACTTTAAATCTTGAGTTTCTTTGAGGTCCGCGCAAATAACGTCTTCTGGGCAAAATACGCAGATGCGTAAAAGAGGTGGTGCCGGGAAGCAGTTCCAGTTGTTTGGGCTTGGGCACTATTTGCAATGTATCCGATTGGTCGCGTCCGGAAACGGTAGCCGTAACAGCAACATTGCTGAAAGAATCTATCGCCAAGCCGAGCTTTCCGCGTCGCCTGCCGATTGTGACTTCCGGTATCAATTCTGCTTTCAGGTCGCGGAATTCACCTATTTCAAGTAGGCCTTCTTCTGTCACGCTGCCATTGGGATTGTTAACGGCCACTACTCGAATGCCAAAAGGTATTTTCCCCGGGTGCACGTACCACACTTTGGGTGGATTCCAAGTTACTACCGTCTCCCTGCTCGTATTGGGGAAAAGCGAAATCACTTCGGATTCCACAGTCGCCCACTGCGCGGTTTCACCCACCACTTCCACATGGAACTGTTCGACTATGGAGCTGACGTTATGTACTTGTACCTGACAGGAAACCACACCCCCAGGTTCTGCAAATAAATTCTGTTCACTCAATAATATAACTGCGGAAGCCATATCTATTATCCCGATTCTGGTTCAAGCGGATATTTAATAATTTGTTGGCCGTTTTGAGCAAAGCCGGTTAATACTTCCTCAATGGAATTAAGTCCTGTCAGGGGCTGATTGTTTGGCCCGCTCACTTGTGTACTGGCGTCGACATATAACGTCGATGCCCCTCCCCCCGTCATTATTATGTCATTGTTGGGAAGCACGGCAGTCGGACTGCCGGGAATGTTAACGATCCAGGTAAAGTAATAGGCGGTCCCTGTTCCCCCTGTCATGGTGTCGTAACCGGCACCGGTATAGTATTGTGTGCCGGGCACGGGTACACCCGCCTCAAATGTAGTCTGCCCGTTACCTCCCGTCAACACATCATGACCGGCCGAAGAAGCCTGTAGAAGGTCTTTCCCGTTTAAAGCTATCAGAGTTTGATTCGCGGCGGAGGCAACTAAAATATCATTGCCGCTCTCCGTGCTGACTATGGTTGAAATTCCTTTAAGTGTGTCTATGGCGGGATTATTGGCTCCTCCCACCCCCCATTTGTCAACCGTCCCATTGGCATTCAGTGTAATTCCGTCTCCGCTTTTTGAGTCGCTGCTGGTATCGATGGGCATATTTTGATAGTCGACGGTACAAGAAGATCCTACTGCACAAGTTATGGTGTTATTGCCGGTTCCGGGTACGATAAGAGCACCCCCGGCGGCGAAAATATTGTCGTTGTTGTTATTCGCCACTATGATATCCGAAAAGTTCGTGCCTATCACATTGTTGATGGGCACAGAAATGGATTCCGTTACACCGCTTGGCAACCACCCCCCGGTTATGCCGGCTTTCACCTGAATGGGAGACCCGCCCAGAGGCGGCGAAATGGCTGTGGAGGACGAACTCAGGTTGACTTCCACGGACGACGGTGAATCGGCAAAGTCAAGCCAATCGGTCCCGTTTGCATTGGATTGAAGTGTCAGCTCACCGGAGCCGGGGGCAAAAAAGTTACTGCCGGCACCACCCTTCAAAACATCGTTTCCGCTTCCGGCAACCAGTGTTTCGTTACCGACGGCGGCGGAGGCATCTATGGTGTAATTTCCCGTCCCTGCCGATGCATAGTCGGACGCAGTGGATGTAGCCGTATTGAGAGTAATGGTCCCGCTTCCGCTTCCCCCGCCTTCTATCCCTCCGTAAACCGATCCCACGATATTTTCGACGGAACTCGGAATGATCATGACCTCACCCAGACCTCCTCCGACTTCTTGAAAATCGGAGCTGGAAAGATTTAGTGCTGTAGCGGATTTGGCAAGTGATAAATTGACCGTCGCACTCCCACTTCCGCCGTTTATAACGGCCACTCCGTTATATGGCGTTAGATAAAATACCGTTGCGCCCCCGCCGCCCATCAAATACTCGTAGCCGGATCCTTCATATATGACGGTAGATGCGTCAGCACCGATGACGTCGGATATATTGCTCAATGATGTTACTGCCGTACCTGTCGCAAGTCCGCTTACCTGAGTGGCGGCACCCGGTTCCAAATTGACGACCAGACCGCCCGAAGACACAGAGGCGTTCTGAAAACTTACAGCATTCACACCCGATCCGCCGTTGATGCTCCAGCTGCCTGGGCCGACAACGAAATTATCATCATAGCTACTGCCGACAAGATCATTAATGGCTGTAAAAGAATCCTTGCTCGCAGCCGATGAACAGCTAAAACCGGACAGATTCGCCATACCGCTGTTCCCCATACAAAAGGTAACCCCGGCGGTGGCATCGGTAAAGTTTAATGAAGCACCCGAATTGCCGGTAAAAGTATAGCCGGGAGTCGAGTCAGCCATAAACACCGTATTTAATCCGCCGGCGATCAAGTCAAAAATACCGGTTATGGTCCCCAAAGCAGTACTGCCGGAATTCAGCATGACACTTACTGCGTCAGAGCCGGTAAGTTTGAATGTAGAGGGGGTGTCCGGACTTGTCAGTGCGTCGGCGGCATTGCCGGAATAGCCACCCAGGATATCGGAATACGACAGTACCTGATTAGAACTCAGATCAACAGAACCCGTGCCGTTCGTAAGAGATAAAAGCAGGTGCTGGGCGGAGGATCCCGTCAAGATAAGACTTGAAGAAGCTCCGTTGCCGGCAAATGTAACAGGAGAAGAACCGTCGGTTGAGAATTGAACCGACCCGCTCGCATTGGCAGTAAAGGTACTAAAACCCGTCAACCGCAAACTAAATACAGTATTGAGATCCATCCCCGAATTGGCATAGTCTGCGTTTAGTGTGGTGCTTCCCAAATCGGGGAGCACCACAGCTATAGCGGTATCACCCACTATCACACCATATTGAGCTACAGATATCGAAACATTGGGGGTAGATGAAGTGATACTTAGGACAGCCACTCCGCTTGATGCCACGGTTAAGGTCCCTCGATAGGTTGAAGGCAGACTCAATGAATCGGATGACCCAGAGCCAGTTAGAGAAATGCCAAGAAAACCGCTGAATGAGATCGCATTGGCAGATGACCCAAGCGTGATCGTACCTGATCCCGGAGTAGATGAAAGGTTTACAACCAAATTTATAACGTTGAGGGTATTGTTAGTTCCGCCGCCTCCGCCAAGAGTCGTAAATCCTGTGAAGTTTTCCACCGGAGTATAGACACTTACTCCGTTACTTGTCACAATAAGTGTGAGGTTTGCAGCAGACGAAGCTGCCAGTGTGCCGCTTCCATCATTCACTGTCAAAAAACCGCTGAAAGTATAAGTTGTC
>JAKABW010000015.1 GCA_021796535.1 Actinomycetes bacterium | reverse complement strand
GGGGAACCATGGTCTGGTGCAAACCTTTACCTGATCCTGCTGGCTCTCTTGGGATCTCTTCTGACAGCCTTTGGTCTTATGCGTAAAAGATTACTTATAAGAAGGTCGTAAGGCTTAAGTATTGTCAATAATCCTGCCCGCTGATTTTAGAGATCGGCGGGCAGGATTATTTGTTTTCATTTCGGTATTCACGAGATTTTTCCATATTTTTTGGATCGGCATACGGTATGTTTCTGTTTTGGCCTAGACTCTGTGCTGGAATGCAGAGAGACATTACCTACGTGGATGTTGTATTTTTAACGGAATTTAGGTAGCAAGATGATAAGAACTAAAGATGAGATAGCAAAGATGAGACGGGCAGGGAAAGTCGTTGCCGAAATTATGGAGAAGACAAGAGAATTTGTCAAACCCGGGGTGACGACTCTCCAGATCGATAAGGTAGCCCGTGAGGTTATAGAACGACGAGGGGCAAGAAGTAACTTTTTGAATTATCACGGCTTTCCCGCTGTAATCTGTACGTCGCCCAATAATATGATCGTGCACGGGATTCCTTCTAAATGTGTTATAGAAGAGGGAGACATTTTATCGATTGATTGCGGCGCTATCGTGGAGGGCTATCACGGCGATGCCGCCTACACTATGCCGGTGGGGGAGGTTTCCGCTCTTGCCGCGAAGTTGATACAGGTTACAGAAAAATCTCTTTATGCCGGTATTGAAGTTATGAAACCCGGAAATCGGTTGCATGACATAGGTCGTGAAGTGCAAGCCGTGGCCGAAGCAGCCGGTTTTTCCGTCGTAAGAAAGTACGTAGGCCATGCTATCGGTACGGCCATGCATGAAGAGCCGCAGGTACCTAATTACTGGCCGGGCACCCCGGGACCGAAGTTGAAGGCGGGCAATGTGTTTGCCGTGGAACCGATGGTAAATGCCGGAGATTTTGATACAATTGAGTTGGATGACGGCTGGTCTGTGCTCACGGCAGACGGTTCCTTGTCCGCACATTTTGAGCATACTATTGCTATTACGGAAGACGGACCGGAAATATTGACTTTGGCATGATCTTATAGCCGATAATGCATATTCAATACATAATTTAGCTGTAAGGTAAATAAAAGAGATATAATTCTGTCTCTGTTGTCTGCTAGATTTGAGGACGTCAAATTATTATTTTTTGATAAATCTCATTATCGCGTGAGACCCTAATTTTAGGAGGAAATCTGCCTAAATCAAAAGAAGATGCCATTATCCTGGAAGGCAAGGTAATAGAGCCTTTGCCTAATGCTATGTTTCGCGTAGAGTTGGAAAATGGTCATAAAGTATTAGCTCACAGCTCCGGTAAAATGCGTATGCATAGAATTCGCATATTGCCGGGAGACAAAGTACAAGTAGAAATTACCCCGTATGACCTCACTAGGGGTCGTATAACATATCGCTATCGGTGATAGGAAAGATTAATTTCTATATTTAACTGCCAAATATTTTAAATAAAGCTCTACTGATTTGGTAAAGTTAGCTGCTCGGAAATTTTTTAAGGAGTAACAAGTGAAAGTAAGACCTAGCGTAAAAGCTATGTGTGAAAAGTGCAAGGTAATCAGACGCCATGGAAAAGTCATGGTGATCTGCGATAATCCGCGGCACAAGCAAAGGCAAGGCTAAATAATGGCGCGTATTGCAGGGGTAGATATACCGAGGGAAAAAAGGCTAGAAATTTCGTTAACCTATATCTACGGCATAGGAAAAACAACATCACAGCAAGTTTGTACCGCTGCATCGGTTAGTCCTGATACACGCGTACGTGATTTGACAGAAGAAGAAATAGCACGTTTGCGCTCATACATAGATACCAACTTAAAAGTTGAAGGTGATTTGCGGCGCGATGTGGCGCAAGATATCAAGCGCAAAATGGAGATAGGTTCTTACCAAGGTCTCAGGCATCGAAGAGGTTTGCCTGTGAGAGGTCAGAGGACACACACCAACGCCAGGACGCGTAAAGGTCCCAAGAAGACAGTTGCAGGAAAGAAGAAGGTGCGTAAGCATTAATGGCTAAATCAATTAAACCGGGTGGTCGCAGACCGCGTAAAAAAGAACGTAAGAATATTGCTTACGGTGTCGCCCATATCAAGAGCTCTTTCAACAATACGATTGTATCCATTACAGACCAACAGGGAAATGTTCTGGCATGGGCATCCGCCGGTCATGTTGGATTCAAGGGTTCCAGAAAATCCACCCCATTTGCCGCTCAAATGGCTGCCGAACAATGTGCCAAAAAGGCAATGGAGCACGGTGTAAGAAGGGTTGACGTATTGGTCAGGGGACCTGGTTCCGGAAGAGAAACGGCAATAAGGTCACTTTCGACAGCCGGCATCGAGGTAACTGGAATTAAAGACGTTACTCCGATGCCGCACAACGGATGTCGTCCAAAGAAAAGACGTCGTGTGTAGATGTTAGTTTGTATTGGTAATTATGAAAGAAAGTTAGAAGGAAGATAGATGGCCCGCTATACCGGACCTATATGCCGTCTGTGTAGACGTGAAAAAATTAAGCTTTTTCTCAAAGGTGCTAAGTGTGAAAGCCCCAAGTGCCCCGTGGAGAAAAGACCTTATCCTCCCGGCGAACACGGCAGAGACCGTATGCGTCAAGGTTCTGAATACATGTTGCAGCTTCGCGAAAAGCAAAAGGCACGCCGTATCTACGGAATCCTTGAAGTGCAGTTCAGAAATCTATACGAGGAAGCAAACAGACAGTCAGGCATTACCGGTGAGAACCTGCTGAAGCTGCTTGAGTTGCGTCTCGATAACGTTTGCTACCGTTCTAGGTGGTCGGCCTCCCGTTCGCAGGCAAGGCAGCTTGTCAGCCATGGTCATGTCTTGGTCAATGGCAGGCGTGTCACTATACCAAGTTTTCGCACGAAACCCGGTGATGTGGTAACTCTTACCGACGCTGCCCGTGATCAGATAGTTATCAGGCAAAATCTTGATTTGATGGATCGTTCTTTGCCGGCTTGGCTGGAATCCGCCGAAAGCGGTTACCAAATCAATGTCAGAGTTGCCCCGGTACGTGAGCAGATCGACACAGACGTTAAAGAACAGCTCATAGTTGAGTTGTACTCAAAATAAAATTGCAATATACTTAGAATACTTACTCTCAGGGTGTTTTGGATACTGTTATAAATCCAATTTTTGGCACTTTGAAGTGTTTGAATTTGATGATTTTGCGCTTTGGCTTATTCACCGATATGGCAAAGCTGAAACTTTTCAAAGCATGAATTTGTAAGATATTGCGGGCTGGGTATTAAATGTAGCCTATAGCCAAGCGTGTTAGTTGTAAGTGACCAGTTAGTGATTATAATAAATAGGAGTTAAAATACGATGCTCATCATTCAGCGGCCGGAAGTCGAAGAATTGGGTGAGGAAGATTCGCGGCGTCAACAATTTTCTATTTCCCCTCTTGACCCGGGTTTTGGGCACACCTTAGGCAATTCCCTCAGAAGAACCCTGCTTTCTTCAATTCCCGGTGCGGCGGTCACGGAAGTGCGTTTTGATGACGCTCTGCACGAGTTCACTTACATTGAGGGCGTGAAAGAAGATCTTTCCGACATTATTTTAAACATCAAGGACTTGGTGGCAACATCTGAGTCAGATGAGCCGGTTCTGGTGCGTATAGACGTAAGAGGTCCGGCTGAGGTAACGGCGGCAGACATACGTCTTACGTCCGATATCGAAGTATTAAACCCCGACTTGCATATCGCGACCCTGAACGCCAAAGGGCGTCTGGCAATGGATTTATTAATTGAAAAAGGGAAAGGTTATCTGTCAGCCGAGAGGTTGTCACGTTCCGGCACAATAGGTGTTATTCCGGTCGATGCAATCTTTTCTCCGGTGCGGCGCGTGTCATTCCAGGTGGAGCCGACAAGGGTTGAGCAGGCAACCAATTACGACAAATTGATTATGGATATAGAAACAGACGGTTCTGTGTCCCCCAAGGAAGCATTGGCTTCGGCCGGCGCAACTTTGCGTTCCCTGATGGCATTGATATCAGATTTGGCAAGCGACGCGGAGTCCTTGGAACTGGCAGATCTTGCCGAACCCGAACCAATCAATCCGGATTTGGAATTGCCCATCGAAGATCTTGAGCTCACCGAACGTCCGCGCAACTGTTTGAAGCGGGCACAGATCAATACGATAGGGCAACTCATTACCAAAACAGCAGATGATTTGTTGGCGATTACCAATTTTGGCCAAAAATCACTGGACGAGGTCATTACCCGCCTAGAACAGCGGGGTCTTTCGATAGCAGGAGGTCGTTAGTCATGCCGGCAACACCAAAAAAGGGTGCAAGATTTGGCGGAACAGCCGCACACCAAAAAGCAATGCTGGGGAACCTGGTGGCTTCTCTCATTGCGGCTGAGCGGATTGTAACCACGGAAGCAAAAGCGAAGTCTTTGCGTCCCGTAGCCGAGAAAATGATAACCAAGGCCAAGTATGGCGGGGTTCATAATCAAAGGCAAGTGGTTGCTTTTATTCGCGACAAGGACATGGCACACAAGCTTTTTAGCGAAATAGGTCCCCGTTATGAAGACAGGGCAGGCGGATATCTGCGTATTTTGAAACTGGGTCCGCGTCCCGGTGACAACGCCCCCATGGCTTTAATCGAATTCGTTTAAGCTTTACGCGATCCGACGGATATGTCTGTCGCCAAGCAGACAACAGAACTCTTCTTTGATCGGATAAACCATTTGAGCGCTAAAAACGGCTGTTTCACGGTTGCGTATGAATATTTTTGGCTGATCTCTGTCATGGCATAATATATTTGTCGGCTGGAGGAAAGCGTAAACATGTTCACCACCAATCAGGAAGCAACAGAAGTCGGTTTTGCCTCCGCGAGGATTATGGCGGGTTTGGCCTACGAAGGTACGGCGTACAGGGGCTTTGCTGCACAAAATTCCTTTAGGACAGTTGCCGGCGATTTTCAGGATGCGTTTGAAAAAATTACTTCTTTTAAACCCAGTATTGTCTGTGCCGGGCGTACGGATGCCGGCGTTCACGCACTGGGACAAGTTATTCATTGGGATATACCCTCGGAAATTGTCGAAAGAAATGCCCATTTGGCTGTCCGCAACTCCGACAAGGACAGTGGGACGTTTCTGCTTTTGAATAAGTGGTTCAGATCTTTAAATAAAATGCTGGCCCCCGAGTGTACTTTGTTTGAGTTGGATTTTGCCCCTCCGGATTTTCATGCCCGCTACTCGGCTATTTATAGGCGGTACCGCTACGACATCAATCTCAGCCGTTATCAGGATCCAAGAGTACGCGGGATTTGTTGGCATATGGAAGAAGCGCTGGATGTAAGCGAAATGGAAAAAGCTCTCGAGACTTTGGTGGGCGAACATAATTTTGCGGCTTTTTGCAGAAGACCTCCCGGTGCGGAAAGCGGACTTCCCATCATAAGACGGGTGGATTCTGCCTCCTTTGCCGTATGCGAAGTATACGGGTACAACATGCTGAGACTTGAAATTCAAGCCAACGCGTTTTGTCATCAGATGATACGATCGCTGGTCGGTCTTTTGGCAGCCATAGGACTGGGCAGGTTGAGGCGGGATGTGCTAAACGAAAAAATATCCTCGGGAGATCGTGACGGAATGCCGTCTTTGGCCCCACCCGGAGGTCTTTGTCTGACTGAAGTGGGCTATCCGGATGCATTGGGCGGGCCGAGATCTCTCTTGAGAATGATTTGATATTTTGCAATTTGTCAACTTGCCGGGATGGGCCTCTGATAATATTTTGTAGGAATTTCTGTATTGCTCGGAACAAATGTACCGTTTTCTTACAGACCCCATTGCCAAGTGTTAAACTTGATAGACTTAGTACGTCTAAATTTGGAATTTAGTGATAGACAGAGAGCGAAGGTCAGCCTTGCAAACCTATGTAGTGAAACCGGCCAGTATCGAAAGAAGCTGGTATGTGATAGACGCGGATCAGCTTGTTCTCGGTCGCTTGGCGACACAGGTGGCACATATTCTGCGCGGCAAACACCAGCCATTTTTCTCCCCCCATATTGACACAGGTGACCATGTGATAGTCATAAATGCAGCTAAGGTAGTCATGACATCCAACAAGTCACAATCGAAGTTTGCCTATTCGCACAGCGGTTACCCGGGGTCATTGAATAAAGTAAGTTATGAAAAACTTCTTGCCGAGCACCCTGACCAGCTGATAATGAGAACGGTGAAGGGTATGTTGCCAAAAGGCCCTTTGGGAGCCAAAATGTTGACAAAACTCAAGGTTTATGCGGGTCCGGAGCATCCTCATGCGGCACAAGGACCTGTAGCCTTTGAAATACCAAAAGCACGGAGAATAGCGTGATAAAAAAAGCTGCCACTGTAAAACCATTGACACAGTCTACCGGGAGACGTAAATCGGCGGTCGCCCGTGTCAGAATTCGTCCCGGCCAGGGAGCCGTGACCATCAACAACAGACAGTTTGAAGATTACTTTACCTCTGTTGTTGCGCGTACGATAGTGCTGGAGCCGCTTCGCCTTGTAAATAAGGCAGAAGCCTACGACATAGATGCCACAATCGACGGGGGCGGGGTATCCGGACAAGCCGGGGCTTTGCGGTTGGCTGTTGCAAGAGCTTTGCTGGACGTAGAACCCGAAGTAAGACAGCAGCTGAAAAAAGCCGGTCTTCTTACGAGAGACGCACGCGAAAAAGAAAGCAAAAAATACGGTCTCAAAAAAGCGCGCAAAGCTCCTCAGTATTCAAAGAGATAGCAGTCCCATCGTTTTGGGTATATTTTTGCGCGGCGCACTCATTTTTGTTTTGCGTACTGTATTTTGAAATCTGATTTTTAATCTGCAATACCTTTTTCATGTTTGGGGTCTATAATATAGATCTCTGTGTACTACTTATAGGATTGTCGGGGGAATGAGTTTACGCTTTGGTACAGACGGTTTAAGGGGAGTGGCAAACCAGGATCTTACCCCTGAGTTGGTTCTGGGTCTTGGTAAAGCTGTAGCCAGAGTAATATCCGACAACGTTTTTTTGATAGGTCGCGACACTCGAAAATCAGGTTCTTTCTTGCAGGCGGCTTTGTCGGCCGGTTTGGCAAGCGAAGGCTTGGATGTCATAGATGTAGGAGTCTTGCCCACTCCGGCTTTGGCTTATTTGGCAAGCGTTCTGCACATGCCGGCGGCCATGATATCTGCTTCACACAATCAATATTTTGACAACGGTATCAAATTGCTCTCTCAGGCCGGCATGAAACTTCCGGATACCGTGGAGAGAGCCATTGAAGACGAACTCTCCAGGATAACTTTATATGGCCGCACCGGTACTGCGGAAAGCAAACCCGCTTCGGAAAACGACTTTCATAATGTAGGCAGTATCTCACAAGACCTTTTTCTGAAAGACAGATACGTCGATTATCTGACGGGGTTATGTGCCGCAGACGCCGACATCGTTGCCAATTCCAACCTGAAGATAGTTTGCGATTTTGCCAATGGCGCCGCTGTCAGCGTCGGCAAGAATCTTTTTTCAAGAATCGGCGTGGAAGCGGAATTCATTGCCGATGAGCCGGACGGATATAATATCAATTACAAATGCGGATCAACTTATTTGAGCAACTTGGCGGCAAAAGTAGTTGAGACTAAAGCCAGTTTCGGTCTTGCTTTTGACGGAGACGCCGATCGGGTATTGGCAATTGACGAGTCCGGAAAAGACATTGACGGCGATCAATTGATGGTCATGTTTGCCCTTGATATGCAGAAAAGAGGCATCCTGTCTCCTCCTGGCGTGGCCGTGACCGTAATGAGCAATCTGGGACTGCATAAATCGCTTAGAGAGTATGGCATAGAAGTGATTTCCACCCAGGTCGGCGACAAGTATGTCCTGGATGCCATAGAAGCCAACAACCTCTTGATCGGCGGGGAGCAGTCCGGTCACATCATTTTTCGAAACATGGCAACAACCGGTGACGGATTGCTCACCTCGATCATGTTGATTTCCCTGCTTGCCCGTACCGGCGAATCTCTGGGAAGTCTGGCTGACAAAGTGATGACCAAATATCCGCAGGTGCTTATCAATGTTCCGGTATCTTCTCCCGTCAGTATAGATAAGTCGGTTGCCTGTCACGAGGCAATAGCTGAGGCAAAAAATACGCTGGGAACAGACGGACGCGTATTGGTGCGTCCGAGCGGTACGGAACCGGTTGTCAGGGTAATGGTGGAAGCCGTTACGCGCACTATGGCTGATCAAGTGGCAAATAACTTGGTAAGCGTAATCGAACGGGAATTCGTGTAAAACAGTTTTTCTCTTCCGTGCAGCGTGACTTTAGTCTCTCTGTGGATATTCAAAAGTATTTGTGTCTGGCCACTTTTTGAGAGCCTCATCAAGGTTTAGGTGTTCGACTACCGCCCGATTTGTGTATGTGCCCCAATCGGAATATGGCAACATCCACATGATCTCAAAGTCTATCCCGTTGGGATCGTAACCATAAATACTTAAAGTAGCTCCGTGGTTTGCCTCACCGTAGTAAGACTTTTCGGAAAGCAATACATCCTTAGCCAATTTAAGCTCTTCCAATGTGGCAACTTGCCATGCCAAGTGATAGAGGCCTACCGAACCGGGTGTTTTTCTTGTCTGGTTGGGCGATCTCATCAGTCCTAAATCATGGTGATTACGGGAGCCTTTAATCCGCAAAAAAGCGGCAGACATTCTCGGAGCTGTTGCTACTACCTCCATATTCATTACCCTGCTGTAAAAATCAACCGATTTTTCGAGATCTGCGACATATAAAACAGCATGGTTGAGTCTTTGCGGATGAAACCCGTTTTGTTGCGGATTTATATGTTGATTGGCTGAATCATTTATTAGTTGGGCCATTCTTTCACCTGCTTTCAAATCTATAACTCATTTACGGTGTTTTATATTCCATATCCGACAAATAAAGGCCTTCTTCGTGTTTTGATAAATTGGGGCCTGATATTTTACGCACAAACCACTTAACTTTGTACCGTATGTGCTGTGATATTGCGTTTGATCGGAGGAGCACCCGATTTACCGTAAATATCGCTTACTGTCGTGAGGCGTTTGTTGGAGCGCGTTTACTTTGCGGCGGCTCTTTGTGCGTCGGGGTAGTTTGCTTCTCCCGGTTGGGACGAATGTTGATTGAATCTGCCCAATTGTCCCCTGACTATAGAGTATTATTTGGTGACTATGTATACTTCACAAATAAAATTCCCTTTCAATACGACACATAGTCTGACTCTCGCAAAAGTACTGCTTGTGCTACTTATATTGTTTGGCGTTGTGGAGAATGCAACTGCGTACGCCGCAGCGGGCGGGGTGAGTAAGAATTTTATCAGATTTGGGCATATGCCTTTGATGCCCAACAAGACCAAGGAAATCGGTAAGCTGTCTTCCGCTGCAAAACTGTCTGTGGACGTTTTTCTGAAGCCGCAACATCAGAACCGGATCAACCGGTTATTGAATTCGATTTATAATGTATCCTCGTCCAATTATCATCATTTTTTAACAAAAGGTCAATTCCTCGCAGAGTTTGGTCCGTCGCCGGCAGAATACGAAAATACCGTCAGCTATCTCCGGCTTCGGGGTTTAAAAAACTTGCAGATTTCACCGGACGGCTTTGCGGTTCACGTTAATGCAACCGCAAGCCAATTGGAAAAAGCTTTCAGCGTATCCTTTGCCGAG
The DNA here is from genome assembly GCA_021796535.1 of Actinomycetes bacterium. Classification (GTDB taxonomy): domain Bacteria; phylum Actinomycetota; class Acidimicrobiia; order Acidimicrobiales; family Bog-793; genus JAJZMK01. The sequence continues at coordinate 35,813 of JAKABW010000015.1, read as the reverse complement.
TATAAGTTGCCCGGGGGCAGAAAAGTTTATGCCAACACACAGAGACCTCTTTTCCCAAGCACGGTAGCGGACAATATACAGGGAATGTCCGGTCTTGACGACCTGGCGGTAATGAAAAGCAATGCGGTTGCTGACAAGACACCGACTTCCAAACGGTTTTTTAAAAATAAAGCGCCGATTGGAAGGCATTACAATTCCTCCAAACTTTTAAAGCCTCTTCCGGCTACAGGGGGACCACAGGTAGTTCCTCAATCCGCACCCTCCGGCACCGCATCTTTTCTATATACCGCTTGTGAAGCCGGTGCGCAAAAAACACTCTTCAATTCGGGCAGCGGCGGCTATGCCGCTTGGACCTACCCCCAACTTGCCGGTTACTATGGTTTTTCCTCTCTTTATGCCGACGGAGCCGAAGGGCAAAATACAAATATCGCGTTGATAGAGCTGCAAAATGATTATACAAATCAAATTAATTATGCATGGAACTGTTTTACGGGCAACAGCGGAGCGGCTCCCGTTACATATATACCGGTCGACGGCGGACAAGGTCTCGGTTCTTCCGGCGCCGGTACGGGGGCAGCCGGAGGCGAAGCTACTTTGGATATAGAAATAGCCATGGCGCTTGCGCCAAAGTCAAATATATTGGTCTATCAGGGAAACTCAGATAGCACTGCGGAGTACTACAATGCGCTTTCTGCCATAGTGAAACAAGATAGCGCAAAGGTAATTTCCGATTCGTACTCACTCTGTGAATATGCCGTTGCCAACAGCAACAGCGGGTTGTTTGCCAGTGAAAACAGTTTGCTGCAGCAAGCCGCTTTGCAGGGACAAACATTTTTTGCCGCCAGCGGCGATACGGGTTCCTCAGCGTGTGCCGGGAGCAATGCGTCTCATGCCCAGTTGGGCGTCAATGATCCGGCAAGTCAACCTTACGCCACCGGGGTAGGGGGTACATCGTTGGAATGCGGTGTCTACAGTAATGGGGTACTTGTGCCAAGTACGGCATTCTTATCCGACTCCGGCACCGGTTGTATGAATACGGGCTCAAGCGGAGCCGTGTCTTTCCAAACCGCCTGGAATAACGCACAGGAATTCAATCAGCCGACAAGTCACTACTTGGTGTCCACGAATAGCGGCGGGTATGTCAGTGCGTTTGCTTCCGGCGGTGGGGTATCACAAGTATTTCCGATGCCGACATATCAAAGCTCGGGTGCAAACAGCATTTCTGGTCTGATAGAGTCGGGTTATTCCTCCGGAGGCGCAACGTGTGGGGTAAGTGTCGGAACGTATTGCCGCGAAGTGCCGGACGTATCGGCTAACGCCGATCCCGCTTGGGGTTACTTGATATATTACGCCAAGAAGTGGACCGGTTTTGGTGGAACGAGTACGGCAACTCCTTTGTGGGCTGCGTATATGGCGGATACGGATTCGCTGTCGTCATGCGGTAATAACCCGGTGGGGTTCATAAATAAATCTTTATACCAATTGGCGAGCACTTCATCCGGCAAGTATCTATCGCCTGTGAATAATACGGCATCTGCCTTTGGCGGTAAGGTAACAAATAACGAGTACAATTCCGGTTCCAGCGGTGCATATCCGGTTCTTAACACTACGTATGATATGGTCACAGGTCTTGGAACTCCTACTGCGGGATTGGGTAATGCTTTGTGTGGGATGCTGTCACCGACCACCACTACGACTACGTCTACCACAACCACGGCAGCACCGACCACCACGACTTCTTCAACGACTACGACAACGAAGCCACCGACTACGACTACGTCTACCACAACCACGGCAGCACCGACCACCACGACTTCTTCAACGACTACGACAACGAAGCCACCGACTACGACTACGTCTACCACAACCACGGTAGCACCGACAACCACGACTTCTTCAACGACTACGACAACGAAGCCACCGACTACGACTACGTCTACCACAACCACGGCAGCACCGACCACCACGACTTCTTCAACGACTACGACAACGAAGCCACCGACTACGACTACGTCTACCACAACCACGGCAGCACCGACAACCACTACGGCGACCCCCGTTACAACCTCGGTTGTACCTACCGGTACAACGGCGGCCCCGACTCCCACAACCACGGCAGCACCGACCACCACGACAACCAGGCCCCCGACAACCACTACGGCGACCCCCGTTACAACCTCGGTTGTACCTACCGGTACAACGGCGGCCCCGACTCCCACTACGACTACAAACCCGCCGCCGCTGTCGGGACACCTGATATTCAGGAATCATGTTTTGGGTGTCTTTGGCAGGACTACTTACCTGTTACTGACTTGTCAAAAAGCTGCTTGTGTCGGAAGCGTAAGACTTTTTATGGAGAAACTGCTTATTGTACACAAGCTTGTACATCTGAAAAAGAGGGTAGTAAAGAGGACAATCAAAAGGAAAGAATTGATTGTTGTTGCTGTGGGCAAGTTTAGGATTGCGAAATCTGGCACAAGGCGCATCAAACTTGTCATCAGGCCGGCTATCGCAAAACTGATTTCGCAAAGAAAAAAGTTAGTTATTTTGGGAACTCTGCGGGAAGTAAGCCAAAAGCCGGTGACGGTTAAGTTTTTTCTCGTCCATCGTTTCATAAAGAAGAAAAAAGCAAAGCCGACCCATAAGAGGAATAAGTAATATTCCAAAATATGTCATAAGAATAACACCGGGCAAAGTTTTGGCCAATCTGATACTTTGTCAAACGCCTTTACCGGAAGAGCATGGGCAATCTATACTTGAGCATGCTTCGTCCCGTTATGCTTCGGCGATCACGACTAGGATCATATGAATGTCCAATTTTATTGATGAAGCTCAAATTCATGCCAAAGGGGGTGACGGCGGAGCCGGATCCGTTTCCTTTCGCCGCGAAGCCCATGTAGCCAAAGGGGGGCCGGACGGCGGAGACGGGGGACGAGGCGGAAGTGTCTATTTGGAGGCTTCGTATAATGAAGTATCCTTGCTCAAATTCAAAGACCATCCGCACAGGCGTGCCGAAGACGGGGGCCACGGGAAGGGCGCAAAACGGCATGGTAAGACCGGAGAAGATGCCTCGGTGTCGGTGCCCATAGGTACCGTGATAAAAGATTTAAGCGGGAAAGTCTTGGCCGATTTGTCAAACCAGGGCGACAGGTTTCTATGTGCCGCCGGAGGGCGCGGGGGAAGGGGAAATGCCAGTTTCCTCTCCAATAAATTGAGGGCTCCCGCATTCAGCGAGCAAGGGGAAGAAGGAGAAGAGCGTTGGCTGAATTTAGAGTTAAAACTTCTTGCAGACGTCGGGATAATAGGGTTTCCCAATTCAGGCAAATCAACATTAATTTCTAAAATATCCGCCGCTAAGCCCAAAATAGCCAATTATCCGTTCACAACTTTGGAACCGAATTTGGGTGTGGTGCGACTCGGTAAATTCAGCCAAGGAAATAAAGACCTTGAAGAAATAGTGGTTGCGGATATACCGGGGCTGATTGAGGGAGCAAGTGACGGCAAAGGCTTGGGATACAGGTTCTTGCGTCATGTGGAAAGAGCGAGAATTCTCCTTATTTTACTCGACGTGACGGCAAGCGATCATACTCCAGCGCAGCAATACGACATTTTACTTAAGGAATTGGCACACTATAATGCGCAATTGTTGGAACGACCCAGACTCGTGGTGGGGTCAAAGTTTGACGCTTACCAGGATGAAAGCATAGACATAGATCTGGATATCGAGGTATCTTCTTTTATCGGGAAAAACCTGGATGTGTTGATAAAGAGGTTGGGGGAAATGGTGTTTGAGGAAAAATCGACACAGCGGACACTAAATCCGTCGGTGCCTGTATTGCATAAGCCCCTGGGGGACGGAATCAAAATAGTGAAGGAAGGGTCTTCGTTTGTCGTATACGGGAGAGAGGCCGTCAGAGCCGTAGCCGTATCCGATATAAATGACCCGGACGCCCTTGCTTATATTCAGCAAAGGTTGAAGCGAATAGGCGTGGATAAAATGTTGAGGCGGGCGAAGTGCCAACCTGGTGATACGGTAGTTATAGGCGATTTTCAGTTCACGTACGAGTTGTAGCGTTACAGTATTAAGCAAGTCGTTTAACTTTGACGTTGGCCGCATTAGGTTTTTGGCGGCAAAGTATAATGGCGTCTGCTGACATAAAGATGCGAGAGCTGGCTTTATTTAAGAGATTTTGACTAAGGCGCGGGATAGAAGTGTTATTGATAGTAAAAGTCGGTACTTCCTCTGTTACGACAAAAATGGGAAGTGTGGACAAGCAGGCAATTAAAAAAGTCTCCCGGGAGGTAGCAAGAGCCCATGAAAATGGGCATAAGGTAGTTGTGGTCACATCGGGTGCCGTCACGACCGGAATTGCCGTATTGGGGATGAAGGAGCGACCTACGGATATAGAGACTCTTCAGGCTCTTTCTTCCGTGGGTCAACATCAGTTGATGAGCGTCTATGCAGACAATTTAGCCGAGTGTTCTCTGCACGCCGGGCAGGTGCTGCTGACTCCTTTGGACTTTGCAATTCGAAGTCAGTATTTGCATGCCAAGAAAACAATTGAGAGATTGCTTGAATTGTCTGTAGTACCGATTATAAATGAAAATGACGCAATAGCAGACGACGAGCTTCGTTTCGGGGACAATGACAGATTGGCGGCTTTGGTTGCCAATCTGCTCGGGGGAGACATGCTTTTGCTTTTGACCGACACCGAAGGTCTTTTTGACGCAGATCCCAGGTTGGTGGCTGAAGCCAATTTAATCGACGAGATACATGCTTCTGATAAAAATATTGACAAAGCTGCGACCGGGCCAGTCACCTCTGTAGGCAGCGGTGGCATGGCATCAAAATTGTCGGCTGCCAGGATAGCGGCTTTTTCCGGAATTCTGACGGTGATAGCCGCATCAAAAAGAGAAAACGTTATTTCTGACGCAATTGACGGCAAAAAAGTGGGAACCAAAATACTCCCCAACAAAAAGACGTTGACGGCGCGACAGCTGTGGATAGCATTTGCCATGAAATCACGGGGCAGGCTGCTAGTTGACGATGGGGCAAAAGATGCATTATGCAATAAGGATGCCTCACTGCTGACCATAGGCGTTTTTGATGCGGTTGGTGATTTTGAGGCAGAAGATGCCGTGGAGGTATGTTCAGGCGACGGAAAAGTCTTCGCCAAAGGCATTAGTCGTTACGGCTCAAAAAATGCCGAAGAATGGATGAAAAAGCACTCAACGGATTTACCGAACGGACACTCCTCCATTGTGATCCATCGCGATGATTTGGTTATCTTGAGATAACATAGAAGGAAACGGTCGGTGTCTTCTGCTCTCAAATCGTTCCATGGTGCTCTTCCATCGGGTCAAAGAGGAAAAATAGATAAAAGAAATTGATCGCAAAGGATATTTTTGATTCACGACAAGGCTTTTATATTTTTTCAAACAGCCGAGATGGGTTCGAATACGCCGGTCTGGGGTTGATTGCCTACAGCGGATCAGCTAAAATTTTTACATGATCGACAGTGCGCTATTTGGCAGGACGGGACACAGAAGTACAAGAGTTATTTTTGGGGGAGCCGGTCTTGGAGATGCCAACCGGGATATAGCCGACGAACTTTATTCACTGCTGATGCATTACGGAATAAATCACTTGGATACCGCACGCAGTTACGGATCCGCCGAGCTGCTTATGGCATCTTGGTTAAAGAAAAGTCGGGACAAGTTTTTTCTGGCGTCAAAAACTTTGGCGAGAGATTATGACGGCGCCAGGCGCGGACTGGAAGAGTCGCTCACCCGTTTGGGTGTGGACAAAATCGATTTATTGCAGCTGCATGATTTGGTGGAAGAGGATGAATGGGAAACGGCTCACGGAGAAAACGGTGCGGTACGGGCTTTGGTACAGGCGCGCGAGGAAGGGCTCATTGACTACATAGGGGTTACCGGGCACGGTTTGCGTATAGCAAAAATGCACCTTAAATCACTGGAGCGTTTCGACTTTGACTCCGTTTTGTTTCCGTATAATCCTGTCTTGTTGTCTATCGAATCTTATTGCAGCGACGTTCAGAAGTTGCTTGAAAAATGCCGCACGGAAGGTGTGGCCATCCAAACCATAAAAGCTATCGCCAGAAGAAGATACCCTGATCCCATGCCCGGAAAAGAAGGCGATGACACGAGGATTTCTTGGTATGAACCGTTGGCGGACAATTCGGCCATCAGGCATGCCGTGGATTTCGTGCTTTCGCAGCCAGATATGTTTTTGGTAGGGCCAAGCGATTGGAGGCAATTGCCGAAGGTGCTGGCCTCGGCGGAACTGTTTACGGGTTCCTTCGACCAAAATCAAGTGAATGCCGATATAGAGAGACTGTCCATCGAGCCGCTTTTCGACGGTAAGGGGTTGGAAAAGATATAAGGTAAATTCCTTGCCCGGCCGATGTCTCCGGCACATAGGGGACCCGAAACGAGCGGATTGCTCCGACCTCTTTACTTTTTGCATGGGAGTGAATTCGAGAAAAGCCCCGTACGCTTCAAAATCGGTTTTTAGATGTATGTCTGTGTCCGGCTCGGGGGAATTTCGTGTTCGCCAACTGTGGATGCTGCTATCCGAAACGACGGTACCGGCGGGAGAAGACCGAAGCAGTGTTTTCAGTCGGCAGTGGGCCGATTGTCTGTGCCAACTTCCGGATTCCAAGTTACTTCCCACAGATGGCCGTCAGGGTCTTTGAAGTAACCGGAGTACACGCCCCACGGGCGTTGATGTATTGAATCGGTGACTGTGGCACCGGGCTGCCTTGGCTCTCTCAAGCGCGCGCCTACTTCCTCTTTTGTGTCTACCGCGTAGCCTAGGCTGAACTCGGCAGAGCTCGGCGGATTGAGAGCGATGGCGGCATCTTTGGCCAGGTTGCTCCGTCTGTACAGGCCGAGTATCAGTCCGCCTTGGAGTTCAAAAAAACAATGTCACCGGTAGCCCCCGTCTTTTCGTCAAGGAACTCACTGCGATGATACCTTGAGTGGGCAGACCCAGTCCATCTCGGTAGAAGGTGAGCGAGCGGTCTAAATCTTCTACGGCCAGGTTGATGAAATTGATATGTGGGTGCATGTATTTATTGTAAAGTATGAGAGATTCACCCGCTGGCAGGTATACCGAACTTTACTTAGGGCAAACAGAACTTTGTCTACACTTTATGACGAGAATGACCGGGAACAACCGAAGTCGATTAAGCGCGCCGATGCAGTTAAAGCTGTGTCGTACCGGGGCGCGTGGCGAGCAAGGAGTTTTAGTATATTAAAAATAGCCCGGGCTGCTTTTATGGTGGCCAAGCGGCATGCGGTTCGCAGTGATGGCTGAAGCCATTAGGTCTTATTCGCACACAATTTATGCCATTGACGGTCTTGACTTTTGTGATCGGCAAACGTCAATTTTACTCAAAAACAACCGGTGGGTTATTGCGTCACGCTGCTGTCAAAGGGATATGTAAACTTGAGCAAAAAGGCCTCCTCAAAGAAAAGCCAAAACCACAGACGAACGCTTGGTCATTTCTTCAACCGGCTGTTAGGAGAATCGGGTTTGTCAACACGACAAGCAAAGTAGCGGAAGCGCCGGGACGCAAATTTTGCGACAGTGTAGCCGAGATCTGCCGTCACTCTTAAAAATGCTGAGTCAGATTATGCCACGACGAAGAAACGGGAAAAGCTTAAGGGAAGACAAAACCGGCAAGCAAGACAAAGGATCGCAGTTTCGTCCGGGCAGGTCTATAAGTAAATGGTCGGTGTCGGGCCATAAGAAATATCCAAATATCGCCAACGAGCAGATTTGAAACCATGGTCTCTTTATCATTTTGTAACGTCAGGTCTCAAACCCGGTATTTAGACTTTGTATGCTGATTCTCAAAAAGCATTTGCCGCTCTCTGTTGGGCAACATAAGTACGGTACCCGCCGTCTAGGTTACGGACGGTATATCCAAGTTCTTGCAACAGGGTGGCGGCGGTATGACCCCTCAGGCCCACTTCGCAATAAAGCACTATATTTTTTCCATTCGGCAGTTCCGCCAGTCTCTCCCTGAGTTCGTCTATCGGAATATTGAAGGCCGATTTTATGGCGCCGCGTTTGAATTCCGATCTCGTTCTGACGTCGAGCAAGATCCAACCCTCTTTGATTGAGGACTCCAGTTCTTTGGCATTGAGTACATTGCATTCGCCGCTCAGTATGTTTTCGGCGATGTAGCCCAACATATTGACGGGATCTTTTGCCGACGAAAAAGGCGGAGCATAAGCCAGTTCTAAATCAGCCAATTTGTCTGCCGTTAAATCTCCGTTCATGGCTGTAGCTATCACATCGATACGTTTGTCGACACCCTGTTCGCCGATAATTTGAGCACCAAGAATATTTTTTGTGGTGGGAGAGAAGAGCAATTTCATTGTCAGTACGGTGGCACCGGGATAATAGGTGGCGTGATTATAGGGATGGATGTGAATTGTTTTGTAGGGAATTTGATTTGCTGTGAGTTTTTTCTCGTTCAGACCAACGCTGGCGGCTGTCAGAGAAAATATCTTGACTATTGCGGTTCCCAGAGAAGGGGAGTAGCGCAGCGGCAATCCGCAGATATGGTCCGCTACTCTGCGCCCGTGTCTGTTGGCGACGTTGGCGAGAGCAATAAAAGAAGGTTCCGCGGTTACGGCGTCGGTTTTTTCTATGACGTCGCCCACGGCATAGATATCTTTGTTGCTGGTCAGATTACACTTGTCAACCGCTATACCGCCTGTCGGACCAAGCGTCAGGCCAATTCTTTTGGCCAATTCATTGTCTGGTTGAACTCCTATGGCTCCCACGATCAAGTCCGCTTTTATCTCGGTGGCATCCGACAAAATAACGCCGGTTTCCGTAACCTCTTTTACAAAGCGGTTTGTTATGACGTTGACGCCATTTTTTTCCAGCTCATCTTGAACAAGGACGGCCATTTCGTTGTCCAACGGCGGCAGTACCTGGTTTGTGGCCTCGACAATATATACCTCCAAGCCTTGGCCGACAAGGTTCTCGGTAATTTCCAGGCCTATAAAACCGGCACCTATGACAACAGCCGTTTTGGGTATATCGCCCAGAGACTTCAATAAATTTGTTGCGTCTTCCACGGTTCGCAATGTATGAACGCGGTGATAACCCGGTATCGCCGGTTTGACGGGTTTTGCCCCAGTGCTGATGATGAGCTTGTCGTACGACAGTTCGCCGGTTTCGCCGGTTGTGAGATCTTTGTATAGGACGAGCTTTTCCCGAGTGTCCACATCGGTGGCTTCATGGTTTATTTTGACATCCAGGCGAAATCTTCTATACAGCGATTCCGGTGTCTGCAGTGTCACTTCGTCTTCGCTGTCAATCAGTCCTCCCACGTAATACGGAAGACCGCAATTGGCATACGAGACATAAGAGGAGCGTTCCAGGACGGTAATTCGCGCCGAAGCGTCCAGTCGCCTGAGTCTTGTTGCCGCCGACATGCCTCCGGCAACTCCTCCTATAATCACAATTTGTTTGGGGGAAGCACTGATTTGTGTCGTATCTGTCATAATAATCCTTGATTGTGGTATGTGTGCCGACAACTTGCTCTTATGCAAAATAACATTTTGTTTGAGATCCTAGCGGGAAACTGATCTTTTATGTAGAGGTATTTCCGGTGGCCTGAGTTTTTGTCAGGACGGTTCTCGGCTTGTATCTTAGCGAGACCACCATGACTTATGCTGTTTTTCCGGTTTGGCGTCGGCATTGCATTGGCATCTTTTATCTTTGGGAACATCCCCCAAAACTTGTTCGACATGGGCTCCGCAGCCACGCCAAGTAGGGCGGTTGCATTTTTTACACATAACTTTTGTACACATACCCTATAGGGTAGCATAAAAAAGCCGACATCCTTTCATGCGAAAGTCATTTTTATTATTTTGACTTGAAATTCTCAACTCAGGGCCGTTGCCGGGAATAAGTAATTGCATGCCGTTATTTAAGATATTACAAGCGGTATGTATGGAATCACAAGAGAATGTGTTTGGTTGAGCGTTTCTGTGAGGATAGATAAAGCGTATTTTTTGATATGGACTTTGACGAAGAAACCGGTTTTTTAAAAAGTCCCGTGCGTGTTTTATTTTGAGCTCTGAGACAATTAAATCAAGGGAGCACGGAGGCCGTCTTACAAAGGCTTATGCCCATTTGCTTTCGTCGCGGTCAATTCGTTTTGTATGGCCTCGACAACACGTTTTAGACTGTCATATGCTTTTGATGCCACGTCGCGCAAGCCCGGTTGATTGATAAGATCGAAAGGATTTCCTATGGAGATTTTGGTTTTATCTCCAACCGTTTTTAAAACAATATTACACGGTAATACCAGGCTGACATTTTCGTCGATACCAAGCGCTTCGTAGGCAAAATTCGGATTACAGGCTCCCAGTATAAGCGTGTCAGCTATTTCTACTCCCAATTTCTCTTGAAGAGTGGCGGATAGGTTGATGGTGGTAAGTATTCCAAATCCCTCCTTTTTGAGGTGCACGGTCAGTATGTCAAGCGCTTGCGGTATGGGCAATGTCGCTTCGAGTTCTATAGGATTCATTATTCCTCCCTGTCGCGTTGTTTACAATTGTATTTTGCGCACCGCAAAAGTTTTTATCACTGGTTTGCCGGGGCGGGGTGTTCCTTGTCGATCTGTTGTCTTATCTCGTCCATGTCCAGCTGTTGAATCTGTTCTATCAGATTTTCCAAACCTGCCGCAGGTAGGGCTCCCGGTTGTGCGTAGAGGAGTATTTGGTCTCGGAAAGCCATGAGTGTCGGTATCGATTGAATTTGAAACATCCCCGCCAACTCGTATTCTTCCTCCGTGTCGACTTTTATGAAAGTTATGTCCGAGTGTTCTTCGGCTGATTTTTCAAACACCGGCGCAAACATGCGGCATGGACCGCACCAAGATGCCCAGAAGTCAACCAAAACAATTCCGTTCTTGCTTATGTTTGCTTCAAAGTCATCTTTTGTCGCATTGATAATAGTCATTTTTCCTCCAAATCGGTTTTACATGAGGGTACAACGCAGATACCGTTCTGGGTATTCCTGACCTTTTAATTAATCTGACTTTTCGGGACAGAATGATCTTGTGAGAAGAACTGCCCGGGCAGTCTATTGACAAGATATGTTATTCGGCAGCATCGTTGAGCCGGCAACGGTTGCCTGGAAGCCAAAAGTGGTACTTTGCCCCGAAGACAGGTTCCCGTTGTAAGCCGCGTTGCGGGCGACGACGGCGCCGGAATTGCCCGACAGCACGACGTTCCAAGAATTGGTTATCTTCTCACCCGGCGGAAGCGTCAGGTCAATTTGCCATCCCGATACCGTTGACTTGGCCTGTACGGTGCCGTTTGCCGTAAATGCGGAACTGCCTTGGTTGGTCCATTTTGACGCAACGGCTATCGTTGCGCTGCACTGTCCGCTGCCGGCGGAAGCAACCGATGTCCCCGCAGGCGACCCTCCGGTCGGCGGCGTCGCGGTCGGCGGCGTCGCGGTTGTCGTCGTGACCTGATTACCGCTGTTGGTATTGGACGGAGCACTTGTATTTTGCGTCGGGACGGCAGATGTGCGGCTACCGTCGCCGGCCAACGGGAATTGAATTGTCTGCAGCAGATTTTGCTTTTCTTGATTGGCGATGCCGGAATAGTCGGAGTTCAGCAGAGCATAGGAGTCTTCTCCGTTTGCGGCCCAATAGGTCCAGGATATAAAGGGATGCCGTTGCAGGTAAGTGACAAAATCGCTAAACCATTGACCCTGCGATCCGGGCGTCGAGGCAGAAATGTCACCGGCGGTATTGCCCGTGCCAAATTCGCCGATCCAGACCGGCGCTATTTTATCCCGGTAGATGTAACCCCATTCCATGTTCCATACGGATTCCAGGGTCTTGTAAGATGTGGATGAGTTAAACCAGGTCTGTTGGTATTCGACCGGACCGTATTCGTGAGCCGAGTACACCAATTGATGAGCCACGGACAAGACCACCGGGTACTTCTTTACCAACGACAGATCCCCACCCCACCACGTGGCGTTCATGTTGCTGCTTGCTTTTTCTGTGGCCGGGATGTTGTTCGGGTTCGTGGTCGGGTTTTCCCCGATGCCTTCCACAAAAATCAACCAATGCGGATTGACTTTGAGAATGGCGTCCCCTGCTTGCTGGGCAGCCAGCCGCCAGTCATTCCTGCCTCCTGTTCCCCAGGTTGCGCCTTTGGAATATGCCATCCCGGATGGGGTATGCGGTTCGTTGTGCAGGTCGGCTCCGATGACGTTGGTGTTGTTTTTGAATGTTTTGGCCAGCAGAACCCAGTCGTTGATCCAGTTTTGGGTGCTGTAAATGCTGTCATACCACAGTCCGTTTGAGGAAGCGCTCTCTCCGGCTTTGCTGCGGTGCTGGTCAAGTATGACCTTTAAGCCTATTTTGGTGGCGTAATCAACTATGATAACGAGATCCTGAAAAGCGTTTTTCCCTTTCAGCTGGGTATTGATGGGAGTTCCGGTGCCGGATGTAAAAGTCATGTTTTGGGGTACAATCGGCGACTGAATCATCTGGTCGGAATAAGGCAGTCTGATCGTGTTGTAGCCGTCGGCTTTAATTTCATTTAGAATTGCCTGATAAGACTGTGTCCACAGTCCGTGTGCTATTTCGTCAGGTGTTTCAAAGCCGTACCAGTTTACGCCGGCTATCCGTACCGGACAATTGTGTGAATCGAGGATCTGGTTGCCGGATGTGTGGAAGTAGCCTACCCCGGCCCTGCCTTTGCAAAGCGGTATTTCCCCCGCTTGGTACTTGGCCGGCGGGGCCGTCGGCCGTGTGCTCACAACGGGTTTTGTCGTGGCGGTGACTTTGACTTTTCTAGTTTTTTTCTTTGCCGATTTGGAAGCTTTTTTGTTTTTTTTCTTCGGAGGTGTTGTGTGACCGGTTGTTTTTGGTTTGGCATTGCCGGCTGGGGTCACTCCGCTCGGTACGTAAGCGCGCAGCGGTTGTTGAAAAGCCGACACGGCATTTTTGTATTGGGGTATAGGAGGATAGGCATTTTCCACCAGTTGCTTGAATTGCGCTTTAAACCACGCGCCGGCCAGGGGGGCATTCGGCAAAGCATTGGAGGAGCCAACGTAGCCGTATTCGTTTTCCTGATAAGTGCTGCTGCAGTTCGGATCAAATTTTTTACCCTGGGTGTTGGGTATGTATTTGCCGGCACCGTCCGACTGTCCCGGCGGCTTCACCCACACAAAAGCCTGCAAATGAGAATCGGGGTATCCTTTGGGGTTAGCTTGGGGTCTGTAGCCCATTCCGGCTCCCGCCTGATTGCACCAAAGTCCGCGGTATGGCCTCCGGTCTATTTTGGACTGGGCAACAAAGGTATTGACGGAGGCGGAAGTACTCGGACCGGTTGGTCTGCTTGGTCCGCCCCAGCCGTCTCTGCTTGTGTCGATGATAAAGCCCACCGTCGTCGGCCAGCCGTTCTGGGTGAATGCGTTGTAGAGATTGGCGGTGTAGTCGGCCTCGTCTATGTCGGGGTCGTACTGGTAGAAAGTCGCCGAATCGACGGGCTGTCCGCCTATCTGTTCGGTGGCGGTCATGTAAGGTTCTTTGACGGGTACGTAATTGGCGGTGTCGGTGATAAAACCGGAAACTGAAGCAAAACCTTTTGTGGTGCTTTTCACCACGCTGGTATACAGCTGCACGGCGGGGTTCAAATTGGTCGGCCAACCCAGCCATGCCGAGTGTCCTATATCCAGGTAGTTGTACACGTACGGCAGTTGTGAGAATTTGTCAAGGTCATAATCGACGGCGGCAGTATAAATACCGGTTGACTGGGCCAAAGCGCATTGCCGGCTGGACGAGAGGTTGGTGATCAGATTTGGCAGGGAGTCCGGTTCTATGACGGTGACTATTCTGAGGGTTTTGTACTTTGGCTGGGCAATTATCCGGTAGATCGGGTTGATGAAGTTATTTTCGTAGGTCGTCAGCCCGCTTGAGGTAAGCGGAATGGTGCCGTTGGAAGCAAGGGCGGCACAGTCACGTCCCGGCATGTCGTAGATAACAAGCTCCACCACCTCCGGAAGTCTGACTTTTTGTTGTTCCTGCAGCGCGTCGTTGAGGAGTTTGGCAAGACTGTAGCCGTTGTCCGATCCGTTGCGCCCGTATATGGAATTTATGGAATCCAGCCAAATTGCCGTCGGATACGTCGCCACGGATTCCATTTGCTTGGCCAAGGACGGATTGAGGCTTGCCTCCGTCAGGTAAGAAGAGTCCACCTGTTTTACGTAAGAAGGGTTGACAAACCACGCGGCTTGAGCAAAAGGATTCTGCACGTGGGCAACGCCGGAAGCGTAACTTGAGACAAGATTCCCGGAATTCGTCGTGGTCGGGGCCGTGGTGGCCGTACTGTCGGACAAAGACTGCCGCCGTGCCGGTTTTGTGTTCAATGCGTCGGTTTTTGTCTTGAGGGCGACTTCTCTTTTGTTGCCAGAGGCAACCTTTGTCTGAGACGGAGTGCTCATAACGGCAACTGTCACAGCAAGGGCAACTATAACGACGGAGACGATTGCCACAAAAGGTCCCTTATTTATTTGGACGGTTATTACTTTTTTGGAACCGGCTTTTTTTCTCATGTACTATCTCCGTCTCGAATAATCAGTCATAAGTCATATTAGCCGAAGAGCCGTCGGGATTGTTTATGACGCAATCTTTAGGTGAAGCCGACAGTCGGCCAGGGGAGCGGGTCCTTGGCAATTTTATCCGCTCCGGTCGCCAAAGCAGTTGTTTGTCGACACAGACGTTTTGTAAGAAACATTGTCTATTTCTTGCAGCCGGTGTCCGGATATGGGCATTCGGGGGACATCAGGGATGCAGGACAACGGCCGTTATCCCCATGGCCACAAACAATACGCTAAGGTAGGTAATTGAGTAACCGAAAAGCCGCATAGCATTTTTTTCACTCAGGTCTTTGTTCAGGGTAAATGTTTTGTAACAGAAAATCAGACCCAGAACAACGGTAACGGAGAAAAATACAGCCCCCAGATGGCCCACCGGCGCGATGGCCAGGCTTATTCCAAAAAGTATCAAGGTATAAATTTGTATATTGAGAAGCACCTTTTTGGGGTTGCTGACGGCAGGAAGCATCGGAACGTTGGCGGCCCGATAATCGTCTTTATACTTGAGGGCCAAGGCCCAAAAGTGCGGAGGAGTCCAGAAAAAGATGACCAGGAACAGAACCAAGGCCGTCCAGCTGAGATGATCCGTTACTGCCGTCCAGCCGACGAGTACGGGAACGGCACCGGCGGCTCCCCCGATAACTATGTTTTGGGAAGTGCTTCTTTTAAGCCACATCGTATAAATAAGGACATAAAAGCAGGTTGCGACTACGGCAAGTACGCCGGAAAGCAGGTTGACCGTTTGCCAGAAGAGCAGGAAGGAGGCCAGCTCCAACGAAAAGGCAAATACAATGGCCGCTTTTGGGGTTATCTGACCCGTTACCAGAGGTCGGTTGCTGGTGCGCTTCATGATTTTATCGATGTCCATGTCGTAAACCATATTGAACGCATTGGCCCCGCCCGCCGCCAAGGCCCCGCCTATGACCGTCAGGATCACAACGGCAAAAGACGGAATATGTTTGGATGCCACGAACATGGTAGGAACTGTGGTAATAAGCAACAGCTCAATGATTCTGGGTTTCGTAAGGGCAACGTATGCCGAAAGTTTGGCCAGGGGCAAAGGCGTGGCGATCTCGTTTGCCGGTACTCTCAATTCAACCTGTTGCCTCATGCTCAATTTGCCTTAGTCTTGTGCCTTTTCGGGAATGTCAGAATTATATATGTATCCGGCCGGAGTATCAAATCCGTGGATCAGCCTTTTGGTGTCGGCGGGTTGGGAAGCTTTTCCAACCGGCTTCTGCGACAGACGTTTACTTTTTACGATGGGTGGGAGTTTGTTTTCCCGTGCTGAACATATTCGACGCTTTTTTCTGCGTCAGGTCGATGCCGCTGAATCTTTCGGCCCTGAGTGTCTCTTCCATGGAGTTGTCCAAGGCGGAAAGCTTTTCTGAAGTGGCAAGTTGCAATAAGTAATCGGCCAAAGCCGGATTGCGGGCGAGTATGGGACCGTGCATGTAGCTGCAGATAATTTTATTTTCTATGGCGCCTTCGCTGCCGCTTTCGTTGTTGCCCATGCCTTTTATTACGTTGCCCAAAGGTCTTGTCCCTTTGCCAAGAATTGTCTTTCCGGCGTGGTTTTCAAATCCCGTCAGAAATCCGATCTCTTTTATGGTCGATTCCGTCACGACCTCTCCGACCGCCCTGGCCGAGGTGGAACGTATGGTGCGGGCGTCTATCATGGAAAGACCGTCAATCAACTTGTCGTCCGGACCGACGAAGGATTCGCCCATAATTTGGAATCCGGCACAGACCGCCAGCACGACGGCACCCGAGGCCACCGCTCTTTTGATGCCGCTGGCTTTGATGAGAGAAGCCGCCCGGAGCTGCGGTCCGTCTTCCCCCCCTCCGAAAAGGTAGATGTTGCCGGTTTCGGGTATTGCCATGTCGGAGTCTACGTGGATGACTTCGGCCCGGATTCCGCGCCATAAGGCTCTGTCTTTCAGCACCGTCGCGTTGCCGGAGTCGGCATAAGTTCCCAGAAGATCGGGGTGTACGAGAACTATGGTGAGCTTGGAATCGGAAAGAGAAGTTTTCGGAACCGGCACCGGGGTATAGGCGGGCGAAGCCGGTCTTCCGTCGGTATGCGTTATCTTGCGGTTCTGGTAGGCCGTAAAGACGCCCTCCTGACCCTCCTGCTCTTCGGCGACTTTTCTGATGTCTTGGAATGCCGTATAATTCCCCACGAAGTCAACCGTCCGAGAGCGGATGAGTTTTACGGCTGCGGCAAGATCCGGTTCTACGTGGTAATTGACGTTGGCATGGCGAAGTCTGACGCCGAGATCCCTGGCCCGTTCTCCGGTGGCCACTATTTCACGCATGTGCAGTTCTTCGAAAGGTACGTCGTAGAGCCAGGAAGGATCCAGCCCGTCGGCTATTTTGGAGTTGATTCCTATGACTATGGGCGCCGTGCTTTTTTTCAGTTCGGCTATCATCTCCGTCCATCCGGCGGGATTCTTGGCCAGCATCAATTTGACTTTTATATTGTCAATGTCCACGGTGGAAAACCTTCCGGCAACGGTTTCCAATTTTGCCATTTCGGCCAGCGATGTTTCAAAAGGTATTCCCAGTTCTTTGGCCGCAAATACGCCCAACACGGCATTCGCTTTGTTGAATCTGCCGGGCAACAGCAAGTTGATCGGCAGGACTGTGCCGTCTGGCAGCTCCAGACCGCTTTCTGTCAGTTTGCCGACGGTGTCCGGTTTGCGCAAGTCGCAGGAAGAGCAATGCCAGTCGTAGTAATTTTGCGATTCCGTGGACAAAAGAATGGACGATGTGGCTTCGGTCTTGAAAACAATGGAAGAATCACACTTGGGACAGTGGTGTGCGTCTTTGTGCCAAAGCCCTCCCACGGCCACAAATTTTACGTTGGCGGCTTCCATGGTCGCCCACGTTACCAGCGGGTCGTCGGCATTGGCGATTACCGTTCCTTTATAGTCGGTAAGCATGTCGTGCCAGCGTTGTGTCAGGAGTCTTACTTCGTTTGTCCTGTCCAGCTGATCTCGTGAAAGGTTGGAAAGCAGTACCACCCGCGGGGAAGTTTCTTTCAAAACCTCCGGCACATAAGCTTCATCGACTTCCAAAACGGCGGGAATTCCCGGGGAAGCGTCCGTTAAAGCTGCCACTATGCCGGGCGGCAGATTGGCGCCTTCTTCCGAAAAAGCAACCTTACCCGGTCCTCCCAGTGCCTGAACGATAAAAGCCGTTGTCGTCGTTTTGCCGTTGGTACCGCTGACGAGGGTTATGGTTCTGCTTTGGGAGAGAGTGGAGAGCAGGTGCGGATCGACCAAAAGGCCCGCCCGTCCGCCCACGGTTGATCCGGCTCCCAAGCCGAATGCTCTCGAAGCTTTGCTCAAGAGTCCGGCTGCGGTGGTGGCTAATTTTGACCTTCGATTCATTCTATGAGAAGACACTTGATAAAGGATACTCCTTTTTGATTGCAAGACCGGTATTTTTGCTTATTCTCCGAACCTGTGTTTATTGTATCAGTTTAAAGCAAAGAAATGTATATCCAGGAGCTGCGCTTCTTGTCCGTAACATGTATTTAGAGTTATTGCGTCCGTGTGATATATGCGGCGCAGTGCGCTCCCGGGTGTCGGAAGATCGTAATGCTATTACCCGCTTTGCCTTTGTGCAACATAATATTTTCCACTCTCTCTTTTTGGGAAAGCAGCGTCTGTTTTGTCTCTTTGGATACCGGATAAATTGTGTCGCGGGAAAGTTTTTCGGTCAAAGCATTATGGGCAACGGTTGTCATAAATATTGATTTTGCGGAAAAAACTTTGGAAGAACGCAAGACTTTATCCGCCCGAACACAAATAAAACGGCACTCGATTTTTATCATGTTTCGTGTTGATGTCTCGTTCTCTTTTGCGGGATGACGGCGGCAAAGTCATGGGGCAAGAAGTTTTCGCATACCCGAGCGGAGACGGCAGGGCCTGTCCGAAGAAGTTCCCGCCGCTTCCGAAAAAGCAACCTTACCCGGTCCCCCCGGTGTCCGAACTATCAAAGCCGTCCGGCAACCGGGAAAAGAAGCCCCCCGACTTCCGCGGCCCGGCACGGCCGCTTTGATTCCCCGTCCGACTCGGCGTCCTAAACCCAAAACCAGTTTGCCAGAGAGTTTGTTGCCGGTGGAGTATCCGGCTCTCATATCAGGTCTTTTTGTCGATTAGGCTTACCTGTTGTCGGACATTGTCCGTAAAGCGCACCAAGAAATCGACAATTGTGGCGAGTTGTTCGTCCGTGTAACCGCCGATCAGGTCCGCATGGGCTTTTTGTATTCCCGCAACCAGCGGACCGGCTTTTTCCAGCCACTTTCTGTTGACTCCAATCAATGCGCCGCGTCTGTCTCGGGGGTTTGGTTCGCGGGTGATAAATCCGGCTTTTTCCAACCTGTCCAGCATCGCGGTGGTCGAACCGGTCGTGAGACCGGTATAGCGCGCCAGTTCTGAAGGAGTCGCCTGACCTTTTATGGTCAAGAAACTCAGGCACTCATTGTCCGTTACGTTGAGTCCGAGTTTGCGGCCGACGGCGTTGCGGAACAACACCGAACCGATCCCCTGGTCCCGTGCGGCCGTCATGACCCGTCGTTCTAAGTCTTTTCTTGCATCCATCGCAAAATCTTTGATATTCACTCGAATTTCGAGTAACTTGATTATATAACTAATGTAGCATGGTTTCGAAAAAAAGGGGGCCGATATGGCAACTAATAAGAAAACAGACAAGAGAGCGGAAGGCCAAGCAGCGATCACTGCCGCAATCGATGCCATGACTGGGAAGGACAAAGAGCTCGGCCAAAAACTCCATGCATTAATTACAGCCAGCGTACCCGACTTAATGCCGAAAACTTGGTACGGCTTGCCTTCTTATGCCAATGAAGATGGCAAGGTTGTTTGCTTTTTTCGCCCGGCGCAGCGTTTTGGCGACAGGTTCATGACTTTTGGCTTTAATGATATTGCCAGAATCGACGACGGCGATATGTGGCCGTTGACATTTTCTTTAAAAGAACTGACGCCCGAGGTCGAGAAGCAAATTGCCGAACTTGTAAAGCAAGCCGTCAGCTAATTTTGCCGTAAAATCCGGACTGACTCTGCCGCCCAGAAAACGAAGACAGGCCGGTTCTGTTGTGGATGCGGGGAAAACCGTGACACGTCTTTCTGGCAAGAAATATTTCATATGGTGATATATTAATGCCGTTTTTTCTCAAATGCGGCATTGTCTTATCAAGAGAATTATTGGGCTATGCTTTTATAAATGTTCCACAGAATAGACGAAACCGTTTTCGGAATCATCGGGGATGCCGTTTTTGAAAAATGCGCTCGCGAAAAGGTTGCTTTCGCTTCGTTAAGAATTGAAGAGATACGCACTCAGTATCTGGCGATGCGCGACGACGATCTGGAAACAGACGACGATTCGTATCAGTTTGGGATAAGTGTCTCTTTGGTAAAAAATAACGCTTTTGGATTTGCCTCCGGCGTCATTGTGGATGCCGATGCGGCCAGAAATCTGGTGGACAGGGCCTTGAAGCTGTCGTTTCTTTCTTCCGGTGTCGACAGCATAAAATGGTCTTTTGTTTCCGGAGAACCGCAAGAGAATGTGACTTACCGGTCGTCCTATAAGATAAATCCCATTGAGGTGAACAAGACGGAAAAGACGGCTTTGCTGCGGCAATATTTGTCCGTACTGTCGGCGGGCAAATGCGTCGATCACGTTCTGGGATCCATGTACGCGGCGGAAGAAAATAAATTCTATGCCGATACTTTCGGAACTTCGGCGCTGCAAAGCAGAGTGAGGTTCCACCCGGTCTTTGAAGTCACGGCGATCCTGGAAGACGGAGGCGACTCCGAGTCAATAAGAACAAACGGACCCCCCGTCGCCAGGGGGTACGAATACATAACCGAAAACATATGGGATTTTGCAAGAGAAATTGACGAAATGCCACATTTGTTGGAAGAAAAGATCAAGTCTCCGTTGCCCAAAGAAGGTTATTACGATCTGGTGATTGACCCGACCAATTTGTGGCTGACCATACACGAGTCCGTAGGCCATGCCACGGAATTGGACAGAGCCATGGGCTATGAAGCGGCTTATGCCGGTACTTCTTTTGCCGTACCGGAGCTGATGGGCACTTTGCAATACGGATCGCCGATCATGAATGTTGTGGGTGAGCGCACCGGTGAGTTCGGTTTGGCAAGTGCGGCAATTGACGACGAAGGCATAAAAACAACTTCTTTTGACATCATAAAAAACGGGATTCTGGTCGGTTTCCAGACCAGCAGGGCCACGGCCAACGTCGTGTCGGGAGCCTCCAACGGGTGTGCTTACGCGGATTCTCCGCTGCATGTGCCGATCCAGAGGATGGCAAACGTTTCCCTGCAGCCTTCGGAGCGCTCCGTCGTCACGGAGGATCTGATATCCGGCGTTGAGAACGGATTTTATGTGGTGGGGGATAAAAGCTGGTCGATAGATATGCAGCGTTACAATTTCCAATTCGGCGGACAACTGTTTTTCCGTATCGTGAACGGGAAAATTGTGGGTCAGCTCAAACGGGGGGCTTATCAGGGCAACACCGTGGAGTTTTGGAATTCCCTGGCGGCGTTGGGCGGTGAAAGCACCTACCTTTTGGCGGGCGCTCTCAATTGCGGTAAAGGTCAGCCCGGACAGACGGCGGCGGTAAGCCACGGATCGCCGTCAGCGTTGTTTGAAAACGTTAGGGTCATTCCTGTTTAGCACCCATCAATTAATAATTTAATGTCGGCTGGAAAGCCTGTGAATGCGAGGTAGGTATTTTGGAATCCTTTTCGGACTCTGCTCTGTTAATCGAAGCAATTATAGAGAGCTGTCGGAAAAAACACGGTATAGAAGACGCCTTTGCGGTGATAGAAGACATCGGCGAAGCCGAGATGCGCTATGCCAACAACGGCATAACGACCAACGGCGAGCGCATGGACCGGGAAATCACTTTAGCCGTTGTGACTTCCAAAAAGGGCGGGCAGTCCGTCGGTATACAAAGTATCTCAACACTTTCGGGTCCGGGGGAGATGGAGAATTTGCTTGAGGCCGCATTGGCCTCCGCAAAAAGTGCGGAGACGCTTGCTTTGACAGAAATCCCGTTGGGAGTGCAAGACCGGGCCCCGATTTCTTCCGACGGTATCGCCGATTCGTCGGAAAGGGATTTTTATGACCCTTCCGAAGGGATCGAATTGGAAGTTTTTGGTGAAGTCTTGGCGCAGTTGCGTTCCGTTTTGTCGGCTTCGGCCAAAACCAAAGACGTTGCCTCCGGGTTTTTGTCGTACGGGGTTGCGACAACATATGCGGCAACCACCGCCGGCATACGTTTTCGGGGGACGGAAAAACTCGGTACTTTCGAGTTGGTGAAGCGTAGGCAACATGAAGACCGTGTCGCGTCGGTCTGGGAAGGAAAGATTACCAAAGACTTCAAAGATATCTTTCCTCTGGAGACAGATGCCGACTTGTCGCGAAGACTTGCTTGGTCGAAAAAAAGAACGGAATTGCCTCCGGGGCGCTATGAAGTGATTATGCCGCCGAGTGCGGTTGCCGATCTGATGATAGAGCTGTATGCCGCGGCGGACGCGAAGGAAGTATGCGAAGGGGGAACAGTATTCTCCAATCCGCAAGGGGACTCTCTTCTCGGCAAGCAAATCGGGCAGCCGGGTTTTTCTCTTTGTTCCGATCCTTATGATGACCAATTGTCCTGTAAAACAACTTTTGTTACGACCTCCAATGGCAGCGACACTTCTATCTTTGACAATGGAGCGGGATTGCAAAAAACTTATTGGCTGCGGAATTCAACTGTGGAAAACCTGCGTTGTTCCAGGGCCGGAGCCAAGAAATACGGCATTTCGCCGGCGTTTCATATAGACAATTTGATATTGACTGGCGAGAGACAAACCCTGGAGCTCGAAGACATGATCAAAAGCACGAGAAGGGGTCTTTTGATAACCTGTCTTTGGTATATGCGTGAAGTCGACAGATCCAAGTTGCTGATTACCGGACTGACCAGGGACGGCGTGTATTTGGTGGAAAACGGCGAGATAACGGCAGAGGTGAACAATTTCCGTTTTAATGATTCCCCCGTAACCTTATTGGACAACGCTCTGGAAATCAGCCGGAGCGTTGCCTGCTATCCGCGGGAGTGGGGAGAATGGATGCCGATGTGCAAAATGCCGGCGCTGAAAGTGGCGGAATTTAATTTTGATTCAACAAGCCGGGCGAATTAGCGGACACTTTGTGCCCAAAGTCGGTCGTTTTGCCGTCGCAAACCTTTACCCAAAAATTGCTCTCTTCAACCTTGACACACGGTTTGACAAACTATTGTGGAGTATGGATTTTGCGGATAAAGACCGGGAGCCGCAACACCCCGACCGAAGGTCTTTTGTCCGCAACCTCAGCCATTGCAAATACAAAGTGCTAATTTGTGGCAAAGTATTAAGTAAATATTTAAATAAGGAGATCTCATGTCATCGGCAAAATCAAAATCTGCCTTGGGGAGAGGAACAAAAACCCGTCGGACCAGGATAGTGGCAACCATAGGACCGGCCTCCGATTCTGTTGATGTCCTCAAAAAAATGGCGGATGCCGGTATGGACGTGGCAAGGGTGCCGCTTGCCCACGGCAGCACGGAAGACGCAATTGCCAGAGTCAAGACCATCAGAGAGGCAATACCGGACGTCGGTATCTTGGCCGATTTGCCGGGTCCAAAGATCAGGGCGGCCGAATTTCCCAAAGGCGGTATCGTGCTTGGCACCGGCAGCGAAGTCGTATTGGCGCCGACAGATGAAGTAAAAGCAAGTTCCGATAAGGTGATAGGCGTTTCCAGTACCGAAATAGTAGCCGGTCTCGAAAAAGGCGACATAGTTGCCATCGGAGACGGCGGCGTTTCCCTGGTTGTGACAAGCGTCGGTTCCGGCGGGGTGAAAGCCCTTGTCCGGGCGGGCGGTAAAGTACAAGGTAAGCCCGGTGTCACCGCTCCGGCAAGCCGTGTCCAGTTGGTTACGCCCACCAAAGAAGACTTGGAGCGTCTGCATGCACTGGTGGAAGCCGGTGTCGAGATGGTGGCCATTTCGTTTGTGAGGAGTGCCGCCGACGTGGAGGCCGTGAGAAGGGCAGCGGGAGCGGACGGTCCTCTGCTTTGCGCCAAAATAGAAACCCCGCAAGGCGTATTGGAAATAGACAGCATTTTGGAAGCAGCCGACATGGTCATGGTTGCCCGGGGCGACATGGGTGTGAGGTTGCCCCTGGAGGACGTGCCTCATATCCAAAAGCAGATTATCCGTTCCGGCGTACGCTACGGACGCCCCGTCATAACCGCCACGCAGATGCTCGAATCGATGATCACATCTCCCGTTCCCACCAGGGCAGAGGTTACCGACGTGGCCAATGCGGTGCTGGACGGTTCTTCGGCTGTCATGCTTTCCGGAGAAACGGCGGTCGGGATAGATCCGGTTAACGTCGTGGCGACCATGTCGAGAATAGTCGAGAGAAGCGAAGAAAACTTTGACTATCTGAGTTGGGGCAACGGATTGGGTGCCCAACAGATCAGCGGTCCTTCGTCTGCCCCTGAACGCATCACTGCCGCAATCACCAGCGCTGCTTGGCGGGCGGCGGTCGAACAGGACGCCAAAGCCATTATCGCCTGTACTGCAAGCGGGGCAACGGCCAGAGCCATATCCAGGTTCAGGCCTTCGATGCCGATTTTGGCAACCACCCCCTATCAAAAAACCGCCCATCAGCTTACCGTCAGCTGGGGCGTAGAATCGCTTGTGGTACAAAAGGTGAAAAGCACGGACGACGTCGTATGGTTTTCGGTGCAAGCCGCCGTGGACAACGGGTACGCCAGAAGCGGAGATGTGGTGGTGGTCTTGGCCGGTTCTCCGGACGAGCCGATTCCGATAGCTGACACTTTGCGCATCGTACGCATAGCATAAGAATCTTTATTGTTGGCACCGGACAAAGACGCCGTACCGTGCCCGCAGTTTTTTGCTTTCCGTAAATTAAAAACAGATTCGTATCCCCCGGACGAAGTCCGGCGGATACGAATTGTGCGAGGGATGCTTTTCCGAAAAACGTTTTGACGCTTTAGTGGCGGGCTGTCCTTGGTTCGGTTTCCGCCGTTATTTTTCTTGATGTTTTTCAGACGCCGGTTTGTCGCGCCGTGCGGCCGGGACAATTTGTTTGCGTACACGGCTTTTACGGGGATATCGAAAAGACTTATTATTGCATAAAAGAAGCCAAAATAATTTAATTCTGTCTTAAAGGGAAAATATTTATATTTATCAATTAAGTATTTGACTTTCTTAAAAAACACTATATGATGTATCGATATCGGTTAGGCAGCGAAGTCCGGTGAGAATCCGGCACTGTCCCGCAACTGTGGTTACCTTTTGGTACGAGTCAGGTCGCCTGCATATCCGGTGTGACCATAGTCGTCGAGGTAACGAAGGGGTCGCTGTCACTTTCAGCTTCTTCTGTTGTTTTCCCGACGCCGTATAACAATAGGAGCAAGTAATTTGAAAAAGGAATTTCACCCTGCTGCATCTGTCGCAGAATATTTATCCAAGTGTGTCAAAGCAACCTTATGCGTTTTGCCTTTGTTGCTGTTGTTGACCGTCAATTCCGCTTCGGCAAGCGTAAAAAGCGCCCCTTTGCAGAGAGGTCATGCAACCGCTCAAGATTTTGCCGTTGCCGGTCTTGAAGCGCAGATAGCGCACCGGGGTCTGGTCAAAACCCACAATTCTGGCAAAAAATCTTTTCCCGTCACCATTACCTCCGGCGGTTACAGAGAGGTGATACCGAGCCGGCCAACCAGGATTCTGTGCCTGTCCGCCAGTTCCACACAAATGCTTTATGCGATAGGAGCTTTGCCCCAGGTGGTGGGCGTGGATAAATATTCAATCTATCCGAAATCGGCGCCGCGCACCTCTTTCACCGGCTATGAAACGAGTGCAGAAGATTATTTGCCGCTGCATCCCGATTTGGTCATTTTGGCTTTCAATGAAAACAGCATGGTTGCTCAGTTGAACGCCTTACATATACCGGTTTTGGTTATGCCCGCCGCTTCCAATATTCACAGCGCTTACATACAATTGCTGCAGCTTGGTGCGGCCACGGGTCATGTCAAGCAGGCAAAAAAAGAGGTTGTCAAACTGAACTCCTCTCTTACTCACATAGCTTTGAGGGTCGCCAACCGCGCCAAGGGTCTCACTTACTTTATAGAACTGTCACCCTCGCCTCTATACACGGCCACCTCGGATACTTTTATAGGCTCTGTCTTTTCTTTGTTCAAGATGAAAGACATTGCCGATGCCGCCGGACACGGTTCCAATTATCCCCAGCTGAACTCTTCTTACCTGTTGAAATCCAATCCGGATATGGTGGTTCTGGCCGATACCGTTTGTTGCGGGCAATCTCCGGCCCTGTTCGCCAAAAGGCCGGGATATTCCGTTTTGAGGGCGGTGCGTACCCACAACGTATATGGGGTAAACGATTCGGCGGCTTCCGAGTGGGGTCCCCACACTCTCGTGGAGTTCGCCAATTATCTCTCTGGGGTGTTGCTGCGCAAATACAAGTCCATGAGACCGCATGTGTTCTCTGTGAGGCATAAAGCAGCGAGCCACGGGGGCGAATCCGGATTTTCGACAACCAAACGGAACAACTAAAGCAAGGTAAATACTGTGGAAGTAACCGATTTAAAGACCAGGCATATTCTGTACGCCGCAATATTTGTGGTGGGGGTGGTGGTTTTTGCCGCCACAACAGGTCCGGCTCAATTGTCCGTTCTCCAGGTTTTTCAAGCCGTGGGCGTCCACCTGCCTTTTGTCGGCAAGGATTTCCATGTCTCTTCTTTGGATGAAGCCCTTGTGTGGCAATTGGTCATGCCGCGGATATGCCTTGGTCTTTTAGTCGGAGCCATGCTTGCCAGTGCGGGTGCAGCCTATCAGGGGGTTTTTCTCAATCCCCTGGCAGATCCGTATCTTTTGGGGGTAGCTTCGGGTGCCGGACTCGGAGCCACCATCGTGCTGATTTTTCTGCCGACGGCACTGAGCTGGTCTTTTAACCCCCTGCCGTTGGCTGCTTTTTTGGGGGCCATAGTTTCCGTTCTGCTGACTTTTGCATTGGGGAAAGCTGCCGGCAACGTGCGGAATGCTTCCAGCCTGCTCTTGGCCGGCATAGCCATAGCGGCTTTCTTTACGGCGGTGCAGACTTTTTTGCAACAGCGAAGCAGTGTCGGACAGATTCAAGACGTCTATTCCTGGATTCTGGGTTCGCTTGCCACGGCGGGTTGGAGCGACGTTACTCTGATACTTCCTTATGTGGTTCTTACGGTTCTGATTTTGGTTTCCATGCGCAGACTTTTGGATGTCTTGGCCGTGGGGGACATAGAAGCGCAGTCCTTTGGAGTCAAGGCCTCCACGGTGAGAAATATCATTATTGCGGCCGCTACCCTGGGAACGGCGGCCGCCGTATCGGTTTCCGGTTTGATAGGCTTTGTCGGGATCATAGTTCCGCATATGATCAGACTGATCGCGGGACCGAGTTATAAGCGGATACTTCCGCTTTCGATTCTCTACGGAGGAGGGTTTTTGGTGCTTGCCGATTATCTGGCCAGGACGGTTCTGTATCCGGAAGAAGTGCCGCTCGGCGTCATAACCGCTTTCTTGGGCGCCCCCTTCTTTTTGGTGGTGTTGAGGACTTCAAAGAGGCTTGTATGAAGTTGTTTTTATCGGAAAATCCGGAAACCGAAAGCGACATATCCGGAGGCAAAGAACATAACCCGCTTGTCAAGATCGACGGACTGAGCGCCGCCGTAAACGGAGAGTTGTTGCTGAAAGACGTTTCTTTTGAGATAGAAAAAGGGGATCTGGTGGGTCTTGTCGGCAAGAACGGAGTCGGTAAAACAACTCTGATACAGGCTTTTATCGAAGGCGCCCACCGCCGTATCTACGGAGGAAAAATTGAAATAGCAGGCAAGAGATTTCCCGCAAAAAATATCAAAGAGTCGGCAAAACTTGTTGCCTATGTGCCACAAAGGCCAAATATTCCCAAACAAATGTTGGTGGCGGACTATGTGATGCTCGGCAGAACTGCTTATCAGGGTTATCTGGCGCAGAGTTCGGCTTTGGATTTGCGGATAACCGGTGAAGTAACCGAACAGTTGAATCTGACGGACTTTGCCGCGCATACGATGGGCGAGTTGTCCGGCGGGGAGCTGCAGCGGGTGGTGATAGCGCGTGCTTTGGCGCAAAAAACCCCCTTTTTGATCCTGGATGAACCCACTACTTCCTTGGATATTTATTATCAGCTGACGGTATTGAGTCTGCTCAAGCAATTGTGTTTGCTGCAGGGGGTCACCGTTCTTTGCTCGTTGCACGACATTAATTTGGCAGCCAAATATTGTGATCAGCTGGTTATTTTGGGTCAAAAAAGTCTACTTGCCTGCGGTCGGCCATCTTCTGTCATTACAAAAGAAAATATCCAACGGGCATTCTCTGTGGATGCCGATCTCCACTTTGTGAACGGAGAACTGGTGGTAATGCCGCAACTGACCGGAGACGGCTCTTATGCCACGGACGTCGCTTTGGAGGAATTGTGAGTTTTACCTTTCTTGTGGGAGGGGCAAAAAGCGGCAAATCCAATTTGGCCCTGAGACATGCCGCCGATTATCAAGAGAAAAAGAAATGCCCAGTTTACTTTATAGCCACGGCGCCGGCGACCGACGAAGAAATGTCGGAAAAAATACGCCGTCACCGCCGGGAGCGCCGGGCGGATTTTATAACAGTCGAAGAACAGACAGACTTATTGGCTGCGGTAAAGGGAATTGCAGACGGTTTCGTCATTGTGGACTGCATAACTCTATGGATTTTCAATTTGCTGGAAAGCGGCTGCGACGGTGATTCCTTGCAGGCCGCCGTCAAAGGGTTTGCCATTGAAATGGCCAAAAAAAGTATAGAAGGAACAGTAGTTTCGAACGAGGTGGGTGCTGGTATCGTACCCGCCGATCCCTATAGCAGGCGTTACCGTGATGAACTCGGTATGGCGAATCAGATTTTGGCAAAACACGCCGATAAAACGTATTTTACCTTGGCCGGCAAATTGCTGCTTCTTTCTGACGGAGACACTCTGTGAACGGGACCTTTTTGTCACACGCCGCGGATGAGTTGAAATCGGCTTTGGCATTTTTGACGGCCGTGCCGGTCGGTGCCGTACCGCCTTCGGCCGAAACTGTGAAAATGTTTCCCGCCGTAGGCATGTTGCTCGGTGTGAGCGAGGGTTTGTTTTACAAATTGGCAAAAAAAATATTCCCAGGATATATGGCGGCTGCCGCAACCGTATTTTTTGATCTTATTATAACAAGCGGCATACATCTGGATGGTTTGGCTGATTCGGCGGACGGTTTGCTTGCGCATGTGCCCGAAAAATCGCGTTTTTTGATCATGAAAGAACCCACGGTGGGAGCGTACGGCGTAACGGCAATTGTTCTGGCTTTGACAATCAAAACGCTTGCCATGGCGGAAGGCGAAGCGGCACCGGCCGATTTTGTGTTGATGATGACGCTCTCCAGAGAAATCGCAAAAACGATCATACAAAAATCCACTTACGCCAAAGAGGAAGGTTTGGCTGCCCAATTTAAAGACTTGGAAGCACCCGGAAACAAAACTTCCGCGGTTTTTGGTAAAGGCAACAATTTCCGGTTATCCGACTTTGGCATTACCGCCATTTGTGTATCCGTCATCTTATTCTATGTGACCAAATCGGGGAAAAAATATGCCGGAAAATCTGCTTTTTCGTTGCTTTTTTCCTTGCTGCCTGTATTTTTTATACATAAAAATGCAAAAAACAAACTGGGTGGCTATACCGGAGACACCATCGGTGCCTCCATAGAGGTCTATGAACTGTCGTACTTATTGCTTAGAAGTGTGAACGAATCTAGAAAATATCGAGGCTGAGCAGGTGAGAAAGCAAAGCAAACAATTATTCGCAGGGAAATATATTTTGCGCTCTTTGGCAGTTTTTGCCGGTTTGACAATTGACAGGCGCTACAAAGAACTTCCCGACGAGGTGCATCCTCTGGCGGCATTCGGCAACTTGATGAACTTCACCGAAAAAAAAATTTACCGGACCACAAAAACTTCCGGACTGCTTTATCTGTCTGCGGGAGTGGCGGCATCCCTTACCCTCTCTTCGGGGATGAAGAAAATATTTTTTTTGACCAAAACTTCTTCTGAGAAGAAGGGAGTTTCACCGCAGGATTTCGTTCTTCTTGCCCTGGGAGTGTATTTTGCGACGGGGGGAGCCATGCTGTGGAGTATTGCCGAGACAACGGCCGGGTTTTTGAAAAACGGCGATCTTCATTCGGCGAGAAAAGAACTCTCCAAACTGGTCGGACGGGACACGGCAGGCTTGGATGTCGTCGGCGTGACACGCGCCGTCATAGAATCTGTGGCAGAAAATACCGTCGATGCCGTTATCGCTCCGATTTTTTACGCTTTCTCGGGCGGCATCGCCCCCGTCTTGGTTCACAGAGCCGTCAATACCATGGATGCGATGGTGGGCTACAAAAACGACGCTTACTCCGAGTTTGGATTTTTCAGCGCCAAATGCGACGACGTTTTGAATTACCTTCCTGCCCGGCTGGCTGCCTTGGCCGTCATGGGCATTTTCCCCGGAAAAACCGGGGCCGTTTATTTGGCAATTAAAAATCAAGCCGGGGCTCATCCCTCTCCCAACGGGGGTGTAATCGAGACGGCCTTTGCCGAAGCCCTCGGCATACAACTGGGAGGCGTAAACGTCTATGACTCCATTCCGGAATCGAGACCCGTTCTTGGTTCCGGAAGGCCGCCAAAAGCGGAAGATATCGATAAGGCGATTGCTTTATCTAAAAAAGTTACTTTTAGACTGGCTGTTCTGTCCTTTGTTTTCGCCGTATTTATTGATTTCGTGATGTCGTCACTGCTAAAGCAAAGAGTGGAAAAATGAACATGGAAAACAATTTTTATTTGCCGGGCGGCGATCACGGCGGCAACGCATCCGTGATAGAGGACTATCTCGGTTTTGAACCGTTATCGGTGATCGATCTTTCCATGTCAATGAACCCTTTTGTCGGTGACGTCAAAAATTTGATAGCGGAATTGGCCCATACCGCGGGAATCTATCCGAATGCCGAGAGACTGCACTTGCTTTTGGCCGAGATACTCGAGCTTGACCCGCGTCATTTACTGCTGACGAACGGCGCCGCAGAGGCAATAGCCCTGGTGGCAAATGAAATTAAAGTCGCCAAAGTAATCCAACCGGAGTTCTCCCTTTGGGAAAAGCACCTTTGTCTGATATCGGACGAAGCGGGTTTGGTAAAATCCAACCCGACCAATCCCACGGGTGAACTCGCTCCGGGCGATTTGCAGGCAGCAGTATTTGACGAGGCATTTTATCCTTTGACGACCGGAGAGTGGAGCAGAAGAGATTTTGAAAGTTCCTCTGCCATTACAATAGGTTCTTTGACAAAATTGCTGACAATACCCGGACTGAGGATCGGCTATTTAATTTGCCGGGATGAATCCAGGTTGGGCAGGATGAAGAGGAAACAGCCGGAATGGCCCATCTCTTCCCTCTCGCTTGCCGTGGCGGAGCAATTGCTGCCAAAGCTGGACCTGGCTTTTACAAGAAAGCAGATCACGCAAAGGCAGTTGGAATTGTATGACCTCTTGAAGTCCTGCGGTCTGGCGGTGAAGCTCTGCCAGGCCCCTTGGCTCCTGGTCGAAGGAGTCCCCTGGCTGCGTTATTTTCTGGCACTTGAAAAAATACTGGTGAGGGACTTAAGCAGTTTTGGTATGCCGAACATGTTGCGTGTCGGCTTGCCCACGGATGCGCAGCTGGAGTACTTGTCAAAAGCCGTCCCGAAGGCAATTTACAAAGGAAGGCAATTCTATGGGGCATAAGAATCAACTGCAATCCGCGGCGGGTTATCGGATACGGGAGCTTTGAGTTTTCGTGTCGGCGATAATGATTTGCGGTACGGCAAGCGATGTGGGCAAAACAAGGCTCGTCACGGGGTTATGCCGTATTTTACAGAGAAGCGGTATGGCGGCGGCTCCGTTTAAAGCCCAAAACATGTCGCTCAATTCTTATGTGACAAAAGACAATTGTGAGATAGCCCGCTCGGTGGTAAGTCAGGCAAAAGCGGCGGGATGCGAGCCGGAGGCGGATATGAATCCCGTGTTACTGAAGCCGACCTCAGAGAACTTGTCTCAAGTGATGCTTCTCGGCAAACCTTATAAAAACCGCTCCTCGAGAGACTTCCTCAAAAAAGACGGGGACTCACAAGAACTTCTTGCGATCGTAAAAGAGTCTTATTTTAGGCTGGCCGGAAAATTTGACGCTCTTGTTTTGGAAGGGGCCGGAGGGGCGGCAGAGATCAACCTGTTGCAAAACGACGTGGTGAATCTGCCTTTGGCCGACGAACTGGATACCCCGGTCGTCATAGTCGCCGATATAGAGCGTGGCGGGGTATTTGCCTCCCTTTACGGCACTTATCAAATTCTGCCCGCTCACTTGCGGCATCGCCTGGCCGGATTTATCATCAACAAAATGCACGGCGACCCGTCGCTTTTGGAAAGCGGCATCGAGTGGCTCGAAAAAAACACCGCGATGAAATGTTTCGGCGTTCTGCCGTATATAGACGGTATTTATATAGACGGAGAAGATTCCCTTTCTTATCAAAGAACTTTGGCCGGCGAAGCGGATCTTGCGAAGGGAGAAACCGGATACCGGGAAAAAAACGTTTCATCGGGATACCCGACAAAAGATAAGGGCCCGGAAGAAAAAAAACACTCCGTTGCCTCCGCGAAAAAAGTTCGGCAAAGACGGGACTTGCTCGACGTTGCCGTCGTGCGCTTACCCTATCTCTCGAATTATACCGATTTTGACCCCTTATTTTTGGAGCCCGCCGTTTCTCTGCGCTTTGTTGCATCCCGGCATAAAATGGGGACTCCGGACCTGATTGTTTTACCCGGTTCCAAAAATACGGCAGGCGATTTCTTGTGGTTGAAAGAGCGCGGCATCGACGAGGCCATCGCCGCCGCCAACGCGGAAGGCAGTCTGGTTTTTGGTATTTGTGCCGGCTATCAAATGTTGGGTGCCGAAATAGAAGACGGGGTCGAGTCGAAGTCCGGACTTATCGAAACTTTGGGAATGTTGCCCGTCATAACCAAGTTTTCTGAGGAAAAAATCATACGCCGCACATACGCCGTATCTTTGTTCTCCGAGCCGTGTGACATAGAGGGCTATGAGATTCATCACGGCACAATATCGCCGCAGCCGGGTTTGTCGGTAAATCCTTTATTCGTGCTGAACAAAAAATTTCGGCCGGCTGCGGAGGCAAAATCGTATTTCACGGACACCCAAACGGACTTTGCGTCCAAAATGTTCTCTGACAAAGACAATTTGTACGAAGGATGTTTTAACGCCGAAAGAACGGTTTTTGGAACTTCGCTGCACGGCGTTTTTGAGAACAACAGCTTCAGGGCTGCTTTTTTGAGACACTCCGCCGGAAGATCCAATAAAAATGTCAATATCGGAGCTTTTAATTACGAGGCACTGCGTGAATATGAAATAGATAAAATTGCAGATACATGTGAAAAATATCTTGACATGCAAGCAATTTTCAGACTTATAAATCATAAGAAATGAGGCTAATATGAATTACCCCAGACCAATCCCGCTGACGGGAGACGTCACGTCAGCCAGGCAGAGAAGAGCGGCGCCGGACGGATGGCGTTTTAACGGAGACGAAGCGCAGTCTTTCTATGACGTTTTGTATTCTAGACGGGACGTGAGAAGGTTTCGCCCGGATGCCGTGGACGAAGAGATCTTGGGCAAGATTCTGGCCGCCGCCCATGCCGCCCCATCGGTCGGGCACTCACAACCGTGGCGTTTTATCGTGGTGCGCGACGACGCTTTGCGGGCCAGGGCGGCCCAACTGGCCGCCAAAGAGCGCCTCTTGGCCGCTTCCAAACTCGACGAAGAAAAAAGGCGCCAAATGCTTGATTTTCAGTTGGAGGGAATCGCCGAAGCTCCGCTCGGCATCGTGGTGTGTTGCGACAGGCGGGTATCGCACGAACAGGTTTTGGGAAGAGCGACATACGTCGACGCCGACATGTGGTCATGTGCCTGTGCCATCGAAAACATGTGGCTGGCCGCCAGGGCGGAAGGTCTCGGTTTGGGCTGGGTGACCTTATTCAAAAGCCGGGATCTTTCGGAAATGCTTTCGATACCCGACGGCGTGGAAAACCTGGGATGGCTGTGCGTGGGATGGCCGGACGAACGGAATCCTCTGCCGGGTCTCGAAAGACACGGGTGGTCGGTGAAACTCGATTTGGAAAATCTTGTATATCGCGACACCTGGAATCAGGAGACAGACAAATCTTCCTTTTTGGTAACGGCGCCGGTGGGCAGTGAAATCGTGAATGTCAGGGACGATGCGGATGAATTGCTTTACGTTCCCGGTTCGTTGGGTCTTTTGGATAAGTCGATGGACAGGCTGCTGCAGCATGGCATTGACAAGGACGATAAAGCCACGATGGTTTTGGTGGCCTGCGATCATTCCGTGACCCGACATCATATATCGGCTTACGAAGCCGGCGTCACGAAAGATGTTTTGTCGGCGGCGCTCCGTTCGGAATCCCTTGGGGCGGCCATCGCCAAAGAGGTTTCCGTCGGTTTGCTGCCGGTGGACGTGGGCGTGGAAGGTGAGCCGGCACAAAACTGCCTGAGAATGGAGGCCTCTTCCGAGAGGGGGGATTTGATTCAAAAAGATGCCCTCTGCCCCGCCGATGCCGAGAAATTCTATAATTTTGGGCTGGACATCGCAAAAAAACTCATTTTGGAATCCAAAGTCCTGTTGTTGGGCGATATAGGTATCGGCAACACCACTGTGGCAGCGGCGCTTACTGCCGTTCTTTTGGATCTGGACGGGTCCCAATGTATAGGACAGGGAGCCGCTTCGGACTACTCGATTGCCCGCAATAAAATTGTGACGGTCGACCGCATCAGGGGAAGAATCGCAGCGGAGGGGAAAGACTCGGCCGGTCTTCGCGGGGATCCGGTTTTGACGGCGGCAAAAGTCGGCGGACCCGACATAGCATTTATGCTAGGTCTGATATTTGAGTTTTCCAGACTGAACGGCATCGTTATTTTGGACGGCTACCTGACCTCGGCGGCGGCACTGCTGGCGACTCATCTGGATCGATTGGTGGCCGCCCATCTTCTTGCGGCCCACAGAAGCAAAGAACCGGCTCACAAACTTATTTTGGACGCTTTGGGGTTGGAGCCTCTTTTTGATCTGAGGTTAAGGGCAGGAGAAGGCATAGGCGGTCTGTTTGCCTGGCAGATGCTTTCCGCCGGTTTGCGGGCCCGCTCTCATACGGGTAGAGTGGAAGAAAAGCAGAGTGATGTGGGCTAAAAAGCACCATCTCCTTGCTCGGGTGTACAAGCCTTTATGTATCGGTTAGAGTTGTGTAAGGTAACGACAAAGGAGAAGATTGATATGACTGTTGCGGTTGGAGACCCCACCCCCGATGTAAAAGTAAAAATGATTACTGCGGAGGGAGCAAAAGACGTCCTTACAAAAGACATTTTTGCCGAAGGCAAAAATGTCTTGTTTGCCGTTCCCGGAGCTTTTACTCCGACGTGTTCCGATTACCATTTGCCGGGCTTTATTGTCCGGGCCGATGACATTAAAGCCAAAGGAGTAAAAGGCATTTACTGTATTGCCGTAAACGACGGGTTCGTAATGACGGCCTGGGGCCAGTCCCGCCACGTGGACCTCGACTACATTACTTTGCTTGCCGACGGAAACGCCGATTTTGCAAAAGCCATGGGATTGGAGATGGACGGTTCCGCCTTCGGCCTCGGGATAAGGTCGCAGAGATACGCCGCCGTTATCGAAGACGGCATCGTCACACATCTCAACGTGGAGGCTCCGGGCAAGTTTGAAGTGAGTTCGGCGGACGCCGTGCTGGCTCTTTTGTAGGGACCGGACCTTAAATAGAATATACGTGTGCGTCCGGCCTTTGGAATCACCAAAGGCCGGACGCACACGTATTTATCGGGCTTTTGTTCTTCT
>JAKABW010000014.1 GCA_021796535.1 Actinomycetes bacterium | reverse complement strand
CGTCCATTACTTTTACAGTTCCTACACCTTCTGGATCAGGTGAGTGGGCCGTAGACCCTGGGACAAATGCTTCTGTAAGCGTAACTACATCTTCTGGAACATCAAATACAGAAACTCTTTCGATTACATCCTCCGGAACATCACCTTCTATAACTTCTCTTTCTCTAACATCGGCATCTGCTGGTACTCAAGTAACGATTACGGGAGATAACTTTGGTGCCAACCAATCATCAGGTTCGTATGTACATTTCGGAGATAACGGTATCAACTGGGGTGCACCAGGTAACGCTGCTACATTTACTGTAGATACATGGTCTAATACGTCCATTACTTTTACAGTTCCTACACCTTCTGGATCAGGTGAGTGGGCCGTAGACCCTGGGACAAATGCTTCTGTAAGCGTAACTACATCTTCTGGAACATCAAATACAGAAACTCTTTCGATTACGGTGAAATCCTTTAACTGCACCATATCGTGGACTGGTGCTGTAAATTCAGATTGGTCCAATTCCGGGAACTGGTCTACAGGGTCTTTGCCATCTTCAAGTGATAATGTTTGTATTCCCACAGGTAGCGCGAACGAGCCAGTCGTACTAGAGACTGGGCAACAGATAACGATAAATAGTCTAGCTAATAATGGCTCACTAGATCTCAACAGCTCACTAGATATCAACAATGGCAACTCTGTAAATAACGGGCTAGCTGCGATTGGAAGCGGCACCAGCATCGTGATAGCTCCTGGAGCTTCTTTCGTAAATAACGGGAGTCTTAAACTTTCTTCTGGCGCGTCAGTTGCGCCACGATACGGTATCAGTTCCTCAGTTACATCTTCGGGTACGGCTATGGCGGCTGTTCCTGGCGGGGTATTTACTAATAAAGGGACAATAACCGTAGAAGCTACTACTTCAAATCCAGCTAGTCTTGGACCTGAAGAATGCGGTATTAATAATGGTTTATATTATACTATAACATGTTATACAGTTGGCAATGGAGTTAATAACGAGGGGACTATCAATGTTGTAAGCGGAACATTGGATCTTGGCGGTTTTCCATTACAATATGATTCACTTGATACGTCTACTATACTCGGATCACCGTCTACTATAGATTCTGGTGCAACTCTAAACGTTTCCTCAGGGGCAGTTCTAGATATTGTAACAATTGCTGTTTTAGATTCTGGAGGAATACTTAGCTCGTCTGGAAGCGTGGTTGTGAATGGCGATTACGGGGGTGTGTCTGGTGATTTCATTGTAGATCAAAGCTTGGCTATACCGACTTTGACTGTTAATGGGACACTGGCTGGTTCGGCTAATGTGGCCGTGTCGAGCTTATTGAACATAAACTATGGCACTTTGGACACTTCAGGAACAACAACTATAGATAATGGTGCTGTTGCTACATTTCAAAGATATACATCTTTAAATGCCGGTATCCTTATAAATGACGGGCTAGCTGCGATTGAAAGCGGTAGTATTTCGATAGCTCCCGGAGCTTCTTTCGTAAATAACGGGAGTCTTAAACTTACTCCTGGCGCGTCAGTTGGTCCACAATACGGTGACAGTTCCTCATTTACATCTTCTGGTACGGCTATAGCGGCTGTTCCTGGCGGGGTATTTACCAATAAAGGGACAATAACCGTAGAAGCTACTACTGCAAATCCAGCTAGTCTTGGTTATTCCTCTAATGGTAATGGAGTTAATAACGAGGGGACTATCAATGTTGTAAGCGGAACATTGGATCTTGGCGGCTCTTCAGTACAATATGATTCACTTGATACGTCTACCATACTCCAATCACCGTCTACTATAGATTCTGGTGCAACTCTAAACGTTTCCTCAGGTGCAGTTCTAGATATTATAGGAACTGCTGTTTTAGATTCTGGAGGAATACTTAGCTCGTCTGGAAGCGTGGTTGTGGATGGTTATTTCATTGTAGATCAAAGCGTGGCTATACCGACTTTGACTGTTAAGGGAACACTGGCTGGTTCGGCTAATGTGTCCGTGTCGAGCTCATTGAACATGGACTATGGCACTTTAGACACTTCAGGAACAACAGCTATAGATAATGGTGCTGTTACTACATTTCAAGGATTCCCACATTTAAATGCCGGTATCCTTATAAATAACGGGTTAGCTGCGATTGGAGGCGGTGGCAGTATTTCGATAGCTCCGGGAGCTTCTTTCGTAAATAACGGGAGTCTTAAACTTACTCCTGGCACGTCAGTTGTACCACAATACGGTGATCATTCGTATGTGGTTGCATCTTCTGGTACGACTATAGCGGCTGTTCCTGCCGGGGTATTTACTAATAAAGGGACAATAACCGTAGAAGCTACTACTTCAAATCCAGCTGGTCTTGGTTCGGCCTATTATAATTATAGTGGAGTTAATAACGAGGGGACTATCAATGTTGTAAGCGGCACATTGGATCTTGGTGGCTCTTCAGTACAATATGATTCACTTGATACGTCTACTATACTCCAATCACCGTCTACTATAGATTCTGGTGCAACTCTAAGCGTTTCCTCAGGTGCAGTTCTAGATATTACAGGAACTGCTGTTTTAGATTCTGGAGGAATACTTAGCTCGTCTGGAAGCGTGGTTGTGGATGGTAGGTTCATTGTAGATCAAAGCGTGGCTATACCGACTTTGACTGTTAATGGGACATTAGTAATAGGGCAATCTGTTGTTGTATCCTCAAATGAGTATTTATCCAACGGGGGTACAATCCAACTTGATTCTGAAACGCCTGGTCAGTTCGGTAAGTTGCTTATATCAGATAAGGCAGATCTATCGTATTATAGACTTTACCTACAGACTACATACCCCCTTAGTTGTGGAATGACTGTAGTGGCAATTCAGGCATCGGGCATCATAAATAGTTGGTCCTCCATAGGATATAATTCATCTTTACCTAGCGGCAATTTGCAATCTAGCCTTGACGCCACTACAGCAGGAGTTTATGTATATTGTCCACCCCCGCCTGTGTCGGCAGCACAAACAGCTGGTACCGGATCATCTATTGACGCTCTAAATCCATCTGTTGATGTTGCAGAACCTGTTAACACAGATACCGGTGCGTACTCTACCGTAGAGACTGACGCTAAGCTTTCGGGTAACGGAGTACCTTTTACATTCACTCGTTCTTATACATCGACTGATACATCAAGTGGACCGTTCGGTATCGGTTGGACTGATTCAATGAACGTGACAGCAATCGCTTCTGGTGCAAACGTTACGGTAACGGATGGAAACGGTCAGCAAGTAATATTCAATCTTCAATCGAATGGTAGTTACGTAGGTCCGCCGGGCACCATTTCACAGTTGACCGCTATTAGCGGTGGCGGATGGTTGCTAGTGAGACATGATCAAACACACCTTACTTTTAACTCAGCAGGACAGCTTATTTCAGAGGTAAATCGAAATGGCATTGGGCTGAGCCTGTCATATAATAGCGCCGGACAGTTGATTTCGGTAACCGACTACGAGGGACATGTTGTCACTTTTACCTACAATACAGCTGGGGAAGTTGCATCTATGAATTTCCCGTCTAACAGAAGCGTTACCTATTCATATAATAGCGCCGGACAGTTGACTACGGTAACTGATGCTTTAGGTGGCGTGACTACTTATACATATAATACTGCCGGGTTACTTACCATTATAACAGATCAAAATGGTCACAGGGTAGTAGAAAATACTTATAATTCCGCAGGCCAAGTTATATCACAAGTGAACGCCCTTGGTAAGACGGCAACATTTGCCTATGACTCCTCAACAGGCGTCACTACTTATACAGATCCTGATGGAAATGTATGGAAGTATATGTATGTCAATAATGTTCTTGTGGAAAAAATTAACCCTTTAGGTGGAGTTACGTCTTATACATACAATCCTAATTTAGAGATAGTGGCTGTTACCAATCCTGATGAATATACGACGTTGATGTCCTACGATAATTCGGACAACATGCTTAGCGAAATCACGCCATTAGGTGCCACAAAGACGTGGACTTACGATAGTATGAATGATGTTACTTCGTATACAGACCCATTAGGCAATACCACCAACTATACTTATAATGCGCATGGCAATCTTATAAAAACAGTTTTGCCAAATGGGGCGACTACGACTGTCATACGTAATTCGACTACTGGTATGCCAATTGCGGTTACAGACCCATTAGGCAATACCACCAACTACAGTTATAATTCGGTTGGTCAATTAATAAAGATGACTTCTCCGGACGGAGGGAATACCACCTATTCCTATGACAGTGCCGGTCGTTTGGTATCTGTTACGAACCCGTTAGGGAATACCACCACCTATACTTATAATACGCTAGATGAGTTGACTTCTGTAACTAATTCTTTGGGAGATGTTACAACCTACGGTTATGATCCTGTCGGCAATAAAACTTCGATAACTGATGCGAACGGCAATACCACCACCTATTCCTATGACGCAGCCAATCATTTGATATCTGTTACGAATGCAGAAGGAGGTGTAACCTCATATACCTATAATGCAAATGGCAACAAAACATCTGTTACCGACGAGAATGGAAATACCACCACCTATTCCTATGACAGTGCCGGTCGTTTGGTATCTGTTACGAACCCGTTAGGAAATACCACCACCTACGCCTATGACCCTGTCGGAAATAGAATCTTAGTAACAGAACCAGATGGTACTACCGTGACAACTACCTATAACGGCGATAACCTCCCGACAAAAGTTTCTTATTCAGATGGAACACCAACGGTTACCTTTACTTACGATCAAGATGGTCGTAAAATCTCAATGACAGATGGTACCGGTACGACGACTTATACTTATAATTCAGTTGGCAATTTATTATCAGTAAAAGCTCCATCGGGTAATTACGCTTACACTTACGATTTAGACGGCAACGTTATTTCTAGAACATATCCTGATGGCACAACAGTGACTTATACTTATAACGGTAACGGATTGCAGGCATCACTTGCCTCCGGATCCATCAGTGCTACTTTTACTTATGACCTTGCCAATGAATTAACCGGTATCGCACTACCTGTAGCCAATGGCTATACGGAAACTTATACTTATGACGGTGCAGGTAGAGTTACGTCCGTTGTCGATCAGAATGCAGGAAGCACCCTCAGTTCATATACTTATTCCTACGATCCCGCCGGGAACCCAACATCTGTAACGATCAACGGACAGCTTGACACCTATACTTACGATCAACTGAATCGTATTACAAACGTTTGCTACGCTAAATCATGTTCTGGCGGTGATATTGGCTATTCATATGATCCTGTAGGTAATTTAACTGCTGTTGATCAAAATTCATCTATTACTAAGTATGCCTATAATGCAGCAGATCAAATCACCAGTGCTACTTCTCCCACCGGTGTCATTAATTACACATATAATGTAAACGGCGAGAGAACCGCAGCGGGTTCTACGGCTTACACGTGGAATGCCGCGGGCGAGATGACTTCCCTGACGTCAGGTTCGGCTACGACAACGTACTTATACAACGGTGTCGGTACCAGGACCTCGGCAACCATGGGTTCGAGTACGACAAGTTACTCTTATGATGTTAATAATTCCTTGCCAGAACTAGTCCTAGAAAGCAATGGCGCTGGTTTAGTTGAGCGTGAAATCTTTGGTGCGGGTAAACTTATTTCTATTTCAACTCAGTCAGGAAACTACTACGTGGGACATGATGCACTTGGTTCTGTAGTGGCACTTACCAATGCTACTGGAGTTGGCGAAGAAACTTATACTTATACGCCTTTTGGCGAGAGACTTACAACAACTATACTCAACAATAATGCTCCAAGCATAGATGTTGCTTTTGAATCACAATTGCTCGATCCTTCTGGGCTCTACTCTATAGGCGCCCGTGAGCTTGACCCAATGACCGGTTCTTTTTTATCAGAAGATCCGCTCATGGCATCCGTTATGAGCCCAGCTGTATCGCCATATGTATACGCCAAAGATCAACCCACTTTTTTTGAAGATTTGAGCGGAGAACATGCATGGCCGACTAAGTCCATTGAAAACGGGGCACTAGGTGCGCTTGGTAATGCCGGAACAGCTATCTCCATAGGTGAAGCAGGCTCTAATCTAGTTTCCAATTGTGCAGGCCAATCGTATTCCAGTAACTGTCGTGTTGCAGCAATGCAAAGTGGGTTAAATATCTCCATCACTGTTGCAGGTGGAGCCGTCGGCTCGCTGGGGGGTCCTCTTGGTGAAGCGGCAATGGGTGTCGTTACAGGTGCAGTCTCCTCCTCTGCCGACCAATACATTGGGAGTACTTACTACGGTATTGAAAATGCTCAGTACTATCAGGGTAGCATTGGCCAAGCCCAAAATATACTTGATAGTGCCGTAGGGACAAATGTGATGAACACCATGTTCCCCTTTCTGTCAAGCAATAGCGGATATAGCGGTATAGCCCCGAGTAAATAAGGTGCTCCCTTGCAAATAACTATTCAACCAATATTTTGACATGTTCGTGAAGTCTGACAAGGAGTAAATAAAACGTTTATCTGGCTGGTCCAAAAACATAGGGCCACACTAACTTTCGATACGGCTTAACAAGAGGTACCCAATTTCCCAGAGTACCAAAAGCTTCAATAATATATCTTGTAGCTACATACAAAAAAATTGATATCTATGCAAATACTCAGACGAAGTCAGCCGTGCACTGGCTAAACATATGGGAATTGATTTCGAACGCAAGTTCATATCTCTTGGTGAAATTAGGAAATTAGTAGGAGCTGTAAAGAAGCGATCTGCTCCGCGGTGATCTCAATCAACTGAAAGTCTAAAAGCATACTTATCTAATAGGATGGTTAGATAGAATTCTCAAAATCAACTGTCAAAGTCGGTAAAGATGGATGATCCGGCAATTTTTTTTTGATTAAGTGCTATTATTGTGTAAATAATTATTTATACTCAAATCATTGCCGCAGGTAAAGAATAATTGCGGCCAATCCTGCCAGCAAAGAGGCCCTTTGTCATGTATTCGGATAATGAAGTAACTGCTTCAGAGGATAATCCTGACAACAAAAAGGGCATTAGTGTCACATGCCGCAGGACTCATAAGCGCGGAGTGGCGATTATTGCGGTTGCCGCTGGAGTGTTTTATCTCTTGACCTATATAACAATGCCGTCCCGTGAATGGCGAAACCTGATGTCGGCACAGCAACTTGATCTGGGCTCTTTCGAATTGATTTTTTGTTGGTGGGTCGCCTATTTTTCCCTGTCGAACAAGGAATATAAGCGTTTCGGATTGCTGACATTGAGGACTTTTCTTGACGCTGTGAGCTGGAACAGGGAGAGTAACCGGCATATGTCCGGCGATGACGCCGGTCCCTCCAAAAAAGACTTAGAAAAAGAAAAAGAAATATCAATTAGGGAAAAATCTCAGTCGAGTCGCGACGTCCAGGGAATAATGATAGCCATAGTGGTACTTTTGATAACCCTGCTGATGGTGGTCAAAAATCCTACGCCTCACCACAGAATCTACATGTCCATGCTGTACGGATCCATATTTTCAGTCGGTATCGTTATTACTCTTTGCTGGGTATTGTCAATCGATATGTTTGACACTATTATGAACGCATTTAAAAGTAACGCCGGCGATTCCAATCAAATCAGAAGCCATTTATATAGGGAAGTGGGTCCCTTCCGGCTCGGTGCGGTAACTTACGGCTATATAGGACACGCCCTTATGCCCATATTTATGCTAATGATTTTTTCCCTGTTTGCTCCGACGGGAGCAGCTATCGGAGCGGCCGTGTATTTGTTTTTGGCGTATCCGTATTACTTTGGTTATATGGAAGTCACCGAGCA
This sequence comes from Actinomycetes bacterium, assembly GCA_021796535.1. Taxonomy (GTDB): domain Bacteria; phylum Actinomycetota; class Acidimicrobiia; order Acidimicrobiales; family Bog-793; genus JAJZMK01. Next base: position 38,194 of record JAKABW010000014.1, on the reverse strand, counting down.
CTACGAAAAAGACGGCTCCCCATTTGAGTCAGCCTCCGTTGTTTTCGAGACAAGCACGACGAAGTTTGATCGGCCGCACAACAGTCGGGGAGTTTCTGATGACAATTGTGTGTGTAAAAATCGCATCTCTGGCAACTGGCCCTCCTGGTTCTTTCTGCTCGTGTTGTTGGTGCCTGCCATTTTGATTATGGCGCATGCGATATGAGTGACGGTACCGCTGTTCCGGAAAAAGCAAATGACTACAAAAAAGCCGTTAGGGACACTTATAACATAAATGCCGCTGTCTATTCCGAACATACTTTTATGCAGCATCGCAATCTGGAAGTTTTGGCGGAAAAGATCTTTTCCGCCAAAGACAGTTTTGCCTGTGTTTTGGACATCGGAGCCGGGTCAGGCTTTAGCTTGGGGAATCTGGATCGGTATGAACGACAAGACTCTCTCGGTCATTTGGTGAGGGCAGATATATCAGAAAAAGCCCTACTGAGCGGTCCTTTAATATCGCGTTTCCCATATATCAACGTATGCTGTGACGCCGAACGGCTTCCTTTCGTCGAAAATTATTTTGATCTTGTCTATGCCAATTCCGTGCTGCACTGGCTTGAAGCCGAGTCCGGGCATACGGGTTTTGAACGGGCCATACATGAGGCCTTAAGAGTGACAAAACCCGGTGGGATTTTTGCGGCCAGCATAGCGGCTGCGGAAACCTCACGCATGTTTTTCAAAGTTTACGAAAGTATCATGCGTGAGAGTGGAAAAAAGTTGTCGACAAAAGTAAGGATAAAAAAAAATCCCATAGGGGCGATGGAACTCCATACGGTTGTGGATACCCTGCTCTCTTTTGGGGCAGGCATTATCTCGGCTGAGCTTGTCTACGAACCCGTTCTTTATTCTTCCGCCAAAGAGTATCTAAACGATGTAAAAGCATACGGGTATCATTCCCTGCTGAGCGGAGTGGATGCAAATTTGCAAAGCATTCTTTGGAACGAAATCAGTCAACGTTTTTTGGAAAAAGTCGGACCGGGTGATTATCTGCATGATCAGTATATGATCTATGTCCTGGCTTCAATAAGACATAACGCAGTAGATGGAACCCGGTAAAGTTATCGCCCTCAGATACTAAACGAAAGACCATCTCCCTGTTTGTTTACCCTGATGACCGAACCGTTTTGAAATTCTCCTTTAATAATTCTGGCGGCCAATTCGTCAAAAAGGTCTCTTTGGATGACGCGCTTTAATGGTCGTGCCCCAAAGGCCTCGTCGTAACCCTTTTTGGCCAAGAACAGCTTGGTTTCCTCGGAGACAATGATTTTGATGGAACGCTGCTCAAGTCTTTTTTCAAGGGTTTTCAACTGAATATCCACTATGGGCAACATATCCTCCGGTTGCAGATGCTTGAATCTGATGATTTCGTCAATCCTGTTTATAAATTCCGGCTTAAAGAAATTCATCGGATCGCCCGCGAGGTTGGAAGTCATGACAAGTATGGTGTTGGTAAAGTCAACGGCCCGACCCTGCCCGTCCGTCAGTCTTCCGTCGTCCAAAACTTGCAGCAAGACATCGAAGACGTCGGGGTGGGCTTTTTCTACCTCGTCGAACAGTATGACGGCGTAAGGTCTGCGCCTTACAGCTTCCGTCAATTGTCCTCCCTGGTCATAACCTATATAGCCTGGAGGAGCCCCCAATAAACGTGATACCGAGTGCTTTTCTTGGTATTCACTCATGTCAATGCGTACCATGGCTTTTTCGTCGTCGAACAAAAATGCGGCTAGGGATCTGGCAAGTTCTGTTTTCCCGACTCCCGTGGGCCCGAGAAATAAAAATGACCCAATGGGTCTGTTGGGATCCGACAGGCCCGCCCTGTTTCGGCGGATGGCATTCGAGACAAGACGAACGGCTTCGTCTTGTCCGACCACTCTTTCATGCAGGTGGTCTTCCATATTAATTAACTTGGAGGCTTCGCTTTCCAACAGCTTTGTGACGGGTATGCCCGTCCATTTGGAAATTACTTCCGCCACATCCTCCGCGTCGACTTCTTCTTTCAGCATTTTGTGTTCGGTTTGTATTTCATTTAATTTCTTGGTCGCCTCTTCAATCTGGGTGTTGATGTTCGGAAGAACTCCGTATCTTATTTCTGAGGCCCTGTCCAGGATGCCGTCTCTCTCAAAGCGTTCGGCGTTGGCTTTTTCTCTTTCCAGCTGTTCTTTCAGGTCGCGTATGGAGGTGATGGCGTTTTTTTCTTGTTGCCAACGCGCCGTCATGGAACCTTGTTGTTCTTTGTAATTGGATATTTCCGCTTCCAATTGCTCCAGTCTTTGGCGGGAGGGCGCATCGGTTTCTTTGATAAGAGCCACTCTTTCGATTTCCAATTGACGTATTTTGCGGGTGATCACGTCTATCTCGGTCGGCATGGAGTCAATTTCTATTCGCAGTCTGCTTGCCGCTTCGTCGATCAAGTCAATTGCTTTATCCGGCAAATAACGTCCCGTGATATACCTGTCGGACAAGACACTGGCGGCGACAAGAGCGTTGTCTTGAATGCGGACACCGTGGTGCACTTCGTAACGCTCTTTTAGGCCCCGGAGAATCGTAACGGTATCCTGCACGCTGGGCGGTCCGACAAAAATTGTTTGGAACCGCCGTTCGAGAGCCGCATCTTTTTCGATGTGGAGGCGGTATTCGTCAAGGGTCGTCGCTCCCACCAGACGCAATTCGCCTCTGGCCAGCATCGGCTTGATCATGTTTCCGGCATCCAAAGCCCCCTGTGCTTCGCCTGCTCCCACTATGGTATGCAGTTCGTCAATGAAAGTGATGACTTCCCCTTCGGAGTCCGTAATTTCTTTGAGAACCGCCTTTAGCCGTTCCTCGAATTCCCCTCTGTACTTTGCTCCGGCGATCATGGCCGCGATGTCCAGGGATATGACCTTTTTAGTGCTCAGGCTTTCCGGGATATCTCCGTCGATAATCCTTTGCGCAAGACCTTCCACGATGGCGGTTTTGCCCACCCCGGGTTCTCCTATCAAAACGGGGTTATTTTTGGTGCGGCGGGACAATACCTGTATCACGCGGCGTATTTCCTCGTCTCTTCCTATTACCGGGTCGAGTTTTCCTTTTCTGGCCAATTCGGTCAGATCGCGTCCGTAACGCTCCAAAGCCCGATATGTCTCTTCGGGGCTCTGTGAGGACACGGTGTGAGAACCGCGCGTTTCGCGCAAAGCGTTGAGAAGCGTATTTTTATCCGTAGGAATCAAATCGTGCAGAGCCAGGAGCATGTGTTCAATGGAGATATAAGAATCTCCCATGTCGTTTTTCAGGCCGTCGGCTAAGTCAAAGGTTTCGGAAAGCGCTCTTGAGATTTGCGGGGAAGATCCGCCGTAAGATTTTGGCAGGGATGAAATTTTTTGTTCCAGACGTTTTTTTACGTCGGCGGGAGCGATGTTGATCTTATCCAGAATCGGTATAAAAATGCCGTCCTGTTGGCCGAGTGCGGCAAGCAGGAAGTGCAGAGGTGTAATTTCCGGATTATTTCCTTTTTCTGCCAAGTTTGACGCTTCCGCAAGGGCTTCCTGTGTTTTGAGCGTCCATTTGCTTGGATCAAGCGTCATTTTGTCTCACTCCTTTTATCAATACGGCTTTATTTTATTTGACATAAAAAGACTTGCCGTTGCGTTGATTCCATATTTCTATCAGAAACAACAATTCTTTGGCCTGCGAGGTTTGTCTTATGGGCAACTTTGCACTCCGCACGGGTACCAGGTCCCTTCTGTATTGACGGTGAATTTCTTTAATGTGCATCTCGGCGTTGTGGCGGGCATACTCCAACTCTCTTTGTAAATCGGCAATGGCCTCTTCCAGTTCGAGTATCTTGCGTACACCTTCCAAATTGATGCCGTTTCGCGTCAGATCTTGTATGCGCTTCAATTTCTCTATATCTTGTGCGCAATAACGCCTGTTGCCGCCGGTTGTCCTTCTGGGGCCCAGCAGGCCTTTTCTTTCGTAGATCCTGAGTGTCTGAGGGTGCAAACCCGAGAGTTCCGCCGCAACAGATATGATATAGACGGGCTTTTCGTCCGTGTCGGCGTCAAGGGAGGCGTCTTTCATGATTTAGTCTCTTCCTCCCAGGATTGCCGCGGAGACGAAGATGTGGCGCCGGCAAAGGTTTCCAGAGCTTTTTTCTGTCGGTCGTTTAGTTTCTGCGGTACGACAATTTCCACGCTGACAAGCAAATCTCCGTTGCCGCCGGTTCGCCTGACTCCTTTGCCTGCCACCCTGAACGTCTTGTTGCCGTTGGTCCCCGGCGGTATTTTCAAGGTTACAGATCCGTCCAGCGTGGGTACTTTGATGGTGGTTCCCAGTGCAGCTTCCGGGAAAGTTATGGGCGCCGTAACTAAAATATTGTCATCTTTTCTCGAGAATACGGGGTGTTTATCTACATGTACGGTGACGTAAAGATCTCCCGGGTTTGTTCCCGAAGCGTTTGTTTCTCCCCGGGACGGTACCTTGATTCTCTGTCCGTCGGCCACGCCGGCCGGAATGCGCAGTTTTACCTGTCTGTTTTTCTTTTCAAACCCGCCGCCGCCGCAATTCGGGCAGCGCTCGATAACCGTGACTCCTCTTCCGCCGCAGTCCGGACAAGGGCTGGAAAGGGAAAAAAGGCCTTGATTGTCGTTCAGTACTCCCGTGCCTTTACACCTTTGGCAGGTCACCGGGGAAGTGCCGGGCTTGGCCCCGCTTCCCATGCATACGGAACACCTGACGGCCGAAGTTACGTTTACCGAGGTGGTAAGGCCTTTGACGGCGTCGAGAAACGACAGGTGGATTTCGGCTTCCAGGTCGCTCCCTTTCGGGACGGACCCGGATGTGTATGAGGTCCGGCGTTTTCCGGCCCCACCTCCGGCATTGCGGAAGATGCCTCCGAAAAGGTCGGTAATGTCGTCTATCTTAAAATTGAATCCGCCCTGTCCTCCGATGCCCGAGCCGACCGGACCCATTTTCCGAACGGTGTCGTATTCTTTGCGCTTGGCGGGATCTCCCAAAACGTCGTATGCCGCGGAAATTTCTTTAAAACGCTCTTCCGAGCCGGGGTTGGCGTCGGGATGGTATTGCTTTGCCAGTTTACGGTAAGCGCGGGTGATCTCCTTGTCCGCGGCGGTTGAAGAAACCCCCAGGACTTTGTAGTAATCCGTTTCGATCCACTCTCGTTGTGCCGCCATAATATCTGCCTTTTGCGTCCGTGCCCGTTCTCATCCTCCGCAGGAATTGAATGCGGAGGATGAGAACAAAGTCTATTTTACCGATGTTTACAGGCTTTTATCCTTTAACCTTGACCATTGCCGGCCGCAGAACCTTTTCTTTGAACTGATAGCCGGATCTCAGCACCGCTGTGATGATGCCCGCTTCTTCGGGAGCATCAGCCTCTTCGTGGCTCACGGCGTCGTGGTAAGCGGGGTTGAATTGTTCTCCCGACTGCCCTATTTTCGTGAGGCCCTCTTTTTGGAGGATGTTTTCCAGAAGGGAGCCTATTTGGATAAACGGTTTGACGAATTCTCCTTTGACTTCCGTCGATGTTTTCCCTTCGGAGCCGTCTCCTTTGACAGCCGTCCCTTTCGGCTCGGTTTCGCTGTCGAGTTTTTCTCTCACAAAAGCGTCAGGATCCATATGGTTCAGGGCCAGTTCAAAGGCATCCAACACGGGCAACAGCTTTTCGATAAGTTGGGAATTGGCCAACTCTTTCGATTCCAGCTGTTGGCGTTGGGCGCGCTTTCTGAAATTGTCAAAGTCGGCCTGCAGCCTTTGCAGGGCGTCCAGGTAGGAGTTCCTCTCGTCTAAAATTCTTTCCGCTTCCGAGAGAACTTCCGACGGTTCGCCCGCCGGCACGTCGGCAAGGTCGCCATCGCCGGAAATCCCATACGGTCCGCCGTTCCCGACGTCCTCTGCCGCCTCTCCGTCGGCTTTGTCCGTACTGTTGTCGTCAAAAGATGGATCGTCTTTCACGGCGGCTTTCCTTTTGTCGTCTGGCCCTTCTCTCTTCGGAATAGGGCGGTCTTTGTTTTCGGTTTCCCTCGACACGTTCGTTCCTAATCACCCGGCTCATCGACTATTTCGGCGTCAACCACTTCTTCGTCGTTGCCGGCGGAGGACGAAGCGGCGGCTCCGTTCTGGTTGGCTTCGGCGGATGCCGCTTCGTACAGTCTTTGTCCGAACGCCTGTGAGGCCGTGATGAGTGCTTCGGTTGCTTGCTTGACGGCATTGATGTCCGTTCCGGCAAGTGCCTTTTTCAGGTCCTCGAGTCCGGATTCGACTTTTGTCTTTTCGTCACCGCTGAATTTTTCCCCTTCATCTTTCAGGAGTTTTTCCGTCCTGTGGATCAGGGTTTCGGCGTTGTTTCTGGTTTCGGCCTCTTCTTTTCGTTTGCGGTCGTCTTCCGCGTGCAATTCGGCGTCCTTCACCATTCTCTCTATGTCGTCTTTGGGGAGGGATGACTGACCGGTGATCGTCATGGACTGCTCTTTGCCGGTGGCGCGGTCTTTGGCCGATACGTGCACGATGCCGTTCGCGTCTATGTCGAAAGTAACCTCTATCTGAGGCACTCCCTGTGGAGCGGGCGGGAGGTCAACCAGTTCGAATTTGCCCAGAGTTTTGTTGTACATGGCCATGTCACGCTCACCCTGGAGCACGTGGATTTCAACGGAGGGCTGGTTGTCTTCCGCCGTAGTGAAAACCTCCGATCTCTTGGTGGGAATCGTGGTGTTGCGCTCTATCAGGCGGTGTGTGATACCGCCCTTGGTCTCTATGCCGAGGCTCAAAGGCGTAACGTCGAGGAGAAGCACGTCTTTGACGTCACCCTTCAGCACGCCTGCCTGAATGGCGGCGCCGATGGCAACGACTTCGTCGGGGTTGACCCCTTTGTGGGGTTCTTTGCCCGTCAGCTCCAGTACGAGTTCCTGAATGGCCGGCATACGGCTGGAACCGCCCACCAACACCACATGGTCTATATCTGATTTCGATAAGCCCGAGTCTTTGATGGCCTGTTCGAATGGGCCGCGGCAGGCTTGCACAAGGTCTTCAGTCAATTCCTGGAATTTTGCTCTGGTTAATTTAAGATCCAAGTGCTTGGGACCGTCTTGTGTGGCGGTGATAAAGGGCAGGTTGACGGAAGTTTCCTGGGTGGTGGAGAGTTCTATTTTTGCTTTTTCTCCGGCCTCTTTAAGCCTTTGTACGGCCATTTTGTCTTGTGACAGGTCGACTCCCTCGGTGTCTTTGAAACTCTTGACAAGCCAGTCAATGACTCTTTGGTCCCAGTCGTCTCCTCCCAAATGCGAATTTCCGGCCGTGGACTTTACCTCAAATACGCCGTCGCCTATTTCCAGCAAGGAAACGTCAAAGGTGCCGCCTCCCAAGTCAAAGACGAGTACGGTTTGTTCCGTTTTTTCTTTGTCCAAGCCGTAAGCCAAAGCGGCAGATGTGGGCTCGTTGATAATTCGCAATACCTCAAGGCCGGCAATCTGTCCGGCCTCTTTGGTGGCGGTTCTTTGAGAGTCGTCAAAATAGGCGGGAACGGTAATGACCGCCTGAGTGACTGTGTCGCCCAGGAAGGCCTCGGCGTCTCTTTTCAGTTTCTGCAGTATCCTCGCTGAAATTTCCTGCGGGGTGTATTTCTTTCCGTCTATGTCAACGGTCCAAGAAGTGCCCATATGTCTCTTGACCGATCTGATGGTCCGGTCAGGGTTGGTAATGGCCTGCCTCTTTGCTATTTCTCCCACCAACACTTCGCCTGATTTGGTAAAACCCACTATGGAAGGAGTGGTTCTTCCCCCTTCCGCATTCGGTATGACCGTAGGCTCTCCGGCCTCCAGTACGCTTACCACCGAGTTGGTTGTACCTAGATCAATTCCTACTGCCTTAGGCATAATTTCCTCCGTATGTGTTTACGGTCTTTTGACCTTATAAATGTTACGCTATTGATTATATACAAAGTTGAGTATGTTATTGTCAAGTTTTGAATATTTAAAAAATTCTGACAGATAGCAGCATGTCATGGCCGCTAAATACTGAATATCTTGCTTTGTCTGATGTAGGGAAAATAACACGGCTGGCTGCCGTCGCTAAGCTTTGGGGAGTTTTGGAGGGTGGTAAAATCAAAAACCCGGTTCTTACCAGAACCGGGTTTTTGATTTTACGAAAGGTAAAAATGAAAAAGCTCTTTATTTATTATAGCCGAAAATGGCTCATCGTCGGAGCGGCGGTTTTATCTTCTCCGGTTCCGGCAAGCATTCTCCCTGTTCATCTAAGAGTCGGCGATTATTTTTCCCACTATCTGTGTGAGAAGAAGCAATTGGCGCTTTTCTCTGGATCTCAGCGACCTGTGCTGACGCCCAAATATAAACGTAAGACTATCTTTGCCGATGCGGATCCATGCGGTGTCGCCCGTGACGTTCAGCCCGCCGGTGTCTTCGGAACCGCTTTTTAACCCGGCGACAAAAGCCTCCAACCATGCGGGCGACGGCATATCGCCGGAAGCCGTCACGACACAAGAGTCTTTTTCCCGGAACAGAACCGCCCAGTCCAAATTGAAACAGGCGGTGCAACCCGCCACAAACGAATGGAACAATTCGGTGGGCGTTTCGGATGCGAGAAGTTCATAGGATATCTGCAGGGGATCTTGGATGGCGTCGCTCAAGTCGGCTTTCAGTTCCCTGATGTCTTCCACACCCACGTCGTCCAACTCTGCAATTTTATTCAACATCAGAGGAATTAATGACCCTTCCGGAAGGGTGATGTACAAGTCGTCAATGGCCCTCCCGTTGTCGCGTTCCAATATGTCTATATTTATTACGTCGCCGCCGACCGCTCCTATTCTTCCGGCAACCTGTGCCAGCGCCCCGGGTCTGTCTGCAAGCCAAATGCGTATCATAAAACTGGGCATATAACTATCATAAAGAACTTTCATTAACGCTGTATTGCTGGCATACAGCGACTGTGTTTCTGGTGTAGTTTAAAGGCTATGGCATCATTGGTATTGATAAGACACGGCGAAAGCGAATGGAACCGGGCCAACCTGTTTACGGGTTGGGTTGACGTTGATTTATCCGACAAAGGGATCCGGGAAGCGGAATTGGCGGGTGAGCTGATCGGACAGGAAAAAGATTTGGATCTGAGCGTGGTGCACACCTCGCTCCTCAAGCGGGCGATCAGAACTTCTCAGATAGTGTTGGAAAAAGCGGACTTGAGCTATTTGCCGGTGCGCAGACACTGGCGCTTAAATGAAAGGCATTACGGTGCTCTCCAGGGTCTTGATAAAAAACAGGTTGCCGAAGAGTACGGACAGGAACAGCTGAAAGCGTGGAGACGCGGTTATCTGACGCCGCCTCCTCCTCTGGATCCGGCGAGCCCGATGCATCCGAGAAATGATCCCAGATATAAACACGTATTTCCGGCGGCTCTGCCGTCGTCCGAATGTCTGGCGGACGTGCTAAAGCGCATGTTGCCTTATTTTGAAGACCAAATCGTACCTTCTCTGTTTGAGGGCCGGGATGTTTTGGTGGTGGCACACGGCAACAGTCTTCGTGCCCTTGTCAAGACTTTGGAAAATATTTCCGATGACGACATCACCGATTTGGACATACCGACGGGCGTACCCCGTTTGTACATCTTTGACGAATCTCTCGGCATCAAGGAGTCAAGATATTTGGGAGATCAGGACGAAATCGGGCGCCGGGAAGAAGCCGTCAAAAGACAGGCAGGCTGAGGCCTGTCTTTGCCTGCGATAGGCCGGTTTTGACCTCTGTCCTCCCAGTTAATACGGCGTTTACAAACCGGTAATGCAGTGTTATTTTACTGGCTACCGGGTGGAAATGAGCATTACTTATCCTTAGCTCTGTAGGTTTGCTGTCGTATGACAGCTTGAGCGAAGGAGATTGGATGTATTTCCCATACCCAAGTTGGCTGAATGCAGGCGATAATGCCTGGCAGCTGACTGCCGCCACGCTGGTAGGTCTGATGTCTGTCATCGGAATAGCAGCCCTTTACGGAGGTATCGTCAAAAAGAAATGGGTTGTCAACACTTTGTTGATGACGTTTTCCGGATTTTCAGCGGTATTGATAGTCTGGATTTTTTGGGGCTACAAGATGGGCTTTGGTGCCACTTATACACCTGCCCACCTGGGAGCCCATGCCTTACCCAACTTTTTTGACGGCTTCCTTGGAGTTCCCGGGTCCATTACGGGGCCGGGCCAGGAAACAGGACAGGCTGTTATCCCCAATTTGGCTTCGGCTATGCCGCCTTTCCACTTCCCGACGTCAACTCTTGTCTATTTCCAATTTGTTTTTGCCGCTATCACGCCCCTGTTGTTCTTGGGGTCTGTACTGGGAAGAATGAATTTCAAAGCTTGGATGATTTTCGTGCCGGCCTGGACCACCTGTGCATACACAGTTAACGCCGCTCTTTTGTGGGGAGGCGGGTTCTGGGCACAACACGGAGCTCTGGACTATTCGGGAGGTTATGTCATCCACTTGGCGGCCGGTGCGAGCGGTTTCGTGGCGGCTTGGATTGTAGGTCCGAGATCGATGCGGGACAGGCAGTCTTTCCCTCCGACCAACCTGTTGCTTGTGGCAGTGGGTGCCGGTATGCTGTGGATGGGCTGGAACGGCTTTAATGGCGGTGACCCGTATTATGCCGGGACGGACGCCGGAGCGGCCGTACTGAACACCAACATAGCCACCGCGGCTGCCCTGCTGACCTGGATAGCCTGTGACGTTTTCTTTTCCAAAGCCAAAAAGCCGACTTATCTCGGTGCGGTAAACGGCATGATCGTAGGTCTTGTCGCCATTACCCCGGCTGCCGGTTTTGTGAACGGAAACGGCGCTCTTGCCATAGGAATTATAGCTTCGTTCATAGTGTTCTTTGCCTGGAACTATTTGCCGAAGATACGTCCTTTCTCCAAGGTTGACGACGCTTTGGGAGTTGTTTACACACACGGTATCGCCGGTTTTACCGGAGGTCTTTTGACCGGTATATTTGCCGATCCCCACATGAACGAGTATGTTTTCGGAAAAGCAAACTCCTCCGCTCTCTGGAGGGGCGCAAACGGCGCTGCGGGACTCCTTTACGGGAATGCCGACAGACTGCTTGTCCAATTCGGAGCCGGCCTGACAGTTATTATATGGGACGGTTTGGTCACGGCGGCGTTGCTTTTGATTATAAAGTATGTACTGAGAGTACCGTTGCGGTTCAGTGATGCGGAGTTGGAAGAAGGCGACAAGGCCATACACGACGAAGAAGTCGAACCGCCTCAGTTGGCGACCAGAACGGGAGTTATAGGAATTTCAGACCCACTCGGAGGTGTATAAGTTGAAAGCCATTACAGCAGTTATCAAGCCATTCAAATTAGATGAGGTAAAAGAGGCCTTGAAAGCCATCGGCATACAGGGACTCACGGTAACGGAAGCACAAGGTTTCGGGCGACAGGGCGGTCATACCGAAACGTACAGAGGTGCCGAATATCAAATCGATTTGGTTCCCAAGATACGCTTGGACATCATCATAGACGATGCCCAAGTGGTGGAAGTAGTGAATGCCATCTCCGAAACAGCCAAAACAGGCAAGATAGGTGACGGAAAAATCTGGGTACAAAACATCGAAGACATCATCCGTATCCGGACAGGCGAGAGAGGCCATGACGCTCTTTAGCCGAAACAGGCTTACCTTTTGTAGTTGACATCTCGGCACGGCCCCCGCGAAAGCGGGGGCCGTGTTTTATTTAAACGCCGGAAACCGAAATGCCAAGCAGAACCCTTGAAGTTTCATTGCCTGACGTACGTCTATTTTTACGCGCGCCATCAAAATAGGTGTCTTTCCGAAAGTGCGGCGTGATATCCGATGACGGCGCACTTTCGGCGGAAAGCAGGGATTTGATATTTGCCGATCCGTTCTCTTATGTGTCGGCTATCCTTTTAATGTGGCTGAATCGGGGCATCTGGTGCACGGGTTGAGGGGGGAATCGGTCAATCCGGATTGGCCCTCCGTCGATTTGGTCTGCGTCAGAGATCTCATAAGCGCTTTGTCGCATGTGTCTGTTGCAAATACCGAAGATTTCGTGCCGGTTGGACAAAAAGAAGACGTTTCAATCCTTTGGCGGAGCCCCAGGCCAATGTCTGCCGCGGCGGTGGTCAAAGCGGGGAATAAAAAACTGTTCGTCAAGAGACATCACTCAAGCGTTCGGAGCGTATCCGATATCAGATGCGAACATGCGTTCATCGGTTATTTGCACAATCACGCCATAAAAGTGCCGCATGTATATTCCGACGAAAACGGCGAAACCGCTTTTGTGAGGGGCGAATACATTTACGAGGTGTCCGACGCCCTGACCGGAGAAGACTTATACAAAGACAGGATGTCCTGGTCCTATTACTTTTTTCCGAAACATGCTTACAATGCCGGAAAAGCTTTGGCAAATTTGCATCTGGCATCGGAAAGGTTCAGCGGCACGGCCAAGGATTTCGGGCCTTTATGCAATTCGGCGGAAGTGATAGTTTCCGGGGATCCTTTGGCAAAGCTGCAGGCCATTATCGGGGAAAGGCCTGTCCTGGCCGGATCAATTCTTCAGGCCACAACTTCTCTCGGGAGTTTTTTTGAGAGATTTTCCCGGGTGCATCTGCCCTTTATCGAAAAATTGGCCGGTCGCGATTCCGCGATAAAATCCGGCTATACCCACGGCGACTGGCACCCTTCCAATATGAGCTGGACCGACGGCGGCGAAGAAGCGGAGGTGGACTGCATTTTTGATTTCGGTTTGTCCAACTTGACTTTTCTGCAGCACGACATAGCTTTGGCCCTGGAGAGATCCTGTATAGACTGGCTCGGCATTTCCGGTACCGGCTGGGACAGAGCCGGCCTCATTGCTTTTTTGCGTGGTTACGATTCGGTAAAAGAACTCAGTCCGGAAGACCTCCGCCTGGTTGCGGATGTTTTGCCGGTGTGTCATCTGGAATACGCATTATCGGAAGCGGAGTATTTCGGGGGAGTGCTCAACCGGACAGACAACGTTGTTTTGGCCTACGAAACATACCTTTTCGGCCACAGCGAATTTTTCCGATCCCCGGAAGGAACGGAGTTGCAAGAGACGGTCGCAAATTTTAAGCGGTGATATTCGCTTATATTTGCATTTCCCCCTTTTATTAAAGCGCCGAACCTTTTCCCTTAGGCTAATTTTGTTTTTAGATGAGTAAATTTATAGTTAAGCCAGGCAATTGTTTAAAGGGATCGGTTGAGCTTCAGGGAGCAAAAAATTCTGCTTTGAAGCTGATGGCTGCCTGCGTACTTGCCAAGGGAAATTTTGACCTTTATGACGTCCCGAATATTACCGACGTGGAGATTATGTCCGATCTTCTCATGTCCATGGGTATTTCGGTGACAAGCAAAAGCAGCGGTCATTTGCTTATTTCGACTCCGGAAAACATTACACCCTACGCCCCTTATGAGTTGGTCGAGAAGATGCGCGCTTCCGTCGTCGTTTTGGGCCCACTGCTGGCCACCCAGGGGAAAGCCCGGGTGTCGCTGCCGGGGGGCGACGACTTCGGACACCGGCCCATCGACATCCATATCAGGGCTCTTTCGGAACTCGGTGCGGAATTTCAAACAAGCCACGGCTACATAGAGGCATACTGCGACAGACTTGTGGGGAAAAGAATAGTTCTGGACTTTCCGAGTCATACCGCCACCGACAACGTCTTGATGGCTTCCGTACTGGCCAAAGGGGAAACGGTTATCGAAAACGCGGCCAGAGAACCGGAAATACAGGATTTGGCGGACTTTTTGATTAAGATGGGCGCAAAAATAGAAGGCGCCGGGACGTCAAGGATTGTGGTGGAAGGAGTCGATAGTCTCCGTCCAGCGGCACACAACGTCATCAAAGACAGGGTTGAAGCCGCCACATTTATAGCGGCAGTCGGTTTGACCGGAGGAGAAGTGGACATCTGCGGCGCCAAACAAGAATACATGGATATGCTGCTTGAAAAAGTTTCCCAAATGGGTTTAGAAGTTCATGCCACCGACAAGGGCATTAAGGTCATATCACAGGGAAAACTCAAATCCGTCGATGTGGCGACACTGCCCTATCCCGGGGTGGCTACGGATTACAAACCGTTGATAGTAACGATGCTTTCCGTCGCCGACGGAGCGGCCATTGTCAGCGAAAACTTATTTGCCGGCCGTTTCAGATATGTGGATGAACTGCGCCGCATGGGAGCCGACATAAGAACCCAGGGACATCACGCTCTGATCAGAGGGGTGGCCAAATTGTCCGGCGCTCAGGTACGCGCCTCCGACATACGGGCCGGTGCCGCTCTGGTGGTTGCCGGGTTGGCGGCCGATTCCGTGACGACGGTATTCGGCGGCGAACACATAGACCGGGGTTATGAGCACTTTGCTCAAAAATTATCGTCCGTGGGAGCCGATGTCGAGCGCGAAAACGACTGACCGTACTTTTTGACCAAAAAGTCAATCCGTATTTCGAGAAGTTTTGCGATACGGGCCGTTCCCGTGGTTATGAGGCAACCTTTTCCGAGTCGGCCGCCTTGGGCGGGGCAATGAATGCCCTGATGTTTTCGGCTGCTTCCTCCGGCGTGACTATGTTGATGTAAAGTCCCGTTCCGAGTTCGAAGCCGGCAAGCGTGGTAAGTTTCGGCAGAATGTGGATATGCCAATGGAAGAGCGTCGTGGATCTGTACGGCGCCGAGTGGAATACGACGTTGTAGGCTATGTCTCCCAGGTGGGATTGCAGCGCTTTCAGCCCGTCTTTTATGGCGGTACCGATCGCAACGAGAGTCGCCTCCGGGGAATGCGGTAAATGTGCTTCGTGTTGCCTGGGGACGATCAAGAGTTCGTAGGGGGAACCGCTCCAGTAAGGGGCAACGGTTATCGTGTGTTCCGTGGCTTGGATCAGGCGTTCTTTTGCGCTTTCTTCGACGGCTGCCGCCACGCACAGGAGACAATCGCCGGAAAATCTTGCAAAGTTTCCCTGCTCTTCTATAAGCTCTTTGGGGATTATCGGAATACCCATCAGTTGTCCGTGCGGATGATGCAGGGAAGCTCCGGCTTCGCGTCCCGAGTTGACTATCGCCTGGCTGTATCTGAGTCCCGGAGTGTTTTGGTGTGCTTCTATTCTGTCTCTGATGGCAAACATCACCAAGTCTGTCTGTTCGCGTGAAAAATCGGCCCAAGTCGTATCGTGGCTGGGGGAAAGAACGAGCACTTCGTGAATGCCGGTTGCGGGGGCGTCGATGAATACGGGGCCGTGGTGCTGCAACACAAAGGTGTCGTTGCCGCTGAAAGCGGGAAACCGGTTGGGTATTACCCTTACGAGCCAGCGTCCGTCCCCGCTGTAGGTTTCCAGGGCGGGAGGAGTCGCTTCTTCATTGCCGGGACAAAATGGGCACGGTTCCGTTTCGTTTGGATCCCGACTGACAATGGGCAAAAAATTTGGTCTGTTGATCCTGTCTGAAGATATTGCGATCCAACGTCCGGAGAGCGGGTCGTGCCTTAATGCGTTCATTCCCGAAATCTTTTCCTCCTTAAAATGAATTATACTATAAAAATTATAGCAATCATTTAACAATACTTTGTGCGGTCATTTACCGCCCAAAAGTGAATATTGTGTATATTCTTTATTGCAAGAAGCAGACAACGGACTTGATAATGTCGGTAAGAAAAGCGTTATAGGGACTTGCATGAAAAATCCTGTATACGATCTCGTTATGATTCTGCACGTATTGTCTGCAGTCATAGGATTTGGGACGTTGATGGTTTCCGGTGTGTATTCTGCCAATTTGCAAAAAAGTAAAGACATTTTTAATTCAAAGCAGCTAAAGAAATACTTCACCGGGAAAACTAATTATATGGGGAATGTACTGTTTCTTGTTCCTGTATTTGGTGCAATTCTATTGTATATGGGTAAATGGCACCAACTGAGCCATCCGTATCCCTGGGTAGGCATTGCCTGCTGGACCATAGGGGCTTTGGTGGCCGGTTTTATCATCTTTCCGCAGGAAAAACTCATCGGCGTGTACATCAACAAAAACGGGCAAACCGGCGAAGACCGGTCCGGTATTTCCGACGGCCACAGTCACGAAAAGTTCAAACAGATGTCTCGGAAGATAGAGAGGGCATCTTCCGTCGCCGCCGTTTGCTTTACCCTGGCTGTGGTGTTTATGGTGATCCAACCTTCTTTGTGACGGTAATTTTTCTTCGATTTCCCACGCGAAGAAATTTCGCTCGGTTTCGTTGGTATTTTTGATAATACGTATTTTGCTTTAGCGGTATGGGATAAATGTCGGAGTGTAATAGTATTTGATGACAGTCAAGAACGCTGAATATAGCGAGGATAAAAATTAAAGACGGCAGAGACAAAACTGGCCGGGGCGGCTTTGGGGGAGGTTTTAACATGCCTCCGCCCAAACCTTTGCCCACCAAGTCAGATTTGAAGAAAAAAAGCACAAGAGCAAGGGAAAACGTGGCTTTGTCGCGTACCGCAAAAGAAATGACGCGAGCGAGGCTGACCAAAGAGCAAGCCGCCCGGCTGAGGATTAAAAAGCGGAAAAAGATTTTGCGCAACAGGATGATTGTTGCCTCCGTCATTCTTTTGGTCGCGGCGGCAGCCGGGTTCTATCGTTTTGGACCCCTTGCTGCAGTCCCGAAGAAGACCGATTCAGCCGTTAAGACTGTCGCGAAACAGAAGAAAAAACCGATTCCGCCGAAAGTGAAGAAAGTAAACCGTCACAACAACAAACCTCCCGAGGAAACGTCGAAAGACACGGATCAAAACTCTTCGGTGAGCATGACGACGTGTACGTTTATAGATTACTCACGCTCGACTTATAACTACTATACGAACAAAAGTGTGCCGTACAGGGTACTGAAGACTTATATTTTTTATCCCAAGACGGCTCCCGTCTCTCAGGGTGGTTCCGCTTCGTTGGGAGCCTCCTCGTCGCCTTATCCGACGATCGTCTTTGCCGAAGGTTACAAAGTCACGCCTCTGACTTATCAGGAGTTGCTGGACTTTTGGGTGACAAAAGGTTTCGTCGTGATAGCTCCCATGTTCCCCGATACAAATGCCGTGGCCGTAAAGGCGATGCACAATGTGAAGACAAGCGAAAGAGATACAGCCAACGAACCGGCCGACGTTGCATTCGTGATCAAAAATGTCCTTGCCGATGCGGCAAGCCCTCAATCCGGGTGCGGCGTTCTTTACCACTTGATCAACCCCAACGACTTGATGCTGGCCGGACAATCCGACGGGGCGCAGGTAGCGGCCGCTCTTGTCTACGACACGGATTACACGCCTTTGCTTCAAAGCGGAATTTTTAAGGCGGTGGAGGTGCTGTCGGGAGATGAAATCGGTGTGGGCAGTTATGTCGAGCCGCCTAATCCCCCCCCGGCCCTGTTCATACAAAGCAATACGGATAGGTGCAATCCTCCGCAGGAAGCCCAGGCTCTCTACGATGCGATTCCCATGCCCGATAAGTGGTTTTTGGAACTTTTCAACGCCGATCATCTTCCCCCGTATGACGGCAACGATAAAGCCGCTTTTGCCGTCGTTTCCAACGTGACTGCCGACTTCTTTATTTTGGCCGCCCACGGAAGTCTTCCCGGCAATCAATTCGTGACGACATCCGATGTTTCGCCGAGTGTTGCCCATATGACATACGGTCTGTACGCTCCGGGCATGCCCACTCTTTCCATGACGTCAAAAGCCTGCTATATAAAATGAACGGGCGAGAGACACAGAGTATAGGGGACGGCGGCGGCAAAAGAATTTATTTTGACCATTGCGCCACCACCCCGATGTACGGGGAAGTCAGGGAATTGCTGATAGCCCGACTTTGTGACGACTTCAAAAATCCTTCCGGTCTTTACAGGAGTTCCAGATCGCTGCGCAGGACTCTCGACGATGCCAGAGAGAAGCTGGCAAAAGAGTTTTGCTGTCAAGACACGGATATCATTTTCACTTCAGGAGGCACGGAGTCCGACAATGCCGCGATACGGGGACTTGCCGGATCAAACGGGCCGCCCGGCGACGGCGAGTTTCCCGCGGTCATCGTAAGCGGTGTCGAGCACGAAGCCGTTTTGAAGCCGGCGCAATTCCTGGGGGCTTCCGTCATCGGCACACTTCCCGACGGCACGGCGGATCTGAACCATTTGGAAGATTTGCTGAAGGTCCGCAAACGAAATAACGCCGGGTTGCGCTTGGTGTCAATGATGGCCGTCAACAACGAAACCGGCGTGATCCAGCCGGTGCCGGAAGCGGTCGCTTTGGTAAAAAGCTACTATCCGGACGCTTTCGTGCACTCGGATTGCGTTCAGGCTTTCTCCTCTGTCGATATATCCAAGATTGCGGCCGGGGCGGACGCACTTTCTTTCAGCGCTCATAAATTCGGCGGTCCGATCGGCGTCGGGGCTCTTGTCGTGAAAAAAGAAGCCAGAAAGACTTTCATGCCGCTGATGCGGGGAGGCCAGCAGGAAAACGGCTACCGAGCCGGTACGGAAAACCTGCCCGCTATCTTGGGCATGGCGGAAGCCGCATTTATATGCGGGCTAAAAAAACCGACGGAGACAAAAAGACTGCGATTGCTCGCGGAGAGACTGGACGCCGGTTTGAAAAGTATAAGTACGCATATCTCGTTGGTCGGAGCAAATTCCGTCAAAGTGCCCCAGATCATGTTGTTGCATATACCGGGTGCGGCGGGCGACGAGCTTTGTTATCTGTTGGACCTGGAAGGGGTCGAAGTTTCCACAGGCTCGGCCTGTGCGGCGGGAGCCAGGGAACCCAGTCACGTGCTTACGGCCATGGGATGGGATAAAAAGCGTGCCAAGCAGGTGATCAGGGTTTCGTTGGGCCGGACAAATACCGAAGCGGAAGTGGACGCATTCCTGACAAAATTGCGCAAGGTTTTGGGTGGTCTCACGTTTTGAACGGAGTTTACGATTCCAATCCGGCCGACAGGCTTTGTTGTCGGCACGGTTGTCCGCAAAAACTCTTCCGGCCGCTTTCGATATGGGAGAACTCATGCATCAAAGCCCTCTTTTCTGGCACAATGGTTATTATGAAAGTACTTGTTGCCATGTCGGGCGGGGTCGATTCCTCCGTTGCCGCCGCTCTGCTGTCGCAGGCCGGGCACGAAGTCGTAGGCGCGACCATGCGTCTGTGGGGCGGTGCGTCGGACTCCGGGTGCTGTCAGGTGAGCGACGTCATAGATGCCAGACGCGTATGCGATTCCCTTGGGGCAGAGCATCTTGTTTTCGATATGACTGAAGAATTCGAAAGAGCCGTGGTAGACAATTTTTCCGAATCACACCGGCTTGGCCTGACTCCGAACCCGTGTGTGGAATGCAACAGGCATTTAAAATTTAAAGAATTTTTGACCAAAGCCGAAAGGCTGGGTTTTGATGCCATCGCCACGGGGCACCACGTCAGGTTGGGCATTGACGAAACCACTGGCGAAACTCTTTTGTTGCGCGGAGCGGACAGAAAAAAAGACCAGTCGTATGTGCTGTCGGTTTTGTCCCAGGAGATGTTGGCCAAGTGTCTTTTCCCCATCGGGGAGATGACAAAAGAAGAGGTGAGACTCTACGCGTCAAAAATGGATTTGCGGACCGCCGCAAAGCCAGACAGTCAGGACCTGTGCTTTATCAGCTCGCGCAATGCTCTTTCGGGACGGGGGGCTTTTCTTCGGGAGCGAATCGATTTTCACAAAGCCGCATTGCTGGAAGAAAATACGGATACCGAACTTGGCGAAGTGGAGGCCATGGAGTTGCTGACGGTGGGTCAGAGGAGGGGCCTTTCTTTTAGTGCCGGGGTACGCAAGTACGTGACAAGGATAGATATAGACAAAAGAAAAGTTTTTGTGGGCAATGAGGAGGATCTTTTGGTGGACGAGGTGGAGTTGAGAGAAAAGACGTTTACCTCCTCCTCGCTTGTAAGCGGCAGAAACGTACAGGTACAGGTGAGCGCTCACGGGAAAGCGCGTCAAGCCAGAGTGAGCGACAAAGGAATTGTGTTTGAAGCAAAGTCGAGGAGAGTGGCTCCCGGCCAGATAGTTGCCATCTACGAAGACGACCGGGTTCTGGGTTCCGGAATAGCCTGCTGAAGAGCATTTGACGCGGCATTCTCGGTTGTGCCGCTTATTTGAAACGGTTTGGAGTTGACGCAGATGTCAAAAGATATTTTGGCTACCTATGATGAGCTGGTGAGTGCCGTTCAGGAAGCCAGATACAGGTATTATGTTCTTTCGGATCCGGTTTTATCCGATCAGGAGTTCGATGCGTTATTCAGGCAGCTGGAACAATTGGAGAAGGAAAACCCGTCTTTGCTGAGACCAGATTCTCCCACGCAACAGGTGGGCCCTCCTCCCGGGGGGGCTTTTTTGCCTTATCGGCACCTGACCCCCATGCAGTCTCTGGACAACGTTTTTGACAGGGGGGAACTGGGGGATTTTTTTGTCAGGGTCGCACAAAAGGTTGGAGACCGACAGGTAGTTTACGTCTGTGAGCCAAAGATAGACGGCGTGGCCGTCAATTTGATTTACCGCAACTCGGTTTTGGAAAAGGCTGTTACCAGAGGGGACGGGACAACCGGCGAAGAGGTCACTCTTCAGGCGCGTACGGTTGTCGATATACCCAAACGTTTGAACCCGGAAGCGGATGCCGACTTGCTGGAAATCAGAGGAGAGATTTATTTTCCCCTTGCGGAATTTCGGCAAATGAACGAGGAGAGGATAGCCGGGGGGGAAGCCGCATTTATGAATCCGCGCAATGCCGCCTCCGGTGCCCTCAGACAAAAAGACCCCCGCATGACCGCAAAAAGACCCCTGCGGTTTTTGGCACACAGTCTCGGAGGCGTTTATTCGATTGATGCCGGCGCTAACATTGTGCCCTCCGGGAAGACAATGTTTTCCCGGCACAGCGATTTTTTGGAGTGGGCCGACAAGGAAGGATTTTCGGTTCCCAAACCGACAAAAAAAGTAACCGGCCTGGACGAAGCATGGGGTGCCGTGGAGCACTTTACCGCCGAACGCCACCGCTTTCCCTATGAAATAGACGGCGTTGTGCTCAAAGCGGACGAGTTGTCTTTGCACGGACAGCTCGGTTCGACAGCGCGTGCCCCCAGATGGGCGATAGCTTACAAAATTCCGGCTTTGGAAAAAGAGACAAAGCTCCTCCAAATAGAGGTAAACGTGGGGCGCACCGGCAAGGTTACCCCCTACGCCGTTTTGGAGCCGGTTGTTGTGGCCGGAGTGACGATTTCCAGGGCGACGTTGCACAACGAGGATCAAATACATCTGAAAGACATCCGCGAAGGCGATCTTGTCATTATCCGCAGAGCCGGTGACGTGATACCGGAAGTGGTCAAAGCGATTGCGGATCACAGACCGGAAGGTCTTCCGGTCTGGAATATGTCGGAGAAGTGCCCCTTCTGCCAGGAGCCTCTGGTGAAACCGTCCGACGAGGTCAATTACTATTGCGAAAATATCGACTGTCCCAACAGAGTTGTCGAATCGCTGATCCATTTCTGTTCCAAGGGCGCCATGGATATAGATACACTCGGGGAAAAGACGACGGTTGTTTTGCACGATATGGGTATTTTGAATAACATAGCTGACATTTTTAAGTTGTCTGAGCATGTAGGAACCCTGGAAGAATTGGATGGCTGGGGAGCCAAGAAGATCGAGAATCTGCTTCAGGCGATAGAGACTTCCAAGCAAAAACCCCTGGACAGGCTACTTGTGGCTTTAAATATAAGACACGTCGGTTCCGTAGTGGCAAAAGAGCTGACCCTGCATTTCCCGACTCTGGATGCAATCCGGAGTGCCACCGTCGAATCGTTGTGCGTGATTCCCGGTGTGGGCGAAAAGATAGCGGACAGCCTGACTGCCTGGTTTGCCAACCAGAACAACGCCTCGTTGCTTGAGGAATTGGTAAAATTGGGACTGCGGACGGATGTCGGGGCAGACCCCGGGTCGGCGGAAGGGGGAAAACCTCTTGCCGGTAAAACCTTTGTCATAACCGGTGCGTTTTTTGGGATGACCAGAGACGGGATTAAGGAAAAACTGGAAAGCATGGGGGCAAAAACCGCTGGTTCTGTTTCCAAGAATACCACGGCACTGCTGGTCGGAGCGGATCCCGGCAGCAAGCTGGAAAAAGCACTCGCTCTTGGCGTAGAGATCATCCGGGAAGACGCCTTGGATGCGCTATTGTCCGCAAAATAGGTCCGCAAGATTTCCGTCAAACCTTTGAGCCGTCTCTCTCGGTTTTTCGCGTTACGGCGGCAATACTCTGTTCGGAAGAGAAAAAAATTGAGACGCTCTTTTTACTGTTTTGACTCTCAGCAAAAAGAGCGTCTCATCGGATCCGGTCGATCGGCTGTCAGTGGGGGGCTGCCTTATGTAAGGACAGTCGACAGCTTCTCAGCCCGGCCGTTTGTCTGCCCGCCGACCCAAACAGTGCGGCGGACGAGTCCGTTTTAGGCTTCTGCACTTATAACGTCATTTAGCAATTCCGTTTTTGTCCCATTTGTATAGTTTATAAAAATTTTTTACGCTTAACAGTGTTCCGGAAAATTTTCCGGAATTATTACTATATATAAAAAGCTCTTGGGGTGTCAACTTAAATATCTGTTATTTTTACGGCTTTTTGATTTTTGGTTCACGTCCCAAAGAAAAAGGCGGCCTTATTTGTGGTTTGAACCGGAATTATTTTGGCGGGCAGGGTCCGGTGGATTCCCTGATGATGAGATTGGTGGCCAATTCAATATGCAAAGGTTCAAATTGGCGGTTTTCCAGGATCCTTACCAAAATACTGGTTGCCATCCTGCCCATTTCGACCAATGGCTGTTTGACGGTAGTGAGGGGTGGGGTAACCAGACTCGATTCTCGGTTGTCGTCGATGCCCACCACGGAAAGATCTTTGGGGATTTCAAGTCGCAATTCTCTGGCAGCTTGCATGGTCCCTATGGCCATGTCGTCATTAAATGCAATGATGGCTGTGGGTCTGTTTTCCAACCCGAGAAGTTTCAAAGCCGCCTGTTTCCCTCCGGCAACCAAAAAGTCCGCTTCCTGTTCGAGTGAAGGATCCGGCAATACGCCGATATCTGCCAGTGCGGCATGATACCCCCTCAACCTCTCTATGCTGGCCATTGACCTGGAGGGACCGGTTATTGCGGCTATCTGGGTATGTCCCAAACCGATGAGATGCCTGGTGGCCTGCATCGCGGCAGACGAATGGCCGGCGGAAACGGTGGGTATGTCGCTGGCCGGCCGTTCCAGAGGGTCGACTATGACAAATTTGTAATCGTTTTCGGAAAGGGACCGCAATTCTTCCTGGGATTCTTCAGGGAGCACCAAAAGCGCCCCGTCCGTGGCTCCGTGGCTCAATTCCTCCAGAAGACTTTTTTCCCTGTCACGGTCATGGCGCGTCGGGCAAAGGACAATTCTGAAACCCTGTTCGGTGAGTGCTTCGGCGGCACCAGCCAGAATAAGGGCAAAATATTCGGGTGCCGTATAGGGCATCGTTACCGCTATCAGACCGGTGCCGGAAGGTCTGGTGTTTTGCCCTCTGGCTATCTTGTAGCCGTATTTTCTGGCAACTTCCCAGACATTTTCCCTTGTCTCGTTGGATACGTCACCGTGGTTATTCAGTACCCTGGATACTGTTGCAATCGAGACGCCCGCCTTGTCGGCGATTTGTCGTATGGTAACGTTTTTGCGGTGTCTGGCGGTGTTATTAATCGGCACTCTATTATCTAACCATTTTAATTACAGATTTTGTTTCAGTCTGTAAAAACTTTATGAAAAATATTCTAAAAAAAGTCGAATTTGTTCCGGTTTTTTAGAATGACTCCTGACAAACCGCCGTCGAGAGCCTTGGAGAGAGCTGTCCCGTAAAAAATATCTCGTTATTCTCAACGGTGCTTCCTCGTGGGTAGTAAACCTTAGATATGGACATGACATTGTCAAAGCGTGGCGATTATGTGATGAAGTCCGCCATCTATTTGGCGCGGGTATGGACGGAAACTCTTGGTACAGAAGGCGATAAGGAATCTGAAAAAGCCGATGCCGGTTTAATCGACGAAACGGCGGAAGGCAAAGTATCGCGAAAAATACGGGAAATTGTCAAAGACACTTTAATTCCAAATACTTTTGCTCCGCAAATTTTAGCCGATCTTGTACGTGCCGGGCTGGTGGTTTCCAAAGCGGGTCGTTTCGGCGGTTACAGACTTTCGCGCGATCCTGCTCTTATTTCGGCATTGGAAGTCGTGGAAGCCGCCGAGGGATTACTGCGGGCGGACAGGTGTGCTCTGGGTGAAGAACCGTGTCGGTGGGACGACGTTTGTCCTTTACACGAAACGTGGGTTCTGGCCGGGCAGGCCGTTGCCAAGGTATTGCAGGAAACGACATTGGCAGAATTGGCGGCCAGGGATATAGCCATAGAAGAAGGTACTTATAAACTTGTCTCAGACGCCCACAGGTCCCATCCGGTGAGTATAGACGTCAGCGACAAAGTACAGATAGAACTAAATTTGATGAAGGTTTTAAAAGGAATTCTCACTCTTTCCGGCAGCCAAGAGTCCACTTTTTTGTTGAACGACGCTTACGAAGTCGCCGTGAGCTCCTCAGCCGAGCTACTGGGTTTTGTCCCACGCTCCGAAAAAGTTTTGGCAAACGGGAGCGCATCTTTTACGATTGACCAAAAACCAAGATCTGTCGCAAAAAGGAAAACCTCTGCCGTTGAAAAGGCTTTAGGTGACACTTCGCCGGTGGAAGCAAACTCTGAAATAATATTTTTATGGAAAGGCAATTCGGGTGCCCTGATAGAAAGTGTGGAAGGACGTATTTCGCTTTCTCCTCTCGACAACGAGCGCACGGAGCTTTATTTTGAAGGCAAGTTGCGTCAGGCGAGAGGAGATCGGCCTCTTTCCAAAAATCCCCTGAGTGACGTATCGGCTAAATTTGTAAGACAATTTTTACGGCGTCTCGCCTCCTATTTGGAGGTTGAATGACGAATTTTTCTAAAGAAGTAGCAGGCCAACTACTGTTTATCAGGAGAAGCAATAAAATTATGTAAAAGTTGACTTAAAAAGTCATATTTTGCTATAATCAATTGCGTGCAGGCTACAATCACAGACAAAGAAATTTTAAAAGATATAGAAAAGTTTGAAAAGTTACTCGCCGAGTATCTGTCCGGAGAGTTGGACGAGGACTCCTTCAGGGTCTTCCGACTCAATAACGGTATTTACGGTCAGCGGCAGGGCGGCTTCAACCAAATGGTCAGGATTAAAATTCCTTACGGCGCCGTCAATGCCGACCAGTTGGATATGATGGCCCACATTGCCGACACCTACAGCAGAGGCTGGGGTCACTTGACGACAAGGCAAAACGTGCAATTCCACTTCGTGCAGTTGCAACAGATTCCCGACCTCCTGAGGGACATCGGATCTGTCAACATGACGACCAGGGAAGCTTGTGGGGATACGGTGCGTAACGTAATGGGTTGCCATTTGGCTGGGGCCTGCCCCTTTGAGGTTTTGGATATATCGCCCTGGGCCGAAGCAACGTTTAGGTACTTGTTGAGGCATCCCTATGCACAGCGTTTGCCGAGAAAGTTTAAAATCAATTTTTCGGGATGCGCCACGGACTGCGGACAGGCCATGTTTAACGACATAGGGGTGGTTGCGGTCGGCCGTCCGCGCGAAGACGGTACGACGGAACCCGGATTCAGGATTTATATAGGAGGGGGGCTCGGGGCAAACCCCCATCCGGCTCAGGCTCTGGAGCCTTTTACGGACCGCGAAGACTTCTTGCCGACGGTGGAAGCCATTTTGCGGACGTTTGACCATTTTGGAAACAGGTTCAATAAACTGCGTGCCCGTCTCAAATGGCTGGTGGACGAACTCGGAATAGACGAATTGAGGAAGAGGATACTGCGCGAAAGGCAGCTTTTGCTGGCTTCGGCTACTTGGCCGGGCGGCATTCCTGAAGCCGTGCTTGCGGCGGGAGATGCCCCTGCGGGGATGTCGACGACGGGAAAGGTCACCAAGCTCGGCGTGCCGGTCACCATCCGCATGAAGTCGGAAGACGACCCTTTCACAAGATGGGAAAAAGCAAATGTTTACTATGGGGTCAACAAAGGCACGGTTTCGGCCATAGCCCATGCCCGTTTGGGGGACATCACTTCTTATCAGTTCAGAGAGTTGGCCTCGATAGTTCGGGACTTTGACGTTGAGATGCGCGTCACCAACCGTCAAAACATCGCGATAAGAAACTTAAACAAAGATCAGTTGCCGGAGCTTTTCGGGCGTCTTGATGCCATGGACATGGCGCGGCCGAGTGCAGAACTGGCCGGAGACGTCGTTTCTTGCCCGGGAGCCGACACCTGCAACTTGGCTCTCACCCAGAGCCGCGGTCTGGCCGAAGACATAGGCAAGGCTTTGGAAAATGCGGGTTTGGCGGATGTGGGCGGCGTCAGGATCAACATATCCGGTTGCACAAACAGCTGCGGTCAGCATCACGTTGCCGATATAGGGTTTCACGGAGTGGAGAGACGCGTCAACGGCCGCTCCGCCCCCGGTTATCAGTTGCTGCTGGGCGGACACTTGGGTGACACCGAAGTCGAGTTCGCTCAAAAAGCTTTGAGACTCCCGGCAAAGGCTGCGGGCGAGGCCACGGTCAGGTTGGTGGCGCGTTTTGCCGAAGAAAGAGAACTGGGCGAGACTTTCGCATCTTTCGTCACCAGGGCCGGAGGAGGCAAAAAACTGGCAGAAGACCTGAAAGACCTAGACGTCTGGCCGACCCCCGAGGAGAATCCGGACTATTACGTGGACTTTGGCGAGACCGGGCCTTACGTGGCAGAAGTCGGGGTCGGAGAGTGCGCCGCCAGTTAATTTTTTGGGTTGCTTCGATCCGGAGTGCGGCAAAAAATTTGTTGCAGAAATTGGCGAAAAAACCGATTATGGCTTATCCAACACTTAAAAATAAGGTATTCTTACGCGTCATTTATTGAAAAAGAAAATAACCGACTTAGGAGTATCCGCAGCGCCCCGTTTAAGGGAAACTGTGGCGGAATTGGGTGAAAAGACGAGACTGTATCGCTGGGTGACACCATTCTCAAATAAGGTAACCGTTATTCGGCGGAATTTGGATATTTGGTTGCCGAACCCGATTCATATCTTTTTCGATGCGGTATCCTAGGTGATTTTCCGTGACAAGACTGAGATTTTAAACGATGGCTGCAAAGACAGAACCTAGAAAGGTAAATCCATTGGAATCTGCGATTGACGGCGGCAAAGCCAACTACGCTACAGGGACAACTGTGAGCTCTCCCGCCAAGCCCGAAAAATCGGCCCCGGCTGCCAAAAAAGCAGCTTCCAAAAAAGCTGAGAAAGCCGCTACCCCTCTCGCTGCCGATGAGAAATCCGCGACTTCCAAAGATGTCACAGCCAAGGCCGCCAAGCCCGAAAAATCGGCCCCGGCTGCCAAAAAAGCAGCCGCCAAAAATACAGCAAGTACCGTTGCCGCTTTGGCCGAAGGCCTCCCTTTGACGCAATCGGACACAGTCAAACTTGTGGATGAGGCCAATACCTATCAACACGACGCGGATTTTCTCAACTCTCAAAAGGAAGCTCTTTTGGCTGAGAGGGCAACTTACCTGGAACAGGCCAACAGCTTGCGCGAAGAGGCCGATTCTTTGATCAGCGAGTCGGAACCCGGGGATATCCAATTTGACGAGGAATCCGGAGAAGGCGGCACGGCCACCGTTGACAGGGAAAGGGACCTGGCTCTTTCGGCGCAGGCATTGGCGGCAGTCGAAGAAATTAATTACGCTTTGCATAAAATTGAAATTGGCAAATATGGCATATGCGAGAGTTGCGGTCAATTAATTGTCAGGGACCGCCTTGAAGCGTTGCCGTATGCAAGGCTTTGCGTTGCGTGTAAAAGCGGAGGTCTGTCACGTCGCTAGATGACGCCAAAAAGTCATTTATGCACGGCGCTTTCAAGCCGGCTATTTTGGCTTTACTGACAGTCGCTGCGGATCAGTTGTCAAAAAATTGGGCTTTGCATGCCCTTGCCCGTCGCGACATTCATATAGCCGGGCCAATCTCTCTGCAGCTTGCTTATAATACGGGGTTTGCCTTTTCTCTCGGAACAGGACTCGGCGGCGTTTTGATATTGATAATAGCCTTGGTTCTGGTTTGTATGTCGTATGTTTTCAGACACCACTTGCGAAGCAGTGCGCGTTTTGCCGCCGCACTTGTTTTTGGGGGTGCTCTGGGCAATCTTTCCGACAGGATATTTCGCCGCGGCGGCGCCGTGGTGGATTTTATAAAGGTCGGGGTTTGGCCGGTTTTCAATGTGGCCGATTCCTGTATCGTGATAGGCGTTATTTGGATTGCTGTTTTGTACATTAGAGGAGAGAATGCAAAGTCACGTCAGGCAACAAAACCCTGTGGGGAATCAGGTTTGGAAAATTCCGTCACAGACGGATCGGAAAGCAAGCCTTCTTAGCGTGTTTAAAACGGCGGATTATGATGGATAGCGACAACAAAAATCAAGCGGATATCGAAATCCCGGCAGTGTTTGCGGGCGAACGCATAGATCGCACGCTCGCCGCCCTTTTGGCGAAAAGCAGATCGTCCGTCTCGGAATTGATATCCGACGGGTCGGTCTTTTTGAACGGAAATCCGGTTATATCAGGCAGCAAAAAAATCCTTTTCGGGGATAAATTGAGCATAAAAGCACAGGAGCATCTTCATGGCGAAAGTTTTTTTATCCCGGAAGAAACGGCTGATCTGACGGATACAAAAGTAAAAATTATATTCGAAGACGAGGATATTCTCGTGGTCTCAAAACCAGCCGGCATGGTTGTGCATCCGGGTGCGGCCAGGGAAAAAAACACATTAATTTCAATTTTATTGAAATACCATCCGGCTATTTCCGATCTTGTGTCTGCCTGCGGATGTCATCCGCTGCGACCCGGTGTGGTGCACAGGCTTGACAAAGATACCTCGGGCCTTGTCATGGTTGCAAAAACGCCGCCTGCTTACGGGGCTCTGGTCAGGGACATAGCGGAGCGAAAAGTGAAAAAGGGCTACATTGCTTTGGTATCCGGTTTGCTTGAAAATGATGCGGGAACAATAGATGCCCCGATAGGACGTTCCGTGCGTTCGCCGGTCCTGATGTCGGTGTCCCTTCAGGGCAAAGATGCCGTTACGGAGTATCTGGTTATCAAGAGGTATCCGGCTCTTCCGGCAACCCTGGTCAGAATTAATTTGGTGACGGGGAGGACCCATCAAATAAGAGTTCATTTTCAGGCCATAGGCCACGCGGTTCTGGGTGATAAGGCATACGGTTCTCCGGAGGGCGGTGTCGGTTTAAAAAGACAATACCTGCATGCATACCGATTGGAATTGAACCATCCCGTCACGGGGGAAAAATGCGTATTCGAAAATCAGCTTCCCGATGAGCTACTGGCGGTCACCGAGCGTTTTGATCAAGACTAGGCGGCCGAGTAAAGAGAACTTACTTCTGGCTGTGCGGCCAAGAATCTCAAAGCGTTGGCTTCCAGACTCCTTACCCTGCGTACTCCTATTCCCAAAGTTTTGGCTGTATTTTCGAGTGAACACGGAGGTTGCCCGCCCAGTCCGAATCTCAGCCTTACGACATCCTGATCCAGTTTGGGTAGCCGCTCAATCGCACCAAGGAGGCTTCCGATGGAAAGGTTTGTCGCGATTTCGTCTTCCATTAAAGATGTTTCATCGGTAATGACATCTCCCAGCGTGGCATTGACGTCGATTCCCAAAGGTTGGTCAAGACTTGCCACGACCCTGGGTAATCTGAGCTGAACATCTCCGCCGTCTTTTTCTGTGGCCATTTCTTGGGCAACGGCATCTTCCGGCAGGCGTATGGCCCGGCCTTTTGATTGCACAGCTCTTTGCAAAGACTGCCTGATCCACCAAGTTGCGTATGTGGAAAACTTGAAGCCTCTTTTCCAGTCAAATTTTTCAACCGCTCTGACAAGGCCAAACGTACCTTCCTGTACGAGATCCACTAAATCTACGCCTCTTCCTTGGTAGCGCCTGGCCCAGTGCACCACAAGCCGCAAATTTGTCGCAATCATTTCCGCTTTTGCTTTTGGATCTCCCTCCGCAACTCTTTGTGCCAGGAGTGTCTGTCCTTCTGTGTCAAGTAGGGGATATCTTCCTATGTCATCCAGAAAAAGTCTCATGGGGTCGAGAGAACCTCCGGATCTTTCGTCGGTTTCTCCGTTTGTCAGCTCAGTGTGGTCACTTTTCTTCATGTCGTCTTCCAATGCTTATACTTAAGATTTGTTGTACTTGCAATTACTTTTTCCAACGTCACCGGTGTCTTAAACATTCCATAAATAAAGTTATTTAATTGAAATTCGATGTTTTTCAACACCCGCCACTTGCCTAACGGCAAGAATTGGCGAAAAAATGTTTTTTACCCTAGAATCTTATAAATCTTGCCTGCCAGAATTTGATTGGTCCGGTGGGATGCGTGAGATCCGTTTCCGCTGCCTTTAGTGCGACTGCATTTTGGTATGAGTCGGAGTCAATTGTCTGTCGAAGAGGTGATATATGCTGGATATAGAACGTAACTTGCTGCTCGAAGGAGATATCTACCTCGTAAGGCACGGCGCCACGCCATGGAGTAAAACCGGCCGTCATACGGGGAGAACCGATTTACAACTTGACCAAAGCGGTGTTGCGGCCGCTGCGTCATTAAAAGGCCTGCTCGCAGCAGTGCAATTTCGGCACGTTTTCTCGTCACCTTTGCAGCGGGCCATGATGACCTGTGAACTGGCGGGCTTAAAGGCAAGACCCGACCCCAACTTGTTGGAGTGGGATTATGGCGCATACGAGGGGCTCACCAAACAAGAAATTCAGACGAGAGAGCCGGGGTGGGATATTTACCGTTGCGGGGCATTGAACGGAGAAAGCGTCGGCCAGGTCGTCAAAAGGTGTGAGAATTTTTTGGATTCCGTCAAAAATCTGGATAAACCCATAGCCGTTTTTTCTCACGGCCATTTTTCAAGAGCGCTGGCGGCTGTTTTCATCGGAGAAGATATTATGTTTGCCCAAAAAATTCAGTTTGATACAGCCAGGGTAGCCGTTTTGTCCGGACAAGCATCCGTCGGTACGATCGTGTCATGGAATATCTAGCCGGTCGTGTGATTGTTTTGATGCCGCCCGGTCGACGGGACTGCTTACACGCTTTGATTGGCGACGTAAACCGTATAGTTACCCCGTCTCGTTCGCGTCACCATATCTTCCAGAGTGTAGGTGTCCAAATGCTCGCGCATATGCGCTCCCACTTCTTCCCATACGGCAAGCAAAACACACTGGCCTTCGTGATCGCACGCACCGTTTTGATGTGGAGAACCAAAATCTCCCACGGTAATGGGACCGTCTACTGCCGCAACAATTTCTCCCAAGGTAATTTCTTGCGGCGCCCTGCTGAGTACGTATCCTCCCCCGACACCGCGTTTGGACTGCACTACGCCGGCACCTTTCAGGGCAAGAAGGATTTGTTCCAGATAAGGCTGAGGGAGTCCGGTTCTTTCTGCTATGTCACGCACGGAGACGGGTACGGACAAAGGCCCGGCATCTCTCAATGCCAAAGACAGCAGTGCCCGACAGGCATAGTCCCCACGCGTAGATACTCTCACATTACTATCGTAGATGTAAACTTGGACCGTTACTAATATTTATTGTGAGTAAAATTATTATGGAGCCGATAAAAATGTCACTAAGCAAAAAAGATATTGTGTTTTCCGGCGCATTACTCGACAAGGGTGACATCAAAAAGGCGGATTTTCTTATACCCGATTACGATAATGCCTGTATAACGCGCATTATGCCTTCCATACGTGACAGTTTATTAAAACAAAAGGAGGCTTTTCACTCAGCGGAGGCCGAAATTGCGGCGGCCTCTGATGCCCTAGTGTCTTTTTCCGGAGAAGACGACAGGCCGGTGCCGGAAAAAGACCTTGTTTCGGAAAGTATCGGGATGTCGGAGCGCTATGTATTGCTTGTTTTGGACGGGCTCGGGTATGAGCAGCTGACGGAGAGAAAAGAGATAGCGCCGACCTTAGCAGGAATGAATACGAAGTGCATATCGTCTGTGGCGCCGACCACCACCTCCACGGCACTTACGTCTATTACCACGGGGATGACCCCGGCCCGTCACGGCGTGCTCGGCTACAGAATGAAGGTTTTGGACAACGATATTTTGAACGTCCTGCGCTGGTCTACCAAAGACCGTCTGGGGGAGCACGGATTGGATCCGGCAAAGCTGCAACCCCATTTACCGTTCAAAGGTTGTGACGTGTCGGTGGTCTCCCGAAAAGAGTTTGATGCCACGGGATTCTCCAGTTTACACTTGAGGGGCACCCCATTGCACGGTTGGAGAGTGCCTTCCAATCTGATAGTCACCGCAAAGAATCTTCTGAAAGAAGGAAAGAAGTTTCTTTATCTTTATTACGACGGCATAGATAAAGTGGCTCACGAATACGGTTTTGGAGAGTACTACGATCAAGAGCTGTCTTTTGTGGATGCTTTGGTGGAAAGCATCCTAAATTGTTTGCCCGGGGATACAACCCTGGTCGTTACGGCAGACCACGGGCAGGTCGAGGTGAAAAAACCGCTTCTCAAGTTGCCGACAAGCATTGCGGATAAGGTAACCCTGCTTTCCGGCGAGGGCAGGTTTAGGTGGTTGCACGCAGCGGAAGGCACCGCAGAGGAAGTCAAAAGAATCTCTTTGGAGAGTTTTGGCGATGTGGCCGTGGTGGCGACTTTAGACGAACTGGTTGACGCCGGGCTTTTCGGCGGACAACTCAGCGCAGAATACAGAAGCCGGCTTGGAGACGTAGCCGTTATTCCCACCGAACCGTTGGCCTTTTTCGATCCGTACGATACCGGGGATTTAAAGTTGATAGCCAGACACGGAGGCATGACAAGCGCAGAGCTTTTCGTTCCTTTGCTGACGCACGTGTCACAATAAAAGAAAGTGGTTGATAAAGTGCGTATTTATACCAAAAATGGTGATTTTGGCACAACAAGATTAAGAGACGGAGCCAAGGTAAGCAAAAGCCATGCGGCGATTTGTGCTTTGGGGGATATAGACGAAATACAGGCTGTTTTGGGTATGGCGCGTGCCGAATGTAACGATATCCGGATAAATAAACTGATTTTGGATACGGAAAGAGATTTATGGGCGGTGATGGCCGTCGTGGCAAGTACGGATTTAACGCAAGAAGAAAACGCTGCGGCAGACACAGAGGGATCGCGCAAAGCGGGCACCGGCAAGAAACAGGCTCCGGACGACATTAGGGGAAAGACTCTGCTTCTGGAGCAGTCGATAGATCGGATAATGCAAAAAGTCGATTTGGCAAGAGGCTTTGTTTTGCCCGGAGAATCCAAATTGTCGTCTTATTTGGATTTTGCCAGGACTGTGGTGAGAAGGGCGGAGCGGGAAATAGTCGGCATGGGAATGGGCGCAACCGACGTCCAGCAGTATCTCAACAGACTGTCCGACTGGTGTTGGGCCTTGGCCAGAAGCGTAGAACCAAATCACATACTCAGTGCCGAGAGGGTTGAAATCGAGCCAACAGTTGCCGCACCGGAGATTATTGTAAACAACGAGGAGGTTTAAATGAAGCCGAAAGAAAGATTGGCAATTCGGGTTAGTGCCGAAAAATATTACCGAGAACCGAGTTTGTCAGAGGTGGCGGTAAAAGCGGTCCTGTCTTTTAAGGAAAATCTGGACGAATCGGTCGGATATCTGCCGGAGAGGTCTCTTCTGCTTGCCACGGGGTTTTCTGCGCGTCCCGGTCAAACCATGGTGTTTCCTTCCGGGGAGGAACTCGTTGTTGTGGCGGGCGCAGGAGAGTTCAGGAAGCTCGATACGGATATCATGCGCAGAGTCGGAGCTTCGGCGATCAAGGCGGTTCCGCACGCCGACATAATAGAGTTTGATCTGCAATCTTTATTGGACGCGTATGACCGCTGGCAGCCGACGGATGGCGCTTCGTCGGTTGAAAAAAAGACGGCAGATTTGCTGGCAGCTTTTGCCCAAGGGGCTGCTTTGGCTTCTTACTCTTTTGATAAGTACCGCTCGGTGCCCCAACCGGTCAAAGGCCGAAGCGGCATTGCCGCGAAAAATACCATCAGTCTTTACTTTTCTGCCGGGGAATCGCAACTTTTATCGACGGCGGCAGATTATGCAACAATAACCGCAAAAGCGGTTTATTTGGCGAGGGATTTAATTAATGAACCGGCGGGAGAGTTGACTCCCACGCGTTTTGCCGAAGTAGCTTCGGAGATAGCAAAATCGTCGAATCTGTTGTCTGATATTTTGGACAAGGCGGCAGCCGAGAAAGCCGGGCTCGGCGCTCTTTTGGGCGTTTCCAGCGGGTCCGAAGAAGAGTGCAGATTGGTTAAACTCACCTACCACCCAGATGCCGGCAATGGGAATGAATTGCCCAAAGTCGTTCTCGTGGGCAAGGGGATAACGTTTGATTCCGGCGGCCTTTCGCTCAAATCTCCCGAAGCAATGATGACAATGAAAACAGATATGTCGGGAGCGGCGGCCGTATTGGCGACTATGTCTGTTTTGAATGAACTTCAGATTCCATTAAACGTCATAGGCATTATGGCAATGTCTGAAAATTTGCCTTCGGCTTTTCCGACGAAACCGGGAGACGTTCTGCGAACAAGATCCGGCAAAACCATAGAGGTTTTGAATACCGATGCGGAAGGAAGACTGGTTTTGGCCGATGCCCTTACTTTGGCGGCGGAAGAGAGTCCGGATGCCATCATAGACCTGGCTACCCTGACGGGTGCCTGCGTGGTGGCCTTGGGAGAATCGGTGGCCGGCGTTATGACTAACGATCAAAGACTTGTGGACATGATTTTTAAGGCGGCGAGAATAAGCGGTGAAAAGTTTTGGCAGTTGCCATTGCCGGAAAGCTACAACCAGATGATTGAATCGGAAATAGCAGATATCAAAAACGTTGCTTCCAAACCGAAAGCCGGTGCTTTGATAGGGGGTCTGGTATTGGAGAAGTTTGTGGGTGATACCCCTTGGGCCCATATCGATATGGCAGGTCCGGCCAGAAGTGACAATGACAGCGGATTTCTGACCAAAGGCGGTACCGGATTCGGGGTGCTTACGCTTTTGGAGTTGTTGCAAATCTGGGAGCGTTTGGGAGGAAAGGCCATGGGAGCCAAAAACTGTTAGTCAATATGCTCCGCCGCAAAACTTATCCGCATATCTATGTGCCATCGGGGGCAACCTCATATATGCTCGATTAGATGAAAGCAAAAACTCTTGATCCCGTTTTGACTTTATCGATAGATGTCGGCGGCACCGGAATTAAAGCATCTGTGCTTGACAATGACGGACAGATGATCGCAAAAAGGGTTCGCATAACCACGACTTATCCGTTTCAACCTGAAAATTTGTTGGACATAATTGGGCAGCTGTCTTCGCAATTGCCCGCATATGATAGGGTGTCCATAGGCTTCCCGGGAGTCGTGCGTCAAGGTAAAGTATTGACGGCTCCGCATTTTGTTTCCCGGACCGGTCCGGGGATTAAACTCGAACAGGATGAAGAGCTCCTGTCCCTTTGGACGGGCTTCGCTCTTGATAAAGCCGTTTCAGATTTACTGGGTAAACCGGTGAAATCCGCCAACGATGCAGAATTGCAGGGAATTGCCGTCATAGAGGGTATCGGTTTGGAACTCGTCCTTACGCTTGGAACCGGACTTGGTTCCGCATTATTTTATAACGGACAAGTGGCGCCTCATTTGGAGCTGGCACACCATCCTTTCAGAAAAGGAGAAACTTACAACGACCAGCTCGGTAATGCCGCTTTTGAAAAAATAGGCAAGGAAAAGTGGTGCTTTAGGGTTAAGCTGGCGATAGAGAATTTTAAAATTCTGCTGAATTATGACAAATGTTATATAGGCGGCGGCAATGCCGAATTCTTGGAAGGAATCCTTGACGAAGAAGTCACTTTTGTAAAAAACATAGCCGGCATATTGGGTGGCATCAAACTCTGGGAAGAAGGGTTGTTTCCGTATTCTTAAAAATGCCGTATCCTCATTGAGGCTGTATAAAAAACACGGCAAGATGTTTTTGCCTTGGATCCAAACGACTTGCCTGAAGTATGCGCAGAGCTATTTGGATCCGTTGAATCCGGCATAAGTTATGCTTGGCGGCACAGGCTAATATGGACTGTGTGTTTACCAAAGATGATTTGATTTCCACGGCTAGAAACGTCACGGACGCCATACGCAATCAGCTTAATGAAGTCACTGATTGGGATCGTCCCGGCAACAGACCGGGGCAGTATTACATAGACATAGTGGCTGATAAAGCTGCATCGGAGTATTTGTCTGCCGCCAATTTTTCCGTTCTCAGCGAAGAAAGCGGACTCACTAAAGGCAATAACGGCTTTTTGGTCATT
The DNA here is from genome assembly GCA_021796535.1 of Actinomycetes bacterium. Taxonomy (GTDB): domain Bacteria; phylum Actinomycetota; class Acidimicrobiia; order Acidimicrobiales; family Bog-793; genus JAJZMK01. Next base: position 1,656 of record JAKABW010000014.1, on the reverse strand, counting down.
ATTGATCCCATAGACGGTTCCACAAATGCCTCAAGAGGTTTACCGTGGTATGCGGTCAGCATCTGTTTTTTGGGTGAGTCCGGTGTGCTGGCCGCCAGAGTGGAAAATTTGGCGGTGCCGCTTATTTTTGAGGCTATAAGCAGCGGTGGGGCAACATTCAACGGGCGACAAATTACGGTTGACAAATCCAGGCAATTATCTTCAGCGGTCGTAGCTGTTTCCTCTCTTCCTCCTCCGGGAATGGGGTCATGGCAGTTCAGATGCTATGGTGCCGCCGCGCTTGATTTATGCTGTGTGGCCAATGCTACATTTGATGCTTACGTGGATTACGGTGAGGATGCACACGGCGTTTGGGACTATGCGGCAGGTGCATTTATTGCCCAAGAAGCGGGAGCAATCGTTGGAGATGTGTGGGACAGACCCCTGATTACAAGTGAATATTCGGCAAGGAGAACACCGATTGCCGCATGTTCTCAAGAGGTTTTCAGTGCCATGCTTGAACATCGCAGAAAAAGAGAAAGATGACAAAGCTTTTACCAAAAAATTGTGTCATGAGATACTCCCGCACGTCGGCATTTAGAGCAAGCCGCTCTGTTCGTGTGTCGCCATGGAAGCAGTTTTTATCGCACGGTAAGGATTTGTTGGCGATACTTATGGTTGAGTTTTAATGTATGGAATAAGATGAAGTGATGTTCGAGAATTTAGCTGAACTTGGCAAAGTTGATCTTGAGTTAAGCCAATTACGCTACAGACTCCTTTCTTCTCCTGAGGTTGTCAGGAGTAATAACCTCAAGTCACAGATCAGTGGCTTGCTTAATAAGATGACTTCAGTTAATTCCGCGTTGGCGGAAGTCGAAAATAGTGAATCTGGTTTAGAAAAACGACAGGAAAAAATTCGTTTGCGTGCTCATTCACTTGAGAATGAAACAAAGACGAACAGTTCGCTTTCTTATCGGGACCAAGAAGCCGTGGCAACGGAACTCTCTTCTTTGCTGCACCAACTGGAAAACTTAGAAGACGAAGAGCTACATTTACTGGAAGAAGAAGAGCTGTTGTCTGAGAAGCAAAGTGAGCTCAAGGAAGAGATGACCGCTTTACGGGACGAAGAAAAGTCGTTGCAGGGAGTCATTGACGTGATGCAAACAGACATCAAAGGGCGCATCGGAGAGCTTGATGAGCAGCGAAGCAACATCATAAAACATTTGAACCCCGAAGTGGCAGCGATATATAAAAGCCTATATCCAAGATATCAGGACTCTTGTGTGGCGACAATAGAAGCGGGCAAGTGCTCCGGTTGCCATTTGCAACTTTCCGCAAGCGAAGTTGAAATATGCAAACGCAACTCAGGGGAAATCAATTACTGCGAGCAGTGCGGCCGCATACTTCTATCTGTATGACGAAGCAATCATTTGTGTTTGTATGTGTTTGTATATGGGTAGCTATGAAGTCCGGTATTCTGACGCCGGCATACCTTAACATAAGGTGACCTTCTGAATTTTTGTGAAGTTTTAAATGATGAGGTTGGCAAAAATATTTTGAGTATTACTTCATGTCATTTCATGCTATATTGTCGTAAAAATATCTATTTTTTTATAAAAAATATTAATATTTTTTAGAAGAAAGAAGGTATTTGAGGCAGTATTTATTACTGTCAGT
>JAKABW010000027.1 GCA_021796535.1 Actinomycetes bacterium | reverse complement strand
CGATGTACCGGCCACTTTATAAATATAATCGGCCGTCATTGACTGCCCGTAATAGGTGCCGGTTGTAAAAGGTACGAAGTTGACCTCTTCGTCGTTACCCACCACGTAGAAGCCATCGGAACCGATGGCTATCGCATTGGGGGCGTTTAAATCCGTAGAAGTTGCCAAAGTATTCAGACTCGGAGCAGCCGTCACTGTTACCGTACCCGCTACTATATAGAAATAGTCAGCCTTCATGGATTGACCAAAGTAGGTTCCATTGGCACTCGGAATAAATCCCACGATATCGTCATTGGCATCGGCTATATAAATATTGCCGGAGCTGTCCACCACGACATCGTTCATGCTTGAGAACTTAATGGATGTCGGAACGAGTCCCGAGGCAGGCTGGACGCCGCTGGGGTCGCCGGCTATCACATAAATATCACCCGCCGTCATTGACTGCCCATAATAGGTGCCGGTCGTTGCCGGGATATAGTCAAGAGTTCCAGCCTGGATATCGGCTGTATAGATACTGCCGCTGTTGCCGACCCACACACCGGAAGGTTGCTCCAAGACCGCACCCGTGGCAGAAGCCCCGTTGGTGACGGTTCCCGATGTCCCGTCGCCGACCACGGCGCTTATGTTGAGACTGCTCGCCGGCAAAGAAGCTGCCGCCGATACCACGAAAGGCACTGTCAAAAGTATGGCCGCCGACAAGACAACCGTCACCGACAGCAAGAGCTTGACCGATTTTTTCAATAAAGAAAATATTTTGATTATGAACATAGCCATACCTTCTTGGCAATTAAATCTTTACACATCACTTAACGGATAGAAAAGGCCGGTGATTGTCATGGAAAGACAAAATATAAAACAATATCAAAAAATATAAAGTGACAAGAAAACCCATTACAATGCGATAAATTAGCAAAAATATTATTTTCACATAATATAAAAGAATAGTTAGCCAAAGAAACAACTTTGCCGACAACACAATCGGACATAAAAGTTAAAAAATCAGAAGAGGTTTTTGGAACGGCACAGCAAAAATTGCCCGACCGCGATAAAACACTGTCCACATAACAAAGTTTGAGGCGGCGCCCAGAATCGAACTGGGGTACAGGGCTTTGCAGGCCCTTGCCTAAGCCACTCGGCCACGCCGCCGGAAGAACAAGTATTACTACTATAGTAGAAAAATTTGCGCAGGAACCGACTTATCCAAAAAGAATACAACCCGGTCGTTTACGCTGATAAACAGCATTTTCAAAATACGCAACAGAATGAGAATCCTTCGTTTACGAATCAAAGATCCGCCGCTCAAGCACGTGAATCTCAGCCTGTTTTTTTCTTTGATTTTGCCCGCATGGATTGATTCAATATGACTTTGCGCAACCTTACGGCTCGCGGCGTCACTTCCACACACTCTTCTTCATTTGCATACTCCAACGCTTGCTCCAACGTCAGTCGACGGCACGGGGGCGCTTTGACCAGTTCGTCTGCAGTCGAAGAACGCATATTGGTAAGCTTTTTTTCTTTGGTGGGATTGACGTCAATATCTTCCGGTCTGTTGGACTCCCCTACGATCATTCCTTCGTAGACCTCTTCTCCTGCGCTCACAAACAAGGTGCCTCTGTCCGCTAAATTTGCCAAAGCGTATGCCGTTGTTACGCCGGTTCTGTCTGCCACCAAACTGCCTGTATTCCTGGTTTTTATTTCCCCCAAATACGGTTCGTAACCGTCGAAAGCGTGATGCAGTTGGGCGGTTCCCCTTGTTTGGGTAAGCAATTCGTTTCTGATACCGATCAACCCTCTGGCTGAAATTAAATAGTGCAGACCGACTATTTGACTTTCCGTATGTTGTATTTTTTCCACACGGGCTTTTCTTTTTGCCAAAAGCTGTGTCACTGCCCCCAGATGCTCTTCGGGAACCTCAATAAAGAGACGCTCCATGGGCTCGTGAACTACATTATTGATAAGCTTTGTCAAAACCTCCGGTTTTCCTACAGTAAGCTCAAAACCTTCCCTGCGCATCATTTCCACCAAGACGGCGAGCGCAAGTTCCCCTCTCCCTTGTACCTCAAACGTATCCGCCCTGTCGGTGGACAAGACCCTGATGGCAACGTTACCCAGTATTTCGGTGTCAAGTCTTGCTTTCAGGAATCTTGCCGTCAGTTTGTCTCCGTCCCGGCCCGCAAGCGGCGAAGTGTTGATGGCAAGAGTCATGGAGAGACTGGGTTCGTCCACGGCAAGAAGCGGCAAGGCCTTGGGGGAAACTGTATCGGCCAAAGTTTCGCCGACGGTTACGTCTTCAGAACCGGCTATTGCGACGATGTCTCCGGCTTTTGCCGTTTCCGCAGTCACCATTTCCAGCCCGCGTGGCATTAAAAGCTCCGCACATTTGATGCGAACCTGCGAACCGTCCCGTTTGATATGGGTAATCTGCTGACCCTTTTTTACTTCACCTGCCACTATGCGACAAATTGCCAAACGGCCGAGGTAAGGAGAAGCGTCTAAGTTGGTTACGAGCGCCTGTAAACCAACCCCTTCTTCATAAAAAGGGGGGGGTATGTAGTCAAATATGGCTTCGATGAGCGGAAGGAGGCCCTCTTTCAGCATTTCCGGCGGTGGCTCCGGCAGGTAAGATTCTTCCGGTTGAGCGTTTTGAATGTAACCGGCTCTGGAACTTCCGAACAGAAACGGAATATCCAACTGTGACTCGGGAGCATCCAAATCAAAAAATAGTTCTATGGTTTCGTCGATAACTTCTTTGATCCGTGAATCAGGTCTATCTATTTTATTGATGACGGGTATAACCCTGAGACCGGCTTCGAAGGCCTTTCTCAAGACGAAACGGGTTTGCGGCCTGGGCCCCTCAGCGGCGTCAACCAGCAACATTGCCCCATCCACCATGGTAAGAGCTCTTTCCACCTCACCGCCGAAGTCTGCGTGTCCCGGTGTGTCTACAATATTTACGCGCCGGTCTCCGAAAGCAAAAGACGCCTGTTTGGACAGAATGGTGATGCCTTTTTCCCGCTCCAGATCCATGGAATCAAGCACCCTGTCCACTTCATCGCGGTTGGTATAACCGGACGATTGGCGCAACATGGCATCCACCAGGGTCGTTTTTCCGTGATCAACGTGGGCAATAATAGCCACATTGCGCATTTCATCTCTTTTTAACAAAACAAAGCCTCACTTAAATATACGGGTAAGCAAACCGACAAGTTTATTACTATTTAGTCGTTGCATTTTTACATTTACAATTCTAATGTTTTTTATACCCCTTCCGATGCGAAAGGTTTGATATTAGTGATCACGGGCAAAAAAGCGGAATCAGATAAAAAAGGCGGACCTACAAAGCAGGAAAGAATAGCCAATCTTTTCTTGCTGCTTTCTTCTGCCAAACAACCTCTTTCTCTTGACTATATAGTAAACAATGTGAACGGCTATCCGAAAGATAGCCACACCAACCGACGGCAAATGTTTGAGAGGGATAAAAAAATACTGCGCGAAGGCGGTATCACCATAGAAACAAAATCTATCCCCGGCGAAGAACAATACGGATATATCATTGCACCAAATGAGCTGTATTTCCAATTGCCGGATTTAGACATGGAAGAGACGGCGGTTATTGGCCTTGCCCTCAAGATGATTGTCGTACAAGACTTGGACAAAGAAACAAATCATCTGGCCGCCATTAAATTTGATACCCTCAACAGTAGCTTTGAACTGCAGGATCCCATTTTGATATCCTATGACCCCAACCTGAGCGAAGTATACCAATGTATCCAAAAAGGGTTGCTGATCGGGTGTCAATACGGAGACATGGAGAGACTTATCATACCGGGATACCTAAAGTTTACAATGGGTTATTGGTATCTGATCGGGTGTCAAATTGACAAAGCCTGCCTTGCCGAAATAAAAGCAGACACCGCCCGGAAAACCGTTGCATCAAAGTCGGGTAACCGCCATGCAGATCCGGCTGATTACATCGGCATAGCCAACAGACGCACTTTCCGTTTGGACAAAATGACGTCGCAAACCGAAGAGGCCCCCGTCAGAAGCGATATCCTGACACAAGTCCGCCGACTCTGCCGGGATACGACGATACCGCCCGACTTTCCGCCGCCCGACAACATCGTGCCCATCAAAGTCAAAATACCCGGCACAAGAACCGACATCATCCACAATTGGCTGACGACCGGAGGCAGGCTGACGGCTTCAAAAGACAACTTCGTGACGGTAGAGGCATACGTCAGCAACAATTACAAAAGCACGATACCGCGCCTTCTCGCTTCCGGGCACCAGATCGAGATACTGGAACCGAAAGAATTGAGAAAGGAAATATCTGTCTACCTGGATACTTATCTGGAAAAATCCGCTCGACCGCTTCCTCAAACTGTCGCTCCGGGCAAAGATACGCAATTGACCCATAATCAGGATACCAAAGTCATATCTAAACTCAACAGGATGTTTACAATCGTTTCTTACATCGCCAAACTGGGAGTTTCTGACGGTGGCGGCAAATATCTGACTGCCTCGATTGGCATTGACGAGTTGCTAAAAGTATTCGGGGGCACCAGGGAAAGTATCCTCAAAGAAATCGAATCTCTTGCCATGTTTGGACTCCCGCCCTACACAATGGACAATTTATTGGAAGTATTTTGGGAAGAAAACAAAGTAATTTTGACTCTTACCGAAGGTTTCCTTCATCTCAAGAACCCTTTGAGACTGACCATGAACGAATGTCTGACACTTACTACGGCATTGAAAACTCTTGAACAAATCATAGACGATAAAGACACGCAAAAGGTAATAAGGTCTTGCTTCGAGAAACTCACAAAGATAATAGACACAGAAAATATAAATATTGACATACAGACAGAGCCGAAACTTCTCAAAAAAATTAAATTACTGCAGGGATGGGCCGCAACACACGAAATTATAAATATGGCCTATCCATCCAAGGATAACACTCTGGAACATCGCTTCCTTCAGATTCACCAGGTCATATTCAGGGAAGGCAGATTTTACCTTGACGGCTATTGCTATAAGAAGAATGATTTTTCGCGTTTTCTCGTTGTCAAAACAGATTCCCTGAGAAAAGCAACGAATGAAGAAAAGACCCACCTTCCGCCGGCCCCCAAAAGCCTGCCTCCCGAGTTTCAAAAACAATCCGCGTTCATACCCGGAGCAGATACCCTGACGGCCACGGTAGAGGTAACACCGGATTGTGCCCATGTATTTGTCCCGCATCAGAGTACAAAACCCGATAGAAACGAACAGGGCAACTACGTGTTTAAAATAGCCGTGGGCAACATAGATTGGTTCGCATCTTTGCTCTTGAGTGCCGATTCCCGTGCAAAAGTTCTCGGGCCGAAAGAACTCGTCCACGCAGATGTCGAAATGGCCAAAGCACTAAAAATGATCTATAACGACTAGACAATTCGGACAGATATGAAACTGGGATCGGTTATTAAAAAAATACGGTAACAAGTAATTATGCCGACAGTTCATACTGTCGGCATGTTAAGTGTGGCAAAGATTCGCAACGCAGACAGCTCGTACTATACCTTCCCCACCGAATCCTCCAGAGGTGCCAGCCCCTACTACGAGCGCGACGGAACCTGGGAAGGAAATCTTCGCCATTTGTTGGCCGAAGATAAAGAAACGGTATCCAAAGCAGATCTCGATGCAATTTGGCGGGGAGAGCCTGCCGATGTGGAGGGATTCCGTCTCAAAGGCCGCAGCAGAATAAAAAATGTGGCTTTTGACTTTACTTTTTCGGCGCCCAAATCGGTAAGTCTGCTGTATGCGCTGACGCGAGACTCTGTGCCAAATGCCATAGAAAAATGCCACATAAAAGCCGTCAAAAGGAGTTTTGAGTACCTGGAGGAGCGAGCGGCTTGCGTAAGAGCCGCCGTTGACGGTTCACAGGAAGTACTGCCATGCAAAGGTCTCCTGGCGGCTCACTTTCTGCACAGAGTAAGCAGAAGCAACGACCCCCACCTGCACAGCCACCTTACCGTTGCCAATCTCTCTCTGGGTGTCAACGACAAATGGTCGGCTCTTTACACAAGAGAGGTTTACAACCATATTCATAACGCTTGTTTGATTTACCATTGGGACTTGCGCTTTGAACTAGCCGAAAACCTCGGCCTTGAATTCCAAAACCGCACACCTTACGCCGACCTGCTCGGTTTTGGAAAAATGGCAATCGACGCATTTTCCAAGCGCAGCCGACAGATAGAAGAGGGGCTGTCGGAAACGGGATACACGAGTTACAAAGCAAAACAGATTTCTGTTTATAAAACAAGACCGGACAAAATACTTTCCGCTTCCTATTCAGACTTACAGGACAGGTGGAAAAGAGAAGCTTACGAAATAGGAATGTCGCCAAATAAATTGTATAATTTATTACACACGCGTAAATTATTTCGGATCCCGGAGCAACAAAGTTTTTTCTCTCCGGGCGGCATCATAAAAACAGACAACGTATCGGTAAAAAGCCGTGAAACGTCGGCATCGGTTTCCGGGGATACCGGAAAAACAGATTCCGGCTTCCCGCAAAACCCGTACTCCCCAAAAGATCACATACGGGACAATATCATTCTGCTGTCCTCTCTGAAAGTGAGTTTTACCCGTAAGGAAATACTGGGGGTATGCTTGAGACACATAAATGAACATTTATCCGCAAAAAAACTCTGCGAAACTCTCGACGAGGTCCTAAACTCCGAAGAAACAATAAGGCTGAATTCTCAGGTAAATAAAGCGGCTTTGTCACCGATATCTGCTTTGTCTTCGGATAACTCAGACAAAAGAAGCCGCAAAGCGCCGTCAGCACGGCAGGAGTCCTTTCCGGAGAAAAGCCGAAACATAAAACAAAATAAGACGAGGAACTACAAAGATACCCCAAGCACCGATGAGTTATTGCACAAAAACCTCTCGGGTAACCGTCCACAAAGCGATTCACATCACGGGTCCGATACCAAAAAATCTTCTTTTCTCTATATGAACTCCCAAAATTACGAACTGTTCGGGAAAATAGACACATCGCCGCGCTTGAAAATCAAATCGGCGTACTTTGAACGACTAAAAAACTATATGGATGCCTCCGAAATATCCTCCGCAAACAAAGGCAGAGAAAGAGCAGAGGGTTCCCAAGAAAGTCTAGGCATCACGGGCCACAAGCTTAACCGGGACACAAATTACGGCGATTACGCCGTGGGAACGCCTCACCCAAACCCGCTTATTTTGACAAATCGGAAAAAAAGAGCGACTCTTTTGCAAACGATAACCGGAGAAGAAGTTCTCTCTTTTCAAGAAATCATGGAAAAAGCGGTATCGGCGAATAAAAATTGTGCTGCCTTCCTGAATTGGTTTGCGCCAAACGGGAGCTTACCTCCCGTCAAGAACCTGTCTCAAAACAGAATTTCATCAGAAGAGATAAAAGAATTGAAAAATGACTTGGTAAAATATCTGACAGAAGCCGTCAAAAATAAAAAAGTTATATATGAGTTATCCGACAATTGCTATCCGATACTATTGCACTTACTGTTTCATAAAGTCAATTCTTTTGCGGAAATAGAACTCATAGACTCTTTGCCTTTGTCAAAAGTTATTCGGGCAAAAAGCGGCATAAGCACTTTTTTGCACAAAGTTTCCAATGACTTTCCGAAAGCTCTCAATTTTGACAAAACAGAAACCGGGCAAAGAATAACCGCTGCCACTCCCGCAGCCGGAGCCGACGGCTCACATACACCGGAGGCGCCCGCTGCTTACCGCTCTTATGCGGATCCTCAGCGTCCTGACACAAAAAGCATCCTTATCGACGACGACGCCAAAAGCTTTCTGGAAAGTCTGCAAGACAGCGTACAACAATTGAAGGAGAGCCGCCATGCGCATATTATTTTGGTTGCCGACGACTCCCTCGATCTGAAATCCGCTTTTCAAACTGCCAATCCCGGCGCAAGAGAGGCCGGAGGCGCCGCTGAATCGCAAAACCACAAACATGTCGGCGTAACACCGTGGAAAATGTCTTTGAGAGCTTCAGAGAGCACTTATCTCCGACGACAAAATGCTTTTTTATACGGCGATACCAAAACTTGCTCGCAGGCTTCCAACGACCGTGAGACAAGCGGATACCCGATCGTGCTGAATCCGAAAGAGTTGTCATCCCTGTCTCCAATCGGGGACGACGCCTGTATCCTAACCTTGGGGTTTCCCACGGAAGTTTTCGCCGGAAAGAAAAACTGTATCTCCATCCTGAGAAAACCCAAATTTGTTCCGACCGACGAAATACCGGACTGCCTGACCGCGTTGCGAAACAGACAGGAGAGATCCCATTTGACCAAGCAACAAAATCCTCCGCTGCGCCGGAACACCGTCAAAGAAGCTCTGTCTCCACACACATCAAAACAAAGCAATTCTTTTGAATACGATAAAGCGGACTTTGAAGAACAGAGGGGGAAAGAGACAGAAAAAAATCTAAAAAATGCAAAAGAATGGTCTCACAGAGTGCGAGAACCTCCCGGCTTGTCTCTGTAAAGAATTCTGCTTTTCTGCTCCTGATGCTTTACTTTTTCTTCACCCAAAATCGTCAACTGCTCGAATTTAGGTTCTGCTACAGGAAAGCTGCTTTTCTGCCCGACATTTCTGCGGTTTTTACTCCATATGAATTTCCGTTCCGTACCGGTTAGTTCTACTTTGACAGACAATCCACTGTCTTTCCGAGGATTACCCTCTTTAGTTCGCACCGAAAAGACTTCTTTTGCAAGGGTATTTTTTAAAGTATAGCTCGGTGTAAGAGTGACTTCTCCCGCAACAGAACCCATAATTACCAAAGCTTTTCCTTTGTTACCACGGCTTATGGCGTCAGGCGGCATCCTTTTTACTTTCCGTATCGAAGCAGTTTTACTGTCAAGTTTCTTATCTGTTCTTTTGGAATGGGAGGTTTTGGAATAGATTACCTCATCTTTTTCTCCGCATAAGAGTGAAATGTTTTCCAGAGTTTGCCTGTCACCCAAACCTGGTAAAATAAACTTGGTATGAAACAGGCTGAAAAATCCGTCGGCAATCACCGGCCACCTCCTCCTGGCCTGTGACAGATCCTGCAGGCAGGCAACGGTCGTGACACCCTGACTCCCGCCTTCTGAAATAATCTCGGGAAGGTCATACAGCGGTGCTATATTGGCAAGTTCATCCAATACAAGCAGCAGTTTGGTGAAATGAGCATCATTTGTTTTACCTCTTTGCAGGTCATAATTTAAATTCTCCATATAAACAGAGCGTTTGATGTCACCGATAAATCCCGCTATAACCGGCGCAAGCAATTGCTGATTTTCCCCCGGAGCCACAATATACACAGTCGATTTTTGTTCAAGCAAATTTTTATAGTCGACTCTGGGCAATTCCGTACTCAAGACTGCCCCCGAACTTTCATAACACGCACACACGGAAGATACCGTTGACCAGATACCGCTTTGCTCGCGAAAATCAGTATTCAGTATCCCGCTCAACACGTCAAATGCCATTTCAGAATTTTGACCGCCGGAATCCAAAATTCTAAGAGCGGCACCCCCCTCATGACGGTGGAGCCAACTCAAAGCTTCCGAAAAAGGAACCCCGGATATCGAAGCGGCATGCAATAATGTTGCAAGCAATTCCGTTGATTTTTGTGTCCAGTGTTGTGCATCGCCCTTATTGCCATCAGGACGCGCCGCCCACACCATTGATTTGGCCGTCAGTAAAGCTTTGTCGAATTTACCTGCGGCATCCACAGGCGACCAACCGACAGAAACGACCTCTTTAGGCAAAGAGGTCGTTTGCACCGGATCAAAAATGTAACAAGGAGAAGTTTTTCTTCTGAATTGCCATGTTTGATCAAAGACGTCACGTTTTGTAGAAGTAACAACAACCGCAGAATTTGCCGTCAAAACATTGGGGATAATTACTGAAGTAGTTTTGCCTGAACGCGGCGGGCCCAAAACCAAAACTCCACATTCTTTTGGCGCGAAGAGATATCCTTTATTGCCTTTCCCCAAATAGACACTGCCCTCACTCAGCGCAGATATTGCACAAATATCTGCCAATACTTGCACATCAAACCCTTCAATATCAACCATTTTTCAATATTGCCAAGCTTATTTACTCAGTATTTACCGGAAAATAGGTGTTTTTACTTTAAAATATAACTAAAGTAGTGTAAAGTCACATTTAACAAGGCAAAAAGTCGACAATGGGGATATTTTGCTAAAAATACAACTTATATACTTGCAATTCAGTCAAAAATGGCGTTGTATTGTGTAAGTAATCACAAAGGGAGGAAACAATTGAACAGGAGTGAATTAATCAAATTGGTCGGCTCTGATACGGGCCTCGCCAGGCCGCACGTAGAATTGGCTTTGGATGCCATGATCTATCGTATTGTGGGCGGACTCAAATCTGGTGACGCCATACGAATTACGGGATTCGGCACTTTTAAAATAAGGGAAAGAAAGCCGCGGCAAGGACGGAATCCCCAAACCGGGACTCCGGTAAAAATAAAGGCATCAAAAGGAATTAAATTTACCCCGAGTGCCCGTTTGAAAGAAAACATCAATACAAAATCCGCATTAAATAAGCCCAAAAGAATAGCAGATGCCATGACCATACGTTCCGTCATAGCATCAAGGAGGGTAACGCCGGCGGCAGTGAAGACGACAGCGGCACCGGTTGCGAAAGCCGCGGTCAAGAAGGCACCGGTTGCGAAAAAGGCACCGGTTGCGAAAGCCGCGGTCAAGAAGGCACCGGTTGCGAAAAAGGC
>JAKABW010000026.1 GCA_021796535.1 Actinomycetes bacterium | reverse complement strand
ATCATGTAGCGGCTGATAAGTTTTCTTCGCAAGAGAATACAGACCGACATAAGAATAAGGATCCCTTCGGGGGTCCTTATTCTTATGTGTGATGGATCAGAGAGATACAAAGCGACCCGGTTTTCTGGTGTGGTGGCCGGGCCGTCTGGTTACTGCTGAGACTGTTCCAGGATAACTTCTATTTCAAGTTCTTCGGAATTTGTTTCACGATATACGAAGTTGCTTACGTTTCCGGCCGCCGCCAAGTCATTTTGGGACAATCTGATTAAACCGACAATCTTGCCCGGACCGGTGACGCTCACGGTGTCGACTCCTGCCTTCATCGACAGTTTTTCTTCGCTCTTCTTTTTTCTTATTTTTTCCAGAACCGTTGAAGTTGCGGTTATGAGCTCTCTGGCTTTGTTTACAGCGTTATCTTCCTGGACATGAAGATCAAATTGACCAATCTGTGGTAAATTTGCTTCAATTTCTGCAATGGTGGGCCATTCTGATAGGTGTATCGAACCGTTGTGCCACCACGACCATACCTCCTCTGTCGTGAACGGCAGGAAAGGTGCAAATAAGCGCAAAAGGGTCGAAAGAGCAATTTCCAAAGTTCTTATTGCCGAAAGACTTGCTTCCGGGTCCGACAGTTCGTAAGTTCTGATTTTGGACAATTCCAGATAATCGTCACAGAAATACCAGAAGAATTTTTCTGTTGCGTCAAGGGCCTTTGCATGGTCATATTCTTCAAAGGATTTTGTAGCTTCTTCGATCAAATTTGCCAGCAGATAGTGCACGGACTCATCCAGCGGGGTATAAGACGACGTTTTTGTTTTGTCCAATTCTCGAAATTCCGGCGAATTGATTCTCATCAAAACAAATTTGGCGGCGTTCAGGATTTTGATTGCAAGTCTCCGACCGATCTTCATTTGCTGTTCATCAAAAGCGGTATCCATCCCCAAGCGCGCAGCGGCCGCCCAGTATCTGACGGCATCGGTACCGTGGCGTTCCAGATATTCGCTTGGCACGACGGCATTTCCTTTTGATTTGGATAATTTCTTATGATCTTTGTCAAGGATCCAACCTGATATGGCGGTGTTTTTAAAAGGAATTGAGTTGTGGTGGACAACGGATCTTGCTACGGTTGAAAATAGCCACGTCCTGATGATCTCGTGCGCCTGTGGACGCAAGTCCATCGGAAATACCCTAGAAAACAGTCCGTCCTCTTTGATCCAATCGGCGGCGATCTGCGGTGTCAGCGAGGAAGTCGCCCATGTGTCCATGACGTCGCGGTCTGCGGTGAAACCGCCTTTTTGGTCGCGCATCGTTTCTTCGTAACCCGGAGGAGACGTTACGGACGGGTCCAGAGGCAGATCCTCTTTTTTGGCGAAGATAGGCTGCGATTCAAGCGCTTGGCCTTCCTCATCCAGCTTGTACCAAACCGGAAACGGTACTCCGAAGTAGCGTTGTCTGGAGATATTCCAGTCGCTGTTCAGTCCTTCTGTCCAAGTTTCAAAGCGGGAACGCATGAAATCCGGATGCCAGTGCATTTGTCGGGCTGCGTCGATCAGAGTGTCTTTTTTGTCGAGAGTTTTGATGTACCATTGGTCTGACGAAATGATTTCAAGCGGCCTTTCGCCTTTTTCGTAAAACTTCACCATGTGCTTGATCGGTTCCGGTTCCCCCATGAGGTCACCGCTGGCCACCAGCAACTCTGTGATTTTTTTCTGCGCGGATTTGATGTTGAGGCCGACAAGATGCGAATAGTTTTCGTTTGCCGTATCCGCTTTGCGGGACGGAAAATTGACTCCCGAGAAGTCGACGGGTTCCAGCCGTCCTTTTTTATCGATAATTACTCTGGTAGGCAAGTTGAGGTCTTTCCACCAGATGACGTCCGTCGTATCACCGAATGTGCACACCATGGCAATTCCCGTACCCTTGTCTTTGTCGGCCAGCTGGTGTCCGTATACGGGAACTTCGATATGGAACAAAGGAGTGGTTACGCTTTTCCCTATGAGGTGGGTATAGCGTTCGTCCGACGGGTTGCATACCAACGCCACACAGGCGGGCAAGAGTTCCGGACGCGTGGTGGCGATGGGGATGACCGTACCGTCTTCCCTGGAGATAAATCTAAGTTTATGGTATGCCCCCGCCGTTTCTCTGTCTTCGATCTCCGCTTGGGCGATAGCGGAAGAAAAATCAACGTCCCACAGTGTGGGGGCTTCTTTCCGGTAAGCCTGGCCGTTTTCGACCAATTGCAAGAAGGCGGCTTGAGAAGTTTTTTGGGCTTTTTCGCCGATGGTTGTATATAAAAGCGACCAGTCTACCGAAACGCCAAGTGTTACGAAGAGGTCGTAAAAAAGCTTTTCGTCTTCTTCGGTGAGTTCCCGGCACAGCTCCACAAAGTTGGGTCTTGAACACGGAACTGTGGTCTCGGCGTTTCCGGCCCCGGCGGCTTTATTTGGTTCGCCGGCGATTTTGGGAGGAACAAAACTTTGGTCATAAGGCAGAGATGGTTCGCAGCGTATGCCGTAATATTGCTGCGCTCTTCTTTCGGTAGGCAATCCGTTGTCGTCGAATCCCATAGGATAAAAAACGGCCTTGCCTTTCATGCGCCAGAAGCGGGCGACGATATCCGTTTGCGTGTATGAGAAAACGTGTCCCACGTGTAAAGACCCCGACACGGTTGGGGGTGGGGTGTCGATTGAGTATACGTCGTCTCTTTCTTTGTTCCGATCAAAAGCGTATATCTGTTTTTCGAGCCAAGCCCGAGACCAGCGGCCTTCTAAGCCGTCTAGGGTTACTTTGTCGGGTACATTGATGTCAGAACGCATTCCGTGTTTCCTCTTTAAGAATCTTTTTGATGCCTTTGTATTTTTTGAAGCCAAAAATCAGCATTCATTTAATGGTACACACAGTGTAAAATTAATCTAGATGCCTGATTAGCGCACTAGATGCACTCTATACTATACAAAAATAAGAAGTCTGAATTTGCTTTCCGGCGGGAATGAAATCTGTTCCGCCGTATGGCTCCGCAGAGTTTCTTCCGTGGGCAAGCCGTATTTTGACGGCTATTCTTTTGCCTGGAGAAAGTCTGTTTTCCATTTAAAGCTGCTTTTCTTTCATGTATATTTGGGTTGTATTGGCTTATTTTGCATGTCTCACAAGAGAGAATTGCCTGTTCGGAATGGGGTATAGAGCTAAAACAGCTATATAGTATTGTGTAATTATGTTTGGGTTATGGTGCTGATGTGATCAATCTATTCGATACGGCAATTTCTGATACCGTTCCCGTTGTCGCCTCCCGGGAACAAACCGTAGGGATTTATGTGTGCGGGGCAACCGTATACGGCCCGCCCCATGTCGGCCACGGCAGATTTGCCCTTGTCTACGATATTTTATGGAGATATTTGGAGTACGCCGGATACAAAGTGGTATTCGTTTCCAATGTTACCGATTTGGACGACAAAATAATAGACAGAGCCAATAAAGAGAATCGTTCTTGGCGCGACTTAGCCGTGGAATCAGAAACGCAGTGGTGGCGCAACATGGAGCTTTTGAATGTGCGAAAGCCGCATCATACCCCTCATGCCACAGACTATATAGTTCAAATGGTCGAGCTGATAGTCAAACTGGAAGAGAAAGGCTACGCTTATCGTCTTGGCGACGGGGTTTATATGGAAGTCGGAAAACTCTCTTCATACGGCCTGCTGGCGCATCAAAGTCTCGACAGTCTGAAATCAGGCGCAAGAGTGTCGGTGGACACATCAAAACGGTCTCCGTTGGATTTTGCCTTATGGAAAGCGGCAAAACCGGGGGAGCCGACATGGGAATCGCCTTTCGGCCCGGGAAGACCCGGCTGGCATACCGAGTGTGTGGTAATGGCTTCTTCTCTGCTCGGAGATGATTTTGTCTTACACGGAGGCGGACTCGATCTGTGCTTTCCTCACCACGAGAACGAACGGGCGCAAGCCCAAGCCTTAAACATTCACTTTGCCGGGCATTGGATCCATAACGGACTTGTCGAAGTGGGCGGGCAAAAGATGAGTAAATCATTGGGCAATTACGTCACTCTGGAAGACATGTTTAAAGAGCACGATCCTTCCGCATACAGATTGCTTGTTTTGCAGTCTTCTTACAGATCTCCGGTTGAAGTGACCCCCGAACTTATGGAAGATGCCGAAAAGGCGTTGGAAAGACTCAATACTTTAGCCAGAAGACTGGAAGACATCCGAAAGACGGCGAATGCGACTGATTTGGAGCTGACCGATATCATGTCGGAAGCAGATATCGAAGAAAAGAAGCGGAATTTCGTCAATATGATGGAAGACGATCTAAACACCCCATCCGGGGTCGCACTCCTTTTTACTTCTTTGCGCCAAGCCAACGCTCTCTTGGACCGACATGACATCAGAAGCGGTTATCAACTCGGAAAATTTGTTGTCGATACGTTCTTGATGCTGGGGATCAACAGTGTTGCCCCGGCAGAAGTTATGGACCCCATGATTTTGGAACTTGTGCGGGCCAGAGACGAAGCAAGACTGAAGCAAGACTTTGTCAAAGCCGACGAGCTGAGAGAAAAAATTAAGTTGCTGGGCTACATGGTGGAAGATTCCCAGTCCGGGGCGCAATTGCGCAATACGCATTAGACAACTATACGGGAGAGTGCAGCTCAATGCCCGGACCGAATTGATTTTTTGGTAATTGGCACTCCCTGCGGACGGAGGTGTGACCGTCGCATATCCGTGGGAAGGTAAACGTTTATCGTCAACGAATATAAAAAATTCATTCTTCTTTGAATGACAACATTGCGTGTTAGTGCTAACCTCTGTGGTGAGGCTTTTAGTTGTAAGTGAAAGGTAATAGCAGTCAATATTAAATTAAGTACTAAATAATTTTTTTATTTTTATCGTACATAATTCGTACTTCTCTTCTCCATCTCTTTTCAGTCTATCTGCCTTATGTAATTGCACCAACGAAAGAAAGGGGTTCGCCGCCATGGCGACCGGAACAGTAAAGTGGTTTAACTCTGAAAAAGGGTATGGTTTTATTTCACAAGCAGGCGGAGATGACGTATTCGTGCATCACACCGCTATTATGATGAACGGCTACCGTAACCTTGAAGAAGGACAAACCGTAGAGTTTGATCTACAGGAAGGCCAAAAAGGGTTACAGGCGGCAAACGTACGTCTGGCCTAAAAGGCACCCGCTGCTTGCCACATGACATGAAGAAATAATTCTTCATGTATATATTTACCCTAAAGCAACTTTGCTTAATGATTTTGACTATCTTATAAGTATGTCTTATCAAGGGCGCACTATCAAACCGGGAAAACCATTTCCGCTTGGTGCTACATACGACGGGGTTGGGACAAATTTTGCCATCTTCTCCCAGGTCGCAGAGTATGTGGAACTGTGTTTGTTCAGTCAGTCAGGTTTGGAAAGCCGTTTTCGGTTGCCTGACGAAACCGGGCATATTCACCACGGTTACCTGGCCGGAATAGGCCCCGGTCAGCATTATGGTTTTAGGGTTCACGGGCCTTGGGATCCAAATAACGGCATACGGTGTAATCCGGAAAAGCTGCTTTTGGATCCCTATGCCAAAGCAATTGACGGGGATCTCAGGTACAGACGCTCCGTGTTTGCCCATCAATTGGGAGACGACTCGAGGGCTTCCAAGGCAGACAGCGCGGCCTCGGTTCCCAAAAGCGTCGTTATCAGCCCTTATTTCGATTGGGGGAACGAACGCCGCCCCAATCAACCCTGGCACAGGACAAGCATCTACGAACTGCACGTAAAAGGCTTTACCGCGCGCCATCCAAATATTCCGGACGAATTGCGCGGTACTTACAGCGGACTGTGTCACCCGGCCGTAATAGATCATCTCCACTCAATGGATATCACCGCGGTTGAATTGCTTCCCGTGCATCATTTTGTTTCGGAGCAGTCTTTGGTGGAACGGGGACTCACAAACTATTGGGGATATAACTCAATAGGTTATTTCGCACCGCATGCGGCCTATTCCTCGACGCCTTCTCTGGGCGGACAGGTTCAGGAATTTAAAGCCATGGTAAAGCAATTGCATGAGGCGGGTATAGAAGTGCTTTTGGATGTGGTCTACAACCACACAGCCGAAGGCAATCATCTCGGTCCGACCCTGTCTTTCAGGGGTATCGACAACCCTTCTTATTACCGGCTGGCCGACAACAAAAAATTTTATGTCGACTATACCGGTACAGGGAATACGTTGAACGTAAGAAATCCCCATACTCTGCAGTTACTGATGGATTCACTCAGGTATTGGGTGCTGGAAATGCACGTGGATGGATTCAGATTTGACCTTGCGGCAACTCTGGCCCGTACGCTGCATGAGGTGGACAGGCTGTCCGCGTTTTTTGACATTATCCAGCAAGATCCGATAATCAGCCAGGTTAAACTTATTGCCGAACCTTGGGATGTGGGGGAAGGGGGATATCAAGTCGGTAATTTCCCTCCTCTCTGGTCGGAATGGAACGGCAAGTACAGAGACTCGGTGAGAGGATATTGGCGGGGTGACGACAAGAAGTTGCCGGAAATGGCTTACAGACTGACGGGCAGTTCGGACCTCTACGAACGCACGGGAAGAAAGCCTTGGGCAAGTATTAACTTTATTACAGCTCATGACGGCTTTACTCTTGCCGATCTTGTTTCGTATAACGAAAAGCATAACTTCGCCAACGGGGAAAACAATCAAGACGGAGACAACGACAACAAGAGCTGGAATTGCGGAGTGGAAGGCGAGTCCGAGGATCCGGAAATCAGTCTTTTGCGCAAGAGACAACGCAAAAATCTTCTTGTCACGTTATTTTTGTCCCAGGGTGTTCCCATGCTGCTGGCCGGTGACGAAATAGGCCGCACGCAAAAAGGTAACAACAATGCCTACTGTCAGGATAACGACATATCTTGGCTGGACTGGAATCATGTCGATGAAGATATGCTTCTTTTTACTCAGGTGCTTGCCGCACTGAGGAGCGAACACCCTGTTTTCAGGAAGAGGCGTTGGTTTCAGGGACGTCCTTTGCACGGGGAAGGCGTCAAAGACATAGCGTGGTTTTCTCCCAGCGGGGAAGAAATGACGGATGACGACTGGCAGTCCGCTTTCGCCAGAACCCTTGGCATGTTTCTCAACGGAGATGAAATCCCGCCCTCTTCGCATCCGAAAGATCCGGTTGAAGACGACACCTTCTTTGTCATTTTAAATTCTTATTGGGATAAAATCGACTTTTTTATGCCAGCCAAACACTTTGCCGGGAAGTGGCAGGTGGTTCTCAACACTTTTGTTGAACCGTCCTTTTGTCTTGATTTGAATATCGCAGTCAATGCCGGTCGCTCCATAGAAGTAAATGACCGTTCTGTTGTGGTGTTGAAGCGAATCGAAAAATAGCCTTACTTATTCGTTTAAATAAATTATATGATGTTTATAGAGGGCAATCTTTGTTGGGCTGTCAATTAAGGGGACTCCTCATCATTATGTGTAAACTATCCGAGGATTTATATGAAAACTGGCGAGCAGGTGAGCTCACTGTTTGGTTTAAGATTGCTAATGAACATATAGGGTTATCTTAAACCTTGGACTTCACTATACCATGGGCAATCTCCCTTCGAAATGAATGGCAAATTGGGTTAGGATGGTTGGCCAGTTGGGAACACTTTTCTCCCAGGTTTCCTGGGCTTTCTGGGTAGACAGGTACAGCACTTTGGCCATGGCTTCATTGCTGACGGTAACTGTCAAGTCAGTTGACGCATTCATTTGAAATAGTTAGGCGGTATTTCTTCTCTCTAATAGTTCCGAAGATGGTGGGGTAATCCAGGTTGCTAAGGTTGGTGTCCGCTTGGTCATGCGAATAGCACTTCCAGAGACATAAAGTAGCCTGCATTCATCGGCTCTTTGAATCCCCCGGGTTTCTTGGACACTCCTAACTTTGAGAGAATGGGGTTGTCATTATGGGAAAGATAAACAGGTACACACCAGAAGTTCGTGATCAAGCAATCCGGACGGTCAAAGACCATAGGGACAGAGTATCTATTGCTGTGGACGAGCGGTGTCGGTATCACAAAAGCTTGGCATAACGCCGGAAACTCTTCGCTAATGGTAGCGACGTTATGAGATCGATACTGGCAATAAGGAAGGCTTGACCTCTGATGAACGTGCACGGCTGAAGAACTCGAGAAGGAGAACAAGGAACTCAAAAGAGCCAACGAGATATTTCACGATACCTCAATTTTCTCAGGACCGAGTCGGACGGTCAAATACGGAAAGTAATCAACTACATAGAAAGACACAAAGAGGATAGAGAGTCCGACCGATCTGTAAGGTTTCCCAGTTGGCTTCCTCTGCCTGCTATGGCGCCAAATCCCCTCTGCTCTCGCACGCAACTTGTGTAATTAGTCCCGATCAAAAGAATCTGCGAGGAAAACTGCTTCGTCTACGGGCATAAAAGATCCGCGGCGCCAATGTAAGCATGAAGGCATTGACATAGCAAGACAGAGCGGCTGATGAGAGCAATGGGGATACAGGCAAGAAAAGCAAAACCAAGAAGGTGTGCACCACTATTCCGGACGATCTCGCAATGCGGTCGGCTGACCTTGTGAGACCCGTGTTCAATGCATCGGCTCCGAACCGTTCTTGTATCAGATCTCACATATGTCAGATGCAACCATTCCCGGTGCTACGTGGCTTTCATAACCGATGTCTACTCGAAAAGAATCCTTGGATGGAGGGTATCAACCTCGTTCAGGAAGACATTGGCCGATCGTTGGAGATGGCAATCTATGCAAGATCACCGGTCCCAGGAGAACTCACGCATCACAGTGATATGGGAGTTCATCAATATCTCTTCTTCTGCTACAGCACACGGCTTGAAGAAGAGGAATCGCTCTTAGGTTGGCTCTAAAGCAGATTCGTATGATAATGCCATGGCTGAAACGATCAATGTGAACCATCCCGACTTTCGCACGCACTTTTTTATCTGTGAATGACGGTATTGTCATCGTAATTTTGACTACAGCATACCGACTTGAAATAGTTAGCTTCTGCCTCGACTGGTGTAATTAATCTGACCCTATGCAGGAGCCTCTCGTTGTTGAACCAATAGACCCACCTTGATGTCATTTCCTCTAGGTCTGAGATATTTTTGATCGATCCATTCCTAAACGGTGAATCAGCTCTTATGCATTCAGTCTTATACAAGCCTATGATGCTCTCGGCGAGTGCGTTATCGTATGCATCACCAACTGTTCCAATTGATGGGGTTAATCCTTGTAGGAAAAGTGTCTCACTGTAGTGAATAGAAGTGTATTGAGACCCTGCATCACTGTGGCAAGTAGTAGACCCATTTAACTTTATGTTTTGATTGGCTCTCAATGATGAGGATTCATTAATTGCTTTTTCAACAAGTGAAACATCTTTTGTAGACGAACATGAAAAGCCAACAATGAAGTCTGTATATGCATCAATTACAAATGCCGTATAGCCAAAGCCGCTTAGAAGCAGGACATAGGTAAAATCTGAGACAAAGAGCTTATTTGGCTTAGAAGGTCTAAAGTTTCTCATAACTAAGTCAGGTGCTCTTTTGGCCATAGGGTCTACCATCGTGGTTCTGACCTTCTTTTGCCCGGTAACCCCCTTATAGCCACGGTCTCTCATAAGCCTTTCTATGGTGCATCTAGCAACTAGTTTGCCTTGGTGATTCAGGTATGCCCACATCTTTTTTGAGCCATAAAGGCACTCAGGTGGTCTTTTCCCGAAGACATCTTTTTCATAGATTGAACGTAGGGTTTCACCGATTGTGATATCCCACATCTCCCTCTTGGACGGGCCTCTTTTGATGGCTAAATAGTAAGTCCTTGGAGCAATAGTAATGCCCTTAGTTCTAAGGGCATTACATATAGGAGCGACTCCATACTTGGCTTTATGTTCGTCAATGAATTGACAAATTAGTTTTGTCGAGGGTCGCTCTCCCTCGCAAAAAAAGCCGTTGCAGCACCAAGAATCTCAATGGTTCGTTCTAGCTCGGCGTTCTTTCTTTTTAAGCTGGCTATCTCTCTTTTGTCTCACTCGTGAGGCCTGGAGCTATTTTGTGATCAATTTCATGTTGATTTATCCAGCTACGTAGTGTTTCAGGTGTCATACCTAAACGCTTAGCCACCCCTTGGATTGCACCCCAGCGTGAAGAGTAATCTTCCTGGTGATCAAGAACTAGCCTAATGGCCTTTTCCTTGGTTTCAGAGTCATATCGTTTTCTTTGCATACTTCTATCCTTTCTCAAGAAACAGAGTATGCATCAAATCCGGGATGGTTCAGTACAAAGCCGAGATGCTATATCCTAACGGGTCATTTGAAACAATTGAAGAACTTGAATGATCCACACTTTTATGCGTGGACTGGTTCAACAACCGCCGACTGCAGGAATCACTCGAATGGGTTCCGCAGCAGAGTTCGAATCAACTACTACACTCGAATCAGCCTTGGGAACAATGGAGTTCCCAAGTAAACAGGTGTCCAAGAAACCCGGGGGGATTCAGCCTAAAGGATGTTACTTCTTCTTTTTAGAAAGCAGCTTTCCTTTTTTCACAGTCTTTTTCTTGATGATGCCATGTCTCAAAACAAACATGGGGTGTAAAGGCTTTTGCTTTACTTCCAAGATAAGACCTGCCAAAACAAGTTTTTTCTTTGGTGTAATCATTCTTGCCACAAAAGGCTTCAAGAATAGAGGCAAAAGAACTGTTTTTCCTTTGGTGATACTAAATCCTCTTGTAACGACAAGAATTGATTTCTTTTCTTTTACCAGTTTTCTGACAATCTTTTTCTTGATGTGTATCACTTTTCGTACTACAACAATCTTTGTCATAAAGAGTCTTACACTTCCTCTGCAGTTTGCCGTAAAGCATGACAGAGGAAGCTCTGTTTTACGTCCGAATACAGACAATAGGTGAT